>NZ_JBWKFZ010000009.1:0-378601 GCF_056433985.1 Streptomyces sp. NPDC044106
CCACCCGCTACGACAAGACCCGTGAGTCCTACCAGGCCACCGTCACCATCGCCTCACTCCTGCTCTGGATCTGACCCTTTGAAGACGATCTCTAGGGGTTCCCTGGGAGCACAAGGGCAGAGGATTGACACCTACGACGCGGACCTCGACCACATCAAGAAGCGACGCCTGACGAGGTCGACTCGTGCCTCGTCGCCGACGACGACGGCAGCATCGGTACGCCGTACAAGAAGGGCTCCGCGAAGGAGAACCCGCCGTGCGGCATCAAGTACCTGCGGGCGACGGGCGGCGACCCGTTCCGGATCAAGGCCTCTATCACGTGGGAGATCACCTGGAAGGGCAACGACGGCGCCGGGGGCGACCTGCCCGACGGCACGTTCGAAGGCACCCAGGACGTCGACGTCCAGGAGATCCAGTCCATCAACCGGTAGGCGTGCGCCGGTCCGGGGGGCCGTACGGTCGAAGAATCGGGCCCGCGTGGTGCGCTTCATGCGCGCCTGCGCCGGTGCGACGGCGCCCGTCCTACCCTGACGGAATGTCAGACAACCAGCCGGTCGGACTGCTCGGCTTCGACAACGTCCTGTTCCCCGTCGGCGATCTCGGCGAGGCCGTCGGGTTCTACGAGCGGGCCGGCTTCCCGGTCGCGGCCCGGCTCGACGAACTCGGGCTCGCCATCCTGAAGGTCGGCAAGGAGACGCCGGGCCTGCTCCTGCGCGTGGAGGACGGCATCGTGCCGCGTACGCCGCCGTGGCCATCCCCCCGCGTCTGGCTGGAGGTCCCCGACGCCCGTGCGAAGGGCCAGGCCCTGGTGGCGGCGGGCATCACCCTGCTGAGCGAGCCGTTCTCCGTGGCCACCGGCTGGACCGTGGAGATCACCGACGCATGGGGCAACGTCGTCGGCTTCACGGACTACCTGAAGCGGCCGGAGCTGGCCCGCACGCCCTGAGAGCGTCAGCCCAACTGGCTGCGGATCATCGGATCCGTTATCTCCTTGTCGTTGGCCAGCATCATCGCCTTGCTCAGGACGACCGCCAGCGTCCGGTCACCCTCGAAGGGCAGATAGCCGGTGGAGGCGGCTCCCTCCACCGACGACCCGCCCGACGCCCACGCTGGCCACGCCCACGAACAGGTCGACGTCGCGCAGCACCTCGCTCAGGACCAGCGCCGGTATCTCGTCGAGGGGCAGCGCGTCGACCGGCTCGCGGCCGTCGTAGAGCCGCACGCGGTACTCCCCGCCTGCCGCGTGCGCCGTGTTCTGCGGGGCGTCGATCGGGTAGAAGCGCACCTGGTCGGTGCGGATCCGCAGATAGCTGCCCGCGTCGGTGAGCTCCTCCTCCCAGCGCTCGCCGCCGACGCCCTCGACCCAGTACTCGGCACGCAGCCCCCAGTGCGGCAACTCGCGGACCGCCGGCGGGTACTCGTCGTCCACGCTCAGGCGCAACTGGTTGCTCCAGCCACGCACCGTGGCGAGGGAGTTGAACTGGTGCTGGCGCAGGATGTGCGCGGCGAACCGGTTCGAGTACGTGCCCGTCCCGCGCTCGGCGTCGGTGAGGAGGTACACCTCCCGGTGGGCCTGCTTGAAGGGCTGCGTGACGCCATGTCGCTCCAGCCACTCCTGCCAGGCGACGACCTCGTCCGGTTCCCTGCCGACCGGATGCCAGAGTTCGACCGCGCAGTCGTCCGGGACCTCGCCACCGGCGGACGTCACCGGCTCGTCCGCGAGGGTGCGCAGCGCCCCGTCCGCGTATCCGCAGGGGGTCCCGTCGACGGTCCACAGGAGGCGGCGGGCGAGCGTGCCGACCAGGGGATGGTCGAGACAGCGCGCACGCCAGGCGGCGTACGTCCACGTCCGGCCGGCCAGGAACTGCCGGTCGAGCCGCTCGGCCTGCGCCGAGAGCATCTTGTCGATGTCCTTGGCGGCCGCCTTCAGCTCCTTCAGCTCGTCGGGGTGGTCCCGTCTGACGGCGGCGGGCGGCGTCTTGACGGGCTTGCCCGCGGCATTCCGCCAGTGGACCGCGGCCTTCGTGCCGCTGACCCGCAACTCGGCCTCGCACTCCCCGAAGCGGTGGACGCGGTGCCCGACCTCCGTGAGTCCGTACCCGGGGACGACCAGTTCCTCGACCTCCTCCCGGCTCAGCCCGAGAGCCGCGGCCCGCTCCTCCAGGCCGGTGTTGATCAGTTTGAGGGTGGTCCTGTACGTGACGCGGGAGGCGAGGCGGGCCAGCTCGGCCAGTGCCGCTCCGCCTTCGGACCGGATGAGCGCGGTGACGCCGGCGTTGGCCACCTTCGGGTTGCGCGGGCCGATACCCGGGATCTTGCGCAGGGAGACGTCGACGAGCCTGCCGAGCGCGCGGGCGGCGTCCGGGTGCGCGGGCAGCAGGGCGACCAGCCAGGCCAGGCCGCGCAGGACATCGGTGTTGCACGGGTCGTACTCGGCGTTCGGTGCCCTGGTGTGGGCGGAGGCGTTGAACGGCAGGGTGCGGGGGTGGCCCACCAGGCCGATCCAGGCGAGGAGGGTTTCGCGGGCCTCGTCGGCGTCCAGCCGCCCGAGGACCGCCCGAGCGTTCTTCTCCCACGCGGCGGTGGGCTTGGCCGACGTGGCGGTGGTGGCCCGCCGCAGGAGTTCGAGCCACGTGCCGCCCCGCTCGGCGGCGTCCGCGAGGGCCCGGTCGGCCCAGGCCTCACCCGGGTTGACGACGGGATCGGGCAGCCTCTTGACGAAATCGGTCAGCGCCGTCCCCCGGTAGTACTCGACCACCGCGGTGCGGCGCAGGGCGGCGACGGCCGTGGCGGGGATCGGGTGGCCGACGGCGAGTTCGGCGTCCACGAGCGCCATGGCCTCGCGGTGCCCCCATACGCAGTACGCCGTGCCGAGCTTGTGGAGGCGTCTGACGCGCGCGGCGGAGAGCAGGTCACCGGGCAGGTCGTCGGCGATGACGCCGAGCAGCGTCAGGAGGGGGGCGATGGGCTGGTGGCTGTCGGGCGGGTCGGCCTGTTCGTCGAGGGCGTGGGCGAGCTGGGTGCGCTCCTCCGGGGGCAACGCACGGAGGATCTTGAGCACTTGCTCCCCGTCACCGTCCCAGCGGTTGGCGTTGACGGTCGCCGTCTTGAGGAGCACGTCGGCGAGGCCGGCCATGTCGCCCACGGCGGCCAGGCGCGTGACGGCCTCGACATGCTGGGGGTAATGCCCGCTCATCAGCCACCCACCAGCGGCACGAGCTTGAGGAACGAGACCCGGGCGCCGGACGCCACGTCGACCTCCGCGTCCAACTCCTTCACCTGCCGGTCCCCGACGATCACCAGGAACCCGTTTCGCCCGAACGCCACGACCGCCTGCTCGAACTGCCGCTCGGCGTCGACCTCACGCGGCCCGCGCGACGCGCCCCCGTCCGACGAGCTTTCCGTGTCCACCGGCTGGACGAGACCACGGAAGTCCCCGGTCGCCGCACGAGCGTTGTACTCGGCGACCTCGTGAAAGACCCGGCGCCGGATCAACTCCCGCACGGTCAGCCGCTCTTCCACGACCTCCAGACCCCAGGCAGCACGGCGCTCCCCCGCTGTCGTCTCGTCGACGAACGTCACCATTCCCATGCCTGAACGCTAGCGGCAGCCACTGACAACGGGCCGGGCCACCGGACCGCTCACGCCCGCCGCGCCGCCAGTTCCACGACCGTGATGTCCGAGGGCGCCCCGACCCGCACCGGCGGCCCCCACGCGCCGGCGCCGCGCGTGACGTAGAGCTGGGTGTCGCCGTACCACTCCAGGCCCGCGAGCGTCGGGTTGGCCAGGTCGGCGACGAGGTTGCCCGGCCACAGCTGGCCGCCGTGCGTATGGCCGGACAGTTGCAGGTCGACGCCGTGTTCGACGGCGTCGTGGATGACGACCGGCTGATGCGCGAGGAGAACGGAGGCGCGCGAGCGGTCCCGGTCGCCGAGGGCCTTGGCGAAGTCGGGGCCCTTCCCCTCGCTCTGGCCCGCCACGTCGTCGACGCCCGCGAGGTCGAAGCCGGGGAGTTCGGTGCGGGCGTTCCGCAGCGGGTGCAGGCCGAGTTCGCGTACGTGGTCGACCCACTGCTCGGCCCCGGAGAAGTACTCGTGGTTGCCGGTGACGAAGTACGCGCCGTGCCGTGCCCGCAGCCCGGCGAGCGGCGCGGCGGCCGGGGCGAGGTGCTCGACGCTGCCGTCCACCAGGTCGCCCACCACGGCGATCAGGTCGGGCTGCGTGGCGTTGACGGTGTCGACCACGCGCCGGGTGAAGTCGCGCCCGAGGATTGGCCCGAGGTGGATGTCGCTGACCACCGCGATCCTGAAGCCGTGCGCCGCGCGCGGGAGTTTCGCCAGGGGCACGGTGACCCGCTTCACCTTGGGGCCGCGCAGCACGCCGTACGTCCCGTAGCCGACGGTCCCCGCCGCGACGGCGGCGGCGGTCCCCCCGATGATCCGGGAGACGAAGAGACGGCGCGAAGGGGTGGCGGAAAGGGCAGTCGAGGGGGCGGGGGCGGGGGCCACGGGGGCAGACTCCGTGACCCCCGCGGCGGCGGCAACGGCGGCGCTTCCGGCGTCCGCGGAGGCAGCCGCGACAGTCGGACCCGCCTCTCCGAAGGCGGCCCTTTCGGGATCGCCCTCTTCGGAGAGCACCGTTTGCGACCCCACGGACCTGTGTTCCGCCCACCGCCGCACCACCGGCCGCAGCAACTCCCCCACGAGCAGCGCGAGCAGCAGGTAGAGCGCGATCGCCATCCACATGAACCCTGGCCAGGCAAGGATTCGCTGCAACAGGAAGGGCGCCCCGGTCCGCTCGGCCACGAGCGCCGCGAGCATCGTCAGCGGCGCCGCGACGAAGACCGCCGTCCCCGCGCGCCGGGCCGGTCCGGGCCCGGCCGTGGTGTCCCGCACCAGACGCCGCCAGACGTACCAGTGGAGACCCGCCAAGGCCGCGAGGACGGCCAGGCCCGCGAGGACCATGAGGACGACCACGGTTATGACGTTCTGCGCAGAGCCCGGACGCCACGGAACCCGATGGCCCCTACCACCGTCCCCAAGACAAAGGAGACAACGGCAAGCGTCAGGTGCACCCAGAAGTACCCGGTCGGGTTGTCCGCGTCGTCGAAGGCCAGCCCACTGCCGTCCTTCCACAGGTTCTTGACGAAAGTGATCCAGATGAACCAGCTCCACACCCCGAAGGCGAGCAGGAACCAGGAGACAGGGCGGCTGAGCTTCATACGTTCAGTATCGCGAGCTTCCCTGCCGGGCCGCCGCCGGGGTGGGGACGAGGGGACACAGTGGACCTCGACGGCGACGCCCGCAGTCCCGCCCTGTACGTTCTCGTCCGTGCCTGCCGTAAAAAAGACCGCCATGTTGGTCGCTTCCGCCGCATTGCTGACCTTGTCGACCGCAGCGCCCGCGCTGGCGGACGGGAAGCCCGGAGACGACGACGGCCAACCGAAGCCACCCGCCAAGATGTCCACCGTCGGCGGTGCCCTGCTCGGCACGGCGGGCACCCAGGTGAAGCTCAAGGCAGGTGCGCCGGTCCTGCCGAAGGAGCTGACCGGGCGCTCCTGGATCGTGTCGGACGCCGAGTCCGGCGAGGTCCTCGCCTCGCACAACGCGCACTGGCGGCTGCCTCCGGCCAGCACCCTGAAGATGCTCTTCGCGGACACGGTCCTGCCGAAGTTCCCCAAGACGCAGCAGCACAAGGTCGTGCCCTCCGACCTGGAGGGCGTCGGCGCGGGCAGCAGCATGGTCGGCATCAAGGAGAACGAGTCGTACAGCGTCCACGACCTGTGGCTCGGCGTCTTCCTGAGGTCCGGCAACGACGCGGTGCACGTCCTGTCCGCGATGAACGACGGCGTCCCGCAGACCGTCAAGGACATGCAGAAGCACGCCGAGGACCTGCAGGCCCTCGACACGCATGTGATCTCCCCCGACGGCTACGACGCCAAGGGGCAGGTGTCCTCCGCGTACGATCTCTCGCTGTTCGCGCGCTCCGGGCTGCAGAAGAAGGACTTCCGCGAGTACTGCTCGACGGCCACTGCCCAGTTCCCCGGTGAGACCAAGAAGATCGAGAAGGGCAAGGACAAGGGCAAGACGAAGCGCGAGCCCTTCGAGATCCAGAACACCAACAAGCTGCTCACCGGCGCCGAAGGTGTCACCCCCTACAAGGGGATCGCGGGTGTCAAGAACGGCTACACCTCGCACGCGGGCAACACGTTCACCGGTGTCGCCGAGCGCAACGGCAAGGTCCTCCTCGTCACCGTCATGAACCCCTCGTCCTCCGAGGCCCACGCGGTCTACAAGGAGACCGCGCGCCTCTTCGACTGGGGCTTCGCGGCCGCGGGCAAGGTCGACCCGGTGGGCGAGCTCGTCGCCCCGAAGGGTGCCTCCACGGGCGGGGCGGGCAAGGGCGCCCCGGGCGGTGGCGGCGCGGGCACGGACGCGACGGAGAAGGCGGCGCACGTCTCCGACGACGGCGGCAACGGCATGGGCACCGCGCTCGCGATCGCGGCCGGTGTGCTCGCGGTGCTCGGCGCGGGTGCCTTCGTGATCAGGCGCCGGCTGCCGCTGCCGGGCCAGTCCGGCCGACGCGACCGCCAGAGCTGACGCGAAAGCGGCCTTCAGGACTCACGGCGGACGGCCTCTTCGGAGGACGTGGTCGCGGAGGCGCCCTCTACGGGGTGGCTGTTTGTGGAGGCGGTCTCTTCGGAGACCGCCTCTTCGCCTTCTCGCTCCGCCGTAGGCGACTCCTGCTCCTCCATACGTGAGGCCCTGTTCGTCGCGGTCCAGGCGGCGCAGAACAGCAGCAGCTTCGCGGTGAAGTTGATCCACAGGAGCAGCGCGACGGGCACTCCGAAGGCGCCGTACATGTTCTTCGAGGCGACCCCCTTCATGTAGCCGCCGAGCAGCAGCTTGAGCAGTTCGAACCCGGCCGCCCCGATCAGCGCCGCGGTCATGAGCCGGCGCCGGTGCGGCTGGACGCCGGGCAGCAGCGTCAGGACGTAGAGCAGCAGCAGGAAGTCCGCGAGGACGGCGATGGCGAAGGCGATGACTTGGAGCAGTACGGCGCCCCAGCCCTGCTCGTCGACGCCGAGGAGGTCGGCGGTCCAGCCGACGGCGGTCGAGGCGAGGGCGGACGCGGCGAACGAGGCGAGGCCCGCGCCGCCGAGCCCGATGAGCACTCCGGCGTCCTTGGCCTTGCGCAGGACGGGGTTCTCCTCGTCGTCCTCCAGCTCCCAGACGGCCCGCAGGCACTCCCTCATCGAGCCGACCCAGCCGATGCCGGTGAAGAGCAGCAGAGCGCCCGCGATGAGGCCCACGGTGCCCGCGTTCTCGACCAGCGCGTCCAGGTTCAGCTGGTCGGAGATGCCGGGCACCTGCTCGGAGATCTTGTTCTCCAGGGTGCCCTGCTGCTTCTTCGAGAGCGTCGCGGCGGCGATCGCCGCGGCGACGGTGAGGAGCGGGAAGAGCGCCAGGAAGCTGATGAACGTCATGGCGGCCGCGAGGCGCGTCCAGTGGACGTGGTCCAGCCGTTCATAGGCCTGCCACGCGTGCGTGCGCATGCCCTTCTCGACGAGCGGCCCGATTCCGGGCAGTTTCTTCAGCCAGTCCATGACGCCTCCGTGCCTGGTGTCCTGTCCGATGTCCTGCCCGTTCCGCGGAAGACCAAGGTCCGGGTACCCCAGAACCGCAGGACAGTGGCGAGTGCCATACCGATTCCGGCTCCCGAGACGGTGTCCGCGCGCTGAGAGGTGAGGCCGAGCCCGTAGTGCGACACGGCGATGCACAGCAGCTGGACGAGGGCGCCGGCGACGTTGACGGCGAAGAACACCGCGTACTGGCGCAGCCGCGGGACTCCCGAGGTCCTGCTCCTGTAGGTGCCGAGCGCGTTGCCCGTGTACGCGACCGAGCAGCCCGCCACGAAGGAGAGGGCTTTGGCGGTGAGCGGGTCGAGGCCCACGGGTCCGCGCAGCCAGATGAAGAGGCCGAGGTCGGCGGCGTACGCGCAGATCCCGGTGACGGCGAAGCCGAGCAGTTCGGGGCCGAGCGGGCGCAGCCGTGCGCGCAGGGTGGGCCAACTCACCAGTCCACGACCGCGAGTCCGTACATCGCGAGCCACACCAGGCCGATCACGGCGAGCGCGCGGTCCCGCAGGACGACGTCCTCGGGCTCGCCCGCGGTGCCCCGGTCGGCGAATACGGCGTAGCGCAGGATGGCGAGGATGAAGGCCGTCATGGACAGCTGGCGCCAGGGCAGCAGGCCGTTGGCCGTGCCACCCGCCTCCATGGCCCACAGGCAGTACGCGAGAACGGCGACGCCCGCGGCCAGCTGCCACACGAAGCGCAGGTACCCGGTGGTGTATTCGGTGAGCAACGCGCGCGTGGCGCCCGGTTTCTCCGTGCTTCCGGACATCTGGACGGCCTCCGAGTAGCGCTTGGCGGAGACCATGAAGAGCGCGCCGAAGCCCGTGGTGATCAGGAACCAGCGGGAGAGCGGGATGTCGAGGGCGAGCCCGCCGATCATGGCGCGCATCAGGAAGCCGGTCGTGACGATGGTGAGGTCGACGACCAGGACGTGCTTGAGGCTGATGCAGTAGGCGAGTTGCATGCCGACGTACGCGGCCAGGAGCGCCGCTGTGAGGGGCGTGCACAGGAGCGCGGCGGCCACGGGCGCCAGGACCGCGAGGAGCCCCCCGGCGGCGTACGCGACGGGCACCGGCACCTGCCCGGCGGCGACCGGCCTGCGGCACTTGGTGGGGTGCGCGCGGTCGGCGTCGGCGTCACGGGCGTCGTTGATCAGGTAGACGGCGGACGCGGCGGCCGTGAACAGCGCGAAGACGGTGGCGACTTGGATGAGCGCGTGCCGTGAGAAGAGCTCGCCCGCGGCGGCGGGGGCCGCGATGACCAGGACGTTCTTCACCCACTGGCGGGGGCGTGCGGTCTTCAGCAGGCCGAGCGGCAGGCTGACGGGTCCCGGCCGCGTCTGCTGGGGCGGACGGGGCCGCTCCAGAACTGTGGCGATACGTTCAGGCATCGCGGTGGCCTCCGTTCATCCAGGCGGCGCCCACGCGCGCGGTGAACGCGCCGAGCGCGGCGCCCGCGGCGATGTCCGAGGGGTAGTGGACGCCGACGACCATCCGGGAGACGCACATCGCGGCGGCCAGTGGCGGGACGAGGTGGGCGCAGAGGGGGCGCAGCGCGCCGTACGCGACGGTGGCCGCCGCCGCCGACGTGGCGTGCGAGCTGGGGAAGGAGTGCCTGCCCACGACGCGTACGAGGGGCTCGACGCCGCCCGGGCCGCCGGGGCGCGGACGGCGGACGATCCGCTTGAGGCCCATGCTGGCGAGGTGGGCGGTGGCGGTGAGCGCTGTGCCGCGCAGCCAGGCGCCGCGGCGCTCGCGGTCGACGGCGGCGCCCGCCAGGCCCGCGACGAGCCACAGAGCGCCGTGCTCGCCGGTACGGGAGAGTGCGCGGGCGGCGGACGCCACGCGCGGGTCGGTGCCGCAGTCGCGCAGGGCCGACAGCAACCTGTGGTCCATGTCGTGCATGTCGCCTCTTTTTCGAAGATATTCGAAGACATCCGAAGACATCCGAGAGCTGGGCATCTCGACTCTTCTAGGCAACCTCGTATTACTTACGTCAATCTACGGTGACACTCGCTTAATCACCCATTTCGGTGAGAGCGGGAACGATTTATAGCTAACCGCCCACTTGTGGGCGATACCGTCGTCTTCATGTCTGCCGACTCCCCCGCCGATTCCCTCACCTCCGCCGCTCCCCCGGCCCCGGTCCCGTCCGTCTCCGTCTCCGGCTGGGGCCGCACCGCGCCGACCACCGCCCAACTGGTGAGACCCCGCACCCCGGAGGAGGCCGCGGCAGCGGTACGCGACTGCGGGGAGCGCGGCGGCATCGCCCGCGGCCTGGGCCGGGCCTACGGGGACGCCGCGCAGAACGCGGGCGGCGCCGTCTTCGACATGACGGGCCTCGACCGGGTGCGCGTCATCGACACCACACACACGTCGGACACCGGGGCACCGGCGGCCACCGTCGTCTGCGACGCGGGCGTCTCCCTGCACCACCTGATGGAAGTCCTGCTGCCGCTCGGCTGGTTCGTGCCGGTCACACCGGGGACCCGCTACGTGACGGTCGGCGGGGCCATCGGCGCCGACATCCACGGCAAGAACCACCACGTCTCCGGATCCTTTTCCCGCCACGTCCTCTCGATGGACCTGCTGACCGCCGACGGCACGGTCCGTACCATCGAGCCCGGCAGCGCCCTCTTCGACGCGACGACGGGCGGCATGGGGCTGACCGGGGTGATCCTGTCGGCGACGGTCCAACTGCTGCCGGTCGAGACCTCCTTGATGAGCGTCGACACGGAACGCGCCACGGACCTCGACGACCTGATGGCCCGCCTCGCCACCACCGACCACCGCTACCGCTACTCGGTCGCCTGGGTCGACCTGCTCGCCCGCGGCGCCACCATGGGCCGCTCCGTCCTGACCCGCGGCGACCACGCCCCACTGGAAGCCCTTCCGGAGCGGGCACGCGCGCGTAGAGCCCCTCTCGCGTTCCGCCCGGGACAGTTCCCCGCGGCCCCGTCGTTCCTCCCGGAGGGGCTGCTCGGCAAGGCCTCGGTGGGCCTCTTCAACGAACTCTGGTACCGCAAGGCGCCCCGCTCCCGCACCGGCGAACTCCAGAAGATCTCCACGTTCTTCCACCCCCTGGACGGCGTCCCGCACTGGAACCGCATCTACGGCCGCAGCGGCTTCGTGCAGTACCAATTCGTCGTCGGATACGGCAAGGAGGAGGCCCTGCGCCGCATCGTGCAGCGCATCTCCGAGCGCGGCTGCCCCTCCTTCCTCGCCGTACTGAAGCGCTTCGGAGAGGGTGATCCGGGCTGGCTCTCCTTCCCGATGCCCGGCTGGACGCTCGCGCTCGACATCCCGGCGAACCTCCCCGGGCTCGGCGCCTTCCTCGACGACCTCGACGAGGAAGTGGCCGCCGCCGACGGGCGCGTCTACCTCGCCAAGGACTCGCGCCTGCGGCCGGAGATGCTCGCCGCGATGTATCCGCGGCTCGCCGACTTCCGCGCCCTACGGGCCGACCTGGACCCGCGCGGCGTGTTCCGCTCGGACCTCTCCCGCCGCCTCGACCTCTAGGGTCCTTCTGACGGATCTCCGCGGGGTCGAGCCCCACACAAGGCAAAGCCACCCAAGACCGGCCTGATCCGAAAGACAGGCCCTAGGAGACCGGTACTCATGAAAGACGCCTTCGGCACCCCCCAGTCCCTGCTCGTCCTCGGCGGCACCTCGGAGATCGGCCTCGCCACCGCCCGGCGCCTCATCGCCCGCCGCACCCGCACGGTGTGGCTGGCCGGCCGTCCCTCACCCGGCCTGGAGGAGGCCGCGGCGGACCTGCGCGACATGGGCGCCGAGGTGCACACCGTCGCCTTCGACGCGCTCGACTCCGAGTCCCACGAAGTGTCCCTCGGCAAGATCTTCACCGAGGGCGACATCGACATGGTGCTGCTCGCCTTCGGCATCCTCGGCGACCAGGCACGCGACGAGGACGAGCCCCTCGCGGCGGTGCGCGTCGCCCAGACGAACTACACCGGGGCGGTCTCGGCCGGCCTGGTCTGCGCACGGGCGCTGCAGTCCCAGGGGCACGGCTCCCTGGTGGTGCTCTCGTCCGTCGCGGGTGAACGCGCGCGCCGCTCGAACTTCATCTACGGCTCCAGCAAGGCGGGCCTCGACGCCTTCACCCAGGGACTCGGCGACGCGCTGCACGGCACCGGTGTGCACGTGATGGTCGTCCGCCCCGGCTTCGTGCGCTCGAAGATGACGGCGGGGCTGGAGGAGGTGCCCATGGCGACCACCCCGGAAGCGGTGGCCGAGGCCATCGAGACCGGCCTGCGACGGCGGTCGGAGACGGTGTGGGTACCAGGAGCGCTGCGACTGGTGATGTCGGCGCTGCGGCACCTGCCGAGGCCGGTGTTCCGGCGGCTGCCGCTCTAGGCGGGCTCTCCTGGTGGGGCCTCGGGGTCAGCGCGTGGGCAGCGTGCCCCGGGTCACCGGGGCCGAGGCCTGAGGGGGCACTACGGAGCCGCCGAAAGCGAAGTCCCGCAGCTTGCGCCAGACCCCGTCGGGGCCCTGTTCGTAGAGGGCGAAGCCGGTGCAGGACCACTCGGCCTCGTACTCGGAGAGCTCCTCGTACGCCCGGTCCATGGCCTCTTCGGAGATGCCGTGCGCGACCGTCACATGCGGGTGGTACGGGAACTGCAGTTCGCGCTCCACCGGACCCGACGCGTCCCGCACCCGCTCCTGCAGCCAGGAGCAGGCCGACCCGCCCTCCACCACCCGGACGAAGACCACAGGGGACAGCGGCCGGAAAGTGCCCGTCCCGGAGAGGCGCATCGGGAAGGGGCGCCCGGCCGCCGCGACCGCGCCGAGATGCGCCTCGACCGCAGGCAGCGCCGAGGCGTCCACCTCGGTGGGCGGCAGCAGGGTCACATGGGTGGGGATGCCGTGCGCCGCGGGGTCCCCGAAGCCCGCGCGCCGCTCCTGGAGCAGGCTGCCGTGTGGCTCCGGGACCGCGATCGAGACGCCGATCGTTACGGTCCCCACGTCGTACTCCTGTCGTCGTGTCGCTGGGCAGGGGTCGCTGCCGGTGGGCAGCACAGTGCTGTTGTCGTCGGTCCGGAGACTCAGTGCTTGGCGGGCAGGAAACCCACCTTGTCGTACGCCTGCGCGAGGGTCTCGGCAGCGACGGCACGAGCCTTCTCCGCGCCCTTGGCCAGGATCGAGTCGAGCGTCTCCGGGTCGTCCAGGTACTGCTGGGTGCGGTCCCGGAAGGGAGTCACGAACTCGACCATGACCTCGGCGAGGTCGGTCTTCAGCGCACCGTAGCCCTTGCCGGTGTACTTCTGCTCCAGTTCGGCGATACCGGTGCCGGTGAGGGTGGAGTAGATGCTGAGGAGGTTGCTGACGCCCGGCTTCTCCGCCACGTCGTAGCGGATCACCGTGTCGGTGTCGGTGACGGCGCTCTTGACCTTCTTGGCGGTGGCCTTGGGCTCGTCGAGGAGGTTGATCAGGCCCTTCGGCGTGGACGCCGACTTGCTCATCTTGATCGACGGGTCCTGAAGGTCGTAGATCTTCGCCGTCTCCTTGAGGATGTACGCCGACGGCACGGTGAACGTCTCGCCGAACCGGCCGTTGAAGCGCTCGGCCAGGTCACGGGTGAGCTCGATGTGCTGACGCTGGTCCTCGCCGACCGGGACCTCGTTCGCCTGGTACAGCAGAATGTCGGCGACCTGCAGGACCGGGTACGTGAAGAGGCCGACGGACGCGCGGTCGGCGCCCTGCTTGGCGGACTTGTCCTTGAACTGCGTCATGCGCGACGCCTCGCCGAAACCGGTGAGGCAGTTCATCACCCAGGCGAGCTGGGCGTGCTCGGGGACATGGCTCTGGACGAAGAGCGTGCAGCGCTCCGGGTCGATGCCTGCGGCGAGCAGCTGGGCGGCGGCGAGCCGGGTGTTGGCGCGCAGCGCGGCGGGGTCCTGCGGAAGGGTGATCGCGTGCAGGTCCACCACCATGTAGAAGGCGTCGTGGGACTCCTGCAGCGCCACCCACTGGCGGACCGCGCCGAGGTAGTTACCGAGGTGGAACGAGCCGGCGGTGGGCTGGATTCCGGAGAGCACACGAGGTCGTTCAGAGGCCATGGTCCCCATTCTCTCAGGTGACTCTCATAGCTCGGAAACAGGTGTGTGACGGGTGGGAACCGAATGGGCGCGGCCGGTGTATCAAAAGTGTGAGGGCACAGGGGGAGGTCCTGGAGGGGGGCCGCGTCGTCGACGAGTGGGCGGTGATCGCCCGCGTGCGCGCCGGAGAAGTGGAGGCGTACGCGGAATTGGTGCGCGCGTTCACCGGCATCGCACTCAGGGCGGCAGCGGCACTCGGCGCGGGATCGGACGCGGAGGACGTGGTGCAGCAGGCCTTCTTCAAGGCGTACTGCTCACTCGGACGGTTCAGGGACGGCTCGGCGTTCAAGCCGTGGCTGCTCGCGATCGTCGCCAATGAGACGAGGAACACAGTGCGTTCGGCGGGCCGACAGCGGTCGGTCGTGGGCCGGGAGGCGGCGCACATCGAAGCGGAGCCGCTGATACCGGAGTCGGCGGATCCGGCGGTGGCGGCTCTGGCGGACGAGCGCAGGACGGCGCTGCTCACCGCCCTGGACCAGCTCGGCGATGATCACCGCCTGGTCGTCACCTACCGCTACCTGCTGGAGATGGACGAGGCGGAGACGGCCCAGGCGCTCGGCTGGCCGCGCGGCACGGTGAAGTCCCGGCTGAACCGCGCCCTGCGCAAGCTGGAGCGGCTGCTTCCGGCGGAGGGAGGTGAGGGAGGTGAGTGAGCGGCACGGCGACGGCGACGCGGCGCAGGAGGCGGCGCGGCTCCGCGAGGAGCTGCGGGCGCTCGGCCGGTCGATGGATGCGGGGAGCGCGGGGGGCCCGGATGGAGGCTCCATGGCCGAGCGGGTCATCGCGCGGATACTCGCGGAAGGGGCGCCGGTGCCGGTGGCTGAGCCGCCCGGTCCCGGCGAGCGGTTCCGTCGGCTGGGGCGTGGCCTGCGGCTGCGGTGGCGGGCGGCGACGGCGGCGCTGTGCGGGCTGCTCGCCGTCCTCCTGCTCACGCCTCCGGTGCGGGCGGCGGTCTTCGAGTGGTTCGACTTCGGAGGGGTCGAGGTGCGGTATGACCCGTCGGCGACCCCGTCGGCCGGGCTTGCCGTGCCCGGGTGCGGTGCCCCTGTGCCGGCGGCCGAGGCCCGGGGCCTTGCCGGGTTCCCGCCCAGGGTGCCGAGATCGCTCGGCGCGCCGGACACGCTGTCCGTGACGCGCGAGCCGGGCTCCCGAGTCCTGGTCAGCCTCTGCTGGCACCGGGACGGCCGGACCGTGCGTCTCGACGAGTACGCGGCCCGGCTCGACCCCGCCTTCGCCAAGACGGTGCCGGTGCCACCCGAGCGGGTGGAGATCGGCCCGGACACGGGACTGTGGTTCGCCCGGCCGCACCGGCTCACCTTGTGGCTGGTAAAGGACGACGACGACCGCTGGCGGCGATCCGAGCGCGCGTCGGGGCCGACGCTGCTGTGGACGCGGGGGCAGAAGCTGACCCTGCGGCTGGAGGGCGTGCCGTCGAAGGAGCGGGCACTGGAGATCGCGAGGTCGATTTCCTGAGGGGCAGCCGGTTCGGATGCGGATCGGGTCGACCGGATCGGGAACCCGAACGGCTCGGGCGGTGTACCAGAAGTGAATCGGCGCGGAAGACCGCGGCGGCGGACGGCTGGGGGACGGTATGCGGACGGCAAGGGGACTGTGCGGGGACTGGACGACAAGGGGAGGGTGCGGGGCGACGACCGCACCTCGTCGGCCCACCGCCCCGCCGACGAGGTGGCGGAGCGGCGGACGGGACCGCGGTCAGGCGGTCGGCAGGCCCGGGGCCGGGTGGGCGGCCATCAGGTCGGCGACCTCGGACTTGATCTTCGTCAGCGCGTCCTCGTCCCCGGTGCGCGCCGCGGCGACTCCGCGGTCGATCCAGTCGGCGACGGTCGCCATGTGTTCCGTGCCGAGGCCCCGGGAGGTCAGGGAGGGGGTTCCGATACGGACGCCCGAGGGGTCGAAGGGCTTCCTCGGGTCGAACGGCACGGTGTTGTAGTTGACGACGATCCCGGCCCGGTCGAGGGCCTTCGCGGCGATCTTCCCCGGGACGTCCTTGGGGGTGAGGTCCATCAGGATCAGGTGGTTGTCGGTGCCGCCGGAGACCAGGTCGAAGCCACGGGCGAGGAGGGCGTCGGCGAGGGCCTTGGCGTTGTCGACGACCGCGTGGGCGTAAGCGCGGAAGGAGGGCCTGGACGCCTCGTGGAGGGCGACCGCGATGGCCGCGGTGGTCTGGTTGTGCGGGCCGCCCTGCAGGCCCGGGAAGACCGCCTTGTCGATGGCCTTGGCGTGCTCCTCGCGGGACATGAGCATCGCGCCGCGCGGGCCCCGCAGGGTCTTGTGGGTGGTCGTGGAGATCACGTCGGCGTGTGGCACCGGTGAGGGGTGGGCACCGCCCGCGATCAGGCCGGCGATGTGCGCGATGTCGGCGACGAGGACGGACCCGGCCTCGCGGGCGATCTCCGCGAAGGCGGCGAAGTCGATGGTGCGGGGCAGTGCGGTGCCGCCGCAGAAGATCAGCTTGGGACGTTCCTTGAGGGCGAGGTCGCGCACCTCGTCGAGGTCGATGCGGCCGTTGGTTGCGGGGTCCGTGGTCCGGCGCACGCCGTACTGCACACCGCGGAACCACTTGCCGGTGGCGGAGACGCCCCAGCCGTGGGTGAGGTGGCCGCCCATCGGCAGCGACATGCCCATCACGGTGTCGCCCGGTTCGGCGAAGGCGAGGTAGACGGCGAGGTTGGCCGGGGAGCCGGAGTAGGGCTGGACGTTGGCGTGCTCGACGCCGAAGACGGCCTTGGCGCGGGCGATGGCAAGGCGCTCGACGGGGTCGATGTTCTGCTGGCCCTCGTAGTAGCGGCGGCCGGGGTAGCCCTCGCTGTACTTGTTCTGCAGGACGGTTCCGGAGGCTTCGAGGACCGCGGTGGAGACGTAGTTCTCGCTGGGGATCAGCCGCAGGGTCTCGGCCTGCAGCTGTTCCTCGGCACCGATGAGGGCGGCGAGTTCGGGGTCCTCGGCGGCGAGTCCGGGGTGGTGCTGAGGGGAAGAGGAAGGGAGAGTCATGGCGTCCTCCGGGGCGAGCGGTAAGTGTCCGGTCGTGGTCCCGGGGTGCCCAGGCGGGCGGCACCTCGAAGGTTGGGCCTCGCACGGCTTCATCGGGGTTCGTTCCCCGTGCGCCAGTCACCGTGCTGTCAGAGCCACCCTAACGGGCACGCCGGTTCGGCAGGTTTCTTCGTCCGCGATGCGAGCGACGATGGAGACTGGGCGCCACACCCGCCCCACGCCGCAGGACGAACGGAGACCCCGTGTCGAGTACGTCAGCATCCTCCACGCCATCGTCGTCATCCTCGTCGCCGTCATCACCGTCATCGCCGGCCGGCACCGGCGCGACCAGCGAGCGGCTCATCACCTCGGCCGAGGCGCACAGCGCACACAACTACCATCCGCTGCCCATCGTGGTCGCCTCGGCCGAGGGCGCGTGGATGACCGACGTCGAAGGCCGCCGCTACCTCGACATGCTCGCCGGGTACTCGGCGCTCAACTTCGGGCACGGCAACCGCCGGCTGATCGACGCCGCGAAGGCACAGCTGGACCGGGTGACGCTGACCTCGCGGGCCTTCCACCACGACCGGTTTGCCGAGTTCTGCACGCGCCTGGCCGCCCTCTGCGGCAAGGAGATGGTGCTGCCCATGAACACCGGCGCGGAGGCCGTCGAGACGGCCGTGAAGACCGCGCGGAAGTGGGGCTATCAGGTCAAGGGGGTGCCGGACGGGCAGGCGAAGATCGTCGTCGCGGCCGGCAACTTCCACGGCAGGACCACGACCATCATCAGCTTCTCGACGGACGACGAGGCGCGGGCGGAGTTCGGGCCGTACACACCGGGCTTCGAGATCGTGCCGTACGGAGATCTTCAGGCGCTGCGGGCCGCGGTCACCGAGGACACCGTGGCCGTGCTGATCGAGCCGATCCAGGGCGAGGCCGGAGTCCTGGTGCCGCCGCCCGGATATCTGCCGGGGGTCAGAGAGCTGACGCGGGAGCGCCGAGTCCTCTTCATCGCGGACGAGATCCAGTCGGGGCTCGGCAGAACGGGACGCACGTTCGCGTGTGAGCACGAGGGCGTGGTGCCGGATGTGTATCTGCTGGGCAAGGCGCTCGGCGGAGGCGTCGTCCCGGTGTCGGCGGTGGTCGCCGATGCGGATGTGCTCGGAGTCTTCAAGCCGGGCGAGCACGGGTCGACGTTCGGCGGCAACCCCCTCGCCTGCGCGGTGGCGCTGGAGGTGGTCGACATGCTGTCGACGGGCGAGTTCCAGCAGCGGGCCACGGAGCTGGGTGAGCATCTGCACGCCGAGCTGGGCCTGCTGACCGGTACGGGGAAGGTGACGCAGGTGCGGGGGCGCGGGCTGTGGGCGGGCGTCGACATCGCTCCGTCGTACGGCACGGGTCGGGAGATCTCCGAGAAGTTGATGGAGAAGGGGGTGCTGGTGAAGGACACGCACGGGGCGACGATTCGCATCGCTCCCCCGCTGGTGATCAGTAAGGAGGACCTGGACTGGGGCCTGGATCAGTTGCGGGCGGTGTTGAGCTAGCGGGGCCGCGCAGCTCCGGCCCCGTTCCGGTCCCGGTCCCGGTGGTCGCAGCCGCTGTCGCTGTAGCTGCCGCAGCCGCTGTCGCTTCAAGGGGCGTATCGGCTTCCGCCTCCTCGTCGCGCCCCTGGTCGTATGCGGCCTGGAAGACGGTGGGGCCCAGGGCGGTGCGGGTGCGGTGTACGGCTCGGGTGATGTCGGTGCGTTCCGCGGGCGGCAGGGGTGTGCCCTCTGCCTCGCGGATCCGGGCGGCCGTGCCGAGGAGGGCGGCAGCGTGGCGGTGGTGGCCGGCCAGGGAGCGGGCGCCCGCGAGGCCTTCCAGGGCCAGGGCCACGGCACGCTCGTCCCCCGTGGTGCGGGCGACGGCCAGGCCCTCCCGGTGGAGCTCTTCGGCGCGCTCGGCGTCGCCGCGCTGCTCGGCGACGTAGCCGAGGTGGGCCAGGATCAGGGCCGTTCCGGAGGCGACGCCGAAGCGGCGGTTGAAGTCGAGCCACGGCAGCAGGAGTTGTTCGGCGGTATCCAGGTCGCCGCGGTGGCGGGCGCCGATGGCGAGGCCCGTCTCGGCGAACTGCTGGGCGGGGCGGTGGGACTGCTGGGCAGCGAGTTGGGCGGCGCGTTCGTGGAAGGCCGTGGCGGCGGGGTCGTCCCCGGTCAGGAGGGCTACCCGGCCGAGGCGGGAGAGGCGGAAGGAGAGGTCGGTCCAGAGTTCGAGTTCTTCGGCGCCGCGCATGCCGTCACGCTGGAGCCGCGCCGCCTCGTCGTAGTCGGCGGCGATCTCGGCGAGCACGCCGAGCTGCTCGGAGGACTGCAACTGGCCCCAGCGGTCGCCGAGTTCGGCGAAGAGGTCGGCGCTGCGGGTGGCGTCGCGGCGCAGGGCGGAGAGGTCACCGCGGTAGAGGGCCCGGGTGGCCCGGGTGGAGAGCGTGGCGGCCTCACCCCAGCGGTCGCCGGCCGCCCGGAACTCCGCGAGCAGCGCGTCGACCCGAGCGGCCTCGCGCGGCGTGTCGTCGAACCCGCAGCGGGCGAAGGCGAGCAGCCAGCGGGAACGGGCGTCGGCGGGGGTGGTGGTCCCGCGTTCGCACGTGTTGCCGTGGGCGCAGGCGGGTTCGCCGGTCAGCAGGGCGAAGGCGGCGTATGCCGAGGCGGCGGCGGTGCGGGCCGAGGCGAGGTCGGTGGGGTGCTCGCCGGATGCGGCTGCCGGGGGCAGGCTCAGCGCCTGGTACAGGAAGCGCATGGCTTCGCGGAGGCGGCCGCGGAGGAACCAGTACCAGGTCAGGGCATTGACCAGGCGGAGGGCCTTCGGGGCGTCGGAGGTGGTGATCGACCAGTTCAGGGCGGTACGGAGATTGGCCGTCTCGTGGTCGAGGCGGCGTAGCCAATTCCGTTGGTCGGGGCCGCGCAGGGCGGTGGCGGCACGTTCGGCGAGGGAGGCGAAGTGGAGGGCGTGGCGGTCGCGGGTCATGGTGGTCTCGGCTGCGTCGTCGAGGTGTTCGAGGCTGTACGCGGTGACGGATTCGAGCATGCGGTAGCGCGGCTCGGAGGCGTCGGTCGTGGTCGGAGCGAGGAGGGAGCGGTCCACCAGACGGGTCACCAGGTCGAGGACGTCGTCCTCCGGGGCGGGTTCCATCGCCGGGTGCGTCCGCGCCGACTCGGTTGCTTCTGGTGCGGGGTGCGGGGTGTGCGCCTCCGTTGTGTCCGTCGCCGGGTGCGTCTCGGTCAGGACGGCTTCCGCGCTGGTCAGGGTGAACCCGCCGTCGAACACGGCGAGTCGGCGCAGTGCTCGTTGCTCCGGTGCCGTCAGGAGTTCCCAGCTCCAGTCGATCATCGCGCGGAGCGTGCGCTGTCGGGCCGGGGCGTCGCGGCGTACCTGGTTCAGTAGGCGGAAGCGGTCGTGCAGGCGGTCGGCGAGGGCGTGCACGCCGAGGGCTCGTACGCGGGTGGCGGCGAGTTCGACGGCGAGCGGGATGCCGTCGAGGCGGCGGCAGATGAGGGCGACGGCCTCACGGTTCCCGTCGTCCAGGGTGAAACCGGGCGCGGCGGCAGCGGCGCGGACGGCGAACAGCCTCAGCGCGTCCTCCTCGCCGAGCGGGGCGACGGCCTCCAAGGTCTCGCCGGTCAGGGCGAGGGGTTCCTAGCTGGTGGCGAGGATGTGCAGGCCCGGGGCGCTGCGCAGGAGGTGGGCGGTGAGGTCGGCGACGGGGCCGAGGACGTGTTCGCAGTTGTCGAGGACGAGCAGGAGGCGGCGTCCGGCCAGGGCTCGGCCGAGTCGCTCGGCTGCGGCAGGGAGGTCTGAGGGGGAGGAGGAGAGGGTGAGGGTGAGGGTGAGGGAGGTGTTGGCGTCGTGGATGTTGCTCGTTTCGGGGCTTCCGTGGAGTAGTTGGAGCCCCTGGAGATCCTGGAGACCCTCGGGCCGCTCGGGCGTCTCGGGCCCTTCGGCTTCCCCGACTCCCCCGGCTCCCCCGGCTCTCGTGGCTCCCCCAGCTCTCGTGGCTCTCGTGGGCCCGTCAGTCCCGTCGGCCTCTGCCACCGGTTCCCCCGGTGCGTCGTCACGTATGCCCAGTGCCGCCGCCACCGTGGCCGCCACCTCGACCGATCCCCCGCCCCGGGTTCCGGCGAGTTCGGCCAGGCGGATGCCGTCGGGGAAGTCCGACGTCAGGCCCGACGCCGCCGCCAGGGCCAGGCGCGTCTTGCCCACGCCACCGGGGCCCGTAAGCGTGACCAGGCGTCCGGCGCCGACGAGGTCACGTATGCGGGTGATGGCCCGGTCGCGGCCGATGAGGTCCGTGACCTGCGCGGGGAGGTTGGTCGGCGGGTGCTCCACGGCCGCTGCCGCTTGCACGGTTCCAGCCGCTTGCACGGCTCCAGCCGCACGCACGGTTCCGGCCGTGTACGCGGTTCCGGCCGCGACCGAAGCCGCAGTCGCAGTCGCAGTCACTGCCGCAGACACGCCCGCAGACACCGCTCCATCCGCCGCTCCCCTCACATCCGCCACACCCACCACACCCGCCGCGCCCAAGTCCACCTCCTGTCGCAGCATCGCCTCGTGCAGTGCCACCAGTTCGGGGCTCGGGTCGATGCCCAGTTCCTCGGTGAGGTGCAGTCGCAGGTCGCGGTAGGAGTCCAGGGCCTCGGCCGCGCGGCCGGAGCCGTAGAGGGCGCGGAGATGGGCGGCCCGCAGGCGTTCGCGGAGCGGTTCGCGGGCTGCCAAGGGGGCCAGTTCGTCGGCCAGAAGGGCGTGTTCGCCGCGGGCCAGGCGCAGTTCGGCCAGCGTCTCCTGGGCGGTGAGGCGCTGCTCCTCCAGGTGCGTGATGGCCGCACGTGTGAAGTCGGCGTCGCGGAAGTCGGCGTAGGCGGGCCCACGCCACAGCGCCAGTGCGTCGGTCAGCAGGGACGCCTGGGCCGTCGGGTCCGTGTGTGCCGTGTACGCGCGGGAGGTCAGCGTCTCGAAACGGGTGGCGTCCACGTGCTCGGGCGGTATGCGCAGCTCGTACCCGGCGGGGCCGTACGCCACGAGACCGCGGCCACCCGGCTCCGCCGCCTCCAGCGCGCGGCGCAGCTGGGAGACCTTCGTCTGGAGGGAGTTGAGGGGAGAGGAGGGCGGACGCCCGCCCCACAGGTCGTCGACCAGCGTGTCCGCCGCGACCGGGCCGCCCATGCGTACGAGAAGCGCGGCCAGCAGTGCGCGCACCTTCGGCTCCGGGGCCGGCGCCGCCGCACCGTCCCGCGTGCGCACCGTCAGCGGGCCAAGCACCTCGAATCGCATGCGGCAACGTTAATCGGGGGGCCGCCACGGCCCGCACGGGGTGCCTGCGCCGCTGACGGAACGCCGTGCGTGGACCGTCAGCGTTCCGTGCGCGCCGTCCGGCACCTTGATCCCTGTGAACGCGGATCGGCCCCCGCCGAACGCGACATCGCGGTCACGGAGATGGGAGTACGGGCCCCCGGGCTCGCACCGGTCCCAGATCCGGGGACACATCCAGAACCAAATCCGTGACCAAATCCGTGACCAAATCCAAATCCAGAACCAGAACCAGAACCAGACTCAGGAGTCACCATGAACCTCTCCCGTGAAATCCGTCTCGCCGCCCGCCCCGTGGGTGAGTCCAGCGCCGCGGACTTCGAGCTGGCGACCGTCGAGCTTCCCGAGCGGCTCGACGAGGGGCAGATACTCGTGCGCAACACCTGGATGTCGGTCGACCCGTACATGCGGGGCCGCATGAACGACGCGCCGTCCTACATCGAACCGTTCCAGGTCGGCGCCCCGCTCGAGGGCAGCGCGGTCGGCGAGGTCGTCGCGTCGACGGCCCCCGGGGTTCCTGTCGGCGCGACCGTCTCGCACTTCCTGGGGTGGCGGGAACACTCCGTGCTCGACGCTGCCGCCGCGACGGTCATCGACACGACGCTCGCTCCGGCCGCCGCCTACCTCGGTCCGCTCGGCGCGACGGGCCTGACGGCGTACGCCGCGCTGACCCGTACCGCCCCGGTGCGCGAGGGCGATGTCGTCTTCGTGTCCGCCGCGGCCGGGGCGGTCGGCAGCGTCGCCGGGCAGATCGCCCGTGAGCTCGGCGCCTCCCGGGTGATCGGGTCGGCAGGCGGCCCGGCGAAGACGAAGAAGCTCCTCGACACCTTCGGGTACGACGCCGCCATCGACTACCGCGAGGGCGCCCTGTCCGAGCAGCTCGCGCAGGCGGCGCCCGACGGCGTGGACGTCTACCTCGACTCGGTCGGCGGCGACCATCTGCAGGCCGCGATAGGTGCGATCCGTCCGGGGGGGGCCGCATCGCCATGGTCGGCGCCATCAGCACGTACAACGCCACCACGCCGCCGCCCGGCCCCGACAACCTCTTCCGGGCCGCCCACCAGGAGGCGAGCCTGCGGGGCATGCTCGTCACCAGCCACCTCGACCTGTTCCCGGAGTGGATCGGCCGGGCGGCGCCGCTGCTCGCCGACGGCACCCTGCGTACCGAGCAGACCGTCGTCGACGGCATCGAGCGGGCGCCCGAGGCCTTCCTCGGGGTGCTGCGCGGGGCGAACACCGGCAAGATGCTGGTCCGGCTCGGCGCCGACACTCACGCCGGTACGGACGCCGGCACGGACGCCGGAGCCTGAGTGACGCGGGCGGCCGAACCGGCGCACTCGCAGGATCGCCGACGCGCTCACAGGATCACGTGGGGGACGAACCGCGCGTACTCATCCGTGATCAGCCCGGACGACTCCCTGATGCCGAGTCCTGCCGCCTCGTCCTCGACGACCCACGCGCCGAGGACGACCCGGTTGCCGTCGAAGTCCGGGAGGGGCGCCAGCTCCTGGTAGCAGCAGGGTTCGCCGGGAGGTACGGGCGCGGAGCCCGGCTCGTGCACCGTCACCCCGGCGCCCTCGCGTCCCAGCAGCGGCTTGGCGACGTATCCGCGTTCCGAGGCCAGCTCGCGCGGACCGTCCCGGTAGGCGGGAAGGAGGTTCGGATGGCCCGGGTAGAGCTCCCAGAGGATCGCCAGGAGCGCCTTGTTGGAGAGGAGCATCTTCCAGGCGGGCTCGATCCACAGCGTCGAACCGGTGCCGCCACCGTTGTCGAGGGTCTCCAGGACGTGCGGGGCGAAGCGGTCCGTGGTCAGCCACTCCCACGGGTAGAGCTTGAAGCAACCGCGCATGAAACGGAGCTTCTTGTCGACGAAGCGGCGCGAGAGGCGGTCCCAGCCGATGTCCTCCATGGAGATGGACTCGGCGGTCAGGCCCGCCTGTTCCGCCGTCTCCCGCAGGTACGCGACCGTCATCAGGTCCTCGCCTAGCTCGTCGGCGGCGGAGTGCGCGAAGTACAGCGGGCTGCCGGGCGGCAGCAGCGGAGCCTGCTTCTTCCAGGCGTCCACGAGCCGCTCGTGGAGGGAGTTCCACTGGTCGGCGCCGGGGAAGCGCTCCTCCATCCAGAACCACTGCGGGCTCGCGGCCTCGACCAGGGAGGTGGGGGTGTCGGCGTTGTACTCCAGCATCTTGGCCGGGCCGGTGCCGTCGTAGCGCAGGTCGAAACGGCCGTAGACGGACGGCAGTTCGGCCCTGCGGCGCCAGGCCTCGGTGACGGCGTCGGCCACTCGCGGGTCCGTGATGCCGAGGTCGGCGAGGCGGTCGTGCGCGACGATGTGCTCGGCGGCGGCCAGGCACATCGCGTGCAGCTCCTCCACGACCTCTTCGAGCGCCTCGACCTCGGGGAGCGAGAAGACGTAGTAGGCGCTCTCGTCCCAGTAGGGGCGCAGGGTGCCGTCGGGGTAGCGCGTGAGGGGGTAGATGAGCCCCTGCTCCTCGACAGTCCGCTGCCAGCCGGGGCGCGGTTCGATGGTGCGGCGTTCCATGGCGTACGTGTCCGTTCCGGTCGCGTGCCGTCCGCTCAGCCGCCGCCGCTGCCGCCGCCCGAGCAGCCGAAGCCGTCCCGGTCCACCGCCTCGCTGCGGCTGAAGGTGCCGTCGTCGGCGTAGCGGCCGTCGACGTCGGCGTCGTAGTACCAGGCGGCGTCGGTACGGCCCGACGTCTTGCCGGTGCCGGACGGGCTTTTGCGGGACTTGCCGGAGGAGGCGGAACCCGAGGTGCCGGGCTTGCACTTGCTGTCGCTGACCACGCGGTAGCCCTTGGCGAAGTCGTAGCTGTCGCGGTCCACGCAGCGGCGGTCCGGGTCGGAGCCGCAGGAGGTGAGGGCCGCGGCGAGGACCCCCATGCTGCCGAGCGCCACCGTGCTCGACCTCAGCCGCCGTTGTCGCTTCTCCGCCATGTGGCACGCTTCCCCGTTGTCGTACGCGGTCCTGTTGTCGTACGCGGTCCTGTTGTCGTACGTGATCCCGTTGTCGTACGTGATCCCGTTGCCGCAGGCGACCCCGATGTCGTACGCGATCGGCGTCCAGGGTAGGTAGGGGACGGCGACCCGTACCAGCCGTCTTTCCCGAATGTGCCTTGAATCCCCTCGCGTCTTCGCCTACTCGCCGTCCTTTACAGTCACTCCGTGTCTCTTGGGATGATTTGCGCGCTCGGCTCAGCGGTCTGCTTCGGCACGGCCTCCGTTTTCCAGGCGGTCGCCGCGCGCGCCACCGCGCCAGGCACCGGTTCCGGTGTCGACCCCGCGCTGCTGCTGCGCGCCCTGCGCCAGTGGCGCTACCTCGCGGGGCTCGGCCTCGACGGGGTCGGCTTCCTGCTGCAGATCGTGGCCCTGCGCTCCATTCCGATCTACGCGGTGGGCGCCGCGCTCGCCGCGAGTCTCGCCGTCACGGCGGTGGTCGCGGCCCGGATGCTGCGGGTGCGGCTCAGCGGCGTCGAATGGGGGGCGGTGGGTGTCGTCTGCGCGGGGCTCGCGATGCTCGGTCTCGCCTCCGGTGACGAGGGCGACCGTACGGGCTCGACGACTCTGCGGTACGTGATGCTCGGCGTCGCGGTCGCCGTTCTGCTCCTCGGCACGGTTGCCGGGCGGCTGCCCGGGCGGGGGCGGGCGTTGGCGCTCGGCCTGGGGGCGGGGTTCGGTTTCGGGGTCGTCGAGGTGACCGTACGCCTCATCGACGACCTGTCGCCCGGTGCGCTGCTCGCCAACCCGGCGACGTACGCCCTGCTGGTCGGGGGTGGCGCGGCCTTCCTGCTGCTCACCTCAGCGTTGCAGCGGGGGTCGGTGACGACGGCCACGGCGGGGCTGGTGATCGGCGAGACGATCGGTCCCGCGGTGGTGGGCGTGGTGTGGCTGGGTGACCGTACGCGCGGCGGGCTGGAGTGGCTGGCGGTTCTCGGGTTCGCGGTGGCTGTGGCGGGGGCGTTGGCGTTGGTGCGGTTTGGCGAGGCGCCGGGGGCGGAGGACGGGGCTCGGTAGTCCGTCCTGGGTGGGTTCGGGTCGGCGTCGTCCCTGGGGCACCTTCGGTGGGCGCCTCGGGGCTCCGCCCCGGACCCCGCTCCTCAAACGCCGGAGGGGCTGGAAATTCCCCGGAGAGGCTGAATCTTCCCCACCGGAGGGGCTGGAAATTCCCCCGAGGGGCTGGAATTTCCCCCTCACCCCAACACCCGGCACAACGCCCCCAACGCCCCCGCCCACGCCCGCTCCGTCGGTGTCCCGTACCCCACTACCAGCGCGTCCTGCCGTCGCACCGTTGCGAGAGGGTGGCGGAAGTTGGCCAGGCCCTGGACCGCGAGGTGTTCCCAGTTGGCTGCCTGGGTGATGGACTGTTCGGTGTCCGGCGGGAGTTCCAGGACCGCGTGCAGGCCCGCCGCGATGCCCGTGGCGCGGACCTCGGGGCAACGGGACGCGAGCGCCTCCACCAGCTGGTCGCGGCGGCGGCGGTAGCGCAGGCGGGCGGCGCGCACATGGCGGTCGTACGCCCCGGAGGTGATGAACTCCGCCAGGGTCAGCTGGTCCAGGACACCGCATGAGGCGCCCGCCGCGTTCTTCTCGGCGAGGACCTCGTCCCGCAAGCCGGACGGCACCACCATCCAGCCCAGGCGCAGGCCGGGGGCGAGGGACTTGCTGGCCGTGCCGAGGTACACGACGTGCTCGGGGTCGAGGCCCTGGAGTGCTCCGACGGGCTGGCGGTCGTAGCGGAACTCGCCGTCGTAGTCGTCCTCCAGGATCACCCCGCCCTCGCGGCGCGCCCAGTCGACGACGGCCGCCCGCCGGTCGGGGTGCAGCGGCACGCCCATCGGGAACTGGTGGGCCGGGGTAAGCAGCACCGCCTTCGCTGAGCCGGAACCGGAGCTTGAACTAGAGCTTGAACTGGAGCTGGAACCGGTGCTTGAACTGGAGCTTGAACCGGAACCGGCGCCCAGCCCCACCACATCGGTACCCGCGTCGTCGAAGTCCAGAGGCACCGTCCGCAGGCCCGCGCGATGCAGCAGGTTCCAGTGGATGTCCAGGCCGTACGACTCGACTGCCACCTCCCGAAGGCCGCGGGCCCGCAGCACACGGCCCATGATCGAGAGGCCGTGCACGAACCCGGCGGTGACGACCATCCGGTCGGGGTCCGCGTGGACGCCGCGGGCCCGCGCAAGGTAGCCGGCCAGGGCGGTGCGCAGCTCGATGCGGCCGCGCGGATCCGCGTAACCGAGCACGTCGTCAGGTGCCGCGGCGAGCGCGCGGCGGGCCGCCTTGAGCCACTGCGTGCGCGGGAAGGCCGACAGGTCCGGCGCGCCGGGGCCGAGGTCGAACAGCGGGGCCCCGCCCCTTCTGCGGGGCGGCGCGGGGCGCACGGGTGGCGTGACGACGCGCTCGGCGACGCGTGTGCCCGAGCCCTGGCGCGCGGTGAGCCAGCCCTCGGCGACCAGGTCGGCGTAGGCGTCGGCGACCGTGTTCCTGGCGATGCCGAGGTCGGCGGCGAGCGAACGGGACGACGGCAGGCGGGTGCCGGGGGCGAGACGCCCGCCGCGCACGGCCTCGCGCAGGGCGTCCGTCAGGCCCTTGCGGACACCGTGGCGGGACGCGCCGCCGCCGGTCTCCAGATGGAGGTCGACGCCCAGGACACCGCCCGGGATGCCGCCCGACGTGCTACCCGGAGTGCCGCCCGGTCCGGCCGCCGCGTCCTCCGCGGAAGTGGCCCACGTATCTCCCATGGAAATGGACCATACCCGTGGGCTACCGCGTCCGTAGTGTCGAAGCATGACCACGAACCCGACCACCCCCGACAGCACGGCCACCGCCCCCGAGGGGTACGTCCACGAGCACACCCCCCGCCTCGCCTGGGCCCAGCACGCCCCCGAGGTCTTCAAGGCCATGATCAAGCTGGACGCCGCCGCCCGTAAGGGCCTCGACCCGGTGATCTACGAGCTCGTCAAGATCCGGGCCTCGCAGCTCAACCGCTGCGCGCTCTGCCTCGACATGCACACCAAGGACGCCCTCGCGGCGGGTGAGAGCGTCGAGCGGATCATCCAGCTCAGCGCGTGGGAGGAGTCGCAGCACTTCTACACGGCCAAGGAGGTCGCCGCGATCGAGCTGACCGAGGCGATCACCGTACTGACCGACGGTTTCGTGCCGGACGAGGTGTACGCGAAGGCGGCCGCGCACTTCGACGAGGCCGAGCTGACCCAGCTGATCGCCGCGATCACCGTCATCAACGCGTGGAACCGCTTCGGCGTCAGCACCCGTCAGGTGCCGGGCCACTACAAGGCGGGCGGCACCAAGTGAGCGCACGCACCACGCACTTGGACAAGGGCGTCGCCGGTGCGATGAGCGCGCTGAGTGCCGCGGCCAAGCAGGGGCTCGGTGACCCCGCGCTCGCCGAGCTGGTGATGATGCGCGCCTCGCAGATCAACGCGTGCGCCTTCTGCCTCGACATGCATGTGGACATCGCCCTGAAGAACGGCGAGAGCCCCAAGCGGATCGCCCTCCTCAACGCCTGGGACGAGGCGGGTGGCTTCTTCAGCGAGCGCGAGCGCGCCGCCCTCGCGCTGACCGAGGCGATCACCGTACTCACCGAGGGTTTCGTGCCCGACGACGTCTACGCGCGGGCCGCGGCACACTTCGACGAGGGTGAACTCGCCCATCTCATCGGGGTGATCACCGTCATCAACAGCTGGAACCGGCTGATGGTCAGCCGCCGCATCGAGCCCGGAGGCCCGGCATGGTGAGCCACGTCGACACACTGCGCGCCCTGCACCACGGACGGGCGCCGGGCGACCCGCTGGTCCTGCCGGGGCCGTGGGACGCCGCGAGCGCCCGGGTGTTCGAGGATGCCGGGTACGAGGCGCTGGCCACGCCGAGCGCGGGCGTCGCGCTCTCCCTCGGGTACGAGGACGGGCAGGTGCCGCCGGACGAGATGTTCGCGGCGATCGCGCGGATCGTACGGGCCGTCTCCGTGCCCGTGACCGCCGACATCGAGGGCGGGTACGGGCTCGCGCCGAAGGAGCTGGTGGACCGGCTCCTCGATACGGGTGCGGTCGGCTGCAATCTGGAGGACTCCACCGGCGGCCACCACGGCGGTGCCGACTCCCTCAAGGACCCCGACGAGCAGGCCGCCTTCCTCGCCGAGGTGCGCGGGGCCGCGGGCGACCGGCTCTTCGTCAACGCCCGGGTGGATACGTTCGTCAGGGGCGTGACCGACCCGGCCGCGGCCATCGAGCGGGCCCGCAAGTACGTGGCCGCCGGCGCGGACTGCGTGTACCCGATCCTGGCGCCGGCCGAGGCGATTCCCGCGCTGCGGGCGGGGATCGAGGGGCCGCTCAACGTGGTGGCGAGACCGGGCGGACCTTCGCTCAGGGAGCTGGGCGAACTCGGCGCCACACGCATCACGTTCGGTCCTGGGCTGCTGCACAGGACGATGGCTGCCCTGCGCGACGTCGTCGACGGGCTCGCCTAGACGTGACGGTGCCGGGTGCCCGTTCCGAGGGGACGGGCACCCGGCACCGGATTCACCGACGCGGCCCTACTTGGGCAGCCACGCCTTCCACTTCGACTTGTTCTCGTCGATCCACTTCTTCGCCGCGTCGTCCGGCGACATCTTCTTGTCCGCGATCAGCAGGGAGACCTCGTTCTGGTCCTCCTCCGACCACTTGAAGTGCTTCAGGAACTCCGCGGCGTCGCCACCGTTCTTGGCGAAGTCCACGTTGAAGTACTTCTGCAGCGGCGTGTGCGGGTAGGCGCACTTGATCTTGGCGGGGTCGGCGTCGCAGCCCTCCTTGTACTCGGGCAGCTTCACCTCCGTCATCGGCACCTTCTCGAACAGCCACTGCGGCTTGTACCAGTAGGTGAGGAACGGTTTCCGCTGCTTGGCGAACTGCTCGATCTGGGTGATCTGCGCCGCCTCGGAACCCGCGAAGACGACCTGGTAGTCCAGGTCCAGGTTCTGCACCAGGGCCTTGTCGTTCGTCACGTACGACGGGGAGCCGTCCATGAGCTGGCCCTTGCTGCCGCTCTCGGACGTCTTGAACTGGTCCGCGTACTTGTTGAGGTTCTTCCAGTCCGTGACGTCCGGGTGCTTCTTGGCGAAGTACGTCGGGACGTACCAGCCGATGTGCCCGGTCACGCCGACGTCGCCGCCGGGGACGATCGTCTTCTTGTCCTTGACGTACCGCTGCTCCTGGTCCGGGTGGCCCCAGTCCTCCATGATCGCGTCGACGCGGCCCTGGCTGAGGGCGTCCCAGGCGGGCACCTCGTCGATCTGGACCTTGTCGACGCGGTAGCCCAGCTCGTTCTTGAGCAGGTACTCGGCGACGGCGACGTCCGCCTGCGCGCCGACCCAGGACTGGACCGAGAGGGTCACGGTCTTGGCGCCCTCGGCGTTCGCGTACGGGGACGCCTGCTTGCTCATGTCGGCGGCGCCGCAGCCGGTGAGGGCGAGGAGCGCCCCGCCTGCCGTGACGGCGCTCATGACACGCGTACGAACGCGCACGGTACGCACGCGCATGGGACGTACTCGCATGTCACGCTCCCTTCTTCGCGCGGCGGGCCGTGGGCTGCGTGACGCGGTCGAGCATCAGGCCGAGGCAGACGATCGCGGCACCGGCCACCAGGCCGGTCGCCAGGTCGCCCTGCGCGATGCCGAACACGACGTCGTAGCCGAGCGCGCCACCGCCGACCAGTCCGCCGATGACGACGACGGCGAGGACCAGGACGACGCCCTGGTTGAGGGCGAGCATCAGGGCCGGGCGGGCCAGCGGCAGCTGGACCTTGCGCAGCTGCTGCCAGCTGGAGGCGCCGAGCGAGCGCGAGGACTCCATCGCGGCGGCGTCGACCTGGCCGAGGCCCTGCGTGGTGATGCGGACGACGGCGGGCAGCGCGTAGACGACGGCGGCGGCGACCGCGGGGGCGCGGCCGATGCCGAAGAGGGCGACGACCGGGATCAGGTAGACGAACTGCGGCATCGTCTGGAAGACGTCGAGCACCGGACGGAGCAGCCGTTCGAAGCGCTTGCTGCGGGCCGCCCCGATGCCGATCGCGAAGCCGAGGACCAGCGTCACGGCGACTCCGGCGAGGACCTGCGCGAGCGTGTCGAGGGACTTGTCCCAGACGCCGAGCACGCCGATCGCGGCCATCGCGGCGACGGCGGTGAGCGCCGTCTGCCAGGTGCCGATCAGCCAGGCGAGCGCGGCGACGACGAGCAGCACCGACCACCAGGGCAGGCCCTGCAGGCCGTCCCTGACCGGGTTGAGGATCCAGGTGGTGAAGTGCGCCGCCCAGTCGGCGGTGCCGCCGACGACGGGTACGCCGGTGTAGATGTGGTCGACCATCCACTCCTTGCCGGTGTTGACCGAAGGGGCGATGTTGACGACCCAGTCGGTCGGCCAGTCCACGCGGTCCGCGAAGCGGGCGGCGAGCGCGGCGACGACCGTTCCGGCGGCGGCGACGGACCAGCCGCGCCGGCCGCGCAACGCGGAGTGGTCGTCGGCGTTGGCGCCCGCCTTCTCGCCGGCGGCGCCGGTGACGCGGTCGAGGACCACGGCGAGCAGCACGATGGGGATGCCGGCGGCGAGCGCCTGGCCGACGTCGACGGTGGAGAGCGCCTGGTAGACGCGGTCGCCGAGGCCGCCTGCGCCGATCACCGAGGCGATGACGGCCATGGAGAGCGCCATCATGATCGTCTGGTTGAGGCCGAGCAGGAGCTGCTTGCTCGCGAGCGGCAGGCGCGCGGAGAAGAGCCGCTGGCGCCCGGTCGCGCCGAGCGAGGTCACCGCCTCCATCACACCGCCGTCGGCGCCGCGCAGGCCGAGCGCGGTGAGCCGGGCCATGGGCGGGGCCGCGTACACGACGGTGGCGATGATGGCGGCCGGGACGCCCATGCCGAAGACGAGGGCGAACGGCAGCAGGTACGCGTACGCGGGCAGCACCTGCATGGTGTCGAGGACCGGCCGCAGGATCCGGAAGATCCGGTCGTTCAGGCCGCCCGCGAGGCCGAGGAGCAGGCCGATCACGACGGAGACGAGGACCGCGACGATCATCAGGGCGAGCGTCTGCATGGTCGGCACCCACATGCCGAGCAGACCGCAGACGGCGAACGCGGCGGACGCCATGACGGCGAGCTTGACGCCCGCGACGCGCCAGGCGACGAGCCCGGCGCCGATGGTCACACCGGCCCATCCGGCGGCGAGCAGCACGAGGTAGACGCCGCGCACGGAGAGCACGATGGCGTTGCTGACGTGCCCGAGGAAGTAGATGAACAGCGGGTGGCTGTCGCGGTTGTCGATGATCCAGTCGGTGGTCCTGCCGAGCGGCTCGGTCAGGTCGACGGTGAGGGCGTCGGGCCAGGCGCCGGAGGCCCACTTGGCGCTGGCGATCGGCACGAGGACGGCCGCGGCGACGGCGAGCAGCAGGAGCTTGCCGACGGCACGGTGACGCAGGAGCGCGCCGATTCCCGTGTCCCTGACGGGTCCCGAAGCGGTGGCGGTGGCCATCAGGCGACCACCTCGCCCTGGCCGGGGGCTGGGGCCTGCGCGGGGGCCGAGGTCCCCGCGACCACGGCGAGCAGCCCGGCGTGGTCCACCACGCCGAGGCACCGCTTGCCGTCCATCACGCGCACCGGGAAGCCGGTGCGGGCGACGGCCTCGATGGCCTCGGAGACCTTGGCATCGGGCGCCAGGGCCGCGCCGCGGGCCTCCTCGTCGTCGGCGGCCGGGCGCATGGCGCTGCGTACGCTGATCACGTCGGCGCGCACCACGTCGCGGACGAAGTCGCGGACGTAGTCGTCGGCCGGGGAGCCGACGATCTCCTCGGGGGTGCCGAGCTGGACGACCTGGCCGTCGCGCATCAGCGCGATGCGGTCGCCGAGCTTGAGGGCCTCGCTGAGGTCGTGGGTGATGAAGACCATCGTGCGGCCCTCCTCACGGTGCAGGCGGACCACTTCCTCCTGCATGTCGCGGCGGATCAGCGGGTCGAGGGCGCTGAACGGCTCGTCGAAGAGGAGCACTTCGGGGTCGACGGTGAGGGCTCGGGCCAGGCCCACGCGCTGCTGCTGGCCGCCGGAGAGCTGGCCGGGCTTGCGCTGTTCGAGGCCCTCAAGACCGACCTTCCTGACGACTTCGAGGGCCTTGGCGCGGCGCTCGGCCTTGCCGACGCCCTGGATCTCCAGGCCGTACGCGACGTTGTCGAGGACGGAGCGGTGCGGGAGCAGGCCGAAGTGCTGGAAGACCATGGCGGCGCGGTGGCGGCGCAGTTCGCGCAGGCGGGCCTTGTCCATGGCGAGGACGTCCTCGCCGTCGATGGAGAGGCTGCCCGCGGTGGGCTCGATGAGCCGGGTCAGGCAGCGCACGAGGGTGGACTTGCCGGAGCCCGACAGGCCCATGACGACGAAGACTTCACCCTTGTTGACCTCGAAGGAGACGTCGCGCACGGCGGCGGTGCAGCCGGTCCGCTCGCGCAGTTCGGCGGGGCTGAGGCCGTGCACCTCCTCGTTGCCGGGTATGCGCTCGGCGCCGGGTCCGAAGACCTTCCAGAGGTTCTTGACGGCGAAGACGGGCCCGTCGTCCTTCGTGGTCTTCTCGTGCGAGGGGGGCGTCTTGTCCGCGGTGTTCACGGCGGTCTCGTTCATCGGCCGTCACCACCAAGGATCTCGGCACATTTCTCCCCGACCATGAGCACTCCGATCATCGGGTTCACGGCGGGCATCGTCGGGAAGACGGATGCGTCCGCGATACGGATTCCTGCCAGGCCGCGGATCTTCAGCTCCGGGTCGACCACGGCGAGTTCATCAGTGGAAGCTCCCATTCGGCAGGTGCCGGCCGGGTGGTAGACGGTGTGCGCGGCCTTGCGCACCAGTTCGCTGATCTCGGCGTCGTCGGTGACGTCCGGGCCGGGGAACACCTCGCGCTTGAGCCACTTCTTGAACGGCTCGGCCTGCGCGACCTTGCGCGCCAGCTTGATGCCGTCGACGAGCGTCCGCCCGTCGTAGTCACCCTCGTCCTCGAAGTACTTGAAGTCGAGCGCGGGCTTGACCTCGGGGTCCGCCGACGTCAGGTAGAGACGGCCGCGGGAGCGGGACTTGGGGATGTTCGGGGTCATCGACACACCGTGCTCGGGGCGTTCGTAGCCGAGCCGCTCCGGGTTGTCGGTGAACGGGATCTGGTAGAAGTGGAACATCAGGTCAGGGCCCTTGTGGTCCGGGTCCCGCTGCACGAACAGACCGGCGTCCGAGTCCATCGCGGAGTTGCCGGGGATCGGCCCGTTCGTCTCCCAGACGATGACCGACTCGGGGTGGTCGATGAGGTTCTCGCCGACGCCGGGCAGGTCGTGCACGACGGGGATGCCGAGGGCTTCGAGGTCCTTCTTCGGGCCGATGCCGGAGTGCATGAGCAGCCGCGGCGTGTCGACGGCGCCGGCGCAGACGAGCACCTCACGGCGGGCGGTGAACAGCTTCTCGGCACCGTCCTTGGCGCGGATGTGGACACCGCGCGCGGTCTTGCCGTCCAGCTCCAGCTTGGTGGCCCACGTCTCCAGGAAGAGGTGGAGGTTCGGGCGGTCACCGGCCTCCATGTGGGGGTGCAGGTAGGCGACCGAGGCGGAGGAGCGCTTGTTGTTCTCCGGGTGGTACGAGAGGTCGAAGAAGCCGACGCCCTCGTCGAAGGGCTTGTCGTTGAAGCCGACGACCTCGGGGACGCCGAGCGCGGTCTTCGCCGCCTCGACCCAGTCGGTGGCGATCTGGTTCTGGTCCTTCTTGGCGACGCGCACGATGTTGTTGCGCAGCTTGCCGAAGTAGGGGTCCATCGCCTTGGCGTTCCAGCCGGTGGCCCCGGCCTCCTCCCACTCGTCCCAGTCGGACGGCAGCGGCTTGAAGGAGATCAGGGTGTTGTGCGACGAGCAGCCGCCGAGCACCTTGGCGCGGCTGTGCAGGATGTGCGAGTTGCCGCGCGGCTGCTCGGTCGTCGTGTACTCGTAGTCCAGCTCACCGCCGAGCAGACCGAGCCACTTGCGCAGCGTGAGGACGTCCTCACGGCCGATGTCGCTGGGACCGCCCTCGATGACGGCGACCGTGACGTCCGGGTCCTCGGTGAGACGGGACGCGATCACCGATCCTGCGGTGCCGCCACCGACGATGACGTAGTCGAACTCGGTCTGGTCAGACATGCGTGATGCTCCTCTTCCTGCGAGGTCGTGCCAAGGTGCTTGCGCGTAATGAGCGGAGGGCGCTTGAACGAGTTGCGCGGGGGGGCGCTTGAACGTGTTGCGCTGGAGGCGCTTGAACGAGTTGCGCTGGAGGCGCTTGAACGAGTTGCGCTGGAGGCGCTTGAACGTGTCGCGCGGGGCGGACTTCCCGCCCCGCGCGAACTGCTCTTGCGTGCCGGAGGTCAGCCGGCGAACCAGCGCACCGGCTGCGGTGCCAGGTTCTGGTAGATGTGCTTGGACTCGCGGTACTCGGCGAGGCCCGCGGGACCGAGCTCGCGCCCGACGCCGCTCTTGCCGAAGCCGCCCCACTCCGCCTGCGGCAGGTAGGGGTGGAAGTCGTTGATCCAGATGGTGCCGTGGCGCATCCGGCGGGCCATGCGGGCGGCGCGGCCCTGGTCGCTGGTCCATACGGCGCCCGCGAGGCCGTACTCGGTGTCGTTGGCGAGGGCGACGGCCTCGTCCTCGGTACGGAAGGTCTCGACGGAGAGCACCGGCCCGAAGACCTCCTCGCGGACGACCTTCATCCCGCGGTGGCACTGGTCGAGCACGGTCGGCTCGTAGAAGTAGCCCTCGGCGGGCCGCACGTCGCTCGGCTCGGGCCGCTTGCCCCCGGAGCGGAGCACCGCGCCTTCCTCCAGGGCCGACGCCACGTACATCTCGGTCTTCTCGCGCTGCTGCTGCGACACGAGCGGCCCGCACTCGACACCCTCCTCGGTGCCGCGGCCGAGCTTGATCCTCTGGGCCCTGCGGGCGAGTTCGGCGACGAAGCGCTCGCGCACGGACTCCTCGATGATGAGGCGGCCACCGGCGGAGCAGACCTGCCCACTGTGGATGAAGGCGGCGTTCAGCGCCTGGTCGACGGCGGTGTCGAAGCCTTCCTCGGTGGCGCAGGCGTCGGCGAAGACGACGTTCGGGTTCTTGCCGCCGAGCTCCAGGGCGACCTTCTTCACGCCCGCGGCGGCGGCCTGGGCGACCTTGGTGCCGGAGACGAGGCCGCCGGTGAAGGAGACCAGGTCGACGTCGGGGTGGTCGGCGAACCGGGCGCCGACGGTGTGGCCGGGGCCGGTCACGATGTTCGCGACACCGGCGGGGAGCCCGGCCTCGACGAGCAGCTCGATGAGCGCGACGGTCGTCAGCGGCGTGATCTCGCTCGGCTTGATGACGAAGGTGTTGCCCGCCGCGAGCGCCGGGGCGATCTTCCAGCTGGCCTGGAGGAGCGGGTAGTTCCAGGGCGTGATCATCGAGCAGACGCCGACGGGCTCGTGCACGACGACGCTGTGGATGTCGTCGGATCCCGCGTCGACGACCCGGCCCGCGCCCTCGCCGATCACCAGGTCGGCGAAGTAACGGAAGGCGTCGGCGACGCAGTCGACGTCGACGCGGCCCTCCTCGAGGGTCTTGCCCGCGTCGCGGCTCTCCAGGAGCCCGATCTCCTCGCGGTCACGCACGAGCAGGTCGGCGACGCGGCGCAGCAACGCGGCGCGCTCGGCGACCGGCGTGCTCGGCCAGGGGCCCTCGTCGAAGGCCTTGCGGGCAGCGGCGATGGCGGCGTCCGCGTCGTCCGCTCCGCCCTCGGCGATCACGGCGAACGGCTTGGCGTCCGCCGGGTCGAGGATCTCGCGGGTGGCGCCGGAGGCGGCGGCGCGCCACTCTCCGCCCACATGGATGGTCTGTTGTGCGGACACGTCCCGTTTGCCTTCCATTCCTGTCATTTGCCCCGCCTGTCACTCGCGGTAGCCGGGAGCACCTGCCCTTCGGCGCGGAAAGCATGCACCCTCATGGCTGAAAGTGCGCTGTGTCACTGCGAGTGCGACACCCCCTCGAACTCGTCGAGCCCGTCGTCCGCCGGATCGTCGGCGACCGTGAGCCCGGCCATCCACAGCGGCATCAGCCAGTGCACGACGAACACGCTGAACAGCACGGGGAAGACGAGCCCCTCGATCTCCACGCCACAGAGCCCCGCGACGCCGACGGCCACGGTCGCGCAGAGAAGAAGCCACATCATCACGTACTGTGCGCGGGCCATCACCCGGTTCTTCTCCGCGCGCTGACGCTCGTCGAGGGCGCGGACCCGCAGTTCGAGCAGGCCACGGGTGGCGCCGTTGATGACGCCGGTCGCCACGCACCACGGCAGCAGGACGCCGAGGAGCCCGAACGTGGCCCAGCGCTCGTCGACGAGCACGGAGTACAGCCAGCACGCGATGCCGAGGGCGGTCAGCGCGATGTGGGTGACGACGACCGTGCGGCGGCGGGCCGCGGTGGCATGGAAGGGGGCGGCCTCGCGGCGGTTCATCAGCGCGTACATGCGCCGGTCGTAGCCGGTCACGGCCTGCTGCTCGTCGGTCCTCATCACTGCTTCCTCCCGTAGACCTGATCCGTGAGCGGGCGAAACGGCTCAAGCGAGAACAGGGCCTCGACCGGCAGCGCGAAGAACTTCGCGATCTTCAGCGCGAGGTCGAGGCTCGGGTTGTACTGCCCCCGCTCGATGTAGCCGATGGTCTGGTAGTGGGCGCCCACCGCCTCGGCCAGGCTCTGCCGCGACACCTTCCGCTCGGCGCGCACCACTGCCAGCCTGTTGTGCACTTGCTCGCTCATGTATAAGAAGTACTACACTTGCGAGCAGCCGCACAACACCGGAACGCCGACCGCCCCCGGCGGCCGCTGCGAGGAGCGGCCGCCGGGGGCGGCGGGTGACGGGTGCTGCCGGGACTCAGATGAGGCCGAGACCGCGGACGGCCTCGCGCTCCTCGGTGAGCTCCTGCACGGAGGCGTCGATGCGGGTGCGCGAGAACTCGTTGATGTCCAGGCCCTGGACGATCTCGTACTTGCCGTCCTTGGTGGTGACGGGGAAGGAGGAGATGAGGCCCTCCGGCACGCCGTACGAACCGTCCGAGGGGACGCCCATGGAGGTCCAGTCGCCCGCGGCGGTGCCGTTGACCCAGGTGTGGACGTGGTCGATGGCGGCGTTGGCGGCGGAGGCCGCCGACGAGGCGCCACGGGCCTCGATGATCGCGGCGCCGCGCTTGGCGACGGTCGGGATGAACTCGTCGGCGAGCCAGGCCTGGTCGCTGACGACGTCGGCGGCGTTCTTGCCGGCGATCTCCGCGTGGAAGATGTCGGGGTACTGGGTGGCCGAGTGGTTGCCCCAGATGGTCAGGCGCTTGATGTCGGAGACCGAGCTGCCCGTCTTCTTCGCCAGCTGCGACAGGGCGCGGTTGTGGTCCAGGCGGGTCATCGCGGTGAAGCGCTCGGCCGGTACGTCCGGGGCGGCGGCCTGCGCGATGAGCGCGTTGGTGTTGGCCGGGTTGCCGACGACGAGGACCTTGATGTCGTCCGCGGCGTGGTCGTTGATGGCCTTGCCCTGGGGCTTGAAGATGCCGCCGTTGGCCTCGAGGAGGTCACCGCGCTCCATGCCCTTGGTACGCGGCCGGGCGCCGACGAGCAGCGCGACGTTGGCGCCGTCGAAGGCGACGTTCGGGTCGTCGCTGATCTCGATCGAGTTCAGCAGCGGGAAGGCGCAGTCGTCGAGCTCCATGGCGGTGCCCTCGGCGGCCTTCAGGGCCGGCGTGATCTCAAGAAGGCGCAGGTTGACCGGCACGTCAGCGCCGAGCAGGTGGCCCGAGGCGATGCGGAAGAGCAGCGCGTAGCCGATCTGGCCGGCCGCGCCGGTGACGGTGACATTCACGGGAGTGCGGGTCATGGCGATCTCCGTAAGACAGCTGGCGGTGGGGTCCCGGTCCTTCATACGTGGATCCCCTGGTTCCTGGATCCCCGCCGACACCTCGCCGAGTCCTCGATCGCCTTTCGATGATCGATCTCTTGGCATCAAGAGAGATCCGCCGTCAGGCTATCGCGCCCCGGGTACCCCTGGCCGCCGGGTCGGTGTGGCCCAGCACACAGCGTTCGCGTGTCGCCGTTGGGGGGGGCGGCCGCCACCTCGGGGGAGGGAGCGTGGCGGCCGCCGTGGGGGTGTGACCACTCCCGTGGGGGTACGGTCCGCTTGCCCCGCGAAATCGCCGCCATGCGTGTGGCCCCCACATTTTTGTGGGGGCCCGAACTCCCTTCACCCTCTCCCGCTTCGCGGGATGGGTGGGTGGGGGGCTCCCCCGCCTTCCGTCCGCCGGTACGAACGGGCCCGCCGCTTCGCGGCGGAGTGGGCGGGCGGGTGGGCATCTCCCCCGCCTTCCGTCTGCGGGCACGGACAGGACCGCCGCTTCGCGGCGGATGCATCCCACCCACCCGTTCACCCTGCGACGTACGGCCGGAGTAGGGACACGCCCCCACCGGGCCGCAGCCGCGAAACCGGCCGGAGGGGACGTGGGGGTATGTGCGAACGGAGCACCGAGCACGCTGTAGCCCCATTGTCCGGGCAGCGTGACGCAGGGATAGCGAGTACGCACATACCCCCGCGGCCCCGCCCCACAGACGCACCCGAGGCGCACCAGCCCAAGCGCAGCCGCACACGACCCCGCCCAAGCGCAGCCGCCTACGCCCCCGTACAGCCCCCACGCCCAGACACAAGCGTCGCGCACGCCTTCGCCGCCGTGCCCGACTTGGCCGCCACCATCGGCGTATACGCGTCGAAGTCCGCGTCCACCGTGCCGTTCTGCTTCGCCTCGGCGCCGCCCCCCACCCCGGTGATCGTCAGCTCGTCCCCCGGCGTCGCCTGCGTGATCCGCGCCCACGCGGCCCCGCACACCTTGCTGTACCGCACCTCGACCAGCGTCCTGCCGATCGTGGTCCGCGCCGTCGTCCTGGCCAGGTCGCCGCCGCACCCCATCTTCTCGGGGTCCTTGCCCGCACAGCCCTCGCCGCTGCACTCGACCCCGGCGGGAAGCTTCGTGTCGCTGGCGGTCGGCGTCACGGACGGCTTCGCCTCGTTGCCGCCCTTGCCGTCGTCGCCGAAGCCGACCAGATAGACCGCGGCGGCGATGACGACGAGCGCACCGACCACCCCCGCGAGGAACATCGTCAGCTTCTTGCGGCCCCGCTGCCGATCGGGCGTGCCCCCGCCGTCCACCGGCGCACCCGGCGCCGCCCCCGGTGGCATGGTGGGCGACACCCCGGCCGGCCCGGCCACACCCGTCACCCGCCCCACGGCGCCCGCACCACCGACGCCCCAGCTACCCCCACGGCCCGGCTCGGAAGGCTGCGGGGACGCCGAAGGCTTGGCGACCCCGGACCCTGCACCGGTATCGGGGCCGGTACCGGTACCGGCCCCGTGCCCGGGACCTGCGGAAGGCTCCCCCAACGCCGCCCGAGCCTGCGATATGCGTATCGCCTGCATCGTCATGTCGTGCCGCATCTCGGAACGGCTCCACGCCCGCTCCGCGAGCTCCCACAGGGTGATGAGATGCACGGGCGGCGTACCCGTCACCTCCGCCAGCGCGACGATCGCCCCCTTCGGCGCGAGCAGCCGCCCGTTCAGATAGCGCTCCCAGGACGTCTTGCTGTAGCCGGTGCGGTCCGACACCGCCGCGATGCTCAGACCGCTGCGGTCAACGAGCCTCCGCAGCTGGCCGGCGAACTCCGTGACCTGCGGGTCGAGCTCATCCGGTAGCGCCTTCCAACGAGGCATTGCTCCCCCTGTTCCCCCCGTACGTTCCTGTCCTGCCCCCCGCTACGAACCACCCAGCCGGACTACCCAGAGGGATGCGCGGAGCCCGGATTTCAGTTCCCGGAGTGGGGGCGCACGGGAGCGTTCGGGCCACGGCGAGCACCGCCGCGCTCCCTGCGGTCGTCCGCACAGTGTCCCACCGCCGTCCCACGGCACGATGCGGAACCCCGAGTACCGGCCCCATAGGCCCCAATGCTTCCGAAATGCGGCGCCCAGCCCCACACCACCCCCGCACCCGGCCCCGCATCCACTCCCCCCGCACCCCTCAGTACTCGGATTTTCACGCCCCGGACCAGGCACGTTGCACCTGTTGCACAGCTCGAACACCGTTGCGGAATGGTCACCTCCGTGCCACAGGGACCGACCATCCCTTGAACGCGGTTGGCGGGTCCATGACTCTGGATCACGAGCGGAACGCACCGCTTATATCGGGAGGTTCCAGCGGGAATCACACAGGAACCGTCTCCCTCGAACGGCAGTGCCCGCCCTCTCACGGGGGTGAGGGCGGGCACCGCCTCTTCCCGCGGCAGCGAACGGCCCCGAAAGGGCGACTTCGGCCATGTCTTGCGCCTCCACGATCGGAGGGCTCGGCAGAGTTCGGTGCGGCAACAGCAGGATTCAGGCCAACAGCACGAACCGGACTCCGGACTCCACGGACTCCACGTACTCCCGAAGGGAACCGGGCATGAAGTACGGCAAGCGGCTCGCCGGCGGCGTCATCGCCGCATCCGCCCTCCTCGGCACCGTCCTCGCGACGGCCCCGACGGTCTCGGCGACCTCCACCGCCCCCGCCACGTCCACCACCTCCGCCACCTCCACCACCACTTCCGTCGCCTCCACGGCGACGTTCCGGGGAACGGCCCCGGCCTGCGTCAAGCGGGACGTCATCAAGCACAAGAAGTACGTGAAGGTGACCAACCACTGCGGCCAGGCCATGCACCTGAAGGTCGTCATCGACTGGGGCAACGACTCGCCGTGCCTCACCTACCAGAACAACGAGCAGTGGGAGTGGACCTGGGGCCGCGGCTCCTACGGCAAGGTCGTCACCTGCTAAACCCGCCTATGAGCCCACTTCCGGGCCCACCGCCCACCCGGCCCCGCGGCCCGTCCTCATCCCGGGGGAGAGGACGGGCCGCGGTCTGCGGGACACCGCGTCAGCCCGAACCGCCCGCCGCCCCCGGCGTGACGAGCCCCGTCTCGTACGCGACCACCACCGCCTGCGCCCGGCTGTCCAGGTCGAGTTTGCTCATCGTCCGGTTGAGGTGGGTCTTGACGGTGGCCTCGCTGATGTAGAGCCGCTCCGCGATGTCCGCGTTCGTCAGGCCGCGGGCGATGAGCTTCAGGACCTCGACCTCGCGCAGGGTCAGCGCCCCCAGCTCCGGCGGGGGCTTGCGTTCCGCGCCGTCGGGTTCCACCCCCCGTCGGGCGAACGCCTCGACCAGGCGCCGCGTCACGCTGGGCGCGAAGAGCGCGTCGCCCCCGCCGACCGCCGTCACCGCCGCGAGCAGCCGCTCGGGCCCCGAGTCCTTGAGCAGGAACCCGGAGGCTCCGGCCCGCAGCGCCCCGTACACGTACTCGTCGAGGTCGAACGTGGTCAGCACCAGCACACGCGGCGCCGGTTCGGCGGCCTGCCGCAGGATCTTCGCGGTGGCCGTGATGCCGTTCATGCCCGGCATCCGGATGTCCATCAGGACGACGTCGGGACGGGTCCGCGCGGCGAGCTCCACGGCCTCGTCGCCGTCGCCCGCCTCCCCCACGACCTCCATGCCCGGCGCGGCGCGCAGCAGCCCCACCAATCCCGCTCGGATGAGGAACTGGTCGTCGACGACGAGCACTCTGATGCATGCGGTCATGCGGCTGTCCGGTCACTCCGTGGCGTCGTCCCCCCGTGCCGAGGTCGGCAGGGTGAGGCGCACCGCGAATCCCCCCTCGCTCAGCGGGCCGATGCTGATCGCCCCGCCGTAGAGCTTGGCCCGCTCCCGCATCCCAATCAAGCCGTGTCCACTGCCTGTCCGCACTCTGTCCTGAATCACCCCCTGTCCTTCGTTGATGACGGAGACCTCGATGTGCCGCCGCCGGTAGGCGAGTTCGACGGTCGCCGCGGCGCCGGGGGCGTGCTTCAGTACGTTGGTCAGCGACTCCTGGACGACGCGGTACGCACAGAGTTCGATGCCGGGCGCCAGTGGCCGCGGCGTTCCCGTGACGCGCAGTTCGACGCTGGTGCCCCCGGCCCGTACGCGCTCGACCATGTCGTCAAGACGGGACAGGCCGGGCATGGGCGCCGCGGGACCACCGTCTCCGCACTGCCCGTACTCGCCGCCCTCACCCTCCCCGCCCTCACCCGTGCCGCCCTCGGCGCGCAGCACCCGCAGCATGCGCCGGAGCTCTTCGAGCGCCTCGCCGCTGGTCCCCGAGATGGTGCCGAGCGCCGCGCGTGCCGTGGCCGGGTCGGAGCCGAAGACGAACGTCGCGAGGCCCGCCTGCACGGATATCACCGACATGTGGTGGGCGACGACGTCGTGCAGTTCGCGCGCGATCCGGCCGCGTTCCTCGGCGACCTCGCGCCGGGCGCGTTCGTCCTGCTCCCGCTTCAACTGCCGTGCCAGTTCGGCCGACCGGCGCGCGACGTGCCCGAAGCGCCAGAGGACCAGGGAGAAGCCGACGGCCTGCCCGACGACGGACGGCATGGAGGCGCCCTCGCTGATCGCACCGGCGTAGATCCACAACCCGGCCATCAGTGCGGTGCAGGGGAGCGAGGTGCGGGGCGGGCACAGGGAGGCGACCGTGTAGACGCAGAGCATGGGTCCGAAGGTGCCGACCACGGGCCAGTAACCGGCGGTGACGTACACGAACCACGCCAGATGGACGACGAGCAGCACGGCGAGCGGTGCCCTGCTCCGGACCGCGACCGGGAGGCTGACCAGGGCCACCAACGCGTACCCCACGGCGTCGAGTTCGGTCCAGCCCTGCTTGGCGGACTCCTGGCCGAGCAGCACGGCGACCGTGGTCAGGGCGACCGCGATGACCGCGTCGACGGCGAGGGGGCGGATCCGCATCGCCGCAGCGTAACGCGCACATGGGCGGCGGAACGTCAACCAGGCGCGGTACAGCGGAAGTTGTAGGAACCGGGCGGGTACCGCGCCGGGAGCAGGCGGGGTTCAACCCAGCGCGGGACGACGCGTGCGACGGCCGCCCGTAGCGTGTGGGACCAGTGCCACGCGGCACCGGCCGAACCGCCGGAGCCGCCCGGGACCGCGGCCGCCGGGGGGGACCGAACGGGGGCGCCCGGTCCACATGGCGGTGGCCCGTCTCCTCGGGGGAAGACGGGCCACCGCCAGACATCGAGCGCGGCAGGCACTGCTCGCGCCGACGCGGGCCTGCCTGCCGACGTACCGCGACGTACCGTCGTACGCCCACCCGCGCGCCAGCACGCACGCACGGCCGCACGCCCGCACGGCCGCACGCCCGCACGCCCGCCTAGATCGTGTAGTGCAACGTGTCGTCCAGGAACGGGATCTCCAGCACCGGATCCGGCTGCGCCATCATCGCGAGAAGCACGATGGCGACGCCGAGCACCCCGTACGTGACCATGTCCGTGAACCGCGAGCGCACCGCCAGCATGCCCACGTCAGGCAGCGCCCAGCGCAGCGCGGCGCCCCCGATGAGCGCGACGCCGACCAGTATCGTGCCGACGCGGAACACGTCGAACGCGGTGAGCAGCAAGCCGAGTCCGACCAGCGAGACGACGCTGATCAGCGGCCACTGCCTGGCCGGTGCGGGGGCGTCGCCCGCCGCGGCACGGCCGCCGCCCTCGGGGCGCGCGGTGTCGCGCGTGAACAGCGGGAAGCGGCGCGACACCTTCCGGGGCCGTCCGTCCGGTCCGGGCGCGCTGACCGTGCCCTTGGCGAGCGGAACGTCCTCGGCGCCCTTCTCGACGTCGACACCGAGAGCGTCCTCGGCCCGTGAAGCGCCCGGGGAGCCGCCCGTGCCAGGTTCTGCGCTCATGGCTTGCCTCGTCTCTTTTCCGTTCAGCGCGCGTGGCGTTCCGCGGCCTCGACGACGTTCACCAGGAGCTGGGCGCGGGTCATCGGGCCGACGCCGCCCGGGTTCGGGGAGATCCATCCGGCGACCTCGGCGACGCCCGGGTGGACATCGCCGACGATCTTGCCGTTCTCGTCGCGCGAGACGCCGACGTCCAGGATCGCGGCGCCCGGCTTCACGTCCTCCGGCTTGATCAGGTGCGGCACACCCGCCGCGGCGACGATGATGTCCGCCCGCTTCAGGTGGGCGGCAAGGTCCCGGGTGCCGGTGTGGCACTGGGTGACCGTGGCGTTCTCGGACTTGCGGGTGAGAAGGAGCGGCATGGGCCGCCCGATGGTCACGCCGCGGCCGACGACGACGACCTCGGCGCCCTTGATCTGCACGTCGTGCTGCCGGAGCAGCCGGATGATCCCGTACGGGGTGCAGGGCAGCGGCGCCGGCTCGTTGAGGACGAGGCGGCCGAGGTTCATCGGGTGCAGGCCGTCGGCGTCCTTGTCCGGGTCCATGAGTTCGAGGACGCGGTTCTCGTCGATGCCCTTGGGGAGCGGGAGCTGGACGATGTAGCCGGTGCAGGCGGGGTCGTCGTTGAGTTCGCGGACGACCGCCTCGATCTCCTCCTGGGAGGCGGTGGCGGGCAGTTCGCGCTGGATGGAGGCGATGCCGACCTGCGCGCAGTCGCGGTGCTTGCCCGCGACGTACTTCTGGCTGCCCGGGTCGTCGCCGACCAGGACGGTACCGAGTCCGGGCGTGACGCCCTTCTCCTTCAGGGCCGCCACGCGGGCGGTCAGTTCGGACTTGATCGCGGCTGCGGTGGCCTTGCCATCGAGAATCTGGGCGGTCATGCCTCCATCTTCCCGGATGAGGCCCGCCCGGTACCAATCAGGTCGCCCGCCCGCGCCCCCGGCGTCGCTCCCCGGCGCCACCGGAGCCTCACCGCTGATCAGCGAGGTTGCACTTGCACAACACATATGGAATGCGGCTGGACAAGTAAGCCGGGGTTAAAGAACGATATGCGGCACAGTGCCGCGGGCAGTGTCGGGGGGACGGACCGCATCTGTAGAACATTCCTCCGTGATGTGCCGCGTCGTCCCCGCACCACCCGACGGAGGAAGACCGCCATGAGTTTCGGCGACCCGAACAACCCATACGGGCAGCCGCCCCAGCAGCCCCCGGCCGCTCCCGGATACGGCTATCCCCAGGCCCCGCCCGGCATCCCGCCGCAGCAGCCCTACGGCTACCCGCAGCAGCCCGCGTACCCCGGGTACCCGGGCGGCAACATGATGCAGCAGTCGATGCCGGGGCTCCTGGTCACCGCGCGTGTCTTCCTGTTCCTCATCTCGGCGGTGCAGATCCTGAGCGCCATCGGCTGCCTCTACGGCGCCGCCGTCGCCAACGACGTCTCCGACGGCGCCGACGACCTCGGGTTCAGCGACGCGGGCGACTTCGGTGACGCGGCCGCCGGCATCTTCGTGATCCTCGCGCTCATCGCCGCCGCGCTGGCCGCCCTGTCGATCACGCTCGGTGTGAAGTTCAGCCGGGGCGCCCAGGGCGTGCGGATCACCACCGTGGTGTACGGGGCACTCGGTGGTGTCGTCGGTCTGATCTACCTCTTCGTCGGTCTGGACACGGGCCTCGCGACCGCAATCATCGGCCCGCTGATCTGGGTCGTCTTCGCCGTCATCATCACCGTCGCCCCCGTCGTCCCCAGCGGCACCGCCTGGTTCAACCGCCCCCGCTACTGAGCGAGTCGGGTACGTACGACGGTGGCCGCGCCCCTCACAGGGGGCGCGGCCACCGTCGTTCTCTCTACGTCGGGTCCGCTCAGTGGAAGAAGTGCCGCGTCCCCGTGAAGTACATCGTCACGCCCGCCTTCTTCGCGGCCTCCACGACCAGCTCGTCGCGGACCGAACCACCCGGCTGCACCACGGCCTTGACGCCCGCGGCAGTCAGGATCTCCAGGCCGTCGGGGAAGGGGAAGAACGCGTCGGACGCGGCGTAGGAGCCGCGCGCCCGCTCCTCGCCCGCGCGCTCGACGGCGAGCTTCGCGGAGTCGACGCGGTTGACCTGGCCCATGCCGACGCCGACCGAGGCACCGTCCTTGGCGAGCAGGATCGCGTTGGACTTGACCGCGCGCGACGCCTTCCAGGCGAACGCCAGCTCGGCGAGCTCGCCCGCGTTCAGGGCGTCGCCCGTGGCGAGCGTCCAGTTGGCCGGGTCGTCGCCCTCGGCCTGGAGGCGGTCGGTGACCTGGAGCAGCGCGCCGCCGTCGATCTGCTTGACCTCGACCGGGTTGGCCGGGGCGCGGTGGGCGCGCAGCACGCGGATGTTCTTCTTCTTGGTGAGGACGTCGAGGGCGCCGTCCTCGTACTCCGGCGCGACGATGACCTCGGTGAAGATGTCGGCGACCTGCTCGGCCATCTCCTTGGACACCGGGCGGTTGACCGCGATCACGCCGCCGAACGCGGAGAGCGGGTCGCAGGCGTGCGCCTTGCGGTGCGCCTCGGCGACGTTCGCGCCGATCGCGATGCCGCACGGGTTGGCGTGCTTGATGATCGCGACGCAGGGCTCGTCGTGGTCGTACGCGGCACGGCGCGCGGCGTCCGTGTCGGTGAAGTTGTTGTACGACATCTCCTTGCCGTGCAGCTGCTCGGCCTCGGCGAGACCGCCCTTGCCGTCGACGTAGAGGGCCGCGCCCTGGTGCGGGTTCTCGCCGTAGCGGAGCACGTTCTTGCGCGTGTACGTGGCGCCGAGGAACTCGGGGTGGCCGCTGTCGTCGGCCGCCGCGTAGTCGTCCGCGAACCAGCCGGCCACCGCCACGTCGTACGCGGCCGTGTGCTGGAACGCTTCTCCGGCGAGCCGCTTGCGCGCGGTCAGGTCGAAGCCGCCGTCGCGCACGGCGGCCAGGACGTCCGCGTACCGCTCGGGGTCGGTGACGACCGCGACGGAGGGGTGGTTCTTGGCGGCGGCGCGGACCATCGAGGGGCCGCCGATGTCGATCTGCTCGACGCACTCGTCGGGCGTGGCACCCGAGGCGACGGTCTCCTTGAAGGGGTACAGGTTCACGACGACGAGCTGGAAGGGCTCGACGCCCAGCTCGGCGAGCTGCTTGCGGTGGTCCTCCAGGCGCAGGTCGGCGAGGATGCCGGCGTGGACCTTGGGGTGCAGGGTCTTGACCCGGCCGTCCAGGCACTCGGGGAAGCCGGTGAGCTCCTCGACCTTGGTGACGGGCACCCCGGCGGCGGCGATCCGCGCGGCCGTCGAGCCGGTCGAGACGAGCTCGACGCCCGCCTCGTGCAGCCCGCGCGCGAGGTCCTCCAGGCCGGTCTTGTCGTAGACGCTGACGAGCGCGCGCTTGATGGGGCGCTGCGCCTCGGGGGCGTTCTTAGCTTCGGCGGTCACGGGATAAGAACCTTTCGTCCCTCAATGCGGTAGCCGTGCCGGGCCAGACGCCCCACGACATCGACGAGCAGCGTGCGCTCGACTTCCTTGATGCGCTCGTGCAGAGCGCTCTCCTCGTCCTCGTCCCGGACCTCGACCACGCCCTGGGCGATGATCGGGCCGGTGTCGACGCCGTCGTCGACGAAGTGGACGGTGCAGCCGGTGACCTTCACGCCGTACGCGAGCGCGTCGCGCGCACCGTGGGCCCCCGGAAAACTGGGCAGCAGCGCGGGGTGCGTGTTCACGAACCGCCCGCCGAAGCGGGCGAGGAACTCCTTCCCCACGATCTTCATGAACCCGGCCGAGACGACCAGGTCGGGCTCGTACGCGGCGACCGCGGCGGCCAGCGCCGCGTCCCACTCGTCGCGGGTCGCGTGGTCCTTCACGCGGCAGACGAACGTCGGCAGCCCGGCGTGCTCGGCGCGCTCCAGGCCCGCGATGCCGTCGCGGTCGGCGCCGACCGCGACGATCTGGGCGCCGTAGGCCCGCGCGCCCTCGGCGTGGATGGCGTCGATCAGTGCCTGAAGGTTCGTGCCCGACCCGGAGACCAGCACGACGAGTCGCTTGGGGCGAGCGACCACAGCGCTCTCGGCCACGGCGGGGCCCTTTCTCGGAAGGTGCGTCTTTGTACGGTCGTACGAAGGCTTCGGGCCCCTGGATACGGGGAACCCTACGAAGCGGCCGACCGCCAGCAACGATACCGGCACACGGAACCGCCCCTCACGGGACGGGGGCGCGGGCGGAAGGTAGCGTCTGTGGGAAAGGCGCCTGAATACCGACGAACGCCGCGTTGCCGAGCCGCACACCGGCTCCACCACGAGGCCCTACCAAGGGGAAGACGCACACCTGATGCCGGACCGTAGCCGCCCTTCGTCTCCACCGCAGGACTCCGACTCCCAGGGGCCGGAGTCCCGAGGCACGGGTTCCCAGGAAACGGGCTCCCAGGGGACGGGCAAGGACGACGACAATCCCTTCGCGCCGCCGCCGGAGGGGACACCGGACCGGCCGTGGCAGCCGCGCCGCCCCTCGGGCGACTCCGGCGGTGACGACCCGGACCGCGGTTCCCCCTGGGGCAGCCAGTGGAGCGACCGCCAGCCGGGCCGCTCCCCCGGCGTCTTCGGCGAACGGCCGGGCCGGCAGAACGGTCCCGACCGGGACCGGGAGGGTCCCACGGGACCGGGTGGCCCGGGCGGCCAGGGCGGCGGCATGCGCTGGGACCCGACGGACCCGTCCCAGCGCCGCGCGCGCTACGCCCTGCTCTCCGGCATGTGGGGCTTCTTCTTCGCCCTGTTCGGCTGGCGCTACCTGGCGCTGCTGCTCGGCGCGCTCGCGCTGATGTGGGCCGTCCAGTCACTGCGCGCGAAGCCGCGCACGCCGGACCCGACGGCTCCGGCGGCCCCGCCCGCGACCGGCTCGGCCACTTCGGTCACCGCTCCGGGCGCCACTCCCGGCGCCGCTCCGGGCACCCCCGCCGACCGGCCCCGGACCGACCCGTCGAGCACCCGCCCGCAGACGACGGCCGCGATCAGCGGCCTGGTGACGGGCGCCCTCGCGCTGCTCATGGTGGCGGCGACGTTCACGGCGCAGCTGGTGTACCGCGACTACTACACGTGCGTGGACGACGCGCTCACGAACGTATCGAAGCAGTCCTGCGAAGACCTCCTGCCGAAGCCGCTGCGTCCGCTGCTGGGGGAGCAGGACTAGGGTCTGTCTTTCGGATCAGGCCGGACTTGGGTGGCCTTGCCTTGGGTGGGGCTTGAGCGGGGTCTGGTGCGTGCAGCTGCAAGGCGGAGGAGGGCGGCAACGCGGAGCGTTGGCAACCGACGACAACGCCGCAGATGTGCGTGCCGGACCCCGCGACCCCGGACAGATCCGAAAGACAGGCCCTAGGAGGAGACGGGGCGGGGCGGCGGAGCTGGTGACCGCCGGAAGGTCAGGACGGCTCCCGATCCTCCTGACGCTGCTCCCCCGCCCCCTTCAGCGGTTCACCGCGGGCCGCCTCCCGGGCGACGGTGGCGTCGTCTCCGTCTTCGTGGTGCCGGGTAGGAGTGGGCGGGGCAATCGGGGGCGATGGGGTCGCCGGGGCGGGCGGGGTGCCCGGGGCGGGCGACGCGTCATCGTCAGTCGTTACGCGGGCGGCGTCGGCCGGCGCCGCGGCCGTGCCGTCCTCGGACGAGAGGCTCGCGGGTACGCCGACATCTTCGGCGGTACGCCCGGTACACGCAGGCCGACCGACCGGCGCCGGAGCTGATGCCGGGGTCACGCCGCCCCCCACCGAAGCAGCCCCGGCCACGCCATCACCCCCACCCGCACCCGCCTTACGCCCGAACCACGGAAACCGCCTGCCCGGCTCCGTGGCCGCACCGCTGCCCGGTGGGGCACCCCCGGGAGCGGCGGCATCCTCAGTCGTGCGTCCGCCCCTGAGAAGCCGCCCCCGCGCGGCCCGGGGCGCCCGCGGCCGAGGCACCCGCCGCGAAGGCATCGCGTACCACGGCAACCACCCTCGCCGCGCCCCGCCGGACGGCGTCCGCAGTCGCACCAGCCGCAAGCCCAGCGCGGTGGGTACCCCGATCACCGCCACCCACCCCAGCGCCGCCGCCCCCGTCTGCCACCACACCGGCCCGAACTCGGCGAGGACCGCCACCCCCATCGGCCCGCCGGCCAGCGCCGCGAGCCCCGCCGTCGTCACCCCGCACACCACCGCCGCCAGCGCGGCCCCCGAGGCCGTACGCCCCGGCGACCACGCCCCGGCCCGTTGCCCGGAGGCAGGCACCGCCGCCTGGACCGTGCACCAGGCCACGGTGAGCCCGGCCGCCACGGGGACCACCATGGCCGCCCAGCTCAGCGGCGTGCCGGGACCCGCCGACGGCACCGCCGCCAGCAGCGGAAACGACGGCAGCCGCGCCGGCGCCGCCTCCGCGGCGAGCGGGCCGACGACGGTTCCGGTACCGAGCACGAAGCCGGGGCCGAGGCCGTAGGCCGCGCCCCACACCGCGGCGTTCGGCGCCAGCGCGAGGGCCAGCACGAGCACCGCGAGACGTCCCGACCACACGTCCGCGACCTGCGCGAACGACATATGCATCAACCCGGCGTGCAACACGAGCGACACCGCGACGAGCAGCGCCCCGCCCCCGACGAGCGCCGCCGCGCCCGCCGCCCCGGCCCGTGCGACGGCCACCGCCCGACCGCGTACGACAAAGCCCGCGGCGAACGTGCCGCGCGCCTCGTCGGGAACGTTCCGTACCCGCCCGAGGGACGCCGGCAGCGGCCCGTGCGGGCGGCCACGGGCCGTCCACACCCCGACCCCTGCCGCGCTCACCGCGAGCGCCGGGAGGTGGAAGACGGCACTGAACCAGCCGGGCCGCAGCTCACCGCCCGTCGCGTACAGCGCGGCGGCCGTGCCGACCAGCAGATAACCGGCCGCCACCCCGCTCCACGCCGTCCGTACCGCGTGCCCGAGCTCTTCCGGGGCCGCCGCCTCCCGCGCCGCCCGGTGCAGCAGCCAGCAGGGCAGCGCGGCAAGCAGCAACGGGGTCACGCCGACCGGCGCGGGCGCTCCCGAGAGCGTGTCCGCCCTGATCAGCTCCGTGCCGTGCGCCAGCAGCCACAGCCCCGCCGCGACGTGCAGCGCGCCGGACGGGCCGTTGTCCGGGTACGGCGACGTGATCCAGAGCGTCAGCACCAGAACGGCGGACGCGCCGAGCCCGAGGCACGCGGCGACGGCTCCGCTCAGCATGCAGGTGGCCAGGCCGGGTGAATGATCGTGGGCCCGCTCGCGCAGCGGCTTGACGGGCGGCATTGAGGCGTGGGGATCCGTCGTCTGCGTCACGCGGCCATGGTCCCAACGACACGCGCTTTCTCCGCGTAACAGGCGAATACCGGATGTGTCGCCCAATATACGTTTATGTACTTTTTCGTACGGCGAGTCGGCTGTGCCCAGCTCCCGGTCGCCGTACGTCGGCCCACGGTGCGGAGAGTCCGACATGCCCCAGAGCCCTGCCACGCCTCTGCCGTCCCCCAAGGAACGCCGCAGGCTGCGCGAGGCGAAGTCGCTGAGCCAGACCGACGTCGCGACGCGGATCGGCGTCACCCGCGAAACAGTGCGCTCCTGGGAGACGGGCCGCACGGACCCGCGGGGCCGCAAGCGTGAGACGTACGCGAGGCTCCTGAACGCGGCCGCCACCGCGGAGGAGCAGCAGACCCGCGAGAAGGCATGCGCCGACACCCGGGAGAAGCCACAGGCGGCGACACCGGCGGTACCGGCAGCGGCACCGGTGGCGCCGGCGGCCAAGAGGCCGGCCACGGTTCCGGCCGGGGCACCGGAGAAGGCCCCGGCCACGACCGGCCCCGCCGCACCCGCCCCACCCCGCGACAGACCTTCGCCGCTCTCCCCGTCCTCGCCGCTCTCCCCGTCCTCGCCGTCCTCACCGTCCTCGCCATCCACGTCACGACGGTCGGGACCACCCCACCCTCCCCCGCCCGAACGGGGCCGCGTGCCCGGATGGGCGAGAGCCGCCGACGGCGCGAAGTCGCGGTCGAGACCGCAGCCCGCGGCCAAGCGCGCGGCGAAACCCGAGGCCCCGACACCCGTGGCGCCCGCCGCCCCCGCCGTGGCCGGTCACGCCCTCCCGCATCCGGAACGGCCGACCGTCCCCGAACCCGCCGGCCCCGTCGACCTCACCCCGGCCCAGGCCTTCGACGCCCTCTGCGCCCACTGCGCCCCCGGCCTCGTACGCCAGGCGTACGCGCTCACCGGACGGCGGGACCTCGCGCAGGAGTCGGTGGAGCGCGCCTTCCAACTGGCGTGGCAGCGCTGGCCCGATGTCGCCCTGGACCCTGACCCGGCGGGCTGGGTGCGCGCGGCGGCGTACGAGTACGCGATGGCCCCCTGGCACCGCTACCGCCCCGGCCGTCGCCACCCGGACGCGCCGCCCGCGACGGAGGACGACCGCGCCCTGCTGAAGGTGCTCCTGAGCCTGCCGCCCGTGCAGCGCCGCGCCCTGATGCTGTACGACGGCGTCGGCCTCGACCTGCCCGAGACGGCGGCCGAGACGGAGGCGAGCACGCCCGCCACCGCGAACCGTGTGCTGCACGCGCGCGAGAGGATCAGCGAACGGCTGCCCGACCTGGCCGACCCCGACGTACTGCACCGGCGCCTCGGCGAGATCGGCAGGGGCGAGCGGCTGCGGCTGCCCAAGGCCGAGCGCATCCGCGCCGGCAGCGAGTACCACGTCCAGTTCTGGACGCGCGCGGCCATCGGTTTCACGGCCCTGATCGTCGGCGCGACGGCGCTGGCCCTGCGGAACGCCCCCACCCACTACGAGCCCCCGCTGGCCCCCGGCACCGCCATCAGCGGCGTACCCCCGCGGATGGGCCCGGGCCCGTTCACCCCCGAGGACCACTTCCTGCGCGACAAACTCCGGGCAGAACTGTCCACGGGCCCCGAACGCCTGACTCCCCGGCCGGACTGATTCAGGGGCGCGGGGAACTGCGCGACAAGCCCCTGCTCTCCCGCCGAGCACTCTCCCGCAGAGCACAAAAAGCGGGCCCGCACCTCAACCAAAGGTGCGGGCCCGCTTTCAGATACTGCCGAGGCAACCTCAGCCCGCGAGGATCGCTCGCGCGAGCTTGGCCGTCTCGGTCGGCGTCTTGCCGACCTTGACGCCCGCGGCCTCAAGGGCCTCCTTCTTGGCGGCGGCCGTGCCGGAGGAGCCGGAGACGATGGCGCCGGCGTGGCCCATGGTCTTGCCCTCGGGCGCGGTGAAGCCGGCGACGTAGCCGACGACCGGCTTCGTCACGTTGGCCTTGATGTAGTCCGCCGCGCGCTCCTCCGCGTCGCCGCCGATCTCGCCGATCATGACGATCAGGTCGGTGTCGGGGTCGGCCTCGAACGCCTCCAGGGCGTCGATGTGCGTCGTGCCGATGACCGGGTCGCCACCGATGCCGACGGCCGAGGAGAAGCCGATGTCACGGAGCTCGTACATCATCTGGTACGTCAGCGTGCCGGACTTCGAGACCAGGCCGATGCGGCCCGGCTTCGTGATGTCGCCCGGGATGATGCCGGCGTTCGACTGGCCCGGGGTGATGAGACCGGGGCAGTTCGGGCCGATGATGCGGGTCTTGTTGCCCTTCGACTTCGCGTACGCCCAGAAGGCGGCGGAGTCGTGGACGGCGATGCCCTCGGTGATGACGACGGCGAGGGGGATCTCGGCGTCGATCGCCTCGACGACGGCGGCCTTGGAGAAGGCCGGCGGCACGAAGAGGACGGACACGTTGGCGCCCGTGGCCTCCATGGCCTCCTTGACCGTGCCGAAGACCGGTACCTCGATGGGGGCCCCTCCCTGGCCATTAGGGCCTTGGGGGACGTCGAAGTCGACCTTCGTGCCGGCCTTGCGCGGGTTCACGCCGCCGACGATGTTGGTGCCGTCACCCAGCATGAGCTTGGTGTGCTTCATGCCCGTGGCACCGGTCATGCCCTGGACGATGACCTTGCTGTCCTTGTTGAGGAAGATAGCCATGGCTGTTCTGTCCCTCGTCCCTTACTTCGAAGCCGCGAGCTCGGCGGCCTTGTCGGCCGCGCCGTCCATGGTGTCCACGCGCTGCACGAGCGGGTGGTTGGCGTCGCTCAGGATCTTGCGACCCAGCTCCGCGTTGTTGCCGTCGAGGCGCACGACCAGCGGCTTCTCGACCTTCTCGCCCTTGGAGGCGAGCAGTTCCAGGGCCTGCACGATGCCGTTGGCGACCTCGTCGCACGCGGTGATGCCACCGAAGACGTTGACGAAGACGGACTTGACGTCCGAGTCGCCGAGGATGATCTCCAGGCCGTTCGCCATGACCTCGGCGGAGGCGCCGCCACCGATGTCGAGGAAGTTGGCGGGCTTCACGCCGCCGTGCGCCTCACCGGCGTACGCGACGACGTCCAGGGTCGACATGACCAGACCGGCACCGTTACCGATGATGCCGACCTCGCCGTCGAGCTTGACGTAGTTGAGGTTCTTGGCCTTGGCGGCAGCCTCGAGCGGGTTGGCTGCGTCCTTGTCCTCGAGGGCCTCGTGGTCGGCCTGGCGGAAGTCGGCGTTCTCGTCGAGCGAGACCTTGCCGTCCAGGGCCAGGATGCGGCCGTCCTTGGTCTTGACGAGGGGGTTGACCTCCACGAGGAGCGCGTCCTCGGCGACGAAGGTCTCCCACAGGGTCACCATCGCCTCGGCGACGCCCTCGGCCACCTCGGCCGGGAACTTCGCCTGGGCCACGATCTCGCGGGCCTTCTCGATGTTCACGCCCTCGACGGCGTTGACCGGGACCTTCGCGAGGGCCTCGGGGGTCTTCTCCGCGACCTCCTCGATGTCCATGCCGCCCTGCACCGACGCCATGGCCAGGAAGGTGCGGTTGGTGCGGTCGAGGAGGTACGAGACGTAGTACTCCGCCTCGATCTCCGGAGACAGCTCGGCGATCATCACCTTGTGGACCGTGTGGCCCTTGATGTCCATGCCGAGGATGTCCGTCGCGCGAGCGACGGCCTCGTCCGGGTTCGCCGCCAGCTTCACGCCGCCGGCCTTGCCGCGGCCACCGACCTTCACCTGCGCCTTGACGACCGACTTGCCGCCCAGTCGCTCGGTGGCCTCGCGCGCCGCCTCAGGCGTGTCGATGACTTCACCGGCCAGCACCGGTACACCGTGCTTGGCGAAGAGGTCCCTCGCCTGGTACTCGAACAGGTCCACGCGCGTCCGTCCCTAATCCGTGATCTCGCTGCGATCTCGCTGCTTTGGTGTCAGCTGTCTGCGTGGGCGTGCCGCGGAGGGCAACGTGACTGCGCTGTCACAAGGGAGGCGTAGGACGGAGTCCGGTACGCGGCATGTCCGTCTCGCAGGTTATCGCCGTGGGCCGTGCCTCCCTAAATCGCAGGTCACATTTGGGCGGTGATGACGGTCACAGGTCGCGTGGTCACCGCGGCAAAATCCGCGGCAGCCGTGGTGACCGGGCGGTCTCTGTGGCGTCGGACACCTCTTGTTCGCTCCGGTTGCTCCCGCGATCAGGTGACCGTGTCCGGTATGAGCAGGGGGCGCTTCTCGATCGCCGCCGCCATCACCTCCGGGAAGAGGTCCGGGGTACAGGCGAAGGCGGGTGCGTCCAGCGCGGCCAGCGCCGCCGCGTGCTCGCGGTCGTAGGCCGGTGTCCCCTCGTCGGAGAGCGCGAGCAGCGTCACGAACTGCACTCCGGACGCCTTCATCGCCGCGACCCGCTTCAGCATCTCGTCGCGGATGCCCCCTTCGTAGAGGTCGCTGATGAGGACGACGACGGTCTCGGCGGGCCGGGTGATCTGCGACTGGCAGTACGCGAGCGCCCGGTTGATGTCCGTGCCGCCGCCCAGCTGCGTACCGAAGAGGACGTCGACCGGGTCGTCGAGCTGGTCGGTCAGGTCGACGACGTTCGTGTCGAAGACGACGAGCCGGGTGTCGAGCGACCTCATGGACCCGAGCACGGCGCCGAACACGGAGGCGTAGACGACGGAGGCGGCCATCGACCCGGACTGGTCGATGCAGAGGATGACCTCCTTCTTCACCGACCTGGACGCCCGCCCGTACCCGATGAGCCGCTCGGGGACGATCGTCCGGTACTCCGGCAGGTAGTTCTTGAGGTTGACCGCGATCGTGCGGTTCCAGTCGATGTCGTGGTGGCGCGGCCTGCTGACGCGGGCGCTGCGGTCGAGCGCTCCGGTGAGGGCGGAACGGGTGCGGGTCGCGAGCCGCTTCTCCAGCTCCTCGACGACCTTGCGCACGACAGCACGCGCGGTCTCCTTGGTCGTCTCGGGCATCGCCTTGTTGAGCGAGAGCAACGTGCCCACCAGGTGCACGTCGGCCTCGACGGCCTCCAGCATCTCCGGTTCGAGGAGCAGCGCGGAGAGTCCGAGACGGTCGATCGCGTCGCGCTGCATCACCTGGACGACAGAGGAGGGGAAGTACGTCCGGATGTCCCCGAGCCAGCGCGCCACGGACGGCGCCGACGCCCCGAGCCCCGCCGAACGGTCCCGCCCCCGGCCGTCCTTCTCACCCGCCCCGCCGTACAGCGCGGTCAGCGCCCCGTCCATCGCCGCGTCCCGGCCACCGAGCGCGCACCCCGTCCCGTCAGCGCCGTCACCCCCCAGCACGAGCCGCCACCGCCGCAGCCGCTCCTCATTCACCTCAGCCATCACGCCACCCCCTCGAACTCATCCCCACGGCGACCGGCACGGCCACCGTCGCGACCGCGACGGGTACCGCCACTGTCGGCACGGACCCCTCCCGCCGCCTCTCCCTCCGCTTCCGCTTCCCCGTGCGGCACGACCGAGAGGCCGAGCAGCAGGTGCACGAGCGGCACGACGGCGTCCGCGCGCGTGGGGTCGAGCTCCGCGGCGTAGCCGGGTATGCCGCCGGCGCCGCTCGGCACCGCCGCGTTCGCAGCCACCGGCCCGCGCCGCACCAGTTCCCCCAACGTCCGCCGCACTCCCGGCTCGTACGCCGAGAAGGTGCGCCGCAGCAACGGCAGTACGTCGGTGAAGGCGCCGTCCGACACCCCGCACAGCCAGTCGTCGACAAGGCCGAGCAGCCGCTCGTCGTGCACCAGCAGCATTCCGCCGCCGGTGCCGCCTCCGACGAACCCCTGGATCCAGGCGGCGCCTTCCGCGGGCGCGTTTCCCCGGGAGAGCGCGAGCCCCATGAGCCGGGCCACCTCCTCGTCCCCCAACTCCCCGCCGTCCAGGAGCAGCCGCACGCACCGCCCCCGAACGACCCCGGCGAGGCCCTCGCGTTGCGCGAGCACGCGCAACACGGAAACCCACCGGGCGCGCACACCCTCCCGAGCCGCCGGTGCCGAAGCCGGTGGCGCCGAAGCCGGTGGCGCCGAAGCCGGTGGCGCCAACTCCCCCAGCAGGCCCACCGCCTGGTGCACCGCGTCGACGTGCCCCCGCATCTCCAGAGCCGCGTCCGCGTCGAGCCCCGCGCACGCGGGCGGCAAGCCGACGAAGATCCGCTCGGCGAGGCCGAGGGCCACTTCGCCGAGAGCCTCCGTATCGGTCCCCCGGACGTCCCCGTACCTGAGGGACCGTACGAGCGCGGGCAGGGCCTGCGCGAGGTGCCCGACATCCGTGTCGAGCGCGGCCCGGTCCGCGAGGACCCGCATCACCACGGGCAACGCGTCCGGCAACTCCGCCAACAGGCACCGCTCGGCGAGCGCGGTGACCTCGGCGAGGGCCCGCGCTTCTACGGCGTCGGACGAGGCCTTGCCCGTGGCCGCGCCCAGAACCGTGGTCCCCCACACCCCGGCCTCCGCGACCCGCACGGACAGCTCCGGCTCCCACCGCAGCCGCCACGTCTCGCGGAACGTCCCCGTGCTCCCCCGGGACACCATCGGCTCGCCCCAGCCGATGCCGAGCAGTCGCAACCGGTGCAGCAGCCTGCTGCGCGCGGCGTCGTTCTCCTTACGGAGGTCGAGCTCAAGCTCCCGCTCCAACGCCTCCGGCGCCAGGCGCAGCCTGCGCTGGAGCCGCGTCAGGTCCCGCTGCAACGGCACCGCGGGCGCCGCCTCCGGCACCTCCCCCAGCACGTCCCCGACGACGAGCTTGTCGTGCACGAGGGCGAGCGGCACGTCGGACCCCTCGCACATCACCGCCCGCACCGCGTCGGTCGTCTCGGTGAGCCCGGCCAGTGGCCTGCCCCGCATCGCGGCCAGCGTGTCGGCGAGCCGTACCGCTTCGATGACGTGCGCGGACGAGACGAGCCGGTCCTCGTCGCGCAGCAGCCCCGCGACCTTCGTCATCCAGCGTTCGAGGGGCCGGTCGGGTGCGCCGAACAGGTGGCCGTACCACCCGGGGGAGTCGATCCCCGCGCCGTACCCGCTGGCGCGGGAGAGCCTGCGGTGGGTCCAGGGCACCCACGTCATCTCGGCCTTCACCTTGGGAAGCCCCTTGAGCAGCGCCCGGTCGGCGGCCACGGTGGTCCTGCGGCGCAGCGCCGGGACGTGCCAGGCCCCGCACACCACGGCGACCCGTCCGGCGCCGAACTCCTTGCCCGCGGCCCGCACCTGGATCCGCATGTACGCCTCGCGCACCAGGTCACGGCCGTGCCCGCCGTCCCCGTAGGCCTCGCGCAGGGCTTCCATCGCCTCGCTCAGTGCCTCGAACGGAGCGAACGCGTCGCCCCCCGACCCCCGGTGCTCGACCACGTCCTCCCACCAGCGCTCGGGGTCGTCGTACCCCGCGGTCCCGGCGAGCACGGCGATGGGATCGATCCGCACATCACCCCCACCGCCCCCCTTCTCGCCCTCCTTTTCGCCCTCCTTTTCGACGCCCCTCCCCTCACCACCGCCATCGCCATCGTCCTCACCCTCCTCCGCCTCCTCCTCCGCACGCAGGGCGAGCGAGTGCGCCGCCGGGAGGTCGATGAAGCGCACCGGCACCCCCTGCGCGAGCGCCCACCGGATGGCGACCCATTCCGGGGAGAACTCCGCGAGCGGCCAGAACGCGGAACGGCCCGGCTCGCCCACCACGTGCGCGAGCAGCGCGACGGGCGGCCGCATCCCCTCGTCGGCGGCGAGCCCCACCAGTCCGTCGGCCTCCGGGGGCCCCTCCACGAGGACGACGTCCGGCCGTGCCTCCTCCAGCGCGGCCCGCACCGCGCGCGCGGAGCCCGGCCCGTGGTGTCGCACCCCGAGCAGCAGCGGTTCCCGCGCCCCCGCGTTGGTCATGCGCTCACCTCGCGGCACGCGCGGTAGAAGTCCTTCCAGCCGTCGCGTTCCCGCACGACCGCCTCCAGGTACTCCTGCCAGATCACCCGGTCCGCCGCGGGATCGCGCACGACGGCGCCGAGGATGCCGGCCGCCACGTCACCGGCGCGCAGCACGCCGTCTCCGAAGTGGGTCGACAGCGCGAGCCCGTTGGTGACGACGGAGATGGCCTCGGCGGTGGACAGCGTGCCGCTGGGCGACTTCAGCTTCGTACGCCCGTCCGCCGTGACGCCGTCGCGCAGTTCGCGGAAGACGGTGACGACGCGGCGTATCTCGTCGATGCCCTCCGGGCCGGTCGGCAGGTCGAGGGAGCGGCCGATCTGGTCGACCCGGCGCGCGACGATGTCGACCTCGGCGTCCGCGCTCTCCGGCAGCGGCAGGACGACGGTGTTGAAGCGGCGGCGCAGGGCGCTCGACAGGTCGTTGACACCGCGGTCGCGGTCGTTGGCGGTGGCGATGAGGTTGAAGCCGCGGACGGCCTGGACCTCCTGGCCGAGCTCCGGGATCGGCAGCGTCTTCTCCGACAGGATCGTGATCAGCGTGTCCTGCACGTCGGCCGGGATGCGGGTCAGTTCCTCGACGCGCGCCGTCATGCCCTCGGCCATCGCCCGCATGACGGGGCTGGGCACGAGCGCGTCGCGGCTGGGGCCGTGCGCGAGCAGCTGGGCGTAGTTCCAGCCGTACCGGATCGCTTCCTCCGGTGTGCCCGCCGTGCCCTGCACGAGCAGCGTCGAGTCACCGCTGACGGCGGCGGCGAGGTGCTCGGACACCCATGTCTTGGCGGTGCCTGGCACGCCGAGCAGCAGCAGGGCGCGGTCGGTGGCGAGCGTGGTGACGGCGACCTCGACGAGGCGGCGCGGGCCCACGTACTTCGGCGTGATCACTGTGCCGTCCGGCAGGGTGCCGCCGAGCAGGTACGTCGCGACGGCCCACGGCGAGAGCTTCCACCGCTGCGGCCTCGGCCGGTCGTCCTGCGCGGCGAGCGCGGCCAGTTCGGCGGCGAAGGCGTTCTCGGCGTGCGGCCGCAAGGCCTGCGCACCGTCGACGGAAACGGTCATGGAGCGATCCCCCTCCAGCTCGTCCGGGCGCATCTGGCCCGGATGTGTCTCCACCGTGCACCACGCCACTGACAATCGACCGCCGCACGGCTCTGACCTGCCCAGATACCGATGGCAAGGTCGATTGTCAGTGGCAGCGCCTACCTTCGAGACATGACTCAGCAGGGGGTGCGCTGGACGGCGGATCAGGTGCTCGCACTGGCTCCTGACGCTCCGTCACGCAAGGCGGGGAGCAAACTCGGCGTTGCCGGCCCATGGTCGGAGGCGGGCAGTACCGACGAGGGGACGGTGTGGGGGCTGTGCAAGGGCAGTGGCAGCAAGCCGTATCAGACGGTCGTCGACCTGGCGGACGCGACGGGCCCGGCGTACAAGTGCAGTTGTCCGAGCCGCAAGTTCCCGTGCAAGCACGCGCTGGGACTGCTGCTGATCTGGGCGGGGGCGGACGGCACGGTTCCGGAGAACGCCGAACCGCCGGCCTGGGCCGGGGAATGGCTGGCCGCACGCTGTAAGAGAACGGAGACCGACCGGAGTTCCGCCCCGGCGCCCACCGCCCCCGCCGACCCGGAGGCGGCACGCAGAAGGGCGGAGAAGCGAGCCGCACGGATCACCGCGGGCGTGACGGAGCTGGAGCAGCGCCTGTCCGACCTGCTCCGCGGCGGCACCGCGTCGGCGGAGCAGGCGGGGTACGGACTGTGGGAGGAGACAGCGGCCCGCATGGTCGACGCCCAGGCCCCGGGGCTGGCAGCGCGGGTAAGGGAGTTGGGGGCCATACCGTCGTCCGGTCCTGGCTGGCCGGTGCGTCTCCTGGAGGAGTGCGCGCTGCTCCACCTCCTCGACCAGGGCTGGCTCCACCGCGACCGGCTGCCGGCCGAGCTGGCCGCGACGGTCCGTTCCCGTGTGGGCCTGCCCGCCCGGCCGGAGAGCCCACCGGTGCGGGACCGCTGGCTGGTCCTCGCGCAGTACGACACGGCGGACAGCAGACTCACCACTCGCCGCATCTGGCTGTACGGCACGGAATCCGGCCGCACCGCGCTCCTCCTCTCCTACGGGGCGGCGGGCCGCGCGCCCGACCTCGCCCTCCCCGTCGGCCTCGCGCTCGACGCCGAGGTGACCGGCTATCCAGGCGCGGGGCAGCTCCGCGCGGACCTGGGCGAACAGTTCACGGCGCCGGCGCCCACCTCGCACCGCCCACCGGGCGTACGGACGGACGAGGCAGCCGCCAGGTACGGCGAGGCATTGCGCGGGGACCCGTGGCTGGACTCGTGGCCGGTCACGCTCTCCGAGGTGATACCGACCCAGGCCGAGGGGGCCTGGCAACTGGCGGACGCCGGAGGCGGCTCGGCGCTGCCGCTGACGCCGTCCGCCCTGTCGAGGCCAAGCCTGTGGCGCCTGGTAGCCGTCTCCGGAGGCGCACCGCTGACCGTGTTCGGCGAGTGCGGTCACCAGGGCTTCACCCCGTTGGCGGCCTGGCCGAAGGAGTCGGAAGGGACGGTGTCGCTGTGCTGAGGGCCTGCCTTTGACCCCCGCCTGCGCCCCGGCGCAGGCACGCTCTCGCCCAGGGCGGACCCTCATGCCACACGAAGCCCCAGGACAGGCAACTCTGAGGAACGCACCCCAGGAGACAGACGGACATGACCACCACACCCGCCGCCCCCGCCCCCCACCCGTCATGGGACGACCTGGTGACAACGGCGCTGCTGGGCACCGACCGGCGCGCCCTTCCGGCCGCACTGCACCCGCCCGGCAAGGAGGCGCCGATCGCCCTCCTGGACGCGGCGGCGGTGCAGACGGTGCGCCGCAGGGCCGGACTGCGCCCGGCTCCGGCCGCCGCCCCGCCCGAACCGGCGGCGGACGACCCGAGGCCACCGGTGCCGTCCGCCGCAAGGCGCAGGCTGGCGACGCTCCTCACCGACCAGCCCGGAACCGGCAGCGGCGGCCGCCGGGGCGCGGCGCCGGACCTGATGGAGCTCCTCCCCCAGTGGCTGGCCCTGGCCAACTCCCGGGGATACGGAGCGCCGCCCGAACTGCTGCCCGCCCTCCTGAACGCGGCACGCGGTCGCACGGACCTCCGCCCCCAGGCCCTCACCTTCGCCGGCCCGCGAGCCCTGTGGCTGGCCCGCCTGAACTCCGACTGGAAGTTCGCACTCCGCGCGACCCCCAGCGGCGGCGTGGCGCTCCCCTCCACCGACGACGAGCTCGAAATCCGCCGGCTCTGGGAGGAGGGCCTCTTCGCCGAGCGCGTCGCCCTCCTCACGGCGCTGCGCGCCCACGACGCCCGTACCGCCCGTGACCTGCTCACCTCCACCTGGTCGACGGAGCGGGCGGAGGACCGTCTGATGTTCCTGGACTCGCTGCGCACCGGCCTGTCGGCGGAGGACGAGCCGTTCCTGGAGCAGGCCCTCACCGACCGCAGTCGCAACGTCCGCTCCACCGCGGCGGAGCTGCTCTCCGCGCTCCCCGGCTCGGCCCTGGCCGGCCGGATGTCCGCACGCGCGGCCTCCTGCGTGGCCCTCGACCACACATCGGACACGCCAACGCTCACCGTCGAGGCCCCGCACGAGTGCGACGCGGGCATGGAGCGGGACGGCGTCACGCCGAAACCCCCCACCGGCCGCGGCGAACGCTCCTGGTGGCTCGGTCAGTTGGTCGACGCGGCCCCGCTCGCCACCTGGCAGCCCCGGCTCGGCAACCGCACGCCCGCCGAGATCGTGGCACTCCCGGTGGCGGACGACTGGCGGAGCGAACTGCACGCGGCCTGGTGCCGTGCGGCGGTACGGCAACGGGACGCGGTCTGGTCCAGAGCGCTGCTCGGCGTCCCCGCGTCTCCCGACGCAGCGGGACCGGGCGCCGTGTCGCTCGCGGAACGCGCCAAACTGCTCGCCTCGCTGCCCGCCGCCGAACGGGCCGACTGGGTGGCCGGCTTCATCGCGGCGCACGGCCTGTCCGAGGCGTTCCAGCTGCTCGGCGTCTGCGCGGTGCCGTGGGCCGGACCACTGGGCCGCGCCGTGGTGGACGCCTTGAACATCGCGCGCGACGCGGGCAGTTACCCCTGGAGCTTCAGCGGAGTGATGGGCCTCGCCGAACGCTGCCTGGACCCGGCGGAGGCGGTCCGCCTGGAAGCGCTGACGGCCGTCCCCGACGAGCCGGAGGACGCGTCACCCGGCGCGGGAAGCTACTGGTCCGAAGCGTTCCAGCGCCTGGTGACCACGCTCCGCCTCCGCGCGGCGATCCACGACGAACTCACCCCGCGACACGAGGCCCCCTAGGGCCTGTCTTTCGGATCTGTCCGGGGTCGGCGCTCCGGTCTGCATCATCTTGGGGCGGCGCGGTCTACCTGCTGCGACTCCACCGCTCCCCCCGGCACCAGGACAGCAAGGGTGCTGCGCGCTTCACGCCGCAGCGTGCCACGCCGCGCAAAGGTCGCAGTCAGGGCGAGGATCGAGACCGTGCCCCCGTAGAACACGGCAGCAATCGTGGAGAGGAGCCCGACCGTCATCGGGCACGCACCTTTCTTCCCCCGCTCGGCCCGCCCGGCTCACAGCCTTGACGGGCGTTGATGCGTTTCCTCTCCACCATACGCGCGACGTCAACTCCCCCTGCGGGCAGGCTACCTGGCCTACCCGGCGAACCTTCGAGGTCACGGCCCTGGCCGACCGGCAAAAGCAGACCCCACCGGCCCGCAGCCGAGAACGGCCCCCGGGGCCAGCAGGTGCACCCCCACCGGCTCGCAGCCGCGAAACCGGCCGGAGGGGACGTGGGGGTATGTGCGAACGGAGCACCGAGCACGCTGTAGCCCCGTTGTTCGTGCAGCGTGACGCAGGGATAACGAGTACGCACATACCCCCGCGGCCCCGCCCCACAGACGCAGAACCGGCGCAGACCCGAGCCCAAACAAACCCGCCCACGCCGCCGCGAGGCCCCGCCTCGGCCGACCCCAAAGCGCCCCCCGCCCAAGCGCAGCCGCCTACGCCCCCGCAGCCTGCCGCACATTCCCCCGGACCCACTCCACGATCGAGGTGGTCGTGGCCCCCGGCGTGAAGATCTCCGCGACACCCTTCTCCTTCAACGGCGCGATGTCCGCCTCCGGGATGATGCCGCCGCCGAAGACCTTGATGTCCTCCGCGTCCCGCTCCTTCAAGAGCTCCAGCACCCGCGCGAACAGGGTGTTGTGCGCACCGGAGAGGATGGAGAGACCGATCGCGTCGGCGTCCTCCTGGATCGCGGTGTCCACCACCTGCTCGGGCGTCTGGTGCAGCCCGGTGTAGATGACCTCCATACCGGCGTCACGCAACGCCCGCGCGATCACCTTGGCCCCGCGATCGTGCCCGTCGAGCCCCGGCTTGGCGACCACCACGCGGATCGGCCCGGCTGCCACACCCATCACTGCCTCCATGTACCGATGTCCGTACCGTCGACCGACAACAGCCGGTCCCGGTACAGATACCCCGCACCGCACCGGCCGGGGAAGTGAACGAACGTTATCTACAGCATCGCTCAAGCGGCAGTTTCACGGTGTGGAGCGAGGGGGAAATCACACGTTGGGACACGTTCGCTGCGCGCCCGTCCGTTGCCCAGGGGCTCACGCTCCGCTTCGGGCCAAGCGCGAGGGGAGCCACATCGAGATCGCCGGACCACCGCGCCGGCAGCCGCACGGCGTGGTGACACCGCACGTCGGCGGGGCAACGGGGGCACGGGGGCACGACTCCGCGGAGCCCGGATCGCCGACGCTCAGCCGACTCCTCGACCGCGACTCCCCCTAGGGCACACGGGGGACAGAGCCGTCCTTCCGTGCGCCAATCGGGAGGTCGACGATGCCGGTCACAGGGGCCCGCCCCTTTCGCCCACTCACCGCCCTGCTGCCGAAACTCCTCGGCCTCGGCCCACCCTCCACACACTCATCCCCCACACGTCCACCCTCCACACGCCCATCCCCCGCACGCCCGTCCCCAGCGAACCCACCCTCCGCACACCCACGCCTCCTCCCCCTCGCGCTCCCCCTCCTCGCGCTCCCCCTCCTGGCACTCCGCCTCCCCGCCCTGCCGACGAAGGTCGCGGGCCTCTCCGTGGCCCTCCTCAAAGCGACGGCTCTGGAGCTGACGATCCTCACGGGCCACCTCCTCCTCTACCCCTCGGGCATCACCCAGGAGCGCAGGGCCGCGCCCGTCCAGCCGCCCCCGGACGCTCCGCGCCTCCCGCCGAACGGCAGGCCGCCGGTCCTTCTCCTGCACGGTTTCATCGACAACCGCTCCGTCTTCGTCCTGCTCCGCCGCGCCCTGTCACAACACGGCGGCCGCCGTGTGGAGTCCCTCAACTACTCGCCGCTGACCTGCGACATCCGCGTCGCCGCCGAGCTGCTCGGCCGGCACATCGAGGAGATCTGCGAGCGCACGGGCCACGCCCGGATCGACGTCGTCGGGCACAGCCTCGGCGGCCTGATCGCCCGCTACTACGCGCAACGGCTCGGCGGGGACGCACGGATCCGCACCCTGGTCACGCTGGGGACACCGCACTCCGGCACCCGCGTCATGCCGCTCGCCGACGCGCACCCGATCGTCCGCCAGATGCGACCGGGCTCCGACGTGATCGAGGAGCTGAGGGAACCGGCGCCCGGCTGTCGCACGCAGTTCGTCAGCTTCTGGAGCGATCTGGACCAGATCATGGATCCGCTGAAATCAGCCTGCGTCGACCACCCCGACCTGACCGCGCAGAACGTCCGGGTAACCGGAATCGGCCATCTCGCACTGCCGGTGCATCCGGCGGTCGCGACCGGCATACGCCAGGCGCTCGACCTGGCGAACCCGGGAGCCGATGCCCGGAGCGCACCGGGCGGGCTGACGGTCGCCTGACCCGCGGAAACATCGAACGCAGATCGAACGCAGGGCCAAGGCTGCGCCCGCAGTCCCCCGAAAGACGGCCGAATGCCCGTTTCCTGAAACCATGAAACCTGCCGAAGATTGTCGTGTCCGTATACCGCCGGGTACAGTCACCGCACTGCTCTGCCCCTGCTGCCGAGGCGAAAGAGAAGTTGGTGAACGACCGTCACCCGTCGGGGAGCTCGACTCCCCCGTCCTCGGCTCCCGGCGCCGACTACGCGCACTACGCGCCGTACGACCAACAGAGCGCCCAGCACGGCGGCTACGACTCGTACTCCGCCGGCGCCTACGACACCGGCACGCTCGACACCGGCACTTTTGACACCGGCACCTTCGCGACCGACCCCCTTTTCGGCGACCTGCCGGGCGACCAGCAGGACACGGGTCAGTGGGCGACCACCACCGGCCCGCAACAGACGCTCACCCACGACGCGTACGCCGCGCAGTACTACGCCGCCACGTACGACGGCGGCGGTCATGGCACGGGCGGTTTCGACACCGGCAGCTACGAAACCGGCAGTTTCGACACCGGCAGTTTCGACACCGCCTCGATGTGGGCGACCGGCGGCCATCGGCAGCTCGCCGACATTCCGTCGCAGCCGGGCCCCGAACCGGCCGGCCAGTGGGACACCGCCGCCTGGGACCAGGGTCCGGGAACCGGCCAGTGGGACACGCAGACCTTCGACACGGGCGCGTACGACGCGACGACGTGGAACTCGGCGGGCGAAGCGCAGGACATGGACCCGTCGTCCGAATCCACGCACCCCGAGGACGCCCCCGAGACCGACCCCAATGCCCGGAGCGCCTCCCCCGACGCGGCCGAGGAGCCCCGGACCCCCGGCCGCCGCGCCTCCCGAGGCAAGGGCAGCGGCACCCCCGGCGCAAACGGAAGCGGAAGCGGAACCGGAGGCGGATCACGCACCCGACGCCGCTCCCCCGCCAAGCGCTCCGCACTCCTCACGGTCGCGGTGCCCTCGGCCTGCGTGATGGGCGTGGCCGGCGTGGCCGCCGCCTCCGTCGGCAACTTCAGCGGGGACGAGACCAAGGACACGACGGCGTCGGCCCCGGACCCCACGTCCGTGCAGCCCTCCGCCGCCAACAACAAGCTGGACACCCAGCTGGCGAACCTCTCGGCGGACGCGGGCGACTTCGCGGACCGCGCGAGCCGCACCCAGGAACGCATCGACCTCAAGGCGCAGAAGGTCGCCGCCCAGAAGAAGGCGGCCGCCGAGGCGGCGCGCAAGGAGCGGCTGCGACCCAAGTTCGTCCTGCCGGTGAAGCAGCACGGCCTGAGCGCGTACTACGGACAGGCGGGCGTCAACTGGATGTCCGCGCACTCCGGCATCGACTTCCCGGTGTCGTACGGCACGGAGGTCCTGGCCGCGACCGACGGCACCGTCTCCACGAAGTGGAACAGCGCCTACGGCAACATGGCGATCGTGACCGCCAAGGACGGCACGGAGACGTGGTACTGCCACCTCTCCACGCACAAGATCTCCAGCGGCCCCGTGAAGGCGGGCGAGCCCATCGCCTTCTCCGGGAACTCCGGCAACTCCACAGGACCGCACCTGCACTTCGAGGTGCGGCCCGGCGGCGGCTCGGCGATCGACCCGCTGCCGTGGCTGCGCAGCCACGGCCTCGACCCGACGTAAGAGCCTGCCCGACAGACCCGCGAGAGCCTGCCCGGCAGACCTCAGAGCCTGTCTCCGAACCGCCCTGCTACAGCTTCTCCACCGGCGCGTACCGCAGCAGCAGACGCTTCGGCTTGGGCTCTCCGAAGTCCACCGTCGCCTCGGCGTTCGCCCCCGTGCCCTTCACTCCGACCACCGTGCCGAGGCCGAACTGGTCGTGCGTGACACGGTCGCCGACGGCCAGCGCGACGACCGGCTTCTCCGAGGCACGGCGCGTGGCGAAGCCCTGTGCGCCCCCGGAACGCGAGCGCGAGGACGACAGCGTCGAGGCGATGCCCCCGGCCGGGCCCGAACCACCGGAGCCGGACGACGCCAGTGCGCCGACGGAACCCGTCCGCTTCCAGTCCAGATGGGCGTCCGGGATCTCTTCGAGGAAGCGCGACGGCGGGTTGTACGACGGCTGGCCCCAGGCGCTGCGCATGGACGACCGGGTCAGGTAGAGCCGTTCCCGCGCGCGCGTGATGCCCACGTAGGCGAGGCGGCGCTCCTCCTCCAACTCCTTGACCTGGCCGAGGGCGCGCATGTGCGGGAACACGCCGTCCTCCATGCCGGTCAGGAACACGACGGGAAATTCGAGGCCCTTGGCGGTGTGCAGGGTCATCAGCGTGATGACTCCGGAGCCGTCGTCCTCCTCGTCGGGGATCTGGTCGGAGTCGGCGACCAGGGCGACACGCTCCAGGAAGTCGGAGAGCGTACCGGCCGGGGCCGCGGCTCCCTCGTCACCCTCCGCCCGGCTGTTCTCCTGCTCGAACTCCAGGGCCACGGCGGCGAGTTCCTGGAGGTTCTCGATGCGTGTCTCGTCCTGCGGGTCGGTGGAGGCCTGCAGTTCGGCGAGGTACCCGGTGCGTTCGAGGACGGCTTCCAGGACGACGGCCGGGCCCGCGCCGGACTCGACGACGGTCCGCAGCTCCTCCATGAGCGTGTTGAACCGCTTGACGGCGTTGGCCGAGCGGGCCGCCATTCCGTACGCCTCGTCGACGCGGCGCAGGGCCTGCGGGAAGGAGATCTTCTCGCGCTGCGAGAGCGCGTCAATCATCGCTTCCGCACGGTCGCCGATGCCCCTCTTCGGTACATTCAGGATGCGGCGCAGCGGGACCGCGTCCTCGGGGTTGGCGAGAACGCGCAGGTAGGCAAGGACATCGCGGACCTCCTTGCGCTCGTAGAAGCGGACTCCGCCGACGACCTTGTAGGGCAGGCCGACGCGGATGAAGATCTCTTCGAAGACACGGGACTGCGCGTTCGTCCGGTAGAAGATCGCCACGTCGCCGGCCTTGGCGTCGCCCGCGTCGGTGAGGCGGTCGATCTCGTCGGCGACGAACTGTGCCTCGTCGTGCTCGGTGTCGGCGACGTATCCGGTGATGCGCGCGCCCGCGCCCTGGTTGGTCCACAGGTTCTTCGGGCGGCGGCTTTCGTTGCGCTCGATGACCGCGTTCGCGGCCGTCAGGATCGTCTGCGTGGAGCGGTAGTTCTGCTCGAGGAGGATCGTCGTCGCGTCGGTGTAATCCTCCTCGAACTGGAGGATGTTGCGGATGGTGGCGCCGCGGAAGGCGTAGATGGACTGGTCCGCGTCGCCCACCACGCACAGCTCGGCGGGGTCGTCGCCCTCGCCTCCGGAGGGGCCGACCAGCTCGCGCACGAGTGCGTACTGCGCGTGGTTGGTGTCCTGGTACTCGTCGACCATGACGTGCCGGAAGCGGCGCCTGTAGTGCTCGGCGACGTCCGGGAAGGCGCGCAGCAGGTGGACCGTCGTCATGATCAGGTCGTCGAAGTCCAGCGCGTTCGCCTCGCGGAGGCGTGACTGGTACATCGCGTAGGCCTGGGCGAGGGTCTTCTCGAAGCCGTCGGCCGCCCGGCCCGCGAAGTCCTCCTCGTCGATCAACTCGTTCTTGAGGTTCGAGATCTTGGCGCTGAAGGACTTCGGCGGGAACTTCTTCGGGTCGAGGTCGAGGTCGCGGCAGACCAGGGCCATCAGCCGCTTGGAGTCCGCGGCGTCATAGATCGAGAAGGAGGACGTGAAGCCCAGCTTCTTGTACTCGCGGCGCAGGATGCGGACGCAGGCGCTGTGGAAGGTCGACACCCACATCGCGTTCGCCCGCGGGCCCACGAGCTGCTCGACGCGTTCCTTCATCTCGCCCGCGGCCTTGTTCGTGAAGGTGATCGCGAGGATCTGGCCGGGGTGCACACCGCGCTCGGCGAGCAGGTACGCGATGCGGTGGGTCAGTACGCGGGTCTTGCCGGAACCGGCACCGGCGACGATGAGCAGCGGGGATCCTGCGTGCACGACGGCCGCGCGCTGGTTCTCGTTCAGCCCGTCGAGGAGCGTCGCCGGGTCGATGACCGGGCGCGGGGCGCCGTCGCGGTAGTGCGCGTCCCGGGTCATGGGCGCGTCGAACTTCCCGTCGAACAGATCGTCCGGAATGGGCTCCGGGGCGCTGTCCTCGGGGGGCGGCGGGGGCGCTTCGTCCGCGGCCCGGGAAGGCTGCAGGTCCGCCAGGAAGCTGTCGTCAAAGAGGCTGCTCATCGCCTACCGAGTCTAGGCGGCCCCACTGACAACCCGCTGCGGGTTCCGGTCACCTCACACCTCGCCTACCCCCCGCCTCCGGACGGTCACGCTCCGCATGCGCTTCGCATCTGTGCAGCATGACCGCGTCAAGGCCGTGAAAAGTCACGAAAATGTATCGGGCATATCGAACATCAACCTTCACAGCGGCCACACGAGTTGGCTAGCGTGCTGCCCGGGCCGCTCGTCCCCCACCGGCGAACCCGCCGGGAACGGGTGGCCTCCGCCGAGTCCGACCCGTTCGGAGCCGGGGACCCACCGAAAACTTGGGGTGAATCGGTCCCGTACGCAGTACGGGACCGTAGGGCAACCTTCCGTACCATCCGCCCGAACCCGACAGCTAACCCGGTAGGCGGTCTACGGAAGGAGTCGCCTCCCTTGGCGTCGCACCGCAAGCCGCGGACCCGCTCGACCGGCCTACGCACGGCCCCCGCCCTCGGCATCACGACGGCGGCCCTCACCTCCGTCGCCCTCCTGTCGCAGAGCGCTCAGGCAGCGCCCTCCCCGCCGGCGAAGCCCACCCTCGAAGAGGTCCAGAAGAAGGTCGACGAGCTCTACCAGCAGGCCGGTGTGGCCACCCAGAAGTACAACTCGGCCAAGGAACACACCGACAAGCAGCGCAAGCGGGTCGACCGGCTGCTCGACGACGTGGCCAGGCGCACCGACAGGCTGAACGACGCCCGCAAGGAGCTCGGCTCGTTCGCCGCCGCGCAGTACCGCACCGGCGCCGTCTCCGGGACGGCCACGATGATGCTCGCCGACGACCCGCAGGGCTACTTCGACCAGAACCACCTGGCGGACCGGCTGACCACACGCCAGAAGAAGGCGGTCGACGACTACCAGACGCAGCAGGCGTCGGCGACCAGGCAGCGCGCGAAGGCCGCGAAGAGCCTCGAGACCCTGAGCGATGCGCGGGACGACCTGAAGACGAGCAAGCAGACCGTCCAGAAGAAGCTGGGCGACGCGCGCGAACTCCTGTCGAAGCTGACGGCGGAGGAGAAGGCGCGGCTCGCGGAGATCGAGCGGAAGAAGAAGCAGGAGGCCAAGCGCAAGGCCGAGAAGCTGGCGCGCCAGCAGGCGGCCGAGGCGGAGCGCAAGCGCAAGGCGGAGGCCGCCCAGGGGGAGAAGGAACGCGAGGAGGGCCAGGGCTCCGGTTCCGGTTCGGACGCGGGCAGCGGCTCCGGCTCGGGTTCCGGTGCGGGCTCAGGCAGTACCGACGGCGGCTACGCCACCAAGGCCGCCAAAGTGATCGCCTTCGCGCAGGCCCAGATCGGCAAGCCGTACGTCTGGGGCGCCACCGGCCCGGACTCCTACGACTGCTCCGGACTCACCCAGGACGCGTGGAAGGCCGCCGGAATCTCCCTGCCGCGCACCACCTGGGACCAGGTGAAGGTCGGCACGACTGTGAAGACCGCCGACGCCAAACCCGGTGACCTGGTCTTCTTCTACGACGACATCAGCCACGTGGGGATCTACATCGGCAACGGCAAGATGATCCACGCCCCCAAGCCGGGCGCGAACGTCCGCGTCGAGTCGATCTACTACATGCCGATCCACAGCGTGGTGCGCCCCGCGTAACGGCGCCGGGCCGCCCCACGGCATCCCGCCCGACGGCACCCCTCGCAACGGAAAGCACCCGCTACGCGCGCGTGGCCCGCATCCCCGGAGGGTGCGGGCCACGCGCGCGTAGCGGCGGAAACGCGTAAACGCATAGAGGCGGAAACCCTACGTCCACAGCACCGCGATGAAGATGTTCGCGATGGTCAGCAGGCCGACCGCGCCGAACACGCTCTTGTCGACCTTCTCCTCGTCCCGCTTCACATAGACCAGCGCGAGGATCACGATCAGCAGGCCCAGCTTGATGCCGATCTTGACGTTGTTGACCGGGTTGTCGTCCGCCTGGTTGAGGCCCACCAGGACCACACCGGTCAGGAGCATGACGAGCGCACCGTGCAGCATCGCGAAGTTGAAACGGGCGACACCCTGGCCCATCTGCTTCATCTGGGTCAGGAAACCACCCAGGAGCGAGGCGATGCCGATGATGTGCAGGCCGACGAAGAGATGGATGAGTAGGTCCATGAGGCCGGAGCCTAGCCGGGGCGTCCGGCGCTCCCGATAACCGCCCCTGTACCACTACTCCGCGACAGGCACACCGCAATCGAGCCATCGGTCACAGCCACACCCGAAGCGACAACTACCCCGCGAGCGACCCGGTCACGGGCGGTCACTGGGCCGCCCGCTTCCGCCACTTGCGCGCAATCCGTCACCAACCCGTGACGGTCAGGTTTAGCGTCCTTCCTCAGGTGACCGGCTCCCCAACGCCGTCCGGTCCGGGACGGCCGTCGGTCACCACCGCCGAGAAACCCGGCGGCGGCCTGCTCCCCCTGTGCGGGTCGCCGCCGGACACGTAAGGAGCCCCTCTTCGTGGCAGCGCACCGCAAGCCCAGACAGCGCTCGCTCAGCGGCAGCACAGTCCGTACCGCCGCCACCCTCGCCCTCGCGGGAGCCGCCTCGGCCACCGCCTTCGACGGCACGGGGCACGCGGACCCGCAGCTCAGCCCCACCGAGGTGAAGTCCAAGGTCGACGCGCTCTACCGCGAGGCGGAGACGGCGACCGAGAAGTACAACGGCGCGAAGGAGAAGGCCGAAAAGGCCGAAAAATCGCTCGGCGAGCTGCGCGACGAGGCGGCCCGCACGACAGAGAAGCTCAACACCGCCCGCAACAGCCTCGGTTCGTACGCCGCCGCGCAGTACCGCGCAGGTGGCATCGACCCCTCCGTCCAACTCGTGCTCTCCTCCGACCCGGCCCAGTTCCTGGACCGCGCGTCACTCGCCGACCGGGCCGGCAGTCGGCAGGCCGTGGCCCTTCGCGACGTACGCGAACAGCTCCAGGAGCTGCGCCAGCTGCGCGGCGAGGCCGACGACCGCCTGGCCGGCCTCCGCGCCCGCCAGGCGGAGCTGAGGAAGCACAAGAAGACGATCACCGGCAGGCTCGGCGAGGCCAAGCGGCTGCTTTCCCGGCTCACCGCCGACCAGCGCGCCGAACTCACGGACCCCGAGAACGACCCCGCAACCGCCCCCGCCACCGGCCGCGCCACCCGCTCGAGCACCCGCCACGCCCTTCTGGGCGCCTCTCCGGGCCCCTCCAAGGCACCCAACGCCCGTGCCGCCTCCGCGGTCTCCTACGCGTACAAGGCGATCGGCAGCCCGTACGTCTGGGGCGCCACGGGCCCGAACGCCTTCGACTGCTCCGGCCTCACCCAGGCCGCGTACCGCTCCGCGGGCGTCGCACTCCCGCGCACCACCTACGCCCAGATCGCCTCGGGCAAGCGCGTCTCCCGCTCCGAACTGCGCCCCGGCGACCTGGTGTTCTTCTACTCCGGCATCAGCCACGTCGGCCTCTACGTCGGCAACGGCCAGATGATCCACGCCCCCAACCCGAGCGCTCCGGTACGACTCGCGCCGATCGACCAGATGCCGTTCGCGGGAGCCACGCGCGTGGCATGAGCCTCCCACCGCCACCGCCACCGCCACCGCCGCCACCGCCACCGCCACCGCCACCGGCGACGGGTCCACGCAACCGGCCCCCGGCGATCAGGAAACACCGCCGCCAGTAATGTCACGCACATGCCTAGCCGTACGCTGCCTCCGCCCCCGCCACCCGTGTACCTACGCACCTGGCCGGACCGGCAGACGCTGCTCACCGACCGCGGCATGGCCCTCATGGAACTGCGGAGGCGGCACCTCGGGGTGGGACGTCTGCTGCTGTGGTGGCTGTGCGGTCTCGGCTGCGCCATCGGCTGGGCGCTGCTGATCCTGCCGTTCCGGATGCTCGCGGGCGACGACACCTCGGGCTTCCTCCTGGGCCCGGTACTCTCGGTCCTCGGCCTGGCGGTGCTGGCCCCCGCGGTGACCGGCGCCGTCCTCTCCATCCGCCACGACCGGCGCATCCGCCACCTCACCGACGCCTGGTTCACCCTGGACAGCCACCCGCTGTCCGACGCCCGGCTGCGCTCCCCCGGCCTCAGCCTCCTCTGGCTCCTGTCCTCCCTCGCGGTGTGCACGCTCGGCCTCTGGTCGTCCTTCACGGCCGCCGCGTACGCCGAACCGGGCCGCGACACCTACGCCGACGTCGTCCTCGGCATGGGCGCCGGCCTCGTCCTGTGGCTGACGGGCCTGCTCGGCGCAGCGAAGGCCGTCGGCCACTACCGGTGGGCGCTGCGAAACCTGGGCCCGGCGGCGCCCAGGTCCACCGCCACACACCGCTAAGACCCTCACCGGCCGACTGGCCGCGCCGCGACGGGGCCGGTCAGACCAGTCGTCGCGCCGTCGCCCATCGCGTCAGCTCATGACGGTTGGACAGCTGCAACTTCCTCAGCACCGCCGACACATGCGACTCCACCGTCTTCACGGAGATGAAGAGCTGCTTGGCGATCTCCTTGTAGGCATACCCGCGCGCGATGAGCCGCAGAACCTCCCGCTCGCGCTGGGTGAGGCGGTCCAGGTCCTCGTCGACCGGGGGCGCGTCGGTGGAGGCGAAGGCGTCCAGGACGAATCCGGCGAGACGCGGCGAGAACACCGCGTCGCCGTCCTGCACCCGGAAGATCGAGTCGACCAGGTCGGTGCCGGTGATGGTCTTGGTGACATAGCCGCGGGCGCCGCCCCGGATGACGCCGATGACGTCCTCGGCGGCGTCGGAGACCGAGAGCGCGAGGAAGCGCACCGGGTTCTCCGCTGCGGACATCAACGGCGCGCAGCGGCGCAGCACTTCCACGCCGCCGCCGCCCGGGAGGTGCACGTCCAGGAGGACGACCTCCGGCCGGGTGGCCGTGATGACCGTGACCGCCTGATCGACGTCGGCGGCCTCGCCGACCACCTCGACGCCGGTGATGTCGGTACGGCCGATCTCGGCCTGCACTCCCGTACGGAACATCCGGTGGTCGTCGACCAGGACGACTCGCACACGACGCCCGTCCGCACCGCCGCCCTCGTCCGAACCGGTCGGCTCCATGGGCCCGTTCGCCCCGGTCGCGTCGCTCATGTCGTCGCCGTCCTCTCCATCTCCAGCTCGACTTCCGTACCGCCGCCCGGCACCATGCGCAGCCGCGCCGTGCCGCCGTTGCGCTGCATGCGGCCGATGATTGATTCTCGTACGCCCATGCGATCGTCCGGCACGGAGTCCAGATCGAAGCCGGGGCCGCGGTCCCGGACGGACACGAACACCGTCTCCCCCTCGACTTCGGCGAAGACCTGCACGGCACCGCCCTCGCCACCGTACTTGGCGGCGTTCACCATCGCTTCCCTCGCGGCCTGCATCTGTGCGGTCAGCCCCTCGTCGAGCGGGCAGTCGCCGACCACGACGACCTCGATGGGGACGCCGTGCTTGTCCTCGACCTCTGCGGCGCTGCGGCGGACCGCCTCGGCGAGGGTGTCGGGCTCCTCGTCCTCGTCCTTGCCGGTGCCCTCCGGTTTGTAGAGCCAGGCCCGCAGGTCGCGCTCCTGGGCGCGGGCGAGGCGGCGCACCTCGCCCGCGCTCTCCGCGTTGCGCTGGATCAGGGTCAGGGTGTGCAGTACGGAGTCGTGCACATGGGCGGCGACCTCGGCTCTCTCCTGGGCGCGGATGCGCATCAGCCGCTCCTCGGAGAGGTCCTGCATCATGCGGACGAGATAGGGGCCTGCGAGCAGCGCGACGCCGACGAGCACGGCGAGCGAGGCCTGCAGTACGGCGCCCAGATGTGCGGCGGAGCCCTGGAGCACGAAGATGCCGGAGACTCCGGCGCCGACCAGAAGCACTCCGGCCGCCGACCGGGCGAGGGTCAGGATGCGTCTGCGGCGGCCGACGGCCATCCAACGGGCCCTGCGGGCATTGTCGGCCTGCCGCCAGACGAGGGCGACACCGGCGGCGACGAGCAGGGTCGGGATGACATAGGCCCTGGTCGAGCCGTCGAGGTCCACATTGCCGACGAAGACCATGGCGACGACGACCATCGCGAGGAGCGCGACGAGCTGTCCCTTGTCGGGCTTGCGGGCCACGAGTCTGCGGCGGCCGTCCGCCGAAGTCTCGCTCGTGACGGCCGCGGGCGGGCGATCGGCGTCCACGCCGCCGATACCGAGCGGGACGAAGAACCAGAACGCCGCATACAGCAGAGCGCCGAGGCCGTCGGCCGTGAACAGGCCGACGAAGATCAGCCTGACCCATACGACGGGCAGCCCGAGGTGCCCTGCCAGGCCCCGCGCGACCCCGCCCAGCCAGCGTCCGTCACCGCTGCGGTAGAGCTTGCGCAGCGGTCGGGCGTCGTCGAGGGGCGGTGCGGCGGCTTCCGGCATGTCATCGATATTCACACATGAGCACGGCGGTGAGCATCAGGGTCGATCCCCGAGACTTCCCTGATCTCAACCCCTGCGCCGGCCCTGTCAGGGGTGCGGCCCGAAAAGTCTCAGGGGCGATATCAGGGTTCGTCCAGGGTCCTCCCGACTGCCGCGGCGGGCCGTCGGCCGTCACCATGGACGCATGACAGATCAGCAGCCCGCCGAGACGGAGACCGAGGCCGCCCTCCGCGATGCCCTGCGCACCGCGCACGGCGAGCCGGGTGGTCCCGCGAGCAGTCGAGCGGGCAGTCACGCGGCGGACCTGCCCGCGGTGGAGCGGAAGTTCCGCCGCGACCGCCGGCAGAAGAAGATCGGCGGCGTGTGTGCCGGACTGGGCCGGCAGTGCGACATGGACCCGGTGATCTTCCGTATCGGCCTTGCCGTGCTCGCGATCACCAGCGGCCTCGGCCTGGTTTTCTACGGCTTCGCGTGGCTCTTCGTGCCGGACAAGGACGAGGAGGAGAACGAGGCGCGCAGGCTCCTCTCCGGCCGGGTCGACGGCCAGGCCCTGACCGCCGTGCTCTTCGCGCTCGTCGGCTGCGGCGTATTTCTCACTCTGTTGAAAAACGGCGGGGCGCTGACCTTCGCCGCCGTCCTCGCCCTGCTCCTCGCGGGCGCGGGGTACTGGTCGCAGCAGCGCGACACCCTCGACACCGACCCGGTGGCGGCACAGGCGGCGGCGGACGCCCCGCCCGAGGCGAAGGCGCCACCTGTCGCCGGAAGCCCCTCGTGGTGGCGCGACCCCATAGTCAAGGACGGCACGCACGACGGAATGACCGGCTACTTCTGGGGCCCGGACACCCTCCCAGGCCTCGAGGTCCGGTACGGGGTGGCGGGCCACCGGGGCAGGCCCCGCAAAGCGACCGAGGCCGTCCCCGCTCCCCCGCCGAAGCCCCGCGGGCCACGGTGGATCGGCGGCTGGGTGTTCCTGTCCGCACTCCTCGCGGGCGGCCTCGGCACTGGCCTGACCTGGGAGGAGCAGCCGCTCGGTACGACGCTGCAGACCGGCCTCGCGTGCGCGCTGGCGGTGTTCGGCCTCGGGATCGCGATCAGTGCCTTCCTCGGGCGCACGGGCGCGGGATCGATCGTGCTCGCCGTGGTCACCGCCGGGCTGCTCGCGGGCTCGGCGGCCCTGCCGAAGAACATCACCACGCATTACGCCCGCACGGACTGGATACCGGCCGCGGCCACGGACGTCCGGCCTCGGTACGAGGTGGGGCTGGGCCGGGGCACGCTCGACCTGAGCAGGATCGAGATCGGCAGGGGCAGGACGCTGACGACCGGCGCCGAGGTCGGCGCGGGTGACCTGAGGGTGATCGTGCCGAAGGACGTCACGGTGCGGCTGAACGCGGAAGTGGGCGTCGGCGACATCGTGTTGCCGGACGACAAGAGCAAGGACCTGGACATCGCTCCGGGCCGCGAGAAGAAGGTGACGCTGCGGCCGCCCTCGGGCAGCAAGGACGGCGGAACAATCGATCTGCACCTCGAAGTCGGCATCGGACAAGCGAAGGTGACCCGTGCTACGTCATGAATTCCACCCCGGCAAGCTGGTGGCAGGCCTCTTCCTGCTGGCCGTCGCCGTCGTGTACGCGGGTGATGCGGGCGGTGCCTGGGACGCACCGTGGTTCGTCGCTCTGCCACTCGTGATGGCCGGCCTGTTTCTCGCGGGCGTGGCGGCGGCTGTCCACGGGATACGCCCGAGGGGCGCCGCCCGCGGAGGCGAGCGCGTCCGGGGCGCCAAGGCGTCGGGGGACTAGGACCCGGAGTCGGAGTCGCGGGCAGGGCCAGGGTCGGAGGTCCTTCCGCGGCGGGCGGCGAGCAGGGCGTCGACCGAGTAGACCGAGGCCCCGGCGAGCACCAGCGGCAGCCATGCCATCAGGTACGCCAGGTCGTTGCCGTAGTAGTAGGGCTCCTCGTGCCAGCTCATGGTCAGCCAGAGGCTGAGGGAGATGAGCGCACCGCCGAGCGCGGCGACCCGGGCGAAGAGTCCGATCAGTGTGCCGATGCCGACGGCCAGTTCACCGAGGGCGATGGCGTAGCCGAAGCCGACGGGGCTCTTCAGGGCCAGATCGACGAGAGAGGGGATGGCGGAGATGTCGCGGATGCCCTCCATTTGTGCGCCGATCGAGCCCGCGCCGCTCGCCTGCAGGAAGGTGCTGTCGGTGAGTTTGTCCAGGCCGGCGTAGATGAAGGTGATGCCCAGGAAGATCCGCAGGGGGAGCAGGGCGTAGCGGGAGGCGGCTGCCCGCCACGTATCGCGCCTGAGGTGGCCGGTGGGGCCGACGTGGCTGGTGTGACTGTTCGTCCGTATGCCGTGTGCCATGGCACTCCGCCTCTCGCGTTGTCCCGTCTCTGACGATACGTACGCGGCAGAGTCGCTGCTCATCGGCGGGCGGCGTGTTCCACACCATCGATCCGAAAAGCCCGGGGGAGTTCTGATGTGTGTTGAGGCAGGACAGGAAAGGCGAGGTCAGGGCAGGGTCGATGGGCCGGTGGGTCAGTCCGTGACGTCGATGGTGACGCGGTTCGTCTCCACGCCCGCGGCTGTGACGACCTGGACGTCGACGCGGCCGGGTTCGACGTCGACCGGGACGGGGACGGTCAGCACCGCGTCGCTCGGGTTGGCGAAGCCGCCGGGCACGGGGACGAGTGGCACGTGGACGTGGACGGTGCCGATGCGGACGACGGTGCGGGCGAGCCGGTCCGCTTCCCCGGCGCCCGGCGGTACGAATCCCGCGCCGCGGATCTCGATGTCGTCGCCCGTGCGGATGGGGGCGTCGAGGTCGCCCGCCTCCCTGGCGCGGACGACGGAGAGGATCACGGGACGGCCGCCCTCGGCGTATTTCCCGGCCAGGTATGTCGCGGCCGAGACCAGCACGAGTACGGCGAGGCCCCACGGCAGGTCGGGCAGCTGCCCGGGGCGCCGGGCGAGGCGTACGGCGGCGAAGACCATGGCGACGGCGCTGACCAGGACGTACTGCGTGTCGGTGAAGCTGCCGCGGCCCGCGTCGTCGGTGAGCGGGTCGGCGGCCCGCGGCCGGTCCGCGCGCACCTTCTGCAGGCGCTGGCCGAGCACCCGCAGACTGACGATCCTGCGCACCAGGACGGCCACCGCGCACGCCACGGCGAGGACGGTCACCGTTCCGGCGGCGCGGGCGAGTTCCAGGCCGGCGATCAGTTCGTCGCGGTCCCGATGCCCCGAGGCGGCGGCAAGTTCGCCCGCGAGGACGAGGACCGCGAAGACGACGAAGAGCACCCAGCAGGCGGCCACGGCACGCGAGGTCGAGAGCCGGTTGTCCTCGCCGATCACCGGCGCGAGGACACCGCCGCGGGCCCGGTGCGCGTACGCCGCGCACGTCAGCAGCCCGCCCGTCAGCAGGGCCGCCAAGAGCCCGGCCGTGCGGGCGGACGTCCAGCCGAAGCCGATCGCGGTGAGCGCCTGGACCAGGAGCAGGACCGCGAAGGAGCCCCAGACCACGCCGAGTGTGCGCGTCCACAGCCGCCGCAGCCAGGCCTCGCCCTCGGCCCTGGAGCGCTCGGCGACGTCGCGTGCGGACTGTGTGAGCTCGTCCGAGACCCACTGCCGTGAGGCGCCCGCCGAGTGGGCGACGGCCGCGGGCAGTCCCTGGCCGGCCGCGTACTCGTCCCGCTTGGCGACGAACACGGACACGGCGCGCCGGTGCCCCTCGCGCGCGCCGTGCGGACAGCCGCCGCACGTGCAGCCGCCCCCGTGCGCGCCCTGTCCCGCCTCCTGCACCGCCACCGTGTACGCCGCCTTCCCCACCCACGAAGCCCTCGGGGCTCCTCACGAACTTCCTTGCAGAGAAGGGGAATTGTGCCGTACTGAAGGGCGAACGAATCGCCGGGGTCAGGTCAGCGGGGGTGAAAGGCCGGGGCCTGCGTTGACGTCCGGGTCAGGCCAGCAGATCCGGCTCGCTGCGGCTGATGTCCTGCCACAGCGACTGGTAGTTGATCCACGCCACCAGGTCGCTGCCGAGTTGCTCGCGGGTCTGCACCGCCTGCTTGTGGCCGATCAGCACGGGCCGTCCGGCGGCCCGTGCGCTCAGCTGGACCTGGCAGGAGCGTTCCATGGAGATGAACCACCAGGCGGCGGCGTCGACGGAGTCCCCGACCGTGAGCAGACCGTGGTTGCGCAGGACGACCGCCTTGTGACCGCCGAGCGCGGACGCGATCCTGCGACCCTCCTCCGCGTCCACGACGACGCCCGTGTAGCCGTCGTACAGCGCGTGGCTCTCGTAGAAGGCGCAGGCCTCCTGCGTGATGGGGTCCAGGAGTTCGCCGAGCGTGGAGAGCGCGCGGCCGTGCAGCGAGTGGCAGTGCGCGACGGCGACCACGTCGGGCCGCGCCAGATGAGCCTGGGCGTGGACGGTGAAAGCGGCCTGGTTGACGTGGTGGCGCCCCTCGACCACCTGCCCTTCGGCATTGGCGAGGACGAGGTCGCCGACGGTGACGTGCTTGAAGGGCACGCCGAAGGGGTTCACCCAGAAGCAGTCGGTGTACTCGGGGTCGCGCGCGGTGATGTGTCCGGAGACGCCGTCCTCATAACCGAGCCTGCCGAAGATCCGCAGCGCCCCGGCGAGCCGCTCCTTGCGGTGCCGGCGTTCGTCCGCCACGGAATCGTGGACGGGCGGCATCGCGAACTGCAACCGCTCGACGGGTATCGGTGTGGGCGCCTGCATGTGTCCTCCATCCCTGGCTGTACGAGGCGGAAGGTACCGGTGGTGCGTACAGGAGAACAGGGGGGCGGCTCACGCAAAGGCGACAGGGGATGTCGGGTATCGGCGCCACACTCGGCGCATGACCTTCAACACCCGGAGCACGACGTTCAACTGGGCCGCGTTCACCGCGGCGGAGCCGGACCTCGCCGAGACAGTGGAGCAGCGCTTCGCCGCGTTTACCCATCATGTCCTCGCGACGCTCCGCAAGGACGGTTCCGCGCGCACCACCGGGATCGAAGTCCGGTTCCGCGCCGGGGAGTTGTGGTTCGGGATGATGCCGAACTCCTTCAAGGCGCTCGACCTGCGCCGCGACCCGCGGTTCGCACTGCAGGCGAATCCGGGGCCCGGCGCGGAGATGGCGGGCGGCGACGTCCGGATCGCGGGCCGCGCGATCGAGGTGCGGGACCGGGAGACCGTCGCGCGCTACGTGGAGGCGGTGAATCCGCCGGACCCGGACGCGTTCCACCTCTTCCGTACCGAAATGGCGGAGGTGGTCCGCACGTACATCGAGGACGGGACGTACCTGGCGGTGCGGTTGTGGAAGCCGGGCATGCCGTCGCGTGTCACCAGGCGGAGCTGACAGGGCGGGCAAGCGGACGGCGCCGCCCACAGGTCTGTGGACGGCGCCGGCTCAAGCGTGCGGGGAGGCGGTCACTCCCACTCGATGGTGCCCGGCGGCTTCGACGTCACGTCGAGCACCACGCGGTTCACGTCGGCGACCTCGTTGGTGATGCGCGTCGAGATCTTCGCGAGGACGTCGTACGGCATGCGGGTCCAGTCGGCCGTCATGGCGTCCTCGGACGAGACGGGGCGCAGGACGATGGGGTGGCCGTAGGTGCGGCCGTCGCCCTGGACGCCGACGCTGCGGACGTCGGCGAGCAGCACGACAGGGCACTGCCAGATGTCCCGGTCGAGACCGGCCGCCGTCAGCTCCTCACGGGCGATGGCGTCGGCCTCGCGCAGCAGGTCGAGGCGGTCCTTGGTGACCTCGCCGACGATGCGGATGCCGAGGCCGGGGCCGGGGAACGGCTGGCGCTGGACGATCTCTTCCGGCAGGCCGAGCTCGGCGCCGACCATCCGGACCTCGTCCTTGAACAGCTTGCGCAGCGGCTCGATGAGCTGGAACTCGAGGTCCTCGGGGAGTCCGCCCACATTGTGGTGCGACTTGATGTTGGCGGTGCCGGAGCCGCCGCCGGACTCGACCACGTCGGGGTAGAGCGTGCCCTGCACCAGGAACTCCACCGGCTGGTCGCCGGGGGCCTCGGCGATGATCTCCGCCTGGGCCTGCTCGAAGACGCGGATGAACTCGCGCCCGATGATCTTCCGCTTCTCCTCGGGGTCGGAGACCCCGGCGAGCGCGGCGAGGAACCGCTCCTGGGCGTCGACGACCTTCAGCTGGACACCGGTCGCGGCGACGAAGTCCTTCTCGACCTGCTCGGTCTCGTCCTTGCGCATCAGGCCGTGGTCGACGTAGACACAGGTCAGCTGCGAGCCGATGGCCTTCTGGACGAGGGCAGCGGCGACGGCGGAGTCCACGCCGCCGGACAGGCCGCAGATCGCACGCTTGGTGCCGACCTGCTCGCGGATCGCGGCGACCTGCTCGTCGATGACGTTGCCGGTCGTCCAGTTCGGCGTGAGGCCGGCGCCGCGGTAGAGGAAGTGCTCGAGGACCTGCTGGCCGTGCGTGGAGTGCATCACCTCGGGGTGGTACTGCACGCCGTACAGCTTCTTCTCGTCGTCCTCGAAGGCCGCGACCGGCACGACGTCCGTGGACGCCGTGACCGTGAAGCCCTCGGGCGCCGCGCTGCACGCGTCGCCGTGCGACATCCACACGGACTGCTCGGTCGGGGTGCCCTCGAAGAGGGTGGACCCGGCCTTGGAGACGGCCAGCGGCGTGCGGCCGTACTCCCGGGCGCCGGTGTTGTCGACGGTGCCGCCGAGGGTCGTCGCCATCAGCTGGAAGCCGTAGCACATGCCGAAGACGGGGACGCCTGCCTCGAAGAGCTGGCGGTCGACGGTGGGCGCGTTCTCCGCGTACACCGACGAGGGGCCGCCGGACAGGATGATCGCCGCGGGCTTCTTGGCGAGCATCTCGGAGACGGGCATCGTGCCCGGCACGATCTCGCTGTAGACGCGGGCCTCACGGACGCGACGGGCGATGAGCTGGGCGTACTGCGCTCCGAAGTCGACGACCAGAACGGTGTCGGGAGCGGCGGCAGCGGGGGGCGCTGATGGCACGGCGGCGGCCTTCCGGCGTTGAGCTTGAGCGGTGCGTGAGCAGAGGCTCGTGCGTGAGCAGGGGGTCTGTGTTTGTCGATTCTACCGGGCGCGGCAGGACCGTCCTCGTCGTATCCGACAGGCCCCGTGCCCGTGCGGCGGCGCGGGGGGCGGGGCCTGGACGTCCGTCTCAGCATGCGAGCCGTACGAGAGCGGGATTGACCCGGCGTACGCGGTTGGGTCCATACTGGTCCCGTGACCAAGCACCTCAGCTTCCTCTTTACCTATGGCAACCGGCCCACCGGCTGCCATGGTCGAGCTGCTTGATCCACTGACAAGCGACTTACCGGGCGCCCCGGGCCGACAAGGCCCGGGGCGCTCTGTCGTACGCGGGACTTGCCGCTCCGGGGCACCACGGTCACCACGGACCACAAGGAGCCCCGCATGACCGCCACCACCGCCCCCGCCCCCACCGCATCCGCACCCGCTGCCGCTGCCGCCGACAAGACCGGTGCCCGCACCCCCGAGGCCGCGGGCGTCATCGAGAACGCCAGGGAACGGATCGACGCGCTCGACGACCGGATCATCGGCCTCGTCCAGGAACGCATGGCCGTCTCGGCCGTCATCCAGGAGGCGCGGATCACCTCCGGCGGCCGCCGTGTGAACCTCTCCCGCGAGATGGAGGTTCTCGGCCACTACAGCGACGCGCTCGGCAAGCCCGGCACGACGCTCGCGATGACGCTCCTCGAACTGTGCCGGGGCCGCGTCTGAGCGCCGCCGTGAGGGCGGCGGGTGCCTGCGGAACTGAGTTCGGATCCGTTCTCACCCGTACGGCGCGTGACCGGTTCCGGGCGGGCTTCGTTGGTCCCGGTGTCCGTGTCAGCCAGGGGCGGGCCCGCAAGAACCACGCGTGGCTCCGCTGGAGCGATGAGGCGTGCGGATCATGCCGTGCGCCGTGGGACCTCGCTCCAGTGATTGTGACCGGACGGCAGGGGACAGCAGCCCGGTCACCCAAGAGAACGGTCGGCTCCGGGGACGCCTGGAGCCGGCCGGCCTCCGTCCCGTAATCCGCACCCTTTACCCCTGTGGGTGTGGCCGAAACAGGTGCGGTCGAAATGGTTGCGCCGCCGTCAGCACTTCCAGCACGATGCGTAGAGGGCGGGCCCAAGCCCTCCGTCCACCGTTCCATTGCCAATGGTCGATACCACGCGAGCGCCCCCAGTGCGCCGGGTCGGCCACCGGCACCTCGACCAAGCGGCGCACTCCCCCCGGCGCCGCCCCGAGGCACCGACGCGGCCCTGACGTCGGTGCCGACAGCCAAGGGCCCCGCGGTTCCGTCCCGCGGGGCCCTTCGCTCTGCCTCTTACCGGTTCTGCGCGCCTACTGGTTCTGTGCTCTTACCGGTCCTGCGCTCTCACTGGTTCTGCGCTCTCACTGGTCGTGCCTTCTCCGGCGTTCTGCCGCTACAGGCTCTTCAACTTGTCCACCTGCGCCTCGACGATCTTCTTGGGCACGCCGAACTTCTTCGGCTGGAGCAGGTTGATCGAGTAGAAGGCCGCGAGCGTCGAGCCGCTGCGTACGACGGTGAAGCTCATCGGCGTCTTCTGCCCCTCGATGAGGCCCACCACCTTGTACGAGACGCTTTCGTCGCCCGCCTTCGGGGTGGGCAGGGCGGCGACGTCGCGGTACTTGGAGTCGGCGTGCTCGTAGGCGGTGCACTTCTTCGTGGCCGTCCGCAAGCCTTCCATGATCTTCCCGGCGTCGTCCTGGCCGTGTGCCATCAGGGCGAGGGAGACGACCATGGCGTCCAGTTCATCGGCGTCGGTCAGGGTCCGGCCGACGCGGGACTTCGCCGCCGGTTGGGTTGCGAACATGAACATGTCAGCCAATGGCTGGCAGGCGGCCGGGTCCGCGGGCACGGGCTCCGACGGCATCTCCGCCGCGGAGATCTTCTCGAACTTGTAGCCCTTGATGTCGTCCTTGGAGAGCACCGCCTTCTCCAGGGCGGCGGCGGACAGGGCGGGCGCCTTCTTCTCGGCCGGCGCCTGTGCGGACTTGGAGGGTTCCGACGACTTGTCGCCGTCGTCGCCGTTCCCGCCGCCGCACGCTGCGGTCAGGCCCAGCGCGGCCGCGACGGACGCGGCCACGACGGCCCGAGACACAGTTGACTTCACGTTTCCTACCTTCAGATGCCACCGCGCGGACGACGGCCCGCGCCGAGGCGACATGAAAGCGGCTGAGTCACGGCTGCCACCAGCGTTTTCCGTAACGATCGGAAACCGCTGGAAAGGTTGTACGCGGCGCGTGTGACTTAGGCCGTCCCGCGCCCGAGCTTGGCGAGCTGGGCGTCGATGATCTTCGGGGCCACCTTCGGGTCCTCGTCCGCCGTGGGCGTTCCGGTGCCTTCCATGCCGTCCTTCGCGGCGTCCTTGTCGCTCTGGACGCCCTCGGGGTCGTACAGGTTCGACGCGTCGAAGACCACGAGCGTCGAACCTCTGCGCACGACCGTGACGCTCTCCCGCGTGACGTAGTCGCCCTTGCGGTGGGCGGCCTTGTACGAGACGGCCTCGTCGCCCTTGTCCGGCGCGGGCAGTGACGTGACGCCGGTGTAGCGGTCGTCGCCGACGCGGAAGCTGGCACACTTCTTCGCCTTGACCGCCGCGCGCAGGTCGGCCATGGCGCGCACGGCGTCGGCTTCGGCGTAGCCCGACAGGTCGACCGCGGTTGTCGTCGATCCCTTGCCCCCGGCGAGGGTCAGGGTGCGGCTGACGTGGGCCTTCGGCGCGGTCTTCGCCGAGGCGCCGGTGCCGGTGCCGGTGCCGGTGCCGGTACCCGTTCCCGCGCCGGCACGGAGCGGGGCGGCCACCGGGCCGCACTCCGCTGGTGACGGCTTCGCGGCGGGCGGCGCGTCGGCCCCAGGGCCCGACCCGTCACGCCCGCCCTGCTCGCCCTGCGCGCCCGACTCGCCCTGCGCGTCCGGCTTCACCACCTCAAAGCCCTTGACGTCACCCGCCGCGAGGGCCGCCTTCTCCAGCTTCGAGGCTCCGGCACCCGCACCCGCACCCGCACCCGCACCGGCATGCGGCTTCGTCGGCTTCTTGTCGGCGCCGTCGCTGCCACCGCAGGCGGCGCTCGCACCGAGGGCGGCCACGATCGAGACGGCCACCACGGCACGCGACACAGCTGACTTCACGTTCTGTTCCCCCGCTTGCTCTTGCGCTTGCTGTTCCTGCCCATGGGGCTACCGAGTCCTACGACGGGAGAAGATCAGTTCTGGTTCCGCGGCGGCGGGGTGCGCCTCGCGACCGGAGCTCACCAGCCCCAGAGCCAGAAGCGGAACGGGCTGAGCAGGACGATCGCGAGGGCCATGCCGCCGATGACGATCACCACGCTCCACACCCGGCGACTGCGCTCGGACCTGGCGCTGCGGCGCGGGCCCGTCGGCGCCGACCGCCAGTCGTCCGGGCTCCACCGCGCGGACTCGGCCTCGCGCCTCGCGCGCCTGCGGCGCAACCGCCCGGCCTGCTCGACCTGTTGGCGCGCGGCCTCCTCGTCGAGGCGCCGCAGCCTTTCGGCCACCATGCGCGCCCGCGCGGACGGCTCCTTCGGCGCGGACGAGCGGATCTCCCGCTCGCTGTCGTTCTCGAATCTCTTCCACACCTCGTCGGGTATGGCCACGCTGTCCCCTCCCCTGGATCTGCCTGGGTCTACTCGGATCTGCCTGGGTCTACACGCGTCCATTTCACTGCGTGCTCATGCCACCTGAGCGGGGCAGTTCTACGGCACCCCGCCACGGCGGCACAAGCGATGTGAGTCACGCCACATAAGCGTGCTGTGAGATCGAGACAACCATTCACAGGGACCACAGGTCATGCATGCGTAACAACGGCCACACCCGCGTCCCCACCGCGGAGGCCTCCACCTCCGTACTGCCGCCCAGGGCAGTGCGCCGGACTTCCTGAGGTCTTCATGAAGCTTCGTCGTGCCGTGGCCGCCGCGGCTGCTACGGCTGCCATCGCCCCGGCCGCACTGCTCTCCGCTCCGACCGCTTTCGCGACCGAGGGCACCGTTCCCGCTCCGCCCGCGGTGACCGCGGACACCGCCAAGACTCCGGAGGCTCCGGAGACGCCGACCGGCACGCCCACCCCACCCGCGACGGTCCCGTCGCCGGACGCTCCGACTCCGTCCAAGTCGACGCCGGGCCCGGTCTCGCAGCACGAGGAGCCCACGAAGGCGGGCAAGACCCCCGAGGTCCCCAAGGGTGCCGACGCCCCCGAGGACCCGGCGGATGAGCCCGACGAGCCCCTTCCGGCCGACTGCCCGACCAACAGGGACGGTGTGGACGCGAACTCGGTGCTTGAGGTCGATCTGGTCGGGCTGCCCAAGAAGCTCGTCCCGGGAAGCGGCTGGCACCGGTTCGAGCTGACCGCCGCCAACCCCACCGATGATCCGCTCGGTGAGGTCAGGTGGACCGCGTTCGTGAACAACTTCCCCGGGAGCAAGGACAAGAAGGACGCGCTGCGGACCTACGCGGACCTGCAGTTCCGCGACCCCGAGACCGACGAGTGGACGACGATCGACAGCAAGCTCAACGACGGCCTCGCCTACGGCACCACCGAGCTCGACGCCGAGGACGAGGCCACCATCGAGCTGCGGGTCAGGATCGGCGCCAAGGCTCCGCTCGGCAAGGGCTACGCGTTCGGCCGCGCCAAGTACGTCGACGCCGTGGACGACTGCGTACACAGCTCGGACAAGTACCACCCGCTCACGATCGCCAAGGCGGGCGGTGACCACGAGAGCCCGGCCACGCCGACGGCCACGCCCACGCCGAGCCCGTCCAGGACGCCCGCCGCGGTGAAGAAGCAGCAGGGCGGCGCCCAGGACACCCCGGTCGCCGACGGCAGCCTCGCCGAGACCGGCGCCGGTTCGATGCTGCCGACCGTCGGCCTCGTCGGTGGTGTCGCCGTCGTCGCCGGTGCGGGCGTGATGTTCGCGGTGCGGCGCCGCAAGACCGACTCCGCCGTCTGAGTCCGCACGGCACCTGATCACACGTAAGGACCTGCGCTCGGAGGGGGGCGCAGGTCCTTACGTGTATCCGGGGGCGGGCGGCGCCGCGGGCTACTTCCTGGGCGGCACCGCGGGCTACTTCCTGGGCGGCACCGCGGGCTACTTCCTGGGCGGCACCGCGGGCTACTTCCTGGGCGGCACCGCGGGCTACTTCTTGGGCGGCACCGCCGGCATCCCCAGGAACGGCAGCTTCAGCGCGCCGAAGGCGTCCGCGGGGACCGCCGGGGTCTTCGGCTCGACGGCCGCCACCCGTACGTACCGCAGGCCCTGCGCCGGACGCGGGTCCTCGCCGCCCTTGTTGGGCCAGAACGACATCGCGCGCTCGGCCTGCGCGGTGATCGTCAGGGACGGGTTGACGCCCAGGTTGGCGGAGACCGCGGCGCCGTCGACGACCGAGATCCCGGGGTGGCCGTAGAGCCGGTGGTAGGGGTCGATGACGCCGGTCTCCGCCGAGTCGCCGATGGGGCAGCCGCCGAGGAAGTGCGCGGTCAGCGGGGTGCCCATGAGCTCGCCGATGTTCGAACCGGGGAAGCCGTTGATCTCCTGGGCGAGGAGGGTCGCCGCGCGCGTGGCCTCGGGAATCTGGTCGGGGTTGGGCGCGCCGTGGCCCTGGCGGGCGGTGAGCAGGCCCTTTCCGAGCCCCTTCTCCTTGCGGTACGTGGTCAGGGAGTTGTCGAGCGACTGCATGACGAGGCCGATGATGGACCGCTCCGACCAGCGCCGGTTGGAGAGCGAGCGCACGGCGAGGAGCGGGTGGCGCGCCATGTTGCCGAGCCAGCCGCCGACGCGGTGCTTGCCGCCCTTGAGGCTGTACGGGACCTGGAGCAGCGTCAGGCTGCCCATCGCGTTGGACTTCTTGCCGTAGCGGACGGGCTCGATGTGCGTGTTGGCGTCCGGGTGGATCGACGAGGTGATCGCGACGCCCTGGGTGAAGTCGGCCTTCGCAGCGCCGTGGCGCTTGCGGTAGCGGCGGTCGGTGGTCTGGGCGCCCACCAGGGCCTCGGAGTTGGTTCGGGTGAGTGTGCCGAGCCGCTTCGAGATCCGCGGGAGCAGGCCGGAGTCCTTCATACGGTGCAGGAGGGTCTGGGTGCCGTACGTGCCTGCGGCGATGACGACCTTGCGGGCCTTGAACGTCCGGCCCCGGCCCTTCCGCTTGTCGTCGGTGGGCAGCGTCGCGACGGCGAAGCCGCCCCGCGAGTCCTCGGTGACGGCGACGACCGACGTCATCGGGTGGACGACCGCGCCGGCCTTCTCCGCGAGGTACAGGTAGTTCTCGTTGAGGGTGTTCTTCGCGCCGTGCCGGCAGCCGGTCATGCACTCGCCGCACTCGGTGCAGGCCCTGCGGGACGGGCCCGCGCCGCCGAAGTAGGGGTCGGGAACTTCCTGGCCCGGCCCGGCCGTTGTACGACCGTCCGCGTCCTTCGCGTCACCGAAGAAGACGCCGACGGGTGCCATGTGGAAGCTGTCGCCGACCCCCATCGCCTGGGCGGTGGCCTTCAGGTGGACGTCCGAGGGCGTCGTCGTCGGGTTGAGCCGCACCCCGAGCATGCGCTTGGCCTGCTCGTAGTAGGGGTGCAGCTCGTCCTGCCAGTCCGTGATGTCCTTCCACTGCGGATCGTTGAAGAACGGCGCGGGCGGTACGTAGAGGGTGTTGGCGTAGTTCAGCGAGCCGCCGCCGACCCCGGCGCCCGCGAGGACCATCACGTTGCCGAGCAGGTGAATGCGCTGGATGCCGAAGAGGCCGAGCGCGGGCGCCCAGAGGTAGTTCTTGATGTCCCAGGAGTTCTTGGGCAGCGTCGCGCGCGTGAAGCGGCGGCCCGCTTCCAGGACGCCGACGCGGTAGCCCTTCTCCGTGAGGCGCAGCGCGGAGACGGCACCGCCGAAGCCGCTGCCTACGACGATGACGTCGTAGTCGTACGCGTCGTCGGACACGTCGGCGCCCTGGTTCTGGGCAGAGCTCTCCTGTGACATTGACTCTCCTCATATGAAAACGCGCGGGCCGATGGTGGCTGAGCGCGCAGCTCCCCACGCCCCTTACGGGACGCTGCTAGCGCAGCCGGAACGCCTTCATGACCTTCAGGCTCGTGTTCATGAACGCCGCGTACTTCTCGTCGTCCAGGCCGAAGGACGGCGCCAGCGGCATGACGCGCTGGGTGGCGACGGTCTGCGCCTCGGTGAACTTGAGGATGCCCTCGGAGCCGTGCCGTCGGCCGAGGCCGGAGTCCTTCATGCCGCCCATCGGGGACTGCACGCTGCCGTAGGCGGGCGCGAACCCTTCGTTGACGTTGACCGTGCCGGTGCGCAGGCGGGCCGCGACCTGGCGGCCACGCTTCGCGTCCTTCGTCCAGACCGAGGAATTGAGGCCGTACGGGGTGGCGTTGGCGAGCTCGACCGCCTCGTTCTCGTCGGTGAAGCGGTAGAGGGAGACGACGGGGCCGAAGGTCTCCTCGGTGCAGACCGACATCGGGGCCTCGACGCCGTCCAGGATGGTCGGCTCGAAGAAGTAGGGGCCGATGTCCGGGCGCGCGACGCCGCCCGCGACCAGCGTGGCGCCCTTGGCGACGGCCTCCTCGACGTGCCGGGTCACGGTCTCCAGCTGCCGTTCGCCGACGAGGGAGCCCATGTCGGCGCCGTACGCGAGGGACGTGCCGAGGCGCATCGCCCTCGTCCGCTCCGCGAAGCGCTCCACGAAGCGGTCGGCTATGGACTCGTGGACGTACAGCCGCTCGATGGAGATGCACAGCTGACCCGCGGACGAGAAGCAGGCGCGCACCGCGCCCGCGGCGGCCTTGTCGACGTCGGCGTCGTGCAGCACCAGCATGGCGTTCTTGCCGCCGAGTTCGAGGGAGACGCCGACCAGGCGGGCCGCGGCGCCCTGGGCGACCTCGCGGCCCGTGCGGGTGGAGCCGGTGAAGGAGACGTAGTCGGCGCGGCTGACGAGCTCGGGGCCGACGACCGGGCCCTCGCCGAGGACGACCTGGAAGACCTCGGACGGCAGGCCCGCCTCGATGATCAGGTCGCGGGCCCACAGGGCGGTGAGGCAGGTCTCCGTGTCGGGCTTCATCACCAGGGCGTTGCCCGCGACGAGGGCGGGCAGCGCGTCGCCGATGGACAGCTCGAAGGGGTAATTCCAGGGGGCTATCTGCCCGACGACACCGCGCGGCTGGCGGTTCTCGGTGACCTTGGTGAGGACCGGGACGACGCCGGTGTGCCGCTTGGGGCTCAGGTACGCGGGGGCCTTGCGGCCGTAGTGCCGGGCGGCGACCGCGACGGCCTGGATCTCCTCGTGGGCGTGCAGGCGGGCCTTGCCGGTCTCCAGCTGGATCAGGTCGAGGACCTCGGCCTGGCGCTGGAGCACCAGGTCGTGGAAGCGCAGGAGGACGGCGGCGCGCTGCTTCACCGGGGTCCTCGCCCAGGCGGTCTGCGCGGTGCGGGCCCGCTCGAAGGCGGTGGCGACGTCCTCGGGGGTGGACTCGGGCAGGTCGGCCAGCTTCTCGCCGGTCAGCGGCGTGTGGTTGGCCGTCCGCCCCGAACCGATGACGTCACGGGTGAGCTGGGCGATCAGCTCGGGCGTGACCACGTCGGCGGCGGTGCGCGCGCCTGCGGGGGCCGGGGCGGTCGGGTTCGTTCCGAGGGGCGCTGCGGTGGCCTGCGAGTCCGTCATGCTCGTGAGAGTAGGCCTACGCCAGGGATTTGGGTACCCATCGGTAACGGGGTTCACGGGTCACTCATACAACGCCAGTGATTGCTGGCGTCAAAGCCGCTGATCAGGGCGTTGTCGCGGGGAGTGGCCACGGAAAGTTGCCGCAGGCGCGTGGAGCGATCCGTGTGGAGCGATCCGTGTGGAGCGATCCCCGCGACGACACGGCTCAGCGCTCGTCGATCTCCAGCTTCTCGATGGCGGTCCTTGCCACGTCGCGACCGCGTTCGGTGAAGTCGCCCTTGCCGGGATAGTCGATCCAGAGCCGGTACATGTCGCCGGACTTGGTCCGGTAGTAGAAGATCTTGGCCTCGTGCGGCAGCGTGGAGTTCGAGTCGGTGTACGTGATCGTGTTCTCCGCGGAGCTCCGCCCCTGGTACTTCGTCTCCTTCGTCGTGCCGCGCGGAGCGGGGTCGCTGGACATGCTGCTGTACGTCGTGTCCCCGCTCTCCTCGAAGTTCTCCACGTCGGCGTAGGCCTGGGCCGCCGCCGTACCGGCGATCTCCAGCGAGGTGTTCGCCTTCTCGGCGCGGTCGAGCGTGATGAAGACGGCGCCGCTCGGATCGGTGTACCTGATCCAGGACTTGTCCGTGTCCGTGGCCTTCGGCTTGCTCTCCACATAGTGCTCGGGCGCGGAGAGGGTGGCCTCGACGATCTTCGCCTGGTGCTCCTTCCAGGCCTCCGTCCCCGAGCCCCCGAAGGGGTTCACGGCCACCAGTACGCCCGCCGCCACCGCCGCGACGACCACACCGGCGACGACAGCGAGCGCCTTGCGGCTCAGGAAGACGCCCTTTCCGCCACGGATGCCGCTGCGGTCGCGGCCGTCACCCGCGACGGTGACGACCTGTGTCGGCGTCGGCTGCGGCGGCTTCGCGGCCTCCTCAAGGAGGGCGCGTACTTGTGCCGCGTTCGGGCGCTGTGCCGGGTCCTTGACCAGCAGCCGGTTGATCGCCTCCGCGAGCGGGCCCGAGGCGGAGGCAGGTGCGGCGGGCGTCGCGTTGAGCACCGACTGGAGCGTCGCCGGGGTGTTGTTGCGGCGGAACGGCGAGACGCCCTCGGTCGCCGCGTACAGGACGACGCCCAGCGACCAGAGGTCGGAGGCCGGACCGGGGCGTCGGCCAAGCACCCGCTCCGGGGCGATGAATTCGGGCGAGCCGACAAAGCCGCCCGTGTCCGTCAGGTTGGTCTCGCCCTCGATCTGGGCGATGCCGAAGTCGGTGAGGACGACGCGGTCGTACCGGCCCAGCATGACGTTGTCCGGCTTCACGTCACGGTGCAGGATGCCCGCCTGGTGCGCGGCGTCCAGGGCGTTCAGGACGTCGAGACCGACGCGCGCGGCCTCGCGGGCGTCCAACGTGCCCTCCTGCAGTGCGGCGCCGAGCGAGCGCCCCCGGACCAGCTCCATCACGATCCACGGCTGACCGTCCTCCACCGCCACGTCGTGGACGTTCACCACGGCCGGGTGGTCGAGGCGGGCCGCGGCCCGTGCCTCGCGGCGCATCCGCTCGAAGACGTTGGCCCGCTCGCGCTTCGGGAGGTGGTCGGGGACGCGCGGCTCCTTCACCGCGACCTCGCGGTCCACCGTCTCGTCCTTGGCGCGCCACACCGTTCCCATGCCGCCGTGGCCGAGCTTGGCCAGCAGCCGGTAGCGGCCCGCGATCAGCCGCCCGGCGCCCGGCTCGGGTTCGGAGCCGGGGCTGGAACCGGAGCCGGAGCCGGACGCTTGGTCCGGCACGACCGGGACGGGCTGAGGTGCGGGCGGCTGCTGCGGTTGTGACTGGGGCTGCGGCTGCGCGTACGGGTTGCCGGGGTGTGCGCCGCCCACGTGGCCGGGTTGCCCCGGTACACCCGGCTGTTGCGGTGGCTGAAGGCCGAAACTGGTGGGTTCGTACGGCCCGTAGGAGGCTCCCCCGTCATTACTCATGCCCCCATGAGTACCGTGCCGGGCACCTCGGTATCCAGCCAGGCCCCCCACTTGTGACCGGGGTGATGCACGCGGCACACCGCCGGGCTCACCTGCGTACGAACGTGTCCACCGCCGCGTCGAAGTACCGCCGCGCCTGCGCCGCCTCCCCGACAGGCGCCGACACCCACACGTCGAACATCCGGCCGCCCTCCTCCCAGCACAGGTCGAACGTGTGCCGGTCGCCCTCCGCCGCGGTGAAGCCGTCCCAGGTGAACTCCCACAGCGCGGCCGGTCTGCCGTTGCGCGTGGTCTCCGTGATCCTGCCGCCGCGGTAGCCGGGGTTGTTCCGCGGCCCCGCGGCGTCGGCGCGGCGCTGTGCGGCGAGTGGGCCGCCGGGCTCGCGGCCCGTCTCCTTGATGCCGATGCGGTACGTGCCGTCGGGCGAGACGTAGAAGACGCGGGGGCCGTCGATCTCGCGCCGGAAGCCTTCGGGGACGGCCAGCGCGAAGCCCCTGGGGTCGTTCGCGATGCGGTAGCCCTTGGGCGCCTGGGGCGAGGACGGTCGCGCCGACGGGGACGTGACGGTGACTGTGGGCGTCGGCGCACCGTGGGGCGTGGCGGAAGACGCGGCGGGCGGTGTGCCGTTGGCGTCATCTTCCCTGCTCAGCAGCAGCGCGGCGCTGGCACCGGCGCCCGCGACGGCGGCCACGAGCGCGGCGGCGATCAGGACGATCCGGCCGTGCCCGCCGTACGGCTTCGCGGGCGCCGCCGTCGGCAGAGCCGCGGGCAGGGCCACCGGGATGTCCCGCTGGGTCGGCGGATGCCCGCCCCGCCCCGGCCACCCCGGAAGCCCGTGCAGCCCCGGCCGCCCCGGCCGCCCGGACCCCGGTCTCTCCCGCGCCACCGCAGGCATCCGCCCCGTCTCGACGTACGCCCGCAGCAGTTCCTCCGCCTCGCTCGCGTCGAGGCGGCGCTCCGGGTCGCGCTCCAGGAGGCCGAGCACCACGGGCAGCAGCGGCGCGGCGGCCGCGGGCGGCCGTATCTCGTCGTAGACGACCGCGTGCAGGACCCCGCCGATCGAGTCGCGGCGGAACGGCGACTCACCGGCAAGCGCGGTGGCCAGGAGCGCGCCGAGCGACCACAGGTCGGACTCGGGCCCCGTCCGCTCCCCCGCCATCCGCTCGGGCGCGGTGAACTCGGGCGAGCCGACGAACGAGCCGACCTCCGTGAGCGTCGTCGCCCCGGTCAGCTGCGCGATCCCGAAGTCGGTGAGCACGACACGGCCGGTCGCCCGCTCCAGGAGTACGTTGGCGGGCTTGAGGTCGCGGTGCAGGATGCCCGCCTCGTGCGCGGTGCCCAGGGCGCCGAGCAGGTCGATGCCCATCCGGGCGACGGTGAGCGCGTCCAGCGGGCCGCTCCGCGCGATCCGCCCGGCCAGCGAGCCGCCCTCGATCAATTCCATGACGATGTACGGCTGTTCGTCCTGCACGACGACGTCGTGGACGACGATGACATGCGGATGCCGCAGCTGCGCCACCGCCCGTGCCTCGCGCAGGGTCCGCTCTCGCCGGCCCTCCGCCTCGGCGTCGGAGAGCGTCTCGTCGCGCGCAAGCTCCTTGACCGCGACCTGGCGTGCCAGGAGCAGATCGGTGGCGCGCCACACGACCCCCATGCCACCCCGGCCGAGCGGCGACTCCAGGCGGTAACGTCCCGCGATCACACGGGCGTCGTCCCCACCGGCGCCCGCCCCGCCGGCGTGGTCTCCCAGGCTCCCCATGCGGCCATCATGCCCCACACGTGCGCGAACGGTACGGGTGCGAGCGATCGGCGGGGCCGGTTCCGGCCGCTGCCATCAGGCACCTCAGAGGTGGGCGTACGTGCTCAGGGCTCACGCCACCCGAGGACCATCGCGTCGAACTGCTCCCGCGTGGCCGCCCAGTTCGCGGCCGGAGCCGACATGTAGAGCACGTACTCGACGCCGTCACGGCTGACATAGGACTGCGAGATGGCGCGGCGCGGCCCCGCCGTGGTGTCGTTGGCGCCCGCCTTCCAGCTGAACTCCCAGAGGGCGCCGTGCTGGTCGCGGAACGTGTTGGAGTTCATTTCCAGCCGCCGGTACCCGGGGAGCTTCACCCGCAGGTTCTTCTCCAGCGCCACCTGGTGCGCGTACGGGCTCTCGGACTGCGGGTTCTTGTCGACAGCGATGCGCAGGAAGCGGCGGCCCCCGTCGGGCGTGTAGTCGATCTGGTTGCCGTTCGCCTCGCGCTTCCAGTTTCTGGGCAGCCTGAGGCTGAAGCCCTCGGGGTCCTTCACCCGCTGCCAGTCGTCGGGGATGCCGCCCACCACCCTGGCCGGCCCCTCGCTCGCGCCCGGGCCCCGGTCCTTCGTACCGGCGTCGGCGAAGCGCAGGTAGCCGAGCACGCCACCGCCGCCGAGCAGCGCGGCCACGACGGCGAGGGCGGCGATCGCGGGCCAGCGTCGGCGGCGGCGCGGGTGCGCGGCTCCCTGGTGGGCGAGGGTGTGGAGATCGCCGCCGCCGCTGCCGGGGACCGGGGTGGGGTCGTAGCCGTGGGGCGTGGGGGCCTGGGGGTGCGTGGCGTGCGTGTACGGGGAGGGGATGTGGGTGGGCGTGTGAGGTTCGGAGGGTGCTTGATGCGCGTGCCCTTGCGCGACCGCGTACGGGCCGGTGGTGGGCTGGGGGCCGTTGGCGGACTGCGTGCCGGTGGCGGGCTGCGGGCCTTCGGCCGGGTGCGCCTGCGTCGGGACGTACGCGTGCGCCTGCTGCGGAGGCCTGCCCTCCGCGGCCTGGGCCAGCATCAGCTCGGCCTCCTCGGCGCTCGGCCGGGCCTGCGGGTCCTTGTGCAGCAGCGCGCCGATGACCGGCCCGAGGACACCCGCGTACCGCGGCGGCGCAGGTTCCTCCGTCACCACGGCCTGCATCGTGCCGAGCGGTGACGTGCGCCGGAAGGGCGAGTGCCCCTCGACCGCCGTGTACAGCGTGGCGCCGAGCGCCCACAGGTCGGAGGCGGGGCCGGGGTTGCCGCCGCTGACCCGCTCGGGCGCCAGGTAGTCCACGGAGCCGACGACTTCACCGGTCCGCGTGATCGTCGAGTCCCCCTCGATCGCGGCGATCCCGAAGTCGGTGAGCAGGATGCGCCGGTCGTCGGAGAGCAGGACGTTGCCGGGCTTGACGTCACGGTGCAGGACTCCGGCGGCGTGCGCGGCGCGCAGGGCCTTGAGGGTCCACAAGCCGATGCGGGCGGCCTCCGTGGGCTCGACGCGGCCGTCGTCCTTGACGGCGTCGGCCAGCGAGCGGCCCTCGACGAGTTCCATCACGATCCAGGGCCGGTCGTCGTACTCGATGACGTCGTGGACGGTGACGACGGCGGGGTGGTTGATGCGGGCGGCGGCGCGCGCCTCCGTCTGCGTACGTGTGAAGAGGACGGCGCGGTCGGCCTCCTGCACGAACTGGGCGGCCGTCAGCTCCTTGACGGCGACGGCCCGGTGCAGCACCTCGTCCTGCGCGCGCCACACCCGTCCCATGCCACCGCGCCCGATGGATTCAGCGAGTCGGTAGCGGCCCGCGAGGAGCTGGCCCTGCATCTGATTCACGTTCCCCCGCAATGGTCTGGTCCCGCCCAGGTTAAGGAGCGGGCGACGTGCAGGGAACCACAGGGGGGCTTAGGAGACCGCACTGTGACGCATGCCGTGCATGTCCAAAGTGCCGGAATCGGCTCAGTCCGTGACCCGATAAGTGGCCGAGGCCTGCTCGTAGAGCCGCGTCACCTCGTCCCGTTCGGCCTCGGGCCCGCGCACCTGCACCACGTGGTACTTCCCGCCGACGACCATCGCGAGATTGCGTACGAAGACCTCGCGGCCCGCGCCGTCCTGCCAGGTGAACTGGCCTTCCGCCATGGTCCGTCCGCCGACGTCGATGCGCCGCATACCGCTGGAGGTCGCCCAGGAGGAGTCGCGGAACGGCTGCAACTCGCGCTCGTGCTCGCGCTGGTACTTCATCGGGTCGCTGCCGTACCCGTCGGTGGTGTCGCGGCCGGGGACCAGGAGCAGCTCGAAATCGCCGTGCGTGTACCGGACCTGGCCCCGGCCGTTCTTGGGCTGCCGGTCCCAGCCGCTCGCGACGGCGACGTGGAAGCCTTCGGGGTCCTTGCGCAGGGTGAAGCCTCGCGGGAGTTCGGGCGCGCCGGTCTGCGGCTCCTGCGAACTGGGGTTCTTGCCGTCCTTGCCCTTGCCCTTGTCGTTCTCCTTGTTCTTGTTCTTGGAGCTGCCCTCGTTCCCGCCGGGGCCGGTGCCTGTCCCGTTGCTCGCGTCCGGCGCCGAACCGACCTCGCCCGCGGCCCCCGTACGGTCACCCGAAGCATGGTCACCGCTCTTGGGCATGAACACCATGGCGTACACGACGGCCGCCGCGAGTCCCAGGAGGATGGCGATCAGCAGCAGCTTCCCCAGCGAACGGGGACGGCCCGGGGCGCGCGGCTCGCGGGGCAGCTCCGGCTCGTGGGACAGCCGGGGTTCCTCCACCGTCCCGGTCTCCCTCGGCGCCTGCGGAGGGAGCAGCCCCTTGCCGCCTGCGCCCTTGGCGCCCCTGCCCTTCCCGCTTCGGCCCTTCCCGCGCTTGTGGCGCCCGTGTGCCCCCGGCCCGCTCCCCGCGGCACCTGCCACCACGCCTCCGCGCCGCCTGCGGACGACCTCGCCCCGTCGGCGTACGACAGGCAGCCGTCCCGCGTCGTACGCCGGGACCGGTACGACATGCGCACCGGCTTCCGGCTCGGGCGCGGAGCGCACGAGGGAGCGCAGCCAGCCGCTCAGCTCCTCGAAGTCGAGCCGGTCCGTCGGGTCCTGACGCAGCAACGACTCGACGACCGGCCGCAACGGCCCGCACTCCTCGGCGAAGGCGGGCGGCTCGGCGCACACGAGCTGGACGAGTTCGGCCGTGCTGTCCTCCGGATACGGGGCATGGCCCTGCACGGCACGAAACAGCAGCGCGCCCAGGGCCCACAGGTCGGTGGCGGGGCCGATCGGTGCGGCCAGCTGCCAGTTCTCGTGCACGGGCCCTGCCTGCTCGGGCGCCCACCGCTCAGTGACGGCGCCGACGACGACCATGCGCGCGTGGCGGGCGCGCTCGGCGGCGAGAGCGGTGGTGGGGCCGCGGACGGCCCCTTCGGCGGGACCTTCGTCCCAGGCCCCGCGCCCGTTCCCCGGCCCGCTCTCCGGCCCATTCCCCGGCTGGCTCTCCGGCTCGCTCTCCGGCCCGTCCTGGTGCGCGTGCTCGTTTTCGTGCGTGGGTTCGTTCCGGTGCGTGGGCTCGTTCTCGTACGTGTGCCCGTACGCGCTCCGTGCGGCCGGGACGCCGCCCCTCGGCACAGCACCGTGCCAGGGCCTCGTCTCCGCCACGCCGTAGGGGTCCGGGATCCGCCCGGCCGCCGCCTCGCTCTCCCCGGTCGCCCGCGCGGCGGCACGCGTCCCCGCGCGGTACGCCGCGACGGCGCCGGTGGCCCCGGCCCGCGCGTCCCGCCCGGCGGACTCCGGCGCGGGATCGAGAGACATGTCCCCGGCGTCGTCTCGGGACTCACCCCACGCACGGGACGCACCGGACGCACGGGGCGCACGTGATGCGCGGGCCACACCAGCGGCCCCAGGAACCCCAGGAACCCCAGAGGCCCCAGGGGCCCCGGAAGCCTCAGCGACCCCCGTCTCCCCGTACCCCGACACATTCCCGACCGACCCCGCCGAGCCTGCCGCCTCCCCCGCCTCCACCGGTCGCGGGTCGTACCCGCAGAGCGCCTCCTCGGCCGCCCCGGCCGCCAGACCCGTCAGCATGACCCGGCCGTCGTCGCAGATCAGCACGGTCCGCGCGGTGATGTTCCGGTGCACCCAGCCGTACGCGTGCAGCACCCGCAGCGCCGCGAGGACGTCCGCCGCGACCTCGGCCGCCCGGTACGGACTCAGCGGCCGGTCGGCGAGGAGCGCCGCGAGGGGCCGCGCCGCCACCAACTCGCTGACTATCCACAGCGAGCCACCCTCCGCGAACACGTCGAAGACCTGGTCGAGGCGCGGGTGGTCCGGTATCTGCGCGGCCGTCTGCGCCGCCTCGATCGCGCGCCGCACCGCCGGGTCCGTGGGCCTGCGCGTCGTGCGCGACGCGGCCCTGCGCACTCCGCTACCGCCCGTCCTCGCCCGCGGCACGAAACCCTCGGGCAGGTCGTCCACGACCGGCTCGGCCTCGGCAGGACCGCCCTCGCCGACCACCTCGGCCTCGACGATCTCGGGTAACGGCACCTGGCGGACCAGGACTTCCTGCCCGCTGTACGTGTCGAAGGCGCGGGACTCGGCGAACTCGTACTCGTCCGAGGGCGGCAGCGGCAGGCGGTAGCGGTCGGCCAGCACCCGTCCCGCATAGTCGTCCACGTCGCCTCCCGTCCGCCCGGTGGTCAAATCCGTTCGTCTTGTGGCTCGTTGCGGCTGCTTACGGTCCGCAAGCACTCACGATACGTGCCGGAGGCGAACCGCAATGAGGGATACCAGATCTCGGGCTAGGACTTCGGCTCGAACGTCCTGGTGAACGTGCGCCATGTGTCGCGCCGCTTCGCGCTTCCCCAGTCATCGGCCTTGGCCGTGTACATCATTCCGTAGCCGAGGCCGTCGTTGACGACGAAGCCACGGTCTATCGACCGGTACTTGGTCCCGCCGTCGACATAGGTGAACTCCCAGTCCGCCGTGTTCCAGCCGCGGAAGCCCACCTTCTCTATGCGGATCCGGTGGTACTGCGACCGGACCATGCCCTTCTCCTGGTTGTTCCAGTCGCGCACCGGGTCGTCCTTGGGCGTGCCCGTCCAGCCGAGCAGCAGCTTCTGCCCGTCGGGCCCGCCGAACCGCGCGCCCGCGGCGCTCGTGGACTGGTACTTCCACCCCTTCGGCAGCCCGATCTTGAAGCCCTGGCTGTGCTTGTACGTCGACTCCGCGCCGTCACCCGGCTTCTTGTCCCCGTCGTTCTTGCCCGGGTCGTCCTTCTTGCCCTTGTCCGGGTCGGAACTCGCGTCCTTCGTGGGGTCCTTGGACCGGTCGCCGTCGGTACCCGCGGCGGTTCCCTTGTCCCCTTCCTTCCCGGCGCCCTTGTCCGCTTCCTTGCTCTGGTCGCCGCCCGCGTTCGCCCCGCTGGACGCGGCCTTGTCGCCGCCCTTGTTGTCCTTGCTGCCGGAACCGTCGTCACCGAGCGCGAGGGCGAGCACGGTGCCGAGCACCGCGAGCACGACCACCACGGACAAGATCACCAGCGTCCGCCGCGGCACCACGTCGGTGAGTGACGCCTTGACGGGCGGCCGCGACGACGGGCCCCCCGGACCGGACGGCGATCCCGCGGACGAACCGGTGCGCGACGTCGTGGACGCGGACGTCCCCGCGGCGCGCGCGGCGGCTGCCTTGCGCAGCGACTGCACGGCGCCCTTCAGCCGGTCGGCGGCGACCTCGGCTGTGCGCCCCGCGGCGGCCCCGACGGCGGAGACACCGGAAGCGCCTCCGGCCTTCCCACCGGAAGTACCGGTACTCCCGGAACCACCAGCGCTACCGGCAACGCTCGAATTGCCGGAACCGCCCAAACTGCCGGAACCCACAGCACTACCGGCCCCGGCGGCACCGACAGCCCCACCAGCGGCCCCCGCGGCCCCTGCGGCCTTGGACGGCTTGGTCAGCCTGTCGGTCAGCGGAGTCTTCGGGCCCTTGGGAGCCTTCGAGGCCCACGGAGTCCTCGGCGACTTCTGCGCCTTCGGTGACTTCGACGGCGCGGGCGGGACCGGCGGCAGCGGCACCACCTTGGTGGCCTCCACCGGCTCCGGCTCCCGCTTGATCTCCGGAGAGTGGATCACGTCCATGAGGAGCGCCCGCGCGCCCGCGTCGTCGAGCCGCTGCTCCGGGTCCTTGGCGAGCAGGCCGTAGATGACCTTCTCCAACGGGCCCGCGTTCGTGGGCTGTTCGACGTCCTCGGTCATCACCGCGGTGAGGGTCGCGATGGCCGACCCCTTGTCGTACGGCGGGACGCCCTCCACGGCCGCGTACAGCAGGCCGCCCAGCGACCACATGTCGGCCGCGGGCCCCGGCTTGTGGCCGCGGGCGCGCTCCGGGGAGATGTACGAGGGCGCGCCGACGAGCATGCCGGTGGAGGTGATCGACGGGTCGCCCTCGACCTGGGCGATGCCGAAGTCCGTCAGGACGACCCGGCCGTCCTCGGCGATCAGCACGTTCGACGGCTTCACGTCGCGGTGCAGGATGCCCTCGCGGTGCGCGGACCGCAGCACGTCGAGTACGGCGAGGCCGACCTCGGCCGCCCGGCGCGGCGTGAGCAGTCCGTCCTCACGGATCACCTCGGCGAGCGACTTGCCCTCGACCAGCTCCATCACGATCCACGGCCGGTCGTCCTCGTCGACCACGTCGTAGACGGTGACGGCGCTGGTGTTGCGGATCCGCGCGATCGCCTTCGCCTCGCGCAACGTCCGCGTGATGAGCCGCCGCTTCTCCTCCTCGTCGATGCTCGAGGGGAACCGCAGCTCCTTCACCGCGACCGTACGGCCAAGGGTTTCGTCCTTGGCGCGCCAGACGGTGCCCATGCCGCCGCGGCCGAGCACCTCTCCCAGCCGGTACCGGCCGGCGAGGAGACGTGCGCTCTTGTCCCGACGGGCCTCACCCGTCTGCTCCGCGTCCGACATGCGTCCCCTCTGCTGCTACCGCTGCTACCCGAGCAACCCGCCCTGACAGAGCCTTCATTGTCCCTTACTCAAGGACCGGCCGACGCCCAGGGTCCACAGGCCCCCAAGACATGGTCCGCGGCCCCCCATCACGCCTCTCATGATGGGCCGCGCACGAGGACGGCGCCGCTCGACAGCGTGCCGCCGGGCCGCCCGCGCCGTGCGGATCCGGCCACGGACGCCACTCTTCCGCTGGTCACCGGCCGAAGCAAGGCCTCGGCCCCGGCGCACGGGAGCCGTACCGCACGCGGACCGGCCGGTTGAGCCGACGGGTCGTCACCTTCCAGACCAACATGGACATGCCGACCCATTGGGGAGCGAATCGACTGTGCCGACGGGTGAGTTCCGCCCCCGTGCCCTGGATGGGCGCGGCCCCCGCCCCCCCCTCGTGACCTAGTTGAGCGGCACGATGTCCGGCGCCCCCAGGCGTGCCGCGTCCGCCGTGAGGTCGTCCGGCTGGCGCTGCGACTCGCGCTCGGCCTCCACCCGCTTCTCGTAGTGCTGCACCTCCCGCTCGATCTGGTCCTTGTCCCAGCCGAGGACGGGCGCCATCAGCTCGGCGCACTCCCTGGCGCTGCGCGTGCCCCGGTCGAACGTCTCGATCGAGATGCGGGTGCGCCGGGTCAGTACGTCGTCGAGGTGGCGGGCGCTCTCGTGCGACGCGGCGTAAACGATCTCGGCCCGGAGGTAGTCGTCGGCTCCGGGCAGAGGCTCGCCGAGCTTCGGGTCCGCGGTGATGAGTTCGAGCACCTCCTCGGCCAGCGAGCCGTACCGGTTCAACAGGTGCTCCACTCGCACCACATGCAGGCCCGTCCGCGCGGCGATCCTCGCCCGGGCGTTCCACAGCGCCTTGTACCCTTCGGCGCCGACGAGCGGGATGTCCTCCGTGACGCATTCGGCGACGCGCTGGTCGAGGCCGTGCACCGCCTCGTCGACGGCGTCCTTGGCCATCACGCGGTACGTCGTGTACTTGCCGCCCGCGACGACCACGAGGCCGGGTGCAGGGTGCGCGACCGTGTGCTCGCGGGACAGCTTGCTCGTGGCGTCCGACTCGCCGGCAAGCAGCGGGCGGAGCCCCGCGTACACGCCCTGGACGTCGTCCCGGGAGAGCGGCACCGCGAGGACCGAGTTCACGTGCTCAAGGAGATAGTCGATGTCGGCGCTGGAGGCGGCCGGGTGCGCCTTGTCCAGGTCCCAGTCCGTGTCGGTCGTGCCCACGATCCAGTGCCGGCCCCATGGGATGACGAAGAGGACGCTCTTCTCGGTCCGCAGGATCAGTCCGGTCGACGCGTTGATCCGGTCCTTCGGCACGACCAGATGGATGCCCTTGGACGCCCTGACGTGGAACTGGCCGCGCTCGCCCACCATCGCCTGGGTGTCGTCCGTCCACACGCCGGTCGCGTTCACGATCTGCTTGGCCCGGACCTCGTACTCCCCGCCGCCCTCCACGTCCTGCACGCGGGCGCCGACCACCCGCTCGCCCTCGCGCAGGAAGCCGGTGACCTTGGCGCGGTTGGCGACCTTCGCGCCGTACGCCGACGCGGTGCGCACCAGCGTGGCCACATAGCGCGCGTCGTCCATCTGCGCGTCGTAGTACTGCATGGCACCGACCAGGGCGTCCTTCTTCAGACACGGGGCGACGCGCAGGGCGTGGCGGCGCGTCAGGTGGCGGTGCACGGGCAGGCCGCGGCCGTGTCCGCGCGACATCGACATGGCGTCGTAGAGGGCGACGCCGGAGCCCGCGTACAACCTCTCCCAGCCCTTGTGCTGCAAGGGGTAGAGGAACGGCACCGGCTTCACGAGGTGCGGGGCGAGCCGCTCCAGGAGCAGGCCGCGCTCCTTCAGCGCCTCCCGCACGAGGGCGAAGTCGAGCATCTCCAGATAGCGGAGGCCGCCGTGGATCAGCTTGCTGGACCGGCTCGACGTGCCCGAGGCCCAGTCCCGCGCCTCGACAAGGCCGGTGGACAGGCCTCGGGTCACCGCGTCGAGCGCCGTGCCCGCACCGACCACGCCCGCACCCACCACCAGGACGTCCAGCTCCCGCTCGGCCATTCCCGCAAGTGACTCGGCACGCTCCGCCGGCCCCAGTGTCGCTGTCCTCACCGCTGCCTCCCGTTGAGCTCGGGTGTGGTCGGACTCACATCATGCCCAGATTTCCCCGCCGCCCGCTGATCGTGACCCCCGGCCTGTGGACAACACTCCGGAACCCCACGCAACGCAATACCGCAAATCGGTCATATTTACTCCTAGTCTGACATTGCGCTGCTCCGCCTTGTCCACAGGGCTTGCGCACTCGTCCCACACCGGCTATTGGGAGGACGGCCCACCGCCATGCCCGCAGATCTCGCCGTCATCGGTCTCGGCCACCTCGGCCTGCCCCTCGCCCAGGCCGCCGTCGCACGCGGCATCGCCACCATCGGCTACGACCCCGTCCGCGCCGCCGACCTGGCCGGCGGCCGGCTCCCGTGCGACGGCGCCGAAGGCACCCTCACCGCCGCCGAAGTCCGCCGGATGCTCTCGGGAGGCTTCCGGCCGACCGTCAACCCGGCCGAACTCGGCCGGGTCCGCACCGCTGTCATCTGCGCCCCCACCCCGCCGGCCGCCGACCGCTCACTCGACCTGAGCCAGGTGGCCGAAGCCGCCCGGGCGCTGGCCGCACGGCTGCGCCCGCACACCACGGTGATCCTCGAATCCCCCGCGTACCCGGGGACCACGGAGGAATTCCTCCGTCCGATCCTCGAATCGGGCTCGGGTCTGCGGGCCGGCCGTGACTTCCACCTCGCCTACTCCCCCGGCCGCCTCGACCCCGGCAACCGCACCCACGGCTACGCGGGCACCCCCAAGGTCATCGGCGGCCTCACCCCCGCCTGCACCGAATCGGCCGCCGCCTTCTACGGCCGCCTCACCGACAAGGTCGTCCGCGCGCGCGGCCCGCGCGAGGCCGAGACCGTGCACCTCCTGGAGACCAACTACCGGCACGTGAACATGGCCCTGGTCAATGAGATGGCCGTGCTCTGCCACGACCTGAGCATCGACCTGTGGGACGTCATCCGCTGCGCCGAGACCAAGCCCTTCGGCTTCCAGGCCTTCCGCCCAGGACCCGGCGTCGGTGGCCACGGCGTCCCCCTCGACGTGCCGAACCCCTCCCGCGGCGCCCGCCCCCTGCGCATGGTCGAACTGGCCCAGCAGGTCAACGACCGCATGCCCCAGTACGTCATCCAGCGCTCGGCGACCCTCCTCAACGAACACGGCAAGTCCGCCCGCGGCGCCCGCGTCCTGCTCCTCGGCGTCACCTACAAGCCCGACCTCGCCGACCAGCAGGGCGCGCCCGCGCAGGAGGTGGCCACCCGCCTCATGGAACTCGGCGCGTCGGTCAGCTACCACGACCCCTACGTGCCCAACTGGAGCATCCTCGGCCGCCCCGTCCCGCGCGCGGACTCGCTCTACGAGGCCGCGGCCGACGCCGACCTCACGATCCTGCTCCAGCACCACCGCACGTACGACCTGCAAGGCCTCGCGGTGAAGGCCCAGCTCCTGCTCGACACCAGGGGCGCGACCCCGGCGGGCGCGGCCCACCGCCTGTGACACGCACAGGGGCACGCAAGAAGGGCCCCGGTACGCATACCGGGGCCCTTCTTACAGAGACAGACGATCAGCCTTGCAGAGGCAGACGATCAGCGCTTGTGCTGCGAGTCCGCGACCGTCACCTCGACGCGCTGGAACTCCTTGAGCTCGCTGTAGCCCGTGGTGGCCATCGCGCGGCGCAGCGCCCCGAAGAAGTTCATCGAGCCGTCCGGGATGTGCGAGGGACCCGTGAGGATCTCCTCGGTCGTGCCGACCGTGCCGAGGTCCACCTTCTTGCCGCGCGGCACGTCCTCGTGGACGGCCTCCATGCCCCAGTGGTGGCCCTTGCCGGGCGCGTCCGTGGCGCGGGCCAGCGGGGAGCCCACCATCACGGAGTCGGCGCCGCACGCGATGGCCTTGGGCAGGTCGCCGGACCAGCCCACGCCGCCGTCGGCGATGACGTGGACGTACCGGCCGCCGGACTCGTCCATGTAGTCACGGCGGGCGGCGGCGACGTCGGCGACGGCGGTGGCCATCGGCACCTGGATACCGAGGACGTTGCGCGTGGTGTGCGCGGCGCCGCCGCCGAAGCCGACCAGGACGCCCGCGGCGCCGGTGCGCATCAGGTGCAGGGCCGCGGTGTACGTGGCGCAGCCGCCGACGATGACCGGGACGTCGAGCTCGTAGATGAACTGCTTCAGGTTCAGCGGCTCGGCGGCTCCGGAGACGTGCTCGGCGGAGACGGTGGTGCCGCGGATCACGAAGATGTCGACGCCCGCGTCCACGACGGCCTTGGAGAACTCGGCGGTGCGCTGCGGCGAGAGCGCGGCGGCGGTGACCACGCCCGCGTCGCGCACCTCCTTGATGCGCTGCCCGATCAGGTCGGCCTTGATCGGGGCCGCGTAGATCTCCTGGAGGCGGCGGGTCGCGGTCTCCGCGTCCAGCTCGGCGATCTCGTCGAGCAGCGGCTGCGGGTCCTCGTACCGCGTCCAGAGGCCTTCGAGGTTCAGGACGCCGAGGCCGCCCAGCTCACCGATGCGGATGGCGGTCTGCGGGGAGACCACCGAGTCCATGGGAGCGGCCAGGAAGGGCAGCTCGAAGCGGTAGGCATCGATCTGCCACGCGATCGAGACCTCCTTCGGGTCGCGGGTGCGCCGGCTCGGTACGACGGCGATGTCGTCGAAGGCGTACGCGCGGCGGCCGCGCTTGCCGCGCCCGATCTCGATCTCAGTCACGTTGTGGGGCCTTTCCCTCTTGGTCTGCCTGTCCAGTATCCCCGACACACACGGAAGGGGCGGCCCCGGTCGTCCGGGGCCGCCCCTGCACGCACGCGTGCGGGTGCCGGCGGCTACTTGCGGCTGTAGTTCGGTGCCTCGACCGTCATCTGGATGTCGTGCGGGTGGCTCTCCTTGAGGCCCGCGGACGTGATGCGGACGAAGCGGCCCTTGCGCTCCATCTCCGCCACGCTCGCCGCGCCCACGTAACCCATGGTCTGGCGCAGGCCGCCGACGAGCTGGTGCAGGACGTTGGCCAGCGGGCCGCGGTAGGGCACCTGGCCCTCGATGCCCTCCGGCACGAGCTTGTCGTCGGAGGAGACCTCCGCCTGGAAGTACCGGTCCTTGGAGTACGAGCGGCCCTGGCCGCGCGACTGCATGGCGCCGAGCGAACCCATGCCGCGGTACGACTTGAACTGCTTGCCGTTGATGAACATCAGCTCACCCGGCGACTCCTCGCAGCCCGCGAGCAGCGAACCGAGCATCACGGTGTCGGCGCCTGCGGCGAGCGCCTTGCCGATGTCACCGGAGTACTGCAGACCGCCGTCGCCGATGACCGGGACACCGGCCGCGCGGGCCGCGACGCCCGCTTCGTAGATCGCGGTGACCTGCGGGACGCCGATACCGGCGACCACGCGCGTGGTGCAGATCGAGCCCGGGCCCACGCCGACCTTGACGCCGTCGACACCGGCGTCGATGAGCGCCTGCGCGCCGTCACGCGTCGCGACGTTGCCGCCGATGACGTCGACGCCGACGCTCGACTTGATCTTCGACATCCAGCTCAGGGCGTTGCTGTTGTGGCCGTGCGAGGTGTCGACGATGAGGAAGTCGACCCCGGCCCCGGCCAGCGCCTGCGCGCGCTCCAGCGCTTCGGGGCTCGCGCCCACGGCGGCACCGACGAGCAGCCGGCCCTCGGCGTCCTTCGCGGCGTTCGGGTACTGCTCGGCCTTCTTGAAGTCCTTGACGGTGATGAGGCCCTTGAGCACACCGGCGTCGTCGACCAGCGGAAGCTTCTCGATCTTGTGGCGGCGCAGCAGCTCCATGGCGTCGACGCCGCTGATGCCGACCTTGCCGGTCACGAGCGGCATCGGCGTCATGACCTCGCGGACCTGACGGCTGCGGTCGTTCTCGAAGGCCATGTCGCGGTTGGTGACGATGCCGAGCAGCTTGCCCGCCGCGTCGGTCACCGGCACACCGCTGATGCGGAACTTGGCGCACAGCGCGTCGGCCTCGGCGAGGGTCGCGTCGGGGTGCACGGTGATCGGGTCGGTGACCATGCCGGACTCGGAGCGCTTCACGAGGTCGACCTGGTTGACCTGGTCCGCGATGGACAGGTTGCGGTGCAGCACGCCGACGCCGCCCTGGCGGGCCATGGCGATCGCCATCCGGGCCTCGGTGACCTTGTCCATCGCCGCGGAGAGCAGCGGGATGTTCACCCGGACGTTCCTGGAGATGCGGGACGAGGTGTCGACCGCGTTCGGCAGCACTTCCGACGCGCCCGGCAGCAGCAGCACGTCGTCGTAGGTCAGCCCGAGTGTCGCGAACTTCTCGGGCACTCCGTCGACGTTTGCAGTCATGACACCTTCCCCAAATGGCCTTGATCGGTGCGGATGTCCATGCTAACGGCCGTGGAGGGTGTCTCATTCCACGAGCAAGATCATCGGACAGCTTTGTACGTTCACACGTACGCCGACGGCGGACTCCCCGCCGTCGTGCCACGCGCATGCCACGCGCGCGGGGCGCTACTGCTCGGCGAGCGCCCTCAGGCGGCTCAGTGCCCGGTGCTGCGCCACCCGCACGGCGCCCGGCGACATCCCCAGCATCTGCCCCGTCTCCTCGGCCGTCAGCCCGACGGCGATGCGCAGGAGCAGCAGCTCGCGCTGGTTGTCCGGGAGGTTGGCGAGGAGCTTCTTGGCCCACTCGGCGTCGCTGCTGAGCAGCGCGCGCTCCTCGGGACCGAGTGAGTCGTCGGGCCGCTCGGGCATCTCGTCGGAGGGCACGGCGGTGGAACCGGGGTGCCGCATCGCCGCCCGCTGCAGATCGGCCACCTTGTGGGCCGCGATCGCGAAGACGAAGGCCTCGAAGGGGCGGCCGGTGTCCTTGTAGCGCGGCAGCGCGAGGAGGACGGCGACGCAGACCTCCTGCGCCAGGTCCTCCACGAAGTGCCGTGCGTCACCCGGCAGCCGGGAGAGACGGGTGCGGCAGTAGCGCAGCGCCAGGGGGTGCACGTGTGCGAGAAGGTCGTGCGTGGCCTGTTCGTCGCCCTCGACCGCGCGAAGGACGAGGGCACCGATCACCGTCGTCTTGTCATCGCGCATCGGTCCATGGTGCCTTGACGGCGAAGAATCCGTGGCACCGCGTCCGTAGTTGTGCACTGAAGCGTTATGAGCAGGTGCGCCGGAACTCATCTCCTGCGCCCTCCCCTCCCGCTCGATCGACTCGTCCCCGAGGAACTCCACACCTCAAGGATGCGGCATCGGCGACGAAACAAGCAGCGGCGGGCATCCGACGCCCCGCCCACCGCGTGGCGGGCGGGGAACGCGGGGCCCCCGCGGCAGCACACTCAGCGGACCAGACCCCAGCGGAAACCGAGCGCCACCGCGTGTGCCCGGTCCGAGGCGCCGAGCTTCTTGAAGAGGCGCCTGGCGTGCGTCTTGACCGTGTCCTCGGAGAGGAAGAGCTCGCGCCCGATCTCCGCGTTCGACCGGCCGTGGCTCATGCCCTCGAGGACCTGGATCTCACGCGCGGTGAGGGTGGGCGCGGCGCCCATCTCGGCCGAGCGCAGTCTGCGCGGGGCGAGCCGCCACGTCGGGTCGGCGAGCGCCTGGGTGACGGTCGCGCGCAGCTCGGCGCGCGAGGCGTCCTTGTGCAGATAGCCGCGGGCCCCGGCGGCGACCGCGAGGGCGACCCCGTCCAGATCCTCGGCGACGGTGAGCATGATGATGCGCGCACCGGGGTCGGCGGACAGCAGCCGCCGGACGGTCTCGACGCCGCCGAGGCCGGGCATGCGTACGTCCATCAGAATCAGGTCCGAGCGGTCGGCGCCCCAACGGCGGAGCACTTCCTCGCCGTTGGCCGCCGTCGTCACGCGCTCGACACCGGGCACGGTCGCGACCGCGCGGCGGAGCGCCTCTCGGGCAAGCGGGGAGTCGTCGCAGACGAGGACCGATGTCATGAGTGTCCTCCGCGGCTCTCACAGCTGCTGCGCGTCACCTTGAGCCTCCAGGCTGGTACATATTCGTCACCTGTGCGGTTGACGCTCTCGGACACCTGCCCGAGCGCTTGTTCTTTCAACCGCCTCGCACTCTCAACGACGGTCACCCGAAAGAGTTACGGGGCAGTCAGCCACCTTCGGCACTCTACGTGAGGGCGCGGACACAGCGGAGAGCGCGCGGAAGACCCTCAACCTTTCATCACAAGCTATGCCCCATTTAGCGGCTTTTCTTCCCTTTTCCTGGTGTCTATGGCTAGATTCGCAATGAGTCATATTTTCATCTCCTTAGACAGTAGATGTACGGTCATGGGCACCGTATCCGCGTCAGAACGGCACCAAGGGGACCAGCAATGGCAGATTTCTCCCGCCTTCCCGGACCGAACGCAGATCTGTGGGACTGGCAGCTACTCGCGGCCTGCCGAGGGGTCGACAGCTCGCTCTTCTTCCATCCGGAGGGCGAACGGGGAGCCGCGCGCAGCGCGCGTGAGAACTCCGCCAAGGAGGTCTGCATGCGGTGCCCGGTACGCGCCGAGTGCGCGGCTCACGCGCTGGCGGTGCGCGAGCCGTACGGCGTGTGGGGCGGCCTCACCGAGGACGAGCGGGAAGAGCTCATGGGGCGGGCGCGCAACCGGCTGGTCACGGCGTCCGCGCCGGCGCCGGTGGGCAGAGCTGTGTCGCACAGCTGAAGGAACTGAAGGAGCTGAAGGAACGTTTCTTCGAACAGGCTCTCCGGCGGGCGGGCCGCGGAACGACCTCGGGCGGCTTCCGCCCTACTGGCGGGCGGCAGCCCGCGCGAGATGGTCCAGCGTGGCGGCGACGGCCGGCACCTGCGCCAGATCCGGCAGCGTGAGCGCGACGATCTCCCGCTGCACGGCAGGCTCCACCGTCACGGTGCGTGCACCCTTGGGGCGCACCGACTCGATCGCGAGTTCGGGCAGCACCGCCACTCCGAGACCGGCGCCCACGAGGCCGATCACCGCGGGATAGTCGTCGGTCGCGAAATCGATCCGGGGCACGAAGCCCGCGCTCTCGCAGACCTCCACCAGTTGCCTGCGGCAGCGGGGGCAGCCCGCGATCCACGACTCCTCGGCGAACTCGCCGATGGTGACCGAGTCCGCCTCGGCGAGCCGGTGCCCCTCGGGCACGAGACCGACGAGCCGGTCCGCGAGCAGCGGACGCACGATGAGGTCGCCCCACTCCTCGGCGGCCGTCGCCCCTTCGTACCGGAACGCCAGGGCCACGTCGCAGTCGCCCTCGCGCAGCATCTCCACCGAGCGCGGCGGCTCGGCCTCCACGAGGGAGACGCGCGTGCCGGGGTGGGCCGCGCGCAGGGCGGCGAGGGCGCAGGGGACGAGGGTGGAACTGCCGCTGGGGAAGGAGACGAGCCGGACCCGGCCGGCGCGCAGGCCGGCGATCGCGGCGACCTCCTCCTCGGCGGCGGTGAGCCCGGCGAGGATGCCCGAGGCGTGCCTGACCAGGGCCTCACCGGCCTGGGTCAGGCGCATCTCACGGCCGGTGCGGATCAGCAGCGGCGTGCCGGTCGAGGATTCGAGTGCCTTCATCTGCTGGCTGACGGCGGGCTGGGTGCAGCCGAGCTCGCGGGCCGCGGCCGAGAAGGAGCCGGTGGCGGCCACGGCGCGCAGGACACGGAGGTGACGGGCCTCGATCATGGCGACGAGCATAAGCGACGCTTGGACACATCACGAAATATTGCCGCGCGGCTTTGAGGGTGACTCGCCTAGCCTTCTCGCATGGAGCTTCTTTCGGTGAACGCCGGCCGTCGCACGGCCGTCGAGTACGCCGCTTCCCCCTCGGGCACCACCGGCATCGACAAGCGGCCGGTGCGCGGCCCCGTCCTCGTGAGCGCGCCCGGCGCGAAGGGGGTCGGCGGGAGCGGCGTGACCGGTGACGAGATCAGCAATCTGCGCCACCACGGCGGGAACGACCAGGCGGTGTACGCGTACGCCCGCGAGGACCTCGACGCGTGGGAGCGGATACTCGGACGGCCCCTGCCCCACGGCTCGTTCGGCGAGAACCTCACGACGTCCGGCGTCGACGTGAACGGCGCGCGGATCGGGGAACGCTGGCGGATCGGCGCCGATCTGGTGCTCGAAGTGACGAGCGGGCGCATTCCGTGCCGTACGTTCCAGGGTCACCTCGGCGAGTCGGGGTGGATGAAGCGGTTCACCGGGGAGGGTGCTCCCGGCGCGTATCTGCGGGTGCTCGAACCGGGCACGATCCGGGCCGGCGACTCGGTCCGTATCGTGCACCGGCCGGAGCACGACGTCACCGTCGGCCTGCAGTTCCGGGCCGTCACCACGGAGCGGTCGCTGCTGCCGCGGCTGCTCGCGGCGGGCGACGCCCTGCACCCGGAGACCGCGGAACGCGCCCGCGCGTACCTGGCGCGGCACGGCGCCCCGACCGCGTGAGACGGATCGGTGAGCGTCCGCGCAACACGGCGGTCACGCGATCTCACTAGCCTTGGGCCATGACTACGGCTCTGATTACGGGATCAACCGCCGGTATCGGCGCCGCCTTCGCGCGGCGTCTCGCCGGTGACGGGCACAACCTCGTCCTGGTGGCTCGCGACACCAAGCGGCTGCGCGAGCAGGCGACCGAGCTGCACGACCGGCACGGCATCGAGGCGGAGGTGCTGACCGCGGACCTCTCCACGGACACGGGCATCGAGTCCGTCGCGAAGCGGCTCTCCGACCGCAGGGACGCGGTCGACCTGCTGATCAACAACGCGGGCTTCGGCAACAAGGGCCGGTACCTGGAAGTCCCGATGGCCGACGAGCTGACCATGCTCAAGGTGCACTGCGAGGCGGTGCTGCGGCTGACGTCGGCCGCGGCGGAGGCGATGCGGGAGCGCGGGCGCGGTGGAGTGGTGAACGTCGCGTCGGTGGCGGCGTTCGTGCCGCGCGGCACGTACGGGGCGTCGAAGGCGTGGGTCGTGCAGTTCACCCAGGGCGCGGCGAAGGACCTGGCCGGCTCCGGGGTGCGGCTGATGGCGCTGTGCCCCGGCTTCGTACGGACCGAGTTCCACGAGCGCGCCGGGATGGGCACGTCCAACATCCCCGGCTGGATGTGGCTCGACGCGGACAAGCTGGTCGCGACGGCGCTCACCGACCTGGCGCGGGGCAAGACGCTCTCCGTCCCGGACCCGCGGTACAAGGCGCTGATGGGCGTGGTGAAGGTGACGCCGCGGAACCTGCTCGGCGGCGTGACGTCCCGGACGGGCCGCAAGTACGGGCCGCAGTAGGGCTGCGGGGCCCTACGGGTGCGGGGTGTGTCTGCCGGGTTGCGCTCCCTTGCCGGGTGCGGGTCGCCTTCGGCTGGCCGCGCAGTTCCTCGCGCCCCTTGATGGGGCTGCGCCCCTCCAGGGGCGCGGGGAACTGCGCGAGGACAGACCAGGCTCCGCGGACGGCAACGCCACAGGCATCCGGCAGACGCATCCCCGAAAAGGCCTGAGGCCCGGCTCCCAGTACTGGGAGCCGGGCCTCGGGCAACTCAGGTCAGTGCGAGTGACCGTGGCCGTGGCCGTGACCGGCCTCCGCCTCTTCCTCCGCCGGCTTCTCGACGACCAGGGTCTCGGTCGTCAGGAGCAGGGAGGCGATGGACGCGGCGTTCTCCAGCGCGGAGCGGGTGACCTTGACCGGGTCGATGACGCCGGCCTTGACCAGGTCGCCGTACTCGCCGGTCGCGGCGTTGAAGCCGAAGCCCTTCTCCAGCTCGGCCACCTTGGAGGTGATCACGTAGCCCTCGAGGCCGGCGTTCTCGGCGATCCAGCGCAGCGGCTCGACGGCGGCGCGGCGGACGACGGCGACACCGGTGGCCTCGTCGCCCTCCTTGCCGAGGTTGCCCTCGAGGACCTTCACGGCGTGCACCAGAGCGGAGCCACCACCGGAGACGATGCCCTCCTCGACCGCGGCGCGGGTCGCGGAGATGGCGTCCTCCAGACGGTGCTTCTTCTCCTTCAGCTCCACCTCGGTGGCGGCGCCGACCTTGATGACGCACACGCCGCCGGCCAGCTTCGCGAGGCGCTCCTGGAGCTTCTCGCGGTCCCAGTCGGAGTCCGTGGCCTCGATCTCGGCCTTGATCTGGGCGACGCGGGCGTCGGCGTCGGCCTTGTTGCCGCCGCCGTCGACGATCGTGGTGTCGTCCTTGGTGATGGTGACGCGGCGGGCGGTGCCGAGCACATCGAGGCCAACCTGGTCGAGCTTGAGGCCGACCTCCTCGGCGATGACGGTGGCACCGGTGAGGGTGGCCATGTCGCCGAGCATCGCCTTGCGGCGGTCGCCGAAGCCGGGGGCCTTCACCGCGACGGCGTTGAAGGTGCCACGGATCTTGTTCACGACCAGGGTCGACAGGGCCTCGCCCTCGACGTCCTCGGCGATGATCAGGAGCGGCTTCGAGGAGTTGGCCTGGATGACCTTCTCGAGCAGCGGCAGCATGTCCTGGATCGACGAGATCTTGCCCTGGTGGATCAGGATGTACGGGTCGTCGAGGACGGCCTCCATACGCTCCTGGTCGGACACCATGTACGGCGACAGGTAGCCCTTGTCGAAGGCCATGCCCTCGGTGAAGTCGAGCTCGAGGCCGAAGGTGTTGGACTCCTCGACGGTGATGACACCGTCCTTGCCGACCTTGTCCATCGCCTCGGCGATGAGCTCGCCGACCTGCGGGTCCTGGGCCGACAGACCGGCGACGGCCGCGATGTCGGCCTTGTCGTCGATCGGACGGGCGGTGGCGAGGAGCTCCTCGGAGACGGCCGCGACGGCGGCGTCGATGCCCTTCTTCAGGGCGGCCGGGGAGGCGCCGGCGGCGACGTTGCGCAGGCCTTCCTTGACCAGGGCCTGGGCGAGCACGGTGGCGGTGGTGGTGCCGTCACCCGCGATGTCGTTGGTCTTGGTCGCCACCTCCTTCACCAGCTGGGCGCCGAGGTTCTCGTACGGGTCGTCGACCTCGACCTCACGGGCGATGGTGACGCCGTCGTTGGTGATGGTCGGGGCGCCGAACTTCTTGTCGATGACGACGTTGCGGCCGCGGGGGCCGATCGTCACCTTGACCGTGTCGGCAAGCTTGTTGACGCCGCGCTCAAGGGCGCGACGGGCGTCCTCGTCGAACTTCAGGATCTTCGCCATGGGAGCGATTCAGCCCTCTCGAAAACTCGGGTGAACGAACTGCGCCCCTCGCCGCCCGGCAAAGAGCGGGGTGACCAGGGGCGCAGCTCAAAAGCAAAATCTGCTGGTGAAGCAGGTGCAGCAGGTGAAGCGGTGAACTACTTCTCGACGATCGCGAGCACGTCGCGAGCCGAGAGGACGAGGTACTCGTCGCCGTTGTACTTCACCTCGGTGCCGCCGTACTTGCTGTACAGAACGACGTCGCCGACCTGCACGTCGAGCGGAAGGCGCTCGCCGTTCTCGAAGCGGCCCGGGCCCACGGCGAGGACAGCACCCTCCTGGGGCTTCTCCTTCGCGGTGTCCGGAATGACCAGGCCGGAGGCCGTGGTCTGCTCGGCGTCGAGCGGCTGGACCACAATGCGGTCCTCGAGCGGCTTGATGGCAACCTTGGAGCTGGCGGTCGTCACGATCCGGTCTCCCCCTTCGGAGATCTCACGGGGTTAAGAGTCTGAGTGTGGCGACCAGGTGGATCCGTCGTCGCGGGTGCCGGACCTGCCCGTCGCTGTTGGCACTCTCCAATGGGGAGTGCCAGAAGTGAGACTAGGACGGGGATTAGCACTCGGTCAAGCGGAGTGCCAGTCGACTGCGTCGGGCTTTAGCGGATGTTGGTGCCCCGCGGCGGGGCGGGCGGTGAATTTTCCCTGTCAGGGCAACGGTTCTCGGGGGCTTTGGGTTCCCCTCCCGCGACTTGTGGGCGCCCTGATTCACGTTGCTCGGCACCGGGGGCTGTGCCCACCCGTTCCGCCCAGCGGAACGCCTGCCCACAGCGGGGGGCGCCAGGGGCCACTGTGGAGTGGAGGGTGCCGGGCGGGGTGCGGGTGCGGTGGTGCGGGGGGATCTTCTGGGTTGCCTTTCTGCCCAGGCGTTCGATTGGATCCACTGATTCCGCGCAGCCCGCCAGCAGTGCGGGCGCGAGCACTCCGCACAGCAGGGCCCCGGCGAGGAGGCGGCGGCGCGCTCGCGCCCGGGGGCTCACAGGTAGTCCTCCAGCCTGGCCACCGCGTAGCCCCTGTCCGTGACGGTCTTCATGACCCGGCGGACCATGTCGGGCATGGTGCCCTTCCAGTCCTTACGCCCCCGGAAATGCGTGAGGATGATGTCGCCGGGGTGCAGGTCCTTGTCCCACTCGCGCCACTCCATGTGATCGGCGAAGCCCTCCGACGCCCACAGCGGCACCGCCTTGACGCCGCAGGACTTGGCGGCGCGCAGGGTGTCCTCGTTGTAGTTGCCGTAGGGCGGGCGGAAGAGCTCGGGGCGCTTGCCGTAGTGCTGCATGATGACGTCCTGCATGCCACAGATCTCGTGGCGCTGCTGCTCGTACGAGAGTCCGGGCAGGTAGCGGTGGTTGAGGGTGTGGTTGTTCAGGGTGACGCCGCGGTCCTGCATCTTCTTGAAGTAGCCGTAGTCCTTCTTGACGAGGTAGTCGCTGAGGAACGCGGTGTACGGAAGGTGCAGCTCGCCCATCATCCGCAGCAGCGCCGGGTCCTTCTCGGCGCCGTCGTCGATGGTCAGGAAGACGACCTTCTCCTTGGTGGGGACCGTCGTGAAGACCGGCGGCAGGCTCGACTGACCCTTGACCTCGAAGCCCTTGCGGGTCGTGATGCGGGGCTTGGTCCTGGGCGGCGGGGGCGCGGCGAGCGGAGGCTTCGCAAGGCCCCAGCGCTTGGCCGCCGCGACCCGGGCGATCTGGACGGCGGCGAGTTTGCGGGCGTAGGAGTCGAGGGCGCGGGCGGGCGGGGCGTCGAGCGGCTGCTGGCCGGGTGCGGGTTCCACGCCGTCGCCCGCGGACGCGCAGCCCGACGCGATCGCCGAGGCGGTCAGGACGGCCACCGCGGCGCGCACCCGGTTCTTCCGTCTTCTGGCGTATTTTTCTTTTTGTCTTACCAGTTGCATGGCGCCGGATCCTCGCAGCTCAAGGTCGTGTCGGGGCTCCGACACCGCCACCGGCCGCGCACCATCCACCGACTGGCCCACAATGGGGCGGGTGAACGACCCGAACACGCCGAGCGGCCACGCGACCGACCTCGACGACCCCCTCGCCGCCTTCGCCGCCCTCCGCACCGAGGAGGGCCGGGCCCTGCTCGACGAGGTGCGGGACGTCGAGCCCGCGCAGGAGCTCGCCGTGGCGACGCGGCTGCGCCGCGAGCACCCCGCCGCCCTGGTCTCCGCGGCGCTGGCCCAGGCCCGGCTGCGGCAGCGGGCCGCGGCGAAGTTCGGCGCCGGGGACGCGGCCCGGATGTTCTTCACGCCGAACGGCGTCGAGCAGTCGACCCGCTCCTCCGTCGCCACGTACCGCGCCGAGCGCTTCAAGGCCCTCGGCGTGCGTTCGCTCGCCGACCTGTGCTGCGGCATCGGCGGCGACGCCCTCGCTCTCGCGCGGGCCGGCATCTCCGTCCTCGCCGTCGACCGCGCTCCGCTGACCTGCGCGGTCGCCCGCGCCAACGCGGAGGCCCTGGGGCTCGACGGGCTGATCGAGGTCCGCGAGGCCGATGTCACCGAGGTGGACACCTCGGCGTACGACGCGGTGTTCGTGGACCCGGCGCGGCGCTCCTCGGGGCGCGGCCGCATCTTCGACCCTGAGGCCTATTCACCGCCCCTGTCCTGGGCCGTCGGAGCGGCACTCAAGGCGCCGCGCGCCGCGCTGAAGATCGCCCCCGGCATCCCGCACGAGGCGGTCCCCGCCGAGGCCGCGGCCGAGTGGATCTCGGACGGCGGCGACGTGAAGGAGGCCGTGCTGTGGTTCGGCACGAAGGCCCCCTCCTCGCACCGCGCGACGCTCCTGCCCGGCGGCGCCTCCCTGTGGTCCTCGCTGGCGACGATGCTGCCCGACCCCGGGGTACGTCCCGTCGGGCGCTACCTCTACGAGCCGGACGGCGCCGTCATCCGCGCGCACCTGGTCGCCGAGGTGGCCGCCCGGGTCGACGGCGGCCTGATCGACGAGACCATCGCGTACGTCACCTCCGACACCCTGCACGAGACCCCGTACGCCACCGCCTACGAGATCACCGACCAACTCCCCTTCAGCGTGAAGAAGTTGAAGGCGGTGCTGCGGGAGCGCGGGGTCGGCATCCTCACCGTGAAGAAGCGCGGCTCCGCCGTCGAGCCGGAGGAGCTGCGGCGCAAGGTGAAGCCGCAGGGGAAGAACGCCGCGACCGTCTTCCTGACCCGGGTGGCGGGCGCGCCGACGATGCTGATCGGGCACCCCGCTCCGGGCGTGCGGGACTGACAGGGCCGGCTCAGAGCCGGCAGGTAGCCGCCCGCGCGAGGAGCAGCTCCCGTTCCCGCTCGTTGCGCGCAAGCGAGGCCGCCCGCTCGAACTCCGCGCAGGCCTCGGCCGGCCTGCCGAGCCGCTCCAGGAGGTCGCCGCGGACGCTGGGCAGCAAGTGGTAGTCCTTCAGCGCCGGTTCGGCGGTGAGCGCGTCGACGAGCGAGAGGCCCGGCTCGGGCCCCTGCGCCATCGAGACCGCGACCGCGCGGTTCAGCTCGACGACCGGGGAGGGGGTGCGGGCGGCGAGCAGGCCGTAGAGCACGGCGATCTGCTGCCAGTCGGTCTCCGCGTACGTGTGCGCCTGGGCGTGGCAGGCGGCGATCGCGGCCTGGAGGGCGTACGGGCCGAGCGCCCGGGAGGAGTCCGCCGCGTCGTGGGCCCGTGCCAGGGCCGCGTAACCGCGCCGGATCAGCATCCGGTTCCAGCGGGCCCTGTTCTGGTCCTTGAGCAGCACCGCCTCGCCGGAGGGGCCCGTGCGTGCCGCGGAGCGCGACGCCTGCAGTTCCAGGAGCGCGGCGAGGCCGTGCACTTCGGACTCCTTCGGCATGAGGCCCGTGAGCACCCGTGCCAGGCGCAGCGCGTCCTCGCACAGCGCCGGGCGCAGCCAGTCGTCGCCCGCTGTGGCCGCGTACCCCTCGTTGAAGATGAGGTAGATGACTTCGAGGACCGAGTGGAGGCGGGTCGCGCGCTCCGGGCCGCTCGGGACCTCGAAGGCGATGTCCTTGGTGGCGAGGATGCGCTTGGCCCGCACGATGCGCTGTGCGACGGCCGATTCGGCGGCGAACACGGCGCGGGCGACCTCCCCGGTGGTCAGGCCGCCGAGCAGGCGGAGCGTGAGCGCCACCCGGGCCTCGGCGGAGAGCAGCGGGTGACAGGCGGTGAAGATGAGGCGGAGCAGGTCGTCGTCGATGTCGTCGGGGGCGGCGGGCTCGGCCACCCGCGCCTGGGTGGTCTCCAGGTCGCGGCCGACCTCCGCCAGCTTCGCTGCGTAGCGCTCGCGGCGGCGTACGAGATCGATGGCGCGGTGTTTGGCGGTGGCCATGAGCCAGGCGCCCGGGTTGTCGGGGACGCCCTGCTCGGGCCACTGTTCGAGGGCAGCCACGAGGGCGTCCTGCGCCAGTTCCTCGGCGATGCCGACGTCTCGTACGATCCGCGTGACACCGGCGATGATGCGCGGCGACTCCATGCGGAAGACGGTCTCGACGGTGTGGCGGGGCTGCCGCTCCGGCGATGTGCGGCGGGGGTGCTCCGGCGGATGGCTCACGGCCACCCATCAGAACACCCCCGCGCACCCCCCGCAAAGGCTGGGACCCGCCGACCTGGACCGGTCGGATCCGAACGAAATCCGAACGAAATCCGAACGACAGACCTAGCCAGGACGCAACGGGCGGGCTAGCCCTCCTCGATCTCCCTGACCTCCGCCGTGACCGTCCAGTAGTCCTCGTGGGTCTTCAGGAAGCGCTTGGTCCACTCGACCGCCTCGGCCATGTCCTTGGCCTGACAGATCGAGTAGCCGCCGACGACCTCCTTGGTCTCGGTGAACGGCCCGTCGGTGACGGACAGCTCACCCTTGTCCCAGGTCACCCGGGAACCCTCCGAGGTCGGCCGCAGGCCCGCGGTGTCGAGCAGCACCCCGGCCTTGGTGATCTCTTCGAGCAGCGCGCCCATGCGCTCCTGCAGCTCGGGGCTCGGGCCGCCCTCGGGGGCGTTGTTCTCGTCGATACGGATCATCGTCAGATAGCGCGGCATCGCGGTCTCCCATCGGGTGGTGGCGGGGCTTCTCCTCGCCTCTCACCCCTGCGTCGAACGGGAGACGCCCGTTTCGACATCGTCGCCGAGATTCCTCGAAGTTTCTTCTCCGCGCAGGTCACAGGCGGGTGCTTCCGGTGCTCCGAGGGGCTGTGCCAGGCTCGCCCGCATGCCCTTCGACCACAACGACCACTACCACCGCCTCCTGTTACGGAGCCTGCCGCCGCACGGCCGCACCGCTCTCGACGTCGGCTGCGGCACCGGTCGCTTCGCCCGCCGTCTCGCGGCGCGCGGTTACGAGGTCGACGGCGTCGATCCCTCGGCCGCGGTCGTCGCGGAGGCCGAGGCCCTCGGTGGAGGGCCCCGCTACCGTCAGGCGGACGTGACCGGGGAAGAGCTTCCCGGGGGCCACTACGACGTCATCACCTGCCTGGCGAGCCTGCACCACATGCCGTTCACCACCCTCACGCGCCTGCGCGACGCCCTCGCGCCGGGCGGCGCCCTGCTCGTCCTCGGCTGTTACGCCGGGATGACGCGGTGGGACGTCGTGGCGTCGCCCGCCAACGCGGTGGCACGGGCGACGGTGTACGCGACGGAGCGCCTGCGCGGCACGTACACGCCCTCGCTCAAGCCCCCCGTGCGCCCGCCGGACATGCGGCTCCCGCAGATCCGCGCCGAGACGGCCCGTCTCCTGCCCAAGGCCCGCGTACGCCAACTGCTCTTCTGGCGCTACCTGCTGACTTACCGCAAGCCCGCCGCGGCCTGACCGCGCCTGCGGCTAACCGCCCTCGACCGACTCGAACCGCCACCGGTGCACCGCCCGCGTGACCAGCTCCGCCGGGGGCTCGGGCAGCTCGGGCAGCGCGTCGTCGAGAGCCGCGTCCCACCAGGTGATGACGAGCACCCGGTCCTGCGGCGCCCGGAAGGTCTCCCGGCGCAGCGGCCCGCGCCCGCCGTCGAACCGCTGCTCCCGCGCCCACGCGAGGAGTTCGGCCCCTTGCCCCTCGACGGCACGGGCCTCCCACATCAGCGCGACGGTCACGAGTACAGGTTCTCCTTGCTGACCTCGTGCACGTGGTCGTGGTCGTGGCTGTGGGTGTGCCCCGGCACGTGCGGCTCCGTCACCGGCAGCGAGGAGTCCGCCGACAGGTCCCATGACGAGGCAGACCGGTTGCGCGCCACCATCTCCGCGCCGAGGGCCGCGACCATCGCGCCGTTGTCCGTGCAGAGCTTGGGGCGCGGCACGCGCAGCCGGATGCCGGCCTTCTCGCACCGCTCCTGCGCGAGCGCCCGAAGGCGCGAGTTGGCGGCCACGCCTCCGCCGATCATGAGGTGGTCGACGCCCTCGTCCTTGCAGGCGCGCACGGCCTTGCGGGTCAGTACGTCGACGACCGCCTCCTGGAAGGACGCCGAGACGTCCCGCACCGGCACCTCCTCGCCCGCGGCCCGCTTCGCCTCGATCCAGCGGGCGACGGACGTCTTGAGCCCGGAGAAGGAGAAGTCGTACGGGGCGTCGCGCGGGCCGGTGAGCCCGCGCGGGAAGGCGATGGCCGTCGGGTCGCCCTCGCGCGCGTACCGGTCGATGACGGGGCCGCCCGGGAAGCCGAGGTTCAGCACCCGCGCGATCTTGTCGAAGGCCTCGCCCGCCGCGTCGTCGATGGTCGCGCCGAGCGGGCGTACGTCCGAGGTGATGTCGGCGGAGAGCAGCAGCGAGGAGTGGCCGCCGGAGACCAGGAGCGCCATGGTCGGCTCGGGCAGCGGCCCGTGCTCCAGCTGGTCCACGCAGATGTGCGAGGCGAGGTGGTTCACGCCGTAGAGCGGCTTGCCGAGGGCGTACGCGTACGCCTTGGCGGCCGAGACCCCGACGAGCAGCGCGCCCGCGAGCCCGGGACCCGCGGTCACCGCGATGCCGTCCAGGTCCTTCGCGCTGACGCCCGCTTCCTTCAGGGCGCGCTCGATGGTCGGCACCATCGCTTCGAGGTGGGCGCGGGAGGCGACCTCGGGGACCACGCCGCCGAAGCGGGCGTGCTCGTCGACGCTGGAGGCGATGGCGTCCGCGAGCAGCGTGGTGCCGCGGACGATGCCGACGCCGGTCTCGTCGCAGGAGGTCTCGATGCCGAGGACGAGGGGTTCGTCGCGCAGGTCAGCCATGAATCTCGGTTCCTTGTACGCCTGATACGGAAGTGGAGGGATCGGTGCGGCGCATGACCAGGGCGTCCACGTTGCCGGGCTGGTAGTAGCCGCGCCGGAAGCCGATGGGCTCGAAGCCGAAGCGCTCGTACAGCTTCTGCGCCCGGGTGTTGTCGACCCGCACCTCCAGCATCACCTCGGCGCACTCGAAAGCGGTCGCGGCCTGGAGCAGGTCGGTGAGGAGGCGGGCGCCGAGGCCCGTGCCCCAGTGGTCGCGGGCCACGGCGATGGTCTGGACGTCCGCCAGGTCCCCGGAGGCGGCGAGCCCCGCGTACCCGACGAGGCGGTCGCCGTCCATGGCCACCACGTAGCGGCGGGTGGCGAGGGGGCCGCGCGCGTGGGCGAGCTCGGACCAGAACATCCCGCGCGACCAGGTGTCGTCCGGGAAGAGCTCCTTCTCCAGGGCGAACACCGCGTCAATGTCCCACCAGCGCATCTCGCGCAGCACGGCGGCCTCGGTGGTCCGGATCACCTGGGTCACTTGGGGGTGACCACCTTGTAGTTCTTGGGCACCTGCGCGTCGGGGCGGCGCAGGTAGAGCGGCCTGGGCTCCAGGAGCTCCGCGCCGGCCGCGAGCCGCTCGGCGGCCAGGGAGGCGAGCGCGGCGGCCGAGACGTGCTCGGGCCCCCGGGCGTCGGGGAAGGTGTCGGGGTAGAGCAGCGCGCCGGCGCCGACCGCGGGGAGGCCCGCGACCTCGGCGGCGATGTCCGCGGGCCGGTCGACGGCCGCTTCACCCGTACGGGTGCGCGCGTCGTCGTACCGGGCCCAGTAGACCTCCTTGCGCCGGGCGTCGGTGGCCACCACGAAGGGGCCTTCCTCGATGCCGGACGCGTACGCGAGGCCGTCCAGCGTGCACACACCGTGCACGGGGACGCCGAGCGCGAGGCCGAACGTGTCGGCGGTCATCAGGCCGACGCGCAGGCCGGTGTAGGGGCCGGGGCCCACCCCGGCGACGATGCCGGTCACCGCGTCGAGCCCGAGGCCCGCGTCGGCGAGTACCCGGTCGACGGCCGGAAGCAGCAGTTCTCCGTGGCGCCGGGCGTCGACCTGGGTCGACTCCGCGATGACGGCGGAGCCGTCGTGGAGGGCGACGGTGACGGCGGGCGTTGCGGTATCCAGAGCGAGCAAGAGCACGCGAACAGCCTACGGCTCCCGGGCGCGGCGCACGGCCGGACCGGCATCAGAGCGGCGCCGCGCCGGCGGCGGACCGGCGCGGGGTGCGGTTGCCCCGGGTTGGGGCGCGGCTGCTGCTACCGTCAACACGGCAGCCGTACGCGGTACGAAAAGGTGGGTGGCGCAAGGTGTCCAGGAGCAGCTCGGGATTTGTGGCCGGGCTCACCGCCGCCGCACTCGCGGCGGTCGGCTTCCTCGCCTATCAGGCCTCGGCCAGCGCGTCGGACCACCAGGCCAAGGACCCCGGCAAGCGCTCCCCCTCGGCCGCCGCGCCGCGCTCCCCCAAGGAGAAGGCGGACCCGAAGGCGGTGCCGGCGAACTCCGGGTCGGGGCAGCGCGTCGTGTACTCGGTGGGCGAGGACCGCGTCTGGCTGGTCGAGGAGTCCGGGAAGCTGCTGCTGACGTACGAGGTCACGCCGGGCACGGTCGACCCGCCGCCGGGCACCTACACCGTCACTTCCCGCAACGGCTCCGTCATGGGCACGGACGGCACGGCGGTCGAGCACGTCGTGCGGTTCACGGCCGTCGGACCGACCTCGATCGGCTTCAGCGCGGCGGTCAACGGCGCTACGCCGAAGCCGGACCCGGCGAAGAAGACCGGCGGCATCCGCGAGTCGCGGGAGGACGGCAAGGCGATGTGGGAGTTCGCGACGCGCGACCGGAAGGTCGTCGTCATCCCCTGAGCGGCCTGTGACACAGGCTCTCAGAGCCTGTCCGCGCGCCGGGCGGGCCGCCGCTTCGCGGCAGGGGCCGCGTCCTCCGTGGCCGGGTGGCACGGCGGCGTGGAGACCGCCGTCGCCGCGGCGCAGGACGCCAGCAGATCGCTCATCGACAGCTGTGCGGGGCCCGGTGCGCCCGACGGCCCCGGCAGCCGGTGCGACTGCGGCCTTACGTCGTGTTCTGAAGCCGACATGGATGCCTCCTGGGCTCCGGGGGCAGACATGGTTAGGTAGACCTAACCAGGATCTCCATCCATGTGACCACGCGCGACGCACACAGCGCAACATTTTGCCGACGACTTGTCGGAACGTTCGGGCGAACGTACGAGGGCGGCCCGCGGGAGCACGGGCCGCCGGGGCGTGGGCGGGGGCTCGAAGACGGGCTCTCAGGCCGCCAGCGACTCCAGGTCGGCGTCCGCCCACCGCTGCCCGAGCCCGGTGAGCGTCACCTCGCGCACCTCGTCCGTCGTGTCCCCGGTCGCCCGGTCGATGACGACGTGCAGCCGGTCGTCCGAGAGCTCCTCGACCTTGCCGTCGCCCCACTCCACGACGATCACCGATTCGGGGAGCGAGACGTCGAGGTCCAGGTCCTCCATCTCGTCGAGCCCGCCGCCCAGGCGGTACGCGTCGACGTGCACGAGGGCGGGCCCGGCGCCGAGCGGCGGGTGGACACGGGCGATGACGAAGGTCGGCGACGTGACGGCGCCGCGCACGCCGAGGCCCTCGCCGAGGCCGCGGGTCAGCGTCGTCTTGCCGGCGCCGAGCTCGCCGGTGAGCATGACGAGGTCGCCGGGGCGCAGGAGTTTGGCCAGGCGGCGGCCCAACTCGCCCATCTGGCGGGGGGAGTTGACCGTGAGGTTGAGTACGCCGGTGGGGGCCTGGTGGTGCGGTGCTTCCATACCGACCACGGTAGCGGCTGGCGGGGCCCGCCCGGTCCGTCCTCGCCTCGCCCGCGCCGCCTCAACCGCCCGTGCCGCCCGCGCGGTCGGCCGTCCGTACGGCCCCCGCCCGCACGAGCAGGTCCGCGAGGCGGTCCATGACCACCTCCGGGTGCTCCAGCATGACCAGGTGCCCGGCGTCCGGGACCAGGACCAGTTCGGCGTCGGGCAGCCGCTGGGCGATCGCCTCGCTGTGCTCGCTCGGCGTGACCAGGTCCTTGTCACCGGCGAGCACGAGCACCGGCAGCTCGGCGAAGTGCTTCAGCGCCTCCGCCTTGTCGTGCTCGGCGAAGGCCGGGTAGAACTCCGCGACCACGTCGATCGGGGTCGCCTCGATCATCCGCTCCGCGAACCGCGCGATGGCCGGGTCCACGTCCTTCTGCGAGAACGAGTAGCGCTTGATGACGCCCGCGAAGAGGTCAGCGGTGGCCCGCCGCCCCTTCTCCACCAGCTCGGCCTGCGAACCGAGCGCCCGCAGCAGGCCGGGCAGCACCCGCCGGACCGCGTTCATCCCCGCCACGGGCAGCCCGAAGTTCACCTCTCCGAGCTGCCCCGATGACGTGCCGACCAGGGCGACGCCCACGACGCGCTCGCGGATCAGCTCGGGGAACTGGTCGGCGAGGGCCATGGTCGTCATGCCGCCCATGGAGTGCCCGACGAGGACGAGCGGCCCCTCGGGCGCGGCGGCGTCGATGACGGCCTTCAGATCGCGCCCGAGCTGGTCGATGGAGACCGGCGCCTTCCGCTCGAGCTGGTCGACGCCGCGCCCCGAGCGGGCGTGGCTGCGCTGGTCCCAGTAGACGGCGCGCACGACGCCGCGCAGTGCGGCGCGCTGGAAGTGCCAGGAATCCTGGTTCAGGCAGTAGCCGTGGCTGAAGACGACGGTGAACGGCGCGGGGGCCCGGCGGCCGAAGAGGCGCCGCCGCCGCGAACTCTGGCCGCTGCCCTCCTCGACCTCCTCGACCTCGTAGGCGAGCTCCGTGCCGTCGTCCGCGTACGCCGTGCCGGGCATGCCGCGCAGCGAGCCGTACGGCCCCGACGCGTCGAGCGCGAGCCGCGCCTTCTTGCGCATGCCGCGGCCCACGGTCATCCGCTCTATGGCGACACCGGCGGCCGCGCCCGCGGCGATGACGCCTATCGCTGCGCCCGCCACCCCGGCCCGGCGCCAGTTCCCGGCCGCGGCGGCGACCTCCGTCACCGCTTCCGCCGCGGCAGCCCCCGTGCTGCTCTCGCTCACGTGCCGCTCCTCGTCAGTTCCTGGTCAGTCGTCGGACCGCTCGTTCGCATAGACGCGCGGCACGCGCGATCCGATGCGGGTGACGATCTCGTAGGCGATGGTGCCCGCGGCCTGCGCCCAGTCCTCGGCGGTCGGCTCGCCGCGGTCGCCGGGGCCGAACAGCACGGCCTCCGCGCCCACTTCGGGCTCGTCCCCGCCGAGGTCGACCACGAACTGGTCCATCGCGATCCGGCCCGCCGCCGTCCGCAGCTTGCCGCCGACGAGGACGGGACCGCTGCCGGAGGCGTGCCGCGGGACGCCGTCGCCGTATCCGGCGGGGATCAGGCCGAGGGTCGTCGCGCCGGGGGTGACGTAGTGGTGGCCGTAGCTCACGCCGTGGCCGGCCGGGGCGTGCTTCACGTGGGCGAGCGAGGCGGAGAGCGTCATGACGGGGCGAAGGCCGAAGTCCTGCGGGGTGCCCACCTCGGGGCTCGGCGAGACGCCGTACATCGCGATGCCGGGCCGTACGAGATCGAAGTGCGTCTCGGGCAGCGTCAGGGTCCCCGGAGAATTGGCGATGTGCCGCACCTCGGGGCGTATCCCCCGGTCCTCGGCGTACGCGACCATCTCGCGGAAGACCGTCAGCTGGGCGGCGACCGAGGGGTGGCCCGGCTCGTCGGCGCAGGCGAAGTGCGACCAGAGACCGGTGACCCGGACCAGACCGTCGGCCTCGGCGCGCAGGGACTCGGCGACCAGCTCGGGCCAGTCGGCCGGCATGCAGCCGTTGCGCCCGAGGCCCGTGTCGGCCTTGAGCTGGATACGCGCGGTACGCCCCGCCGCGCGGGCGGCGGCGCTCACCTCGCGCAGCGCCCACAGCGCGCTCACCGACATGTCCAGGTCTGCCTCGACGCCCTCGCGCCAGGGGCCGCCCGGCGTCCACAGCCAGCACATGATCCGCCCGGGTACGCCCGCCGCGCGCACGGTCAGGGCCTCCTCCGGTGTGGCGGTGCCGATCCAGGTGGCGCCCGCCTGCCTTGCGGCCTTGGCGCAGGGCACCATTCCGTGTCCGTACGCGTCCGCCTTGACCACGGCCATGAACGCGGCGTCCGGCGCGTGGGCGCGCAGCGAGCGCACGTTGGCGCGGAGGGCGGCGAGATCGATCTCGGCGCGGACACGGAAAGGGGCTGTCTCGTTCATCGCGGACCAGTGTCTCAGAGGCCGTCGCGCGCCCCGCGCCGGCGGGTTCGGGGGCCCTGACGCATTGCGGTCGGCGCGGGGAGGACGCCGAGCGGCAGTCGGCAAAGGACTCGGCCCGTGGGTGGCGGGCTCGACGCGCCGGTTCTATTCGGCAGGCCGGACTTCCACGACGTCATACCGGGCATGGCGGTCGCTGGACCACTGCTGCATCCGTTCCGCCACCGGTCCGGCCAGGACCCAGGTGGCCAGGCTCACGCCTCCGCCGATCATCATGCCCTGGGTGGAGGGGTCCGCCAGAGTGGAGGCGGCGCCGCTGCCGACGCTGATGACCGCGTTGACGTAGAGGGAGGAGGCCGCCGGGGGCGAGGCGGCCCGGCTGCCGAGCCTGTTGCCGATCTCCTGGAGGCTCTCCACGTCCCAGCTCTCCCACCAGTTGTGCAGCTCCTCACTGAAATCCTCGAGGAAACCGTCCCACTGCTCGGCGGTCATTCGCCCGAGCTGTTCCCGGAAGCCGTGCGGATAGATGACGGTCCGGGCCGGGTCCCGCAGCCTGAGGGAGGCTCTGCGCCGGACACCCCGCAGATCCGCGGAGTCCTCACTGGAGAACATGGCGTGTTCGGCCCGGGCGATCGTGCGGTAGTAGCAGCGGTCGAAGGCGAGCTTGAGCTGAAGCGCGTCGTCCCGTTCCGCCGCGTCGGCCTGGTCGAGCCGCTCTATCTCCCGCCACACCAGGCTCCGGCGACGTGTCCCCGTCCGGACGTCCAGCGTCGCGGGCGAGGCGATGCGGGAGGCGACGGACCGCCCGGACGAGGTCAGCAGGGCCAGGTCCGTGAAGCCCTCCATGGCGAAGGACTGCGTGTCGTCCCCGTACGGCTGTGCCGGGCGGGTGACCAGGCTGCCCTGATGCTCCGCGTCGACCCAGTAGCGCCACGAGTCGCGGATGCGTTCACATTCGGTGACGGGAATGATGCGGGTGTCTTTGATCAGACCGAAAAGCCCCTCCACCACTCCGTCCCGCGAGCAGCGGCGGTCGACTTCGTCACGGGTGGCGCTCGCGGCGAGGGCGTCCTGAAGAGCCATGCGTTGGGGCCGGGGAGCGGCCAGCGATGAGAACAGGAATGGCCGCGAAATCATGTCCCGTAACGAATCTTCCAGACTGTTGCCGGAGACGGTGACCTCGAAAGGGAGAATGCCTACTCTTCCGGTCAGTACGCCACTGATACGGTCGACATATCGATCATTGGCGATGAGGTGGAAGAGGCATCCGTCCAGAAGCTGGGCATAAGTCTGCAGTCGCCGAGGGCTGCGGATGACATCCCAGCGCAATTGCCCGATGATCGACACGCCGACGTGCGGCCGCACCAGTCTCGTCACGTCATCGCTCGACGCGAGAAGCATGTCGCGCTGGCGGACGGAATCGTAGTACTGAGACAAGAGCGGTGGAATCATCGGGCGCGTCTCGCTCTTTTTCAGACCTCAGTGGCCTGTGCCTGAGATCGGGACACCGGATTAGCACGCTCCCGGCAGCGCTGTCCAGCCGATGGCGCCTTTTGGCACGTGCCCCACAACGCAAGAGGCAGTTGTCGATCAGCGTGACGAGCGAGTCCGCGCGGGCGCTTTTCCACGGGGAGTTGTGCCGCGCACGACCACCTCTCTCGTCGAGGTCCGGGCGTAGCGTACGGGGGCACACTGCCCGCATCTGACGGAGGGTGCCGATGAGCGCCGCACTATCCCGCATGGCAGGGAAGTCATGCCTGGTCACAGGCGCAGCGAGCGGAATCGGACGGGCGGCCGTCGAGGTGCTCGTCCGCGAGGGCGGAACCGTCGTGGCCATGGATTGGAACGAGCCGCTGCTGAACGGCCTCAAGGAGGAATGGGACAGCCAGGGGCTGAAGATCTCCGTGGTCCGCGGTGACGTCTCGCAGGTGAGTGACGTCCGGCATGCGATCCGCACTGCCACGGAAATCGGGGGCCGTCTCGATGTCCTCGTGGCGAACGCGGGAATCATCCCACTGACCGGGATCACCGAATCCACCCCTGAGGACTGGGACAGGGTCATGGCGGTAGACGGAAAGGGAATGTTCCTCTGCTGCAAGTACGCGATCGAAGAGATGCGCAAGAGCGGCGGCGGCGCAATCGTCTGTACGTCCTCGGTCTCCGGCGTGGCGGGACAGCGGAACCAGGCGGTGTACGGACCGGCGAAATTCTTGGCCTCGGGCCTGACGAAACACCTCGCAGTGGAATGCGCCGGCGACGGCATCAGAGTAAACGCCGTGGCACCCGGAACCATCATGACCGAACGCGTAAGAGAATTGCGCGACTCGCCCGGCGGGGACGATTACATCGCGTCCATGGTCAGCGCCCACCCCATGGGGCGGCTCGGCGAACCGCGCGAAGTGGCCGCGGCCATCGCCTTCCTCGCTTCGGACGCGGCGTCCTTCATCACGGGGGTGGTCCTGCCGGTGGATGGCGGTTACCTGGCGCAATGAGCGCCTTCACCATCGGCCGCCGGGACCCGCTGTCACGACGGAGCCCGCTCCGGGCGCCGGATCTCCCGCCACACGGCGGGAATCGCGTCGGCCACGTCCTGCGCGCCCACCGGCGCCCCGTGCGCCGCGTGCCGTCCCGCCAGGCCGTGCAGGTACGCGCCGACCGCCCCCGCGTCCCTGGCGTCCAGCCCCGCCGCCAGCAGGGAACCGGCGAGCCCGGACAGCACGTCGCCGCTGCCCGCCGTGGCCAGCCAGGGCGTCCCCGTCGGGTTGGCCCGCACCGGACCCGTCGCCGAGGCGATCAGCGTGGTGGACCCCTTCAACAGCACCGTCGCCCCGTACCGCCGCGCGAGCTCCCGCACGGCGGACAGCCGGCCCGCCTCGACCTCCTCGCGCGCCACGCCGAGCAGCGCGGCGGCCTCTCCCGCGTGCGGCGTGAGCAGCGTGGGCGCGCGCCGCGCCCGGACCTCCCGCTCGCCCGCGAGCCGCAGCCCGTCCGCGTCGATCAGCACCGGCACGTCGGAGGCGACCACGTCCCGCAGCCGCTCCTCGTCGTCGCCGAGCCCCGGCCCCACGGCCCAGGCCTGCACGCGGCCCGCCTTCGACGGGGGCCCCGGCGACACCAGCACCTCGGGGAACCGGGCGATGACGGCGTCCGCGGCCGGCCCCACGTACCGCACGGCACCCGCGCCGCCGCGCAGGGCGCCCGCCACGGCGAGCACGGCCGCGCCCGGGTACCGGGCGGACCCGGCGACGACCCCCACGACCCCGCGCCGGTACTTGTCGCTCTCGCCGCCCGGCACCGGCAGCAACCGGGCCACGTCGGCGAATTGCAGGGCTTCCACCTGGCACTCGCCGTCCGGGAGTTCGAGCCCGATGTCGACCAGCCGCACGGTACCGGCGTACTCCCGGCCCGGATCGATCAGCAGCCCCGGCTTGTACGCCCCGAAGGTCACCGTCACATCGGCGCGCACCGCGTCGCCCGGCACCTCGCCCGTGTCGGCGTCGACGCCACTGGGCAGGTCCACGGCGACGACCGTCGCCTCCCGCGCGGCGGCGACGAGTCGCGCGGCGCGCTCCCGGAGCCCGCCACGGCCGCCGATGCCGACGATCCCGTCGACGACGAGCCTGGCGCGGGCCACCACGCCCTCGGCCCGCTCCTCACCGGCGTCCACCACCGCACCGCCGGCGGCGCGCAGTGAGGCGAGCCCGCCGGGGTGCGTGCGCTCCGGGGCGAGGAGCACGGCGCTGACGCCCGCGCCCCTGCGGGCGAGCCGGGCCCCGGCGTACAGGGCGTCGCCGCCGTTGTCACCGCTGCCGACCAGCAGGGTGACCCGTGCCCCGTACACCCTGCCGAGCAGGCGCGCGCACTCGGCGGCCAGGCCTGCCGCCGCGCGCTGCATCAGCACGCCTTCTGGCCCCTGGGCCATCAGTGTGCGCTCGCTCTCCCTGACATCTTCCACGCTGTACGCAGTCCGCATGGCCCCAGTCTCCCTCCGGGACCAGGAACAGACCCGCCGCTCCGCGACGGATGGGGCGGGTGGGTGGGCTGCCCCCGTCTCCCCTCAGCGGCTACGAACAGGCCCGCCGCTCCGCGGCGGATGCATCCCACCCACCCACCCGTTTGCCCCGCACCGCACGGCGGAAGTAGGGACGGGTGGGTGGGCGTCAGCCCGCATCGCACAGCCGGAGTCGAGGCAGCGAGCCCCCCCCCCACCGGCCCGCAGCCGAGAACGGCCCCCGGGGCAGGTGCACCACCACCAGGCCGCAGCCGCGAAACCGGCCCGAGGGGACGTGGGGGTATGTGCGAACGGAGCACCGAGCACGCTATAGCCCCATTGTCCGTGCAGCGCGACGCAGGGATAGCGAGTACGCACATACCCCCGCGGCCCCGCCCCACAGACGAACAACAGGCGCAGACCCCAGCCCAAACGAACCCGCCCACGCCGCCGCGAGGCCCCGCCTCAGCCCACCCCAAAGCGCCCCCGCCTACCCCTCCGCCACAACCACCGCGGAAGCAACCCCCGCGTCATGGCTCAGCGACACATGCCAGGCCCGCACCCCCAGCACCGCGGCCCGCTCAGCCACCGTCCCCCGCACCCGCACCCGCGGCTGCCCGCTCTCCTCCACGTACACCTCGGCGTCCGTCCACCGAAGCCCGCTCGGCGCCCCCAGCGCCTTCGCCAGCGCCTCCTTCGCCGCGAAACGTGCCGCCAGCGAGGCGATTCCGCGGCGCTCCCCGCCCGGCAGCAGCAACTCGTTCTCCACGAAGAGCCGCTCTGCCATCCCCGGCGTCCGTTCCAGCGCCGCCGCGAACCGCTCGATCTCCGCGACATCGATGCCAACCCCAATAATCACCGGCTCAGCGTGACACAGCCGGCGTACCGGGGTGACGTACCCCACCCCCCGCCCGACCCCCCGTCCCGTTCAAACAGCCGTAACAATGGACCGTGATCTCTTCGGTCTCTGTGCCCCCGACGGCACCGCGGAGCGCCCACCGGTCCAAGCCGGAGGCGACTCCCTACCTCGACCTCACCCGCGCCGAGTGGAGCGCTCTTCGCGAGAAGACGCCGCTGCCTCTGACGGCGGAGGAGGTGGAACGGCTCCGCGGCCTCGGTGACGTCATCGACCTGGACGAGGTCCGCGACATCTACCTCCCGCTCTCCCGCCTCCTGAACCTCTACGTCGGCGCGACGGACGGCCTGCGCGGAGCGCTCAACACCTTCCTCGGGGAGAAGGGATCCCAGTCGGGCACCCCCTTCGTCATAGGAGTCGCCGGCTCCGTCGCGGTCGGCAAGTCCACCGTCGCCCGCCTCCTCCAGGCCCTGCTCTCCCGCTGGCCGGAGCACCCGCGTGTGGAGCGCGTCACGACGGACGGCTTCCTGCTCCCCACCAAGGAGCTTGAGGCCCGCGGCCTGATGTCCCGCAAGGGCTTCCCCGAGTCGTACGACCGCCGCGCCCTCACCCGCTTCGTCGCGGACATCAAGGCGGGCAAGGACGAGGTGACGGCGCCCGTCTACTCCCACCTGATCTACGACATCGTGGAGGGCCGGCGCCTGACGGTCCGCCGTCCGGACATCCTCATCGTGGAGGGCCTCAACGTCCTGCAGCCCGCGCTGCCCGGCAAGGACGGCCGCACCCGCGTGGGCCTCGCGGACTACTTCGACTTCAGCGTGTACGTCGACGCCCGCGCGGACGACATCGAGCGCTGGTACCTGAACCGCTTCAAGAAGCTGCGCCAGACGGCCTTCCAGGACCCGTCCTCGTACTTCCGCAAGTACACCCAGGTGTCGGAGGAGGAAGCCCTCGACTACGCCCGCACCACCTGGCGCACGATCAACAAGCTGAACCTCGTGGAGAACGTGGCCCCGACCCGCGGCCGCGCCACCCTCGTCGTCCGCAAGGGCCCCGACCACAAGGTGCAGCGCCTGAGCCTGCGCAAGCTGTAGGTACTCCCCGCCACCTCCCCGCCACCTGTAGGCGCCCCACCACCCCACCACCCCGCTAACCTGCGGGCATGCTGCACCTGCGCCTGATCACGCCGCCCGACACGACCGACGACGTGGTGCGTCTGATCGAACGCACCGTCGGCGCCACCCACCTGGTGGTCGTCCCCGGCGCCGCCCGCGATCCGCGGGGCGACGTGGTCATGTGCGACGTGGCCCGCGAGGCGGGTGACGAGCTGATCGGCGCCCTGCGCGCGCTCGGCATCGACGAGTCGGGCTCGATCTCGGTGGAGAACATCGACCTGTCGCTGTCCCGGCGCGCCGACCGGGCGGAGGACGAGGCGCCGGGCGAGGGGGCGGACGCCGTGCTCTGGGAGCAGCTGGCCGACGCGACCCACGAGGAGTCGACGCTCTCCGTCACGTACGTCGCGTTCATCGTCCTCGCCACGATGATCGCGGCCTGCGGTGTCGTCCTCGACAACGCGATCCTGATCGTGGGCGCGATGGCGGTGGGCCCGGAGTTCGGCCCGCTCACGGGTTTCTGCACGGCCCTGATCCAGCGCGCGCCCCGCCTGGCCCTGCGCTCGGCGACCGCGCTGCTCGTGGGCTTCGCGGTGGCGATGGTGGCGACGGCCGGCTTCAGCTACTTCATGGACGCGATGGACCTGTTCAGCGACAGCGCCCTGAAGGCGGACCGCCCGAACACGAACTTCATCTACCGCCCCGACTGGTTCTCGTTCGTGGTGGCGGTCCTCGCGGGCATCGCGGGCACGCTCTCGCTCACCTCGGCGAAGTCGGCCGCGCTGGTGGGCGTGGCGATCTCCGTGACGACGGTCCCCGCGGCGGCGAACGCCGCGGTCGCCTTCAGCTACAGCGAGTACCGGCAGGCCTGGGGCTCCACCGAGCAGCTCCTGCTGAATCTCCTCGGCATCGTCCTCGCCGGCACGCTCACGCTGCTGGCCCAGAAGTTCTTCTGGGCCGGGCAGCGCAAGCGCACCGCGGCGAAGACAGCCGCAGTCGAGGGCTAGGTAAAGACAGGCCCTAGCCGAGCGCCGACTTCACCACGTCGGCGAGCTGCCCGGCCACCGCCCGCGCCTGCTCGATGTCGGCGGCCTCGACCATCACCCGTACCAGCGGCTCGGTCCCGGAGGGGCGCAGCAGCACCCGTCCCGTGGAGCCCAGTTCGCGCTCGGCGGCGGCGACGGCGGCCGACAGCTCCGCCGAGGTCTTCACGCGCGACCTGTCGACGTCGGGCACGTTGATCAGGACCTGCGGGAGCCGCTCCATGACGCTCGCCAGATCCGCGAGCGTCCGCCCGGTCTCGGCGACGCGGGCGGCGAGCAGCAGCCCGGTCAGCGTGCCGTCGCCGGTGGTCGCGTGGTCGAGGACGATGACGTGCCCGGACTGCTCGCCGCCGAGGGCGAAGCCGTGCTCCTTCATCGACTCAAGGACGTACCGGTCGCCGACGGCGGTCTGCACCAGGGAGAGCCCCTGGCCCTCCATGGCGAGCTTGAAGCCGAGGTTGGACATGACCGTGGCGACAACGGTGTCGTGGCGCAGCGTGCCGTGCTCCCGCATGGCGAGGGCGAGCACGGCGAGGATCTGGTCGCCGTCGACCTCGGCGCCCGTGTGGTCCACGGCGAGGCACCGGTCGGCGTCCCCGTCGTGCGCGACGCCGAAGTCGGCCTTGTGCTCGACGACGGCTGCCTTGAGCAGCTCCAGGTGGGTCGAGCCGCATCCGTCGTTGATGTTGAGGCCGTCGGGCTGGGCGCCGATCGTGATGACCTCGGCGCCTGCGCGGGCGAAGGCCTCGGGCGAGACGCGGGCGGCGGCGCCGTGCGCCTCGTCGAGGACGATCTTCAGCCCGTCGAGGCGGTTCGGGAGCACGCCGATGAGGTGGGCTACGTACTGGTCAAGGCCCTGGTCGTACGAGGTGACGCGGCCGACGCCCGAGCCGGTGGGCCGCTGCCACGGGGCGCCGGTGCGGTGCTCCTCATAGACGGCCTCGATGCGGTCCTCAAGCTCGTCGGCGAGCTTGTGGCCGCCGCGGGCGAAGAACTTGATGCCGTTGTCGGGCATGGCGTTGTGGCTGGCTGAGAGCATCACGCCGAGGTCGGCGCCCAGCGCACCGGTGAGATGGGCCACCGCGGGGGTGGGCAGCACACCGACGCGCAGGACGTCCACGCCCGCGCTCGCGAGGCCCGCGACCACCGCGGCCTCCAGGAACTCCCCGGACGCGCGCGGGTCACGCCCGACCACCGCCACCGCGCGATGGCCTTCAAAGGTGCCCGCCTCGGCCAGTACGTGCGCCGCCGCCACGGAGAGTCCGAGCGCGAGCTCGGCCGTCAGATCCGCGTTGGCGACACCACGCACGCCGTCCGTGCCGAAGAGTCGTCCCACTGCTGTCCTCCGAACGTTCAAGAAAAACCATGAACCCCTGGGAAGAGAGTCCCAGAAACCAGGAGGGTTCCAGGGCCCCAGGGGTTCCTGATAGCCGAACGCCCCGGCGGCACGGTGAGTGCCGCCGGGGCGAACGAGCAGTACAAGCAGGCAGCGATTTAGCGCTTGCTGTACTGCGGGGCCTTGCGGGCCTTCTTGAGACCGGCCTTCTTGCGCTCGACCGCGCGGTCGTCACGCTTGAGGTAACCGGCCTTCTTGAGGGCGGCGCGGTTGTTGTCGACGTCGGCCTCGTTCAGCGCGCGGGCGACACCGAGACGGAGCGCACCGGCCTGACCGGAGACGCCGCCACCCGAGATGCGGGCGACAACGTCGTAGCGGTTGTCGAGCTCGAGCACCTTGAAGGGCTCGTTGACTTCCTGCTGGTGGACCTTGTTCGGGAAGTAGTCCTCGAGCGTGCGCCCGTTGACCTTCCACTTGCCGGTGCCCGGGACGATCCGGACGCGGGCGATGGCGTTCTTGCGACGGCCCAGGCCGGCGGCCGGCTGCGGGTCGCCGAAGCGCGCGGCGTTCGACTCCGAGGTGTACTCGCCCTCGACGGGCGCCTCGGACTCGGTGGTGTACTGCTCGACGTCAACAACCTCGGTCTCTTCGACCGGCTGCTCAACGGTGGTCTCGGCCACGATTCTCCTCAGATTTCTTTACGTCTTTGGGGGTGGCCGGAACTACTGCGCGACCTGGGTGATCTCGAACGGGACCGGCTGCTGAGCGCCGTGCGGGTGCTGGTCGCCCGCGTAGACCTTCAGCTTCGAGAGCATCTGACGGCCCAGGGTGTTCTTGGGAAGCATGCCCTTGACGGCCTTCTCGATGGCCTTCTCGGGGTTCTTGGCGAGCAGCTCGTCGTAGCGGACGGAGCGCAGACCACCCGGGTAGCCGGAGTGGCGGTACGCCATCTTCTGGGTCTTCTTGTTGCCGGAGAGGTGCACCTTCTCCGCGTTGATGATGATGACGAAGTCACCGGTGTCAACGTGGGGGGCGTAGATCGCCTTGTGCTTGCCCCGCAGGAGGGAGGCGGCGGTGGTCGCCAGACGCCCCAGGACGATGTCCTGGGCGTCGATGACGTGCCACTGGCGGGTCACATCGCCGGGCTTGGGGCTGTACGTACGCACTTAGTAGCCTTCGCTTCTTCAGTGGATGGGGTCCAGACACACGGCACCCAGGAAGCGATCATGCAGCTGGGGCTCACAATGCCGGGGACGCTGCCCGTATGCGAGCCACTGGTAACTGCTCCAGGGAACCTACGTAAGGGCCCTTTCGCGTGAGATCGAGGACACCAATACGTATCAATCCCCGAGAGTACCCGCGCCGCCCCGTACCGGTCAAAACGCGGCTCTGGAGGCCGGCACCGGCGTCTCCCCGGGCGGCTCTGCCGACTTCCCGGGCGGGTCCGCGCTCTCCAGCGTAGCGCCCCGCACACACGCCCACCCGGCCGTGCCCGCGAGCACGCACAGCGTCACCGCGTCCTTGAAGGCCCGCCGCGTCCCCGGTTCGAGCCACGGCCAGGCGAACCCCGGCACTTGCGGCACAAGACCCACCCAGAACCACGGACCGCGCGCCACCGCCCCCGGCACCAGCGCCCCCGCGAGCAGCAGCGGAACCACGACGAGCAGATAGTGGTCGTACGAGGGCCGGGAGACGAGAAAGGCCGAAAGCATCAGCATCGCGGCGCATTCCGTCACCCTCGCGGGCTCCGCGTCACCCCTCTCCCACCGCCGCCACGCGCACCACAGCCCGGCCACCGCCGCGCAGCCGGCGAACAGCGTGGCGCCCGTCTGCGGCGCCCCGAGCCGCGCGAGCACCGCGGAGGGAGATGCCTCGTAGAGGCGTACGAAGGAGTCCTCGCCGCGCAGCAGGAAGGGCAGCGTCCGTGTGAAGAACCCGGAGGGGTCCGGCATGGCGAGTGCCGCGACCGCCGACACCAGCGCGGGCACGCCCACCGCGACGGCGAGGCCGCGCCACCGGCGGGCGAGGACGAAGAGGAGCACGACGGGCGCGAGCAGCGGTTTGACCGCGACGGCCGCCCCGATGACGGCCCCCGCGGCGACCCACCGGCCCCGGCACGCGAGCAGCAGCGCGAGCGGCAGCGCGACCGCGGAGCCCGCCGTCCAGTTGCCGAGCTGGACGAGGTGCCCGAAGGGCGCGAAGCCGAGCGCGAGCGCGAGCAGGCCGTAAACGGCGAACCGACTGCGCAACGGGATGCCGTGGATACGCAGCGCGCACGCCCACCCGGCGACGAGCCCCGCGGTCACCCCCGCGGGCACGAGGCAGCGCACGACGTCCGCGGGCAGCACCGCCTGCGGCACCGCCGCGAGCACGGCGCCCGGCAGGTAGAGGAAGTGCCGGTCGACATAGGGCGACCGGCCGGCCAGCCAGGCGTCGGCGGCCCGCACCACGATGGCGTTGTCCATCCCGCCGTCCGGCGCGACCAGCGCCATCCGGACCACGGCGGCGATCAGCACGGCCCCGAGAACGCACCGGACCTGCCACTCGGCCGGCCGCAACAACCACCCACTAACAGCCGTTTTGCCCGTATTCATAGGCCTCAGGCTAGGGCGGGAACCCCGTGCGACCCGGGCTCAACATTCCGCACTGCGCGTCTAAGAGCCTGTGTCATATCCCCGGTCGGATCAGTGGGCGTCGTCTGGTGCGTGCGATCGCAAGGCGCCGGGAAGTCCTCGGTGGGGGTCCCCCCGGGCCGTTCAGGCCTGGGGGAGGAGCTACTAGGGCTTTTCGGCAACGCGGCGAGCGTGCGTGCCAGGCGGCGACCACCCGGCCGGGGATATGACACAGGCTCTAAGATGCCGCCCATGAGCTTTGGGCAAGGGGGACCCCAGTGGGGTCCGGGGGGAACGGGTGGGCCCGGCGGCGGCCCCACGCCCGACTGGGCGGCGCTCGCCGAGGCCTCCGAAGCGCGCGCCCGCCGTCGCAAGTGGCTGATGATCGGCGGCGGAGCGCTCGCCACGATCGGCATCGCGGCGGCCGTGGCCATCACCGTCGTCTCCGCGAACAGCGACGAGAGCACCACGTCGAACAAGCCCGCGAGCGAGCTGCCGACCGCCGCCGACATCCCCGGCGCCAGCAAGGAGGCCGAGCCGTCGTTCGAGGCGACCACGCCGCCGCCCCCGCCGGACCCCAAGGACTTCATCTCCAGCGCCAAGAAGGACAAGGCGCCACTCACGCCCGAGGGCCTCTTCCCCGGCACGTCCCTGCGCTCGGGCAAGCACCTCTACAAGAAGGGGGCGACCGACTCCACCACGAAGTGCACGTCGGTCACCCAGAGCGCCCTCGGCACGGTCCTCGCCAAGCACGACTGCACGCGGCTGATCCGCGCCAGCTACCTCAGGGACGGCGTCGCGGTCACGGTCGGCGTCGCCGTCTTCGACACCGCGGCGCACGCCGCCAAGGTCAAGGAGCAGGTGAAGAAGGGCCTCGTCGAGTCCCTGCCCGGCAAGGGCGTGCCCGCCTTCTGCCGTACGGGCGTGTGCCGCGGCACCTACAACGCCCACGGCCGCTACGCGTACTTCACCACCACCGGCTACACCAGCGGCAAGGACGTCACGACCGGCGACCGCAAGGCCTACGGCGTCGGCGACGACCTGGCCCGCTTCGCCTTCCAGCGGATCAACCAGCGGGGCGAGGCCCAGGCCTCGGCCGCGGCCGGCGCCCCGCAGTAGCCCGGGGCTCGCGGGCCCCGTTCAGCAGCACCCGGCCCCGGGCAGCGTCCGCTTGTTGCGAGCCTCCTTGCTGCGCGCGGCGAGCAGCTCGTCGGCGGGGTAGCCGACCTCCTCCAGGGTGAGCCCGTGCGGCCGCACCACATGCACGGCGGAGTCCCGCACGCCCGCCGCGAGCACCTTGCCCGGCCACTCCACGGGCCGGTGCCCGTCCCCCACGAACAGCATGGCGCCGACCAGCGAACGCACCATGTTGTGGCAGAAGGCGTCGGCCCGCACGGTCGCTTCGAGGATTCCGTCGGCCCGCCGCTCCCACCGCAGCTCCTGGAGCGTACGGATGGTCGTGGCGCCCTCGCGCCGCTTGCAGTAGGCGGCGAAGTCGTGCTCACCGACGAGCCGCTCGGCGGCGGCGTTCATGGCGTCGAGGTCCAGCTCCCAGTCGTGCCAGAGCACATGGCCGCGCAGCAGCGGGTCGACGCCGCCGGGATGGTCGGTCACGCGGTAGGCGTAGCGCCGCCACACGGCCGAGAACCGCGCGTTGAACCCCGCGGGCGCCTCGGCGACCTTCCACACCCGCACGTCGTGCGACAGCCGCCCGGCGAGCCTGCGCAGCAGCTTGTCGCTGTGCTCGGCCCACACGTCCTCCGGCAGGTCGACGTGCGCGACCTGCCCCCGCGCGTGCACCCCGCTGTCGGTCCGCCCGGCGACGGTCAGCTCGTACGTCTCCTGCGACCGCGTCACGGTCCGCAGCGCCGCCTCGATCTCGCCCTGGACGGTCCGCTGCCCCTGCTTCTGCCTGGCCCAGCCGGAGAAGTCCTTGCCGTCGTACGACAGGTCGAGACGCACCCGCACGAACCCGGGCTCTACTTCATCACTCACTCGTGGTTCCTCTCAGCCGACACAAAAGCGGGCCCGCCCCGGAAAAGGGGCGGGCCCGCGACGCCCTTGAGGGGCAGAACGCTTACGCGTCCTTCGACTCCTCGGCGTCCTTGGCGGCACGCTTGGTCGCCGCCTCGGCCTCACCGGTGGCCTCCTGGGCCACGGTCAGGGCCTCCACCAGCTCGATGACCGCCATGGGCGCGTTGTCGCCACGACGGTTACCGATCTTGGTGATACGGGTGTAGCCACCCGGGCGGTTCTCGTAGCGCGGGCCGATCTCCGTGAAGAGCGTGTGCACGATGCTCTTGTCGGGGATGACGGACAGCACCTGGCGGCGGTTGTGAAGGTCACCCTTCTTCGCCTTGGTGACCAGACGCTCCGCGTACGGACGCAGGCGACGGGCCTTCGCCTCGGTGGTGGTGATGCGGCCGTGCTCGAAGAGCTGCTTGGCGAGGTTCGCCAGCAGAAGCTTCTCGTGCGCGGCGCTGCCGCCCAGACGGGCACCCTTGGCGGGCTTCGGCATGGTGTTTCTCCTTGTTGTCTGCCCCGGCCGTACCAGGTACCGGGGTCAGTGGCACCCGCGCCCCGTAAGGGGCGCGGGGAACTGCGCGAGCAACCGAAACGCAGGCGCAGCCAAAATCAAGCCGTCAGTCCCGAGCTCTTAATACTGCTCGGTCTCGACGAACCCGGCGTCCGCGTCGTCGTCCGCCCCGAAGGCGTCAGCGGCAGCGGTGGGGTCGAAGCCGGGAGGCGAGTCCTTCAGCGCGAGGCCCATGCCATTGAGCTTCATCTTGACCTCGTCGATCGACTTCGCACCGAAGTTGCGGATGTCGAGCAGGTCCGCCTCGGAGCGGGCGACGAGCTCGCCCACCGAGTGGATGCCCTCGCGCTTCAGGCAGTTGTACGACCGAACGGTGAGCTCGAGCTCCTCGATCGGCAGGGCGAGATCGGCGGCAAGGGCGGCGTCCGTCGGGGACGGGCCCATGTCGATGCCCTCGGCGTCGATGTTGAGCTCGCGCGCCAGACCGAACAGCTCGACCAGGGTCTTGCCTGCGGACGCCATGGCGTCACGCGGGCGCATGGCCTGCTTGGTCTCGACGTCGACGATCAGCTTGTCGAAGTCGGTGCGCTGCTCGACACGGGTCGCCTCGACCTTGTACGTGACCTTGAGCACCGGCGAGTAGATCGAGTCGACCGGGATGCGCCCGATCTCCTGGCCGACCTGCTTGTTCTGCACGGCGGAGACGTAGCCGCGACCGCGCTCGACGGTCAGCTCCATCTCCAGCTTGCCCTTGCCGTTGAGCGTGGCGAGGACCAGGTCCGGGTTGTGCACCTCGACACCGGCCGGGGGCGCGATGTCGGCGGCGGTGACCAGACCCGGGCCCTGCTTGCGCAGGTACATCACGACCGGCTCGTCGTGCTCCGAGGAGACGACCAGCTGCTTGATGTTGAGGATGAGGTCGGTGACGTCTTCCTTGACGCCCGGCACGGTGGTGAACTCGTGCAGGACACCGTCGATGCGGATAGACGTGACGGCCGCACCCGGGATCGAGGAGAGCAGGGTCCGACGCAGGGAGTTGCCGAGGGTGTAACCGAAGCCCGGCTCCAGCGGCTCGATCACGAACCGGGAGCGGAATTCGTCGACGACCTCTTCGGTCAACGAAGGACGCTGAGCGATCAGCATGAAGTGATTCCTTCAGCCAGGGGCACCCACTATTTGATGCCCTGTTGTTGTGACAAGGGTACGGGCGGTACCGCTCCGAGGAGCCGTACCGCCCGAACCTTAAGACGACCGTGCGTCAGACGCGGCGGCGCTTGGGCGGACGGCAGCCGTTGTGCGGCGTGGGCGTCACGTCCTGGATCGAGCCGACCTCGAGGCCGGTGGCCTGGAGGGAGCGGATCGCGGTCTCACGGCCGGAGCCGGGACCCTTGACGAACACGTCGACCTTGCGCATGCCGTGCTCCTGGGCGCGACGGGCAGCCGACTCGGCAGCCATCTGCGCGGCGAACGGCGTGGACTTGCGCGAGCCCTTGAAGCCGACGTGGCCGGCGGAGGCCCACGAGATCACGTTGCCGGTCGGGTCCGTGATGGACACGATCGTGTTGTTGAACGTGCTCTTGATGTGAGCGTGCCCGTGGGCGACGTTCTTCTTTTCCTTGCGGCGCACCTTCTTGGCAGCGCCCTGACGACCCTTGGGGGGCATCTATAACTCCTACGGGAGGTGGTCGGTCCTGCAGCGACAGCTGTCGATAGACCGCTGAGCGAGGACTACTTCTTGCCCGGCTTCTTCTTACCGGCGATGGCGCGACGCGGGCCCTTGCGGGTGCGGGCGTTCGTGCTGGTGCGCTGACCGCGAACGGGCAGGCCGCGACGGTGACGCAGACCCTGGTAGCAGCCGATCTCGACCTTGCGGCGGATGTCGGCCTGGATCTCGCGACGGAGGTCACCCTCGGTCTTGATGTTGGCGTCCACGTACTCGCGGATCTTGACGAGGTCTTCCTCGGTCAGGTCGCGGACGCGGGTGTTGCGGTCCACCTCGGTGGCGTCCAGCGTCTGCTGGGCCAGCGTGCGGCCGATGCCGAACACGTAGGTGAGGGCGACCTCAATACGCTTCTCGCGCGGGAGGTCAACACCTTCAACGCGTGCCATTCATGGCTCCTGTTGATTCTTCGGAGGTCTTCAGCAGAACCACTCCCAGCCGCCGTCCCCTTGGAAAAGGGTTGGTACGAACTGGGTCCCCGGCCTCCGACCGAGGGTGTCGCCCTCCATACCGATGGATCTGAAGAGGGACGTGTCCTGCGTATCTACTTACGTGCGTCGCGCGAAAATCTGCGAACTGCAGTCGTGCGTCAGCCCTGGCGCTGCTTGTGGCGCGGGTTGTCGCAGATGATCATGACCCGGCCGTGACGGCGGATCACCCTGCACTTGTCGCAGATCTTCTTGACGCTCGGCTTGACCTTCATTGGGTGAGGTTCTCCGGGTCAGTGCCACCACCCCGCGCGAGCGGGATGCGGGCAAGATCTACTTGTACCGGTAGACGATCCGGCCACGGGTCAGGTCGTACGGAGACAGCTCCACCACGACCCGGTCGTCAGGGAGGATGCGGATGTAGTGCATACGCATCTTGCCGCTGATGTGTGCCAGGACCTGGTGGCCGTTCTGGAGCTCCACCTTGAACATGGCGTTCGGGAGAGACTCGACGACAGTGCCTTCGATCTCGATGGCACCTTGCTTCTTGGCCACGCTTCGCCCTTCGAATCGACTACCTTGATCGACCTCGTACACCGAATGCAGACACACGGATGCACGAGAGCCGACGCGTCAGTCTACGTCAGTGGTCTCGGAAAGACGAATCGAGAAAGTCTGCCCCACGACGAAGATCCTTAAGCAAGGGGGTCACGCGCCCAACGGGTCCGGCGCCACCGTCACCCCGTACTCCGCCAGCTTCGCCCTGCCGCAGTCCGGAGCCGTCAGCACGAGCGGCCCCTCCTCCGTCAGCGCGATGGAGTGCTCCCAGTGTGAGGACCAGGTGCCGTCGGTCGTGATGACGGTCCAGTCGTCCTCCAGGACCTCCGTGCGGGGGGTGCCGAGGGAGACCATGGGCTCGATGGCCAGGCAGAAGCCGGGGACCAGCTTGGGGCCCTTGCCGCGACCGCGCCCGACGTAGTTCAGGAGGTGCGGGTCCATGTGCATCTCGGTGCCGATGCCGTGGCCGCCGTAGTCCTCGACGATGCCGTACTTGCCGCCGCCCGGCTTCGGCTGGCGGCGGATGTACGTCTCGATGGCGCGGGAGATGTCGACGAGCCGGTTGCCCTGCTTCATCGCCGCGATACCGGCCCACATCGACTCCTCGGTCACCCGGGAGAGCTCGATCAGCTCCGGAGCGTGACCGGTGCCGACGAAGGCCGTGTAGGCCGCGTCACCGTGCCAGCCGTCGATGATCGCGCCGGCGTCGATGGAGATGATGTCGCCGTCCTTCAGGACGGTCTTGTCGTCGGGGATGCCGTGCACGACGACCTCGTTGACCGAGGTGCAGATCGTGGCGGGGAAGCCGCCGTACCCGAGGAAGTTCGACTTCGCGCCGTGCTCGGCGATCACCTTGCGGGCGACGTCGTCCAGGTCCTTGGTGGTGGCGCCGGGCACCGCGGCCTCCCGAGTCGCGGCGTGGATCGCGGCGACGACAAGGCCCGCCTCACGCATCTTCGCGATCTGCTCGGGGGTCTTGATCTGCACCATGGGGCTTCCGCTCTCCGTCATCCGTCGACAAACCGGCTACGTACACGAACCGACTACGTATACAACAGTACGGCCGCGGTCCCCCGAGGGGCACCGCGGCCGAGACAGCGTACTGGACTGCGTACGGGCTACTTGTCGCCCTTGAGGGCGTCCATCGCACGCTTCGTGACCTCGTCCACCTTGCCGAGCGCCGAGATCGTGACCACCAGACCCTGGGTCTTGTAGTGGTCGATGATCGGCTCGGTCTCGCGGTGGTACACGTCGAGACGCTTGCGCACGGTCTCTTCCTTGTCGTCACCGCGCTGGTAGAGCTCGCCGCCGCAGACGTCGCAGACGCCTTCCTGCTTCGGCTTGCTGTACGTCACGTGGAAGACGTGGCTGGAGTCGTTGCGGCAGATGCGGCGGCCCGCGATGCGCTTGACGACCTCGTCCTCGGGGACCTCCAGGTCCAGGACCGCGTCGAGCTTCTGGCCGTCCGTCTTCAGCGCCTCGTCCAGCGCCGCGGCCTGCGACACGTTCCGCGGGAACCCGTCGAGCAGGAAGCCGTTCTCGGCGTCCGGCTGCGCCATGCGGTCCTTCGCCATGCCGATCGTCACCTCGTCGGGGACGAGGTTCCCGGCGTCCATGTACGCCTTCGCCTGCACACCCAGCTCCGTGCCCTGGCTGATGTTGGCGCGGAAGAGGTCGCCCGTGGAGATGTGCGGGATCGACAGGTTCTTGGCGAGGAACGCGGCCTGCGTTCCCTTGCCCGCACCGGGCGGCCCGACGAGGACGATTCGCATCAGCGGAGGAACCCTTCGTAATTGCGCTGCTGGAGCTGGCTCTCGATCTGCTTCACGGTTTCCAGACCCACACCCACGATGATGAGGATGCTCGTCCCGCCGAACGGGAAGTTCTGGTTTGCCTGGAAGCCCACCAACGCCATCGTCGGCACAAGAGCGATCAGTCCCAGATACAGCGAACCCGGCCAGGTGATCCGGTTGAGTACGTAGCTCAGGTACTCAGCGGTCGGACGGCCAGCCCGGATGCCCGGGATGAAGCCACCATACTTCTTCATGTTGTCGGCGACTTCCTCGGGGTTGAAGGAGATCGCGACGTAGAAGAAGGCGAAGAACACGATCAGGATGAAGTACGTGGCGATGTAAATCGGGTGGTCACCCTTGGTCAGATTCGCCTCGATCCACGTCTTCCATCCCGAATTGCCACCCGCGAACTGGGCGACGAGCGCGGGAATGTAGAGCAGTGACGAGGCGAAGATCACAGGGATGATGCCCGCCTGATTGACCTTCAGCGGAATGTACGTCGACGTTCCGCCGTAGGACCGGCGGCCGATCATGCGCTTCGCGTACTGGACCGGAATGCGCCGCTGCGCCTGCTCGACGAAGACCACCAGGCCGACCATGACGAGACCGACCGCGATGACGGTGCCGAACTCGATCCAGCCGCCCGCCAGGTCGCCCTGCTGCTTGATGGCCCACAGGGCGCTCGGGAAGGTCGCGGCGATCGAGATGAACATCAGGATCGACATGCCGTTGCCGATGCCGCGGTCGGTGATGAGCTCACCCAGCCACATCACGCAGGCCGTACCCGCGGTCATCGTGATGACCATCGTGATCGTGACGAAGATCGACTGGTCGGGAACGATGTCGCTGGCGACGGGGCAGCCCGAGAAGAGGGAGCCGGTACGGGCGGTGGCCACCAGGCCGGTGCCCTGCAGGATCGCGAGCGCGATGGTCAGATAGCGCGTGTACTGCGTGATCTTCGCTGTGCCGGCCTGGCCCTCCTTCTTGAGGGCCTCGAGTCGCGGGATCACCACGGTCAGCAGCTGCAGAATGATGCTCGCCGTGATGTACGGCATGATGCCGAGCGCGAAGATCGTGATCTGCAGCAGCGCGCCACCGCTGAACATGTTGACAAGACCGAACAGACCCTGGTTCGCATTCGCGTTGTCGATGCAGGTCTGGACGTTCTTGTAGTTGACACCGGGAATCGGCACGTGCGTGCCCACCCGGTAGATCACGATGATGCCGAGCGTGAAGAGCAGCTTCTTGCGCAGGTCGGGCGTCTTGAACGCCCGGGCGAACGCGGTGAGCACGGTGCCTCCTGCGACCCCCGCGCGCGTGCGCCAGAGGTGGTGGTCTGAGGTTCGACGAATACGTATCAGTCAAGAAAACCGTGCGGCTGGACCACACGGAGCTTGGACAGTGCACGCCACCTTACCGGCGACCGTGCCCCCCTTGGAACGACCAACCGGGGATGCCCCTTTTGTGGGGCATCCCCGGCTGGGAATCGCTCATGTCATCGACACGTCTGAGGGAATATCAGACGAGCTCGGTGACAGTACCGCCCGCGGCGGTGATCTTCTCCTTGGCGGAGCCGGAGACGGCGTCAACCGTCACCTGCAGCGCCACGGTGAGCTCGCCCTGGCCGAGGACCTTGACGAGGCTGTTCTTGCGAACGGCACCCTTGGCGACGAGACCCTCTACGGTGACCTCGCCACCTTCCGGGTACAGCGCGCTCAGCTTGTCGAGGTTCACGACCTGGAACTCGGTCTTGAACGGGTTCTTGAAGCCCTTGAGCTTCGGGAGACGCATGTGGAGGGGCATCTGCCCACCCTCGAAGCGCTCCGGAACCTGGTAACGGGCCTTGGTGCCCTTGGTACCACGACCAGCGGTCTTACCCTTGGACGCCTCACCACGACCCACACGGGTCTTGGCGGTCTTGGCGCCCGGGGCGGGCCGGAGGTTGTGGACCTTCAGCGGGTTCTGCTCCGCCATGTCAGTCGACCTCCTCAACCGTCACGAGGTGGCGGACGGTGTGCACCATTCCGCGGAACTCGGGGCGGTCCTCCTTGACGACCTGCGTGTTGATGCCCTTGAGACCAAGGGAGCGCAGGGTGTCGCGGTGGTTCTGCTTGCTGCCGATGTACGACTTCGTCTGCGTGACCTTGAGGCGAGCCATTACGCACCCGCCCCAGCACGCGCACGGAGAAGAGCCGCGGGGGCGACGTCCTCGAGGGGCAGACCGCGGCGGGCCGCGATCTCCTCGGGACGCTGCAGGCCCTTGAGGGCCGCCACGGTCGCGTGCACGATGTTGATCGCGTTGTCGGAGCCCAGGGACTTCGACAGGATGTCGTGAACGCCCGCGCACTCGAGCACGGCACGCACCGGGCCACCGGCGATAACACCGGTACCGGGGGAAGCAGGCTTCAGCAGGACGACGCCCGCAGCCTTCTCACCCTGGATGGGGTGCGGGATGGTGCCCTGGATACGGGGGACCTTGAAGAAGTGCTTCTTGGCCTCCTCAACACCCTTGGCGATGGCGGCCGGCACCTCCTTGGCCTTGCCGTAACCGACACCCACGGTGCCGTCACCGTCGCCCACCACGACCAGCGCGGTGAAGCTGAAGCGACGACCACCCTTCACAACCTTGGCGACACGGTTGATCGCGACAACGCGCTCAACGTATGCGGTCTTCTCGGCGGCAGCGCCACCGTCGCGACCCTTCCGGTCCCGCCGCTCGCCGCCACCGGCACCGCCACCGCGGCGCTGGGGTCCAGCCATTGGAATTACCTCTCTCTGTTTCCGCTAGCTACGGAACCGACTCAGAACTTGAGTCCGGCTTCGCGGGCGGCGTCCGCCAGGGCGGCGATGCGCCCGGCGTACTGGTTACCACCACGGTCGAACACGACAGTCTCGACACCGGCGGCCTTGGCGCGCTCGGCGACCAGGGCGCCGACCGACTTGGCAGCCGCGGACTTGTCGCCCTCGGCGCCGCGGATCGTGCTGTCCAGGGTCGACGCCGACGCAAGGGTGTGACCCTTGATGTCGTCGATGACCTGGGCCACGATGTGGCGGTTCGAGCGCGTCACGACCAGGCGCGGACGCTCAGCCGTACCCGAGATGTGCTTACGGATGCGGATGTGACGACGCTTGATGGCAGCACGCTTGTAAGCGTCGCCCTTAGCAATCTTGACACCGTATGCCATGGCTTACTTACCCGCCTTTCCGACCTTGCGGCGGATGACTTCGCCTTCGTACTTGACGCCCTTGGCCTTGTACGGGTCGGGCTTGCGCAGCTTGCGGATGTTGGCCGCAACCTCGCCGACCTTCTGCTTGTCGATGCCCTCGACCGAAAGCTTGGTCGCGGACTCCACCTTGAAGGTGATGCCCTCGGGGGCCTCGACCAGGATCGGGTGGCTGTAGCCCAGCGAGAACTCCAGGTTGGAGCCCTTCGCGAGGACGCGGTAACCGACACCGCTGATTTCGAGCTTCTTCACGTAACCCTGGGTCACGCCGGTGATCATGTTCGCCACCAGCGTGCGGGACAGGCCGTGCAGGGCCTTGTTCTGACGCTCGTCGTTCGGGCGGGTGACGTTCAGAACGCCGTCCTCGCCCTTAGCGATCTCGATCGGCGCGACAACGGTGTGCGAGAGGGAACCCTTGGGGCCCTTCACCGCGACCGTACGGCCGTCGATGGTGACGTCCACGCCGGCGGGAACCGTGATGGGGAGCTTGCCAATACGCGACATTAGCTATTCCTCCGTTCCCGACTACCAGACGTAGGCGAGGACTTCCCCACCTACGCCCTTCTTGCCTGCCTGCTGGCCGGTCAGGAGACCGTGCGACGTGGAGATGATCGCCACGCCGAGGCCGCCGAGGACCTTGGGCAGGTTGGTGGACTTCGCGTAAACCCGGAGACCGGGCTTGGAGATCCGCTTGATGCCCGCGATGGAGCGCTCACGGTTCGGGCCGAACTTCAGCTCGAGAACGAGGTTCTTGCCAACCTCGGCGTCCTCGACCTTCCAGCCCGTGATGAAGCCCTCCTGCTGGAGGATCTCCGCGATGTGAGACTTGATCTTGCTGTGCGGCATCGCCACGGTGTCGTGGTACGCCGAGTTCGCGTTACGCAGACGAGTCAGCATGTCCGCGATCGGATCAGTCATGGTCATGAATTGGCCTTCGGCCTCTCTCGCCGTGGTTTCCTATCTGCGCCATCCCTCTCCCCACTCAGAGGCGGGACGGGTGCGGCGCGGGGACCTACGGCGTAGTAAGTCGGTCAGGGCGGCAGACGCCCAACCCTCCTAGCCTAAGCCATGTGGAGGACGGCGTCTGCCAACCCTTTACTTACCGAGAGATCCAAGCAGTCCGGAAAAGTACGGACTACCAGGAGCTCTTGGTCACGCCCGGGAGCTCGCCACGGTGAGCCATCTCACGAAGGCACACGCGGCAGAGGCCGAACTTGCGGTAGACGGAGTGCGGACGGCCGCAGCGCTGGCAGCGGGTGTACGCACGCACACCGAACTTGGGCTTACGAGCAGCCTTGGCAATCAGAGCCTTCTTCGCCATCTCGCTTACGCCTCCTTGAACGGGAAGCCGAGGTGACGAAGGAGCGCACGGCCCTCAGCGTCGTTGGTCGCCGTGGTGACCACGGTGATGTCCATACCCCGGACGCGGTCGATCTTGTCCTGGTCGATCTCGTGGAACATGACCTGCTCCGTGAGACCGAAGGTGTAGTTGCCACGGCCGTCGAACTGCTTGGGGGACAGACCACGGAAGTCGCGGATGCGCGGCAGCGCGAGCGACAGGGTGCGGTCCAGGAACTCCCACATGCGGTCGCCACGGAGCGTGACGTGGCAGCCGATCGGCTGACCCTCGCGCAGCTTGAACTGCGCGATGGACTTCCGGGCCTTGGTGATGGCCGGCTTCTGACCCGTGATGGTGGTCAGGTCACGGACGGCACCGTCCATGAGCTTGGAGTCACGGGCGGCGTCGCCGACACCCATGTTGACCACGATCTTGACGAGGCCCGGCGTCTGCATGACGTTCTCGTAGGAGAACTCTTCCTGCAGCTTCGCCGCGATCTCCTCGCGGTACTTCGTCTTGAGACGCGGAGTGGTGGTGGTCGTCATCAGATGTCCTCACCCGTCCGCTTGGCAACGCGGATCTTGTTGCCCTCGTCGTCGAAGCGGTATCCGACACGCGTGACAACCTTGTTGCCGTCCTTCTCCACGACCAGCTGGACGTTGGAGACGTGGACGGGGGCCTCGGTGGTCACGATGCCGCCGGCCTGCGAGCCGCTGGCGGTCGGGCCGGCCTTCGTGTGCTTCTTGACCCGGTTGACACCCTCGACCAGGACGCGCTCGTCGCGCGGGTAAGCGGCAATGACCTTGCCCTGCTTGCCCTTGTCCTTACCGGTGATGACCTGGACCAGGTCGCCCTTCTTGATCTTCATGCTTACAGCACCTCCGGCGCGAGCGAGATGATCTTCATGAACTTCTTCTCGCGCAGCTCACGGCCGACGGGGCCGAAGATACGGGTGCCGCGAGGGTCGCCGTCGTTCTTCAGAATGACGGCGGCGTTCTCGTCGAAGCGGATGTACGAGCCGTCCGGACGGCGGCGCTCCTTGACGGTGCGAACGATGACCGCCTTGACGACGTCACCCTTCTTCACGTTGCCACCGGGGATCGCGTCCTTGACGGTGGCGACGATGACGTCACCGATACCCGCGTAGCGGCGACCCGAGCCACCGAGAACACGAATGGTGAGAATTTCCTTCGCACCCGTGTTGTCGGCGACGCGAAGTCGCGACTCCTGCTGGATCACGTCTATCTCCTGTTTGTCTGCCGGTTCCCGGCAGGGGCTTCTCTCTTACGAGGAGGAGCCCCTGCCGAGCCTGGCGGAACGAACTCCGAGGGGGATGCCCCTCGGAGAATTACTTGGCCTTCTCGAGGATCTCGACGATGCGCCAGCGCTTGCTCGCCGACAGCGGACGCGTCTCCATCAGGAGGACGCGGTCGCCGACGCCGGCAGCGTTCTGCTCGTCGTGCGCCTTGAGCTTGTTCGTACGGCGGATGACCTTGCCGTACAGCGCGTGGGTAACGCGGTCCTCGACGGCGACGACGACGGTCTTGTCCATCTTGTCGCTGACGACAAGACCCTGGCGGGTCTTGCGGAAGCCGCGCGCGGCCTTCGTCTCTTCAGTCACGTTGCTCTCGCTCATCAGGCGCTCTCCACCGTCTCGATGCCCAGCTCGCGCTCACGCATCAGGGTGTAGATCCGCGCGATGTCCTTACGGACGGCCTTCAGCCGACCGTGGTTCTCGAGCTGACCCGTCGCCGCCTGGAAGCGGAGGTTGAACAGCTCTTCCTTGGCTTCGCGAAGCTTGTTGACAAGCTCCTCGTCGCCCAGTTCGCGCAGCTCGGACGCCTTGGTACCGGCCGACATCACGACTCACCTGCCTCGCGCCGAACGATGCGGCACTTCATCGGAAGCTTGTGAGCAGCGCGGGTAAGCGCCTCACGAGCAATCTTCTCGTTCGGGTACGACAGCTCGAACATCACCCGTCCCGGGTGAACGTTCGCGACCCACCACTCCGGAGAACCCTTACCGGAACCCATGCGGGTCTCGGCAGGCTTCTTGGTGAGGGGGCGGTCCGGGTAGATGTTGATCCAGACCTTGCCGCCACGCTTGATGTGGCGGGTCATCGCGATACGAGCCGCCTCGATCTGGCGGTTGGTCACGTACGCCGGCGTGAGGGCCTGAATGCCGTACTCGCCGAATGCGACCGTCGTACCACCCTTGGCCTGACCGCGGCGCTTGGGGTGGTGCTGCTTGCGGTGCTTGACCCTACGGGGGATCAGCATTTCGGTCAGGCCTCCGTTCCGGTGCTCTCAGCCGGAGCGGCAGCGGCGGCGGGAGCGTCGGCCTTGGGGGCCTCGGCAGCCGGCGCGGACTGCTGCTGCGGCTTGCGGCCGCGGCCGCCACGCTCGCCACCGCGGCCACCACGGGCCGGGCGGTCGTTGCCGCCGCCACGGGCCGGGCGGTTACCCGCACGGGCAGCGGCGTTCTCGGCGCGGACCTCGGCGATGTTCTTGACGTCGCCCTTGTAGATCCAGACCTTCACGCCGATGCGGCCGAAGGTCGTCTTGGCCTCGAAGAAGCCGTAGTCGACGTTCGCGCGGAGCGTGTGCAGGGGCACACGGCCCTCGCGGTAGAACTCCGAGCGGGACATCTCGGCGCCGCCGAGACGGCCACCACACTGGATCTTGATGCCCTTGGCGCCGGCCTTCATCGACGACTGCATGCTCTTACGCATGGCGCGACGGAAGGAGACGCGGGAGGACAGCTGCTCCGCCACGGCCTGGGCCACGAGCTGAGCGTCGACCTCGGGGTTCTTGACCTCGAGGATGTTCAGCTGGACCTGCTTGCCCGTGAGCTTCTCGAGGTCACCGCGGATGCGGTCGGCCTCGGCGCCACGGCGGCCGATGACGATGCCGGGACGGGCGGTGTGGATGTCCACACGCACGCGGTCACGGGTGCGCTCGATCTCCACCTTCGAGATGCCGGCGCGCTCCATGCCGGACGTCATCATCCGACGGATGGCGACGTCTTCCTTGACGTAGTCCTTGTACAGCTTGTCGGCGTACCAACGCGACTTGAAGTCGGTCGTGACACCGAGCCGGAACCCGTGCGGGTTTACCTTCTGGCCCATTACCGGGTTCCTTCCTTGCTGCTGACGACCACGGTGATGTGGCTGGTCCGCTTACGGATCCGGTAGGCACGGCCCTGGGCACGCGGACGGAACCGCTTCAGGGTCGGGCCCTCATCCACGTACGCCTCGCTGATGACCAGCGAAGAGGCGTCAGAGTGGTCGTAGTTGTGCGCGGCGTTGGCAATGGCGCTGTCAAGCACCTTGCCGACCGGCACGCTCGCGGCCTGCGGGGCGAAACGCAGGACCGCCTGAGCCTCCGTGGCATCCATGCCACGGATGAGGTCCACCACGCGGCGGGCCTTCATGGGCGTGACGCGGATGTACCGCGCCTGGGCCCTGGCTTCCATGGTTGTCCCTTCGGTGTTAGTCATAGTCGTTCCACCCCGCGCTAGCGGCGCTTCGACTTCCGGTCGTCCTTGACGTGGCCGCGGAAGGTGCGAGTCGGCGAGAACTCGCCGAGCTTGTGGCCGACCATCGACTCGGTGACGAACACCGGGATGTGGGTCTTGCCGTTGTGCACCGCGATCGTGTGACCCAGCATGCTGGGAATGATCATCGAGCGACGGGACCAGGTCTTGATGACGTTCTTGGTGCCGGCTTCGTTCTGGACGTCCACCTTCTTTACGAGGTGGTCGTCGACGAAGGGCCCCTTCTTGAGACTGCGCGGCATCTAAACCCGCTCCTAGCGCTTCTTGTTCGACTTGCGGCGGCGGACGATGTACTTGTTGCTCGCCTTGTTGCGATCACGAGTACGACCCTCCTTCTTGCCCCACGGCGAGACCGGGTGGCGACCACCGGAGGTCTTGCCTTCACCACCACCGTGCGGGTGGTCGACCGGGTTCATCACGACACCACGCACGGTCGGGCGGACGCCCTTCCAGCGCATACGGCCGGCCTTGCCCCAGTTGATGTTCGACTGCTCGGCGTTGCCGACCTCGCCGATGGTGGCGCGGCAGCGCACGTCGACGAGACGGATCTCGCCGGACGGCATACGAAGGTGCGCCATGGCGCCTTCCTTCGCGAGCAGCTGCACCGAGGCACCGGCCGAGCGGGCGAACTTCGCGCCGCCGCCGGGCCGCAGCTCGATGGCGTGGAGCGTCGTACCCACCGGGATGTTGCGCAGCGCCATGTTGTTGCCGGGCTTGATGTCGGCGCCAGGGCCGCTCTCAATCCGGTCACCCTGCTGCGTGCCGCGCGGGGCGAGGATGTAGCGCTTCTCGCCGTCCGCGTAGTGCAGCAGCGCGATGCGCGCGGTGCGGTTGGGGTCGTACTCGATGTGCGCGACCTTGGCCGGCACACCGTCCTTGTCGTGACGACGGAAGTCGATCACGCGGAAGGCGCGCTTGTGTCCGCCACCCTGGTGGCGAACGGTGATCCGACCGGCGTTGTTACGGCCGCCCTTGCTGTGCAGCGGGCGAACCAGCGACTTCTCCGGCGTGGACCGCGTTACCTCGACGAAGTCGGCGACGCTGGAGCCACGACGGCCCGGCGTAGTCGGCTTGTACTTGCGGATTCCCATTTCTCAGTCCTCGTCCGATATTCGGACCAGGGCACTCCGTTAGGAGGCCTGGCCGAAGATGTCGATACGGTCGCCCTCAGCAAGGGTCACAATCGCGCGCTTGGTGTCGGCACGCTTGCCGAAACCAGACTTGGTGCGCTTGCGCTTGCCCTGACGGTTGATCGTGTTGACTCCGGTGACCTTGACCGAGAAGACCGACTCGACGGCCTGCTTGATCTGGGTCTTGTTGGAGCCGGGGGCCACGATGAACGTGTACTTGCCCTCGTCGAGCAGCGCGTACGACTTCTCGGAGACGACCGGCTTGACGAGGACGTCGCGCGGGTCCGAGAAGGACTTGCTCAGCGGGGTGGGCTCAACAGCGATCTTGCCCTCGGTCGCGATGCGCTTCGCCTTGGCGACGCGCGCGGCCTTGGCGGCCTTCGCAGCCTTGGACGCGATGCTCTGGTGACGGATAGCCATCAGGCTTCGCTCCCTTCGGTCTCATCGGCCTTGGGGCCAGACACGAAGGACTCGAAGGCGGCCTTGGTGAAGACCACGTCGTCCGAGACGAGCACGTCGTACGTGTTCAGCTGGCCCGGCTCCAGGATGTGCACCTGGGGCAGGTTACGGGCGGAGAGCAGCGCGGTCTCGTCCGAGCGCTCGATGACCAGGAGCACGTTCTTGCGCTCACTGACCTTGCCGAGCAGGCTCTTCGCGGCCTTCGTCGAGATCTCGCCCGCGACCACGTCGGAGACGACGTGGATGCGCGAGTTGCGCGCCCGGTCGGTGAGGGCGTGACGCAGAGCGGCAGCCTTCATCTTCTTGGGCGTGCGCTGCGAGTAGTCACGCGGCTGCGGGCCGTGGACGACGCCACCGCCGGCGAACTGCGGCGCACGGGTCGAACCCTGGCGCGCGCGGCCGGTGCCCTTCTGGCGGTACGGCTTCTTGCCGCCACCGCGGACTTCGCCGCGACGCTTGGTCTTGTGCGTGCCCTGGCGGGCAGCGGCCAGCTGAGCGACGACGACCTGGTGGATCAGCGGAATGCTGATCTTCTCGACGTCGAAGATCTCCGCGGGGAGCTCGACCGTCCCGGTCTTGTCGCCTGCCGGCGAAAGGATGTCAATGGTGCTCATGGGTTACCTCAGGCCCCCTTGGCCGCGGTACGGACCAGGACGAGGCCGCCGTTCGGACCAGGAACCGCGCCCTTGATGAGGAGCAGGCCCTTCTCCGCGTCAACGGCGTGGACGGTCAGGTTCTGGGTGGTGACCCGCTCGCTGCCCATGCGACCGGCCATGCGCTGGCCCTTGAACACACGGCCGGGCGTGGCGCAGCCACCGATGGAACCGGGCTTGCGGTGCACGCGGTGGGCACCGTGGGAGGCCTTGCCGCCGGCGAAGTTGTGACGCTTCATCACACCGGCGAAGCCCTTGCCCTTGCTCTTGCCGGTGACGTCGACCTTGATACCGGCCTCGAACGTCTCGGCGGTCAGCTCCTGGCCGAGGGTGTACTCGCTGGCACCAGCGGTACGGATCTCGACGAGGTGGCGACGGGGGGTCACGTCGGCCTTGGCGAAGTGGCCCTTGAGGGGCTTGTTCACCTTGCGCGGGTCGATCTCGCCGAAGGCGATCTGGACCGACTCGTAGCCGTCGCTGTCATTCGTACGGACCTGGGTAACGACGCAGGGTCCGGCCTTGACCACGGTCACCGGGACGACACGGTTGTTCTCGTCCCAGACCTGGGTCATGCCGAGCTTCTCGCCCAGGATGCCCTTGATCTGCTTGGTCATCTTCTTCGCGCCCTTCAGAGCTTGATCTCGATGTCAACGCCGGCCGGAAGGTCCAGGCGCATCAGCGAGTCAACGGTCTTGGGGGTCGGGTCGAGGATGTCGATCAGGCGCTTGTGCGTGCGCATCTCGAAGTGCTCGCGCGAGTCCTTGTACTTGTGCGGCGACTTGATGACGCAGTACACGTTCTTCTCAGTGGGCAGCGGCACCGGGCCCGCGACCGACGCACCAGTACGCGTCACCGTCTCGACGATCTTCTTCGCCGAGGAATCGATGACCTCGTGGTCGTAGGCCTTGAGCCGGATGCGGATCTTCTGTCCCGCCATGGCTACTTAGTAGTCCTTCGTCTCGAACGCTCTGGCTCCCGGGAGGCCCTTTTTTCTACTTCCTCCGACCCACGCGGTCGGGCGTGTCGCAGTCCCGCTCACACAGTTCTCCCGAAGGAGAATCCCTGCTAGGGGCTGCGGCCCAGATGACCGCGGGTCCGGGGGAAGAAACCCACCGGGCGCCTGGCCGAGCCACCGCACCGCACTTCCCGAAAGATTCCCGTACGTCCGCCTCAGCGCTGCCTGCGGGCTTTTCAGGGCCTTCGACAGATGGGGCGACGAGTACTGTGGGACTCGCTTCCGGTCCTCCCGGCGGGAGGCGCGCAGCATCGGCACTCAACCGAGCAACCATGACAGTCTGCCATACGGGGCATGCCGGGTGCCAATCGGGCGCAAGAGGGTACCCGGTGAGTGACGGAGATCAAACCCGGGGTCGGTCGGCGCGGCGCCGACCGACGGGCCCTGAGGGCCCCTCCCCCGCCCTCGGGGGCCTCCGGGGCTCACGGGTCGCGACGCTCCCCCCGCACCGCCCTGACCCCCGCCAGGGGCCGTCAGCGCGTGAAGGCGTACGCCAGGAAGTCGGCCCATGTGGCATCCCTCACGGTCAGCCGGGGGCCGCGCGCGTACCCGTGCGGCCCTCTGGACAGCCGGTACAGCCCTGGACAACGCCTCGGCGGTTACCGTACGCAGCCGCGATGTCACTGCGAAGCGTAGAAGCGAAGCCCACGCTGAGTGACGTGAACCAGGAAATCGTCGAACTCCCGCGCCCCACCGCCCGCTTCAGCGTTCAGCTCTCCCCCACGCCTCGTGGAGCCCGTCTCGCCCGGCTTCTCGCGACCGAGCAACTCCGCTCGTTGGGGCTGCCGCTGGACCCGGCCCGCCAGATCGTCGCGGAGCTGGCGGCCAACGCCTGGCGTCCACGGCCGCGTACCGGGCCGTGACTTCCCGCTCGCGCTCTACGTCACCGCCGAGGCGCTCCGCATCGAGGTGACAGACACCTGCCCGGAACGGCTTCCCACGCCCCAACTCCCGTCCCCCGACGCCGAATCGGGACGCGGCCTGCTCCTCGTACAAGCCCTGACTCACCGCTGGGGCGTGACCGAAGACCGCTTCCCGCGCAAGACCGTCTGGGCCGAACTGCGTCTCACGCCACCGGAACCCGGCCCCTCGTGCTCCGGTACCGCTGGCGCCTTTCCCCAAGGAACGTAAGACGGAGAAAAGGCACCCCACCAAACCCCACCCGGCCCCGCCAGGGGCGGCTCACTCCCGCGAGTGAACATCACGGGCTCAGCTGGCTTTCCGGCCCCCTGATGGCCCTACTCTCGGCCCCAGCACACGAAAACAACATCAGACATGCGACGGCCCCCGCCGGGACGGCAATCCCGAGGCGAGGGCCTGACCACCGAGGAAGAGGCACTTCCCGATGGACACCCAAAACCCTAGCGCGCCCACGCGCGCCCAGTCCGCCCCTGGCGGCAATCAATCCCACGCACGGGCGACGACCCGGCACCCCCGAGGTCGAACGGACACGCGTCGACGGCCCACCGCCTCCGCCACCCCGTCCGGGATCGCCCACGAGAACACCCGCCACACCGCCCGTTTCACGGTGATCGGCAACCACCTCGCGCAGCACCAGGAGCTGTCCCTCCTGGCGATCGGCCTGGCCTGCCACATCCAGTCGCTGCCGACCGGCGCCCGCGTCGACATCAAGACGCTGGCAGCCCGCTTCCCCGAGGGAGCCACCCGTATCGCCGCGGCCCTGCGTGAGCTGGAGACACACGGCTACCTGCGCCGGGACCGCGAACGCACCCCCACCGGCCGCATCGTCACCCGCACGACCTCCTGCAACCAGCCACGCACCACCCGGCAGCACACTCCGTCGCCGAAGCCCCACCCCGAAGAGGCGCGAGCCGAGCAGGCATCCCCCTCGCCACCCCGCAAAATTCCCCGTCCCCTCCCGGCGGTACCGCACCCCACCTGCGCGGCCCCGCCGCTCCTTGACGAGGCGAACCAGCTCCTCACGGGCCTGCGCCACCACGACCCGCGCCTGATCCTGACGGCCCGCGACACGGCCCACCTGACCACGGGTGTGGTCGCCTGGCTGGAACGGGACGTCACCCTTGAGGCCGTGCGCCACGCCCTGACGCACGACCTGCCACCCACGGACCTGCGCCACCCGGCCGCCCTGCTGGCCCACCGCCTGACGGCCCTCCTCCCACCCGCACCCGCCTTCCGCACCCCGACGGCGATCCGGCACCCCCTCCAGAACTGCGACACCTGCGACCGCGCCTTCCGAGGCCCGGAGCCGGGGTCCTGCGGCGACTGCCGCGAGGCTGAGGAACCGGCGTCCGATCTGCCGTACACCCACTGACCAGCGGAAACACTGAACAATGTCCGCGTCCCCCCATCCCGAGAGCCACAGGCGACTAACCTGGCCAGTGCACTCCCGGGAGGACCGTATGAGCACGCAGGCCGACCACGGACACGAGCTGGCACCCCGCCCTGAGCACACGCCCGACGCCCTGCGCGCCGCCCTCGCCGTCGTCGCCCCGGCGCGCCTGCCGGAGATGCAGCGCACCAAGGACGAGGCCTTTGCCAAGGCCGTCGAGTGGCAGTCCCTCAGCCCGGTACGGAGCTGGGTCCTCACCTGGGCCCGGGACATCGAGATCGCGCGCCGCCCCGACCTGTCCGCCCGGCACACCCGCGCGACGCGGGACCTGGAGCACGAAGACGCCGCAGTCGCCGGGGAAGCCCTGCGTGAGCTGAGCGCTGTCCTCGACGAGGCCATGAAGGCAGTACGGGCTTGAGCTGGAGCTGGGAGTACGCCTTCGCAGCGGAAGAAGCCGCCCGTACCGCGCCACCGGCGTTCCTCGCCGAAGTGGAGCGCAAGGCCGACGAGGTGGTCAGAGCCGCCGCTGCGCTGCACGTACACGGCCGCAGCCACAAGGACGTCGACCCGAAGGGCGGCGACATCACCGTCCCCGGCGGCATGTTCCGCTACCAGATTGTCGTACGCAGCGAGCGCGTTTACGTCGTCCAGCTCACCTACCTGGGCTTCTGACCCGCGAGCAGCGCCAACGCGCACCACGCACACAAAAGGGCCCGTACGACCGAAGTCGTACGGGCCCTTCCGTTACTGCGTGTACTGCGATGCGCTCAGTTCAGAGCGACCGGGTTACCCCGATCCGCAAGCAAGTCGGGGACTTACTTGTTGATCTTGGTGACCTGGCCGGCGCCGACGGTCCGGCCACCCTCACGGATGGCGAACTTCAGGCCCTCTTCCATGGCGACGGGCTGGATGAGCTCGACGCTCATCTCGGTGTTGTCGCCCGGCATGACCATCTCGGTGCCCTCGGGGAGGGTCACGACGCCGGTCACGTCCGTGGTGCGGAAGTAGAACTGCGGGCGGTAGTTGTTGAAGAACGGGGTGTGACGGCCACCCTCGTCCTTCGACAGGATGTAGGCCTGGGCCTCGAACTCGGTGTGCGGCGTGACCGAACCGGGCTTGATGATGACCTGGCCGCGCTCGACGTCCTCGCGCTTGATGCCACGGAGGAGCAGACCGACGTTCTCACCGGCCTGGCCCTCGTCGAGCAGCTTGCGGAACATCTCGATGCCGGTGACCGTGGTGGTGGTCTTCTCGGTCTTGATGCCGATGATGTCGACGGTCTCGTTGACCTTGAGGACACCACGCTCGATACGACCGGTGACGACCGTGCCACGACCGGTGATCGTGAAGACGTCCTCGATCGGCATCAGGAACGGCTTGTCGACGTCGCGCTCGGGCTCCGGGATCGACTCGTCGACGGCCTTCATCAGGTCGAGGACGGTCTGGCCCCACTCCTTGTCGCCCTCAAGGGCCTTCAGAGCGGAGACCTTGACGACCGGAAGGTCGTCGCCCGGGAACTCGTACTCGGAGAGGAGCTCACGGACCTCGAGCTCGACGAGCTCCAGGATCTCCTCGTCGTCCACCATGTCGGCCTTGTTCAGGGCGACGACGATGTACGGAACGCCGACCTGGCGGGCCAGGAGCACGTGCTCCTTGGTCTGCGGCATCGGGCCGTCGGTGGCGGCGACCACGAGGATGGCGCCGTCCATCTGCGCGGCACCCGTGATCATGTTCTTGATGTAGTCCGCGTGACCGGGGCAGTCGACGTGGGCGTAGTGACGCGCCTCGGTCTGGTACTCGACGTGCGCGATCGAGATCGTGATACCGCGCTGGCGCTCCTCGGGAGCCTTGTCGATCTGGTCGAAGGCCGAGGCCTCGTTCAGGTCGGGGTACGCGTCGTGCAGCACCTTGGTAATGGCGGCCGTGAGGGTCGTCTTACCGTGGTCAATGTGACCGATGGTGCCGATGTTGACGTGCGGCTTAGTCCGCTCGAACTTCGCCTTCGCCACTGGGTCCTCCTGTGGAGTGGTTCTGTACGCCTTGCTTCATCGGCGCCAGGTGATCTTTGCTGGGAAGCCAGCCGCCGGGGTTCTTGCCCTGGGGTTCCGAACCCCGGCGGATGGTGTCAAGCCTAAAGCGTGAACTCGGGTGAGTTACTCGCCCTTGGCCTTCGCGATGATCTCCTCGGCGACGTTCCGCGGAACCTCGGCGTAGGAGTCGAACTGCATTGAGTAGCTTGCGCGACCCGACGTCTTGCTGCGGAGGTCTCCGACGTAGCCGAACATCTCCGAGAGGGGCACGAGGCCCTTCACGACGCGAGCACCGCTGCGCTCCTCCATGGCCTGGATCTGGCCACGGCGGGAGTTGATGTCACCGATGACATCGCCCATGTAGTCCTCGGGCGTGGTGACCTCGACGGCCATCATCGGCTCGAGCAGCACGGGACCGGCCTTGCGAGCGGCCTCCTTGAAGGCCTGCGAGCCGGCGATCTTGAAGGCGAGCTCGGAGGAGTCGACCTCGTGGTAGGCACCGTCGATGAGCGTGACGCGGACGCCAGTCATCTCGTAGCCCGCCAGGATGCCGAACTGCATGGCCTCCTGCGCACCCGCGTCCACCGAGGGGATGTACTCCTTGGGGATGCGGCCACCGGTGACCTTGTTCACGAACTCGTACGACGCGTCGCCGTCCGTGATGGGCTCGATCGCGATCTGAACCTTCGCGAACTGACCCGTACCACCGGTCTGCTTCTTGTGGGTGAAGTCGACGCGCTCGACGGTCTTGCGGATCGTCTCGCGGTACGCCACCTGCGGCTTGCCGACGTTCGCCTCGACGCGGAATTCGCGCTTCATGCGGTCGACGAGCACCTCGAGGTGAAGCTCGCCCATACCACCGATGATGGTCTGGCCGGTCTCCTCGTCCGAGTGAACGCGGAAGGAGGGGTCCTCCTCCGAGAGACGCTGGATGGCGACACCCAGCTTCTCCTGGTCACCCTTGGACTTCGGCTCGATGGCGACCTCGATGACCGGCGCCGGGAAGTCCATGGACTCCAGGATCACCGGGCTCTTGTCGTCACTGAGCGTCTCACCCGTGGTGGTCTGCTTCAGGCCCATGACGGCGACGATGTCACCGGCGCCCACCGACGCGATCTCCTCACGCTTGTTCGCGTGCATGCGGTAGATCTTGCCGATGCGCTCCTTCTTGCCCTTGACGGAGTTCAGCACCGCGGTGCCGGCCTCCAGGCGACCGGAGTAGATCCGGACGAAGGTGAGCTTGCCGAGGTGCGGGTCGCTCGCGATCTTGAACGCGAGGGCCGACAGCGGCTCGTCGTCGGACGGCTTGCGCTTGACGACCGTCTCCGGGTCCTTGACGTCGTGGCCCTCGATGGCCTCGACGTCCAGGGGGGACGGCAGGTAGCGCACGACCGCGTCGAGCAGGGGCTGGACGCCCTTGTTCTTGAACGCGGTACCGCAGAAGACGGGGGTGACGGTGGTGTCGCCGCCCTTGCCGGACGCGATGGTGATGCGACGGATCGCCGCGTACAGCTGCTCCTCGGTGGGCTCCTGGCCCTCGAGGTACAGCTCCATCATGTCCTCGTCGTTCTCCGCGACGGCCTCGAGCAGCTTGCCGCGGTACTCCTCGGCAGCCTCGGTGTGCGTGGCGGGGATGTCGACGATGTCGTAGGCCTCGCCCATCTTGGTCTCTGCGGACCAGACGAAGGCCTTCATCGTGACGAGGTCGACGACGCCCTTGAAGTCAGCCTCTGCGCCGATGGGCAGCTGCATGACGAGCGGGGTCGCACCGAGGCGGTCGACGATCATGTCGACACAACGGTGGAACTCGGCACCGGTGCGGTCGAGCTTGTTGACGAAGCAGATGCGCGGGACGCCGTAGCGGTCCGCCTGACGCCACACGGTCTCGGACTGGGGCTCGACGCCGGCGACGCCGTCGAACACCGTCACGGCACCGTCGAGCACGCGGAGCGAACGCTCCACCTCGACGGTGAAGTCGACGTGGCCCGGGGTGTCGATGATGTTGATCGTGTGGTCGACGTCGTTCAGCGGCCAGTGACAGGTGGTGGCAGCAGAGGTGATCGTGATGCCACGCTCCTGCTCCTGCTCCATCCAGTCCATCGTGGCGGCGCCGTCGTGGACCTCACCGATCTTGTACGAGACACCGGTGTAGAACAGGATCCGCTCGGTGGTCGTCGTCTTGCCCGCGTCGATGTGGGCCATGATGCCGATGTTGCGCACCTTGGCCAGGTCAAGTGAAGTGGTAGCCATGTCGGCTCAGTCTTCTCTCGGTCTCGATGTGGGTAGCGACTACCAGCGGTAGTGCGCGAAGGCCTTGTTGGACTCGGCCATCTTGTGGGTGTCCTCGCGCTTCTTCACAGCGGCACCGAGGCCGTTGGAGGCGTCGAGGAGCTCGTTGAGCAGACGCTCGGTCATGGTCTTCTCGCGACGGGCGCGGGAGTAACCGACCAGCCAGCGCAGGGCGAGCGTGTTCGCACGGCCCGGCTTGACCTCGATCGGGACCTGGTAGGTCGCGCCACCGACACGGCGGGACTTGACCTCGAGGGTCGGCTTGATGTTCTCGAGCGCGCGCTTGAGGGTGATGACCGGGTCGTTGCCGGTCTTCTCCTTCAGGCCTTCCATGGCGCCGTAGACGATGCGCTCGGCGGTGGAACGCTTGCCGTTCAGCAGCACCTTGTTGATGAGGGAGGTCACCAGAGGAGAACCGTAGACCGGGTCGATGATGACCGGGCGCTTCGGGGCGGGGCCCTTACGAGGCATTCTTACTTCTCCTTCTTGGCGCCGTAGCGGCTGCGGGCCTGCTTGCGGTTCTTGACACCCTGGGTGTCGAGCGAACCGCGGATGATCTTGTAGCGAACACCAGGCAGGTCCTTCACACGGCCACCACGCACGAGCACGATGGAGTGCTCCTGCAGGTTGTGTCCCTCACCCGGAATGTAGGCCGTGACCTCGATCCCGGAGGTCAGACGCACACGCGCGACCTTACGGAGGGCCGAGTTCGGCTTCTTCGGGGTGGTCGTGAACACACGCGTGCAGACGCCACGGCGCTGGGGCGAACCCTCGAGTGCGGGCGTCTTGTTCTTCTCGACCTTGTCCTGCCGGCCCTTCCGGACCAGCTGCTGGATCGTAGGCACTACTTCTCCGGTTTCTGTGTGCCGAATAGTAAAGCTAACCCGGAACATCACCGACCCACGCGGTCGGGTGTGTCGAATGCTGCAGACTCCCGCCGCAAGGCGGAAAGGGGCGCAGATCACGGTGGCCGTTGACGGACTCGCATCGCGGTTGAGGACACGCGCACGAGCCCAGGCACACCCCAGGCACAAGGTATGAGCGTACCTACCTCATCGAGTCTGGTCAAAACAAATGCGGTGGGGGGCGACACGCCGGGCATCTGGCCGCATCGTGGACACCCCGGCCGCCCGCATCCTGGCCCGCCACGGCCCGGCGACGGCCCTTCACGGCCACCACGTCGGCCCACCGGCCCCCGACCCGGACCGACCCGGCCCAGGGCCGCCCCGGCGCCGTGAGCGCCTCCTACGCCGAAGGGCGGCCACCCCGTCCCCGGGATGACCGCCCTTCAGTCCGACTCAAGCGACTGGCTCGCCGCGACTACTGGTTGTACGGCCCGTAGTCGTAGTCCTCCAGCGGCACGGCCTGACCCGAACCCGTCCCGAAGGGCGAGTAGTCGATGTCGTCGTAGCCGACGGCCGAGTACATCGCGGCCTTCGCTTCCTCGGTCGGCTCGACCCGGATGTTGCGGTAGCGGGAGAGACCCGTACCGGCCGGGATGAGCTTACCGATGATGACGTTCTCCTTGAGGCCGATGAGGCTGTCGGACTTGGCGTTGATCGCCGCATCCGTCAGGACTCGGGTCGTCTCCTGGAAGGAGGCGGCCGACAGCCAGGATTCCGTCGCCAGCGAGGCCTTGGTGATACCCATCAGCTGCGGACGGCCGGAGGCCGGGTGGCCGCCTTCCGTGACCACACGACGGTTCTCGGTCTCGAACTTCGAGCGCTCGACGAGCTCGCCCGGCAGCAGCTCCGCGTCGCCGGACTCGATGATCGTCACGCGGCGCAGCATCTGCCGGATGATGATCTCGATGTGCTTGTCGTGGATCGACACGCCCTGGCTGTTGTAGACCTTCTGGACCTCGCCGACCAGGTGGACCTGGACCGCGCGCTGACCGAGGATCCGCAGCACGTCGTGCGGGTTGGTGGCACCGAAGGTGAGCTTCTGGCCCACCTCGACGTGGTCACCCTCACGCACGAGGACCTTGGCGCGCTTCGAGATCGGGAAGGGAGTCTCGTCGCTGCCGTCGTCCGGCGTGACGACGATCTTCTTGGTCTTCTCGGTCTCCTCGATACGGATGCGGCCTGCCGCCTCCGAGATCGGGGCGACACCCTTGGGCGTACGAGCCTCGAAGAGCTCGACGACACGGGGCAGACCCTGGGTGATGTCGTCACCGGCCACACCACCGGTGTGGAAGGTACGCATCGTCAGCTGCGTGCCGGGCTCACCGATGGACTGGGCGGCGATGATGCCGACCGCCTCACCGATGTCGACCAGCTTGCCGGTGGCGAGCGAACGGCCGTAGCAGAAGGCACAGGTGCCGACCGCCGACTCACAGGTCAGGACCGAGCGGGTCTTGACCTCCTCGACGCCGTTGGCGACCAGGGCGTCGATGAGGACGTCACCGAGGTCGACGTTGGCCGGCGCGATGACCTTGCCGTCGATGACGACGTCCTCGGCCAGCATGCGGGCGTACACCGAGGTCTCGACGTTCTCCGTCTTGCGGAGCACACCGTCCTCGCCCTTGACCGCGATCTTGAGCTTCAGACCGCGCTCGGTGCCACAGTCCTCCTCGCGAATGATGACGTCCTGCGAGACGTCGACCAGACGACGGGTGAGGTAACCGGAGTCGGCGGTACGCAGAGCCGTGTCCGCCAGACCCTTACGGGCACCGTGCGTGGAGATGAAGTACTCGAGGACGGTGAGGCCCTCACGGAACGAGGCCTTGATCGGACGCGGGATGGTCTCGTTCTTCGCGTTCGACACCAGACCACGCATACCGGCGATCTGCCGCATCTGCATCATGTTTCCTCGGGCACCCGAGTCAACCATCATGAAGATGGGGTTCGTCTTGGGGAAGTTCGCGTTCATCGCCTCGGCAACCTCGTTGGTCGCCTTGGTCCAGATCGCGATGAGCTCCTGCGTGCGCTCGTCCTTGGTGATCAGACCGCGCTCGTACTGCTTCTGGACCTTCTCGTCCTGCGCCTCGTAGCCCGCGACGATCTCCTTCTTGGCCGCGGGGACCACGACGTCGGAGATGGCCACGGTGACGCCGGAACGGGTCGCCCAGTAGAAGCCCGCCGCCTTCAGGTTGTCGAGCGTCGCCGCCACGATGACCTTGGGGTAGCGCTCGGCGAGGTCGTTGACGATCTCGGAGAGCTGCTTCTTGCCGACCGAGTAGTCGACGAAGGGGTAGTCCTCGGGCAGCAGCTCGTTGAAGAGCGCGCGGCCAAGCGACGTACGCAGCCGGAAGCTGTCGCCCTGCTGGTACGGCCGCTCCTCGACGCCGTCGTCCCCGGCCTCGGAGACCGGCGGGGTCCAGCCGCGCGGCGGGATGGTGCCCACCGGGAAGCGGATGTCGACGGACGACTGGAGAGCGAGCTCGCCGGCGTCGAACGCCATCATCGCCTCGGCGGTGGAACCGAACGCACGGCCCTCGCCCTTGGTGTCCCGCAGCTCGCCGTCGGTGGTGAGGAAGAACAGACCGAGGACCATGTCCTGGGTCGGCATCGTCACCGGACGGCCGTCGGCGGGCTTGAGGATGTTGTTCGAGGACAGCATCAGGATGCGGGCCTCGGCCTGCGCCTCCGCGGAGAGCGGCAGGTGCACGGCCATCTGGTCACCGTCGAAGTCCGCGTTGAACGCGGTGCAGACGAGCGGGTGGATCTGGATGGCCTTGCCCTCGACCAGCTGCGGCTCGAAGGCCTGGATGCCGAGGCGGTGCAGCGTGGGCGCACGGTTCAGGAGAACCGGGTGCTCCGCGATGACCTCTTCGAGGACGTCGTACACGACCGTGCGGCCGCGCTCGACCATCCGCTTGGCGCTCTTGATGTTCTGCGCGTGGTTCAGGTCGACCAGGCGCTTCATCACGAACGGCTTGAAGAGCTCGAGCGCCATCGCCTTCGGCAGACCGCACTGGTGCAGCTTCAGCTGCGGACCGACGACGATCACGGAACGCGCGGAGTAGTCCACACGCTTGCCGAGGAGGTTCTGACGGAAGCGGCCCTGCTTGCCCTTGAGCATGTCGGACAGCGACTTCAGCGGACGGTTGCCGGGGCCCGTGACCGGGCGACCACGACGGCCGTTGTCGAAGAGCGCGTCGACGGCCTCCTGGAGCATGCGCTTCTCGTTGTTCACGATGATCTCGGGCGCGCCGAGGTCGAGAAGCCGCTTCAGGCGGTTGTTGCGGTTGATCACGCGGCGGTACAGGTCGTTCAGGTCGGAGGTCGCGAAGCGGCCACCGTCCAGCTGCACCATCGGACGCAGGTCCGGCGGGATGACCGGCACGCAGTCGAGCACCATGCCCTTGGGGCTGTTGCTGGTCTGCAGGAACGCGGAGACGACCTTCAGGCGCTTGAGCGCACGGGTCTTCTTCTGGCCCTTGCCGGTACGGATGATCTCGCGGAGGCGCTCGGCCTCCTCGTCGAGGTCGAAGGACTCCAGGCGCTTCTGAAGCGCCGCGGCACCCATCGAGCCGTCGAAGTACGTGCCGAAGCGGTCACGCAGCTCGCGGTAGAGCAGCTCGTCGCCCTCGAGGTCCTGGACCTTGAGGTTCTTGAAGCGCGACCAGACCTCGTCCAGACGGTCGATCTCGCGCTGCGCACGGTCGCGCAGCTGCTTCATCTCGCGCTCGGCACCTTCGCGCACCTTGCGGCGCACGTCGGCCTTGGCGCCCTCGGCCTCAAGCTCGGCCAGGTCGGTCTCGAGCTTCTTGGCGCGGGCCTCCAGGTCGGAGTCGCGACGGTTCTCGATCTGCTGGCGCTCCACGGAGACGTGCGCCTCCAGGGAGGGCAGGTCGCGGGTGCGGCGCTCCTCGTCCACGAACGTGATCATGTACGCCGCGAAGTAGATGACCTTCTCGAGGTCCTTCGGGGCGAGGTCGAGGAGGTAGCCGAGGCGCGACGGGACGCCCTTGAAGTACCAGATGTGCGTGACGGGCGCGGCCAGCTCAATGTGGCCCATCCGCTCACGGCGCACCTTGGCGCGGGTGACCTCTACGCCACAGCGCTCACAGATGATGCCCTTGAAGCGGACACGCTTGTACTTGCCGCAGTAGCACTCCCAGTCCCGGGTCGGGCCGAAGATCTTCTCGCAGAAGAGTCCGTCCTTCTCGGGCTTGAGCGTGCGGTAGTTGATGGTCTCCGGCTTCTTGACCTCGCCGTGGGACCACTGTCGGATGTCGTCCGCGGTGGCAAGGCCGATCCGCAGCTCGTCGAAGAAGTTGACGTCGAGCACTTTGTCGTCAATCCCTCTTTCGGGGTCGAGTCTCAATCATGGTCTGTACGGGTCCGGGGCAGGGCCGGGGCCTCACGAGGAGGCCCCGACCAGACCCGTCAGACCTCTTCGACGCTGCTCGGCTCGCGCCGGGACAGGTCGATGCCGAGCTCCTCCGCCGCGCGGAAGACGTCCTCGTCGGTGTCGCGCATCTCGATGGACATGCCGTCCGAGGACAGCACCTCCACGTTGAGGCAGAGCGACTGCATTTCCTTGATGAGCACCTTGAAGGACTCGGGAATGCCGGGCTCGGGGATGTTCTCGCCCTTGACGATGGCCTCGTAGACCTTCACGCGGCCGGTCACGTCGTCGGACTTGATCGTCAGAAGCTCCTGGAGGGCGTACGCGGCGCCATAAGCCTCCAGCGCCCACACCTCCATCTCACCGAAGCGCTGACCACCGAACTGAGCCTTACCACCCAGCGGCTGCTGGGTGATCATGGAGTACGGACCGGTCGAACGAGCGTGGAGCTTGTCGTCGACCAGGTGGTGGAGCTTGAGGATGTACATGTAGCCGACCGAGATCGGCTCCGGGAAGGGCTCACCCGAGCGGCCGTCGAACAGCGGCGCCTTACCGGTCGGGAGCACCATGCGCTCGCCGTCGCGGTTCGGAATCGTGTGCTCCAGCAGACCGGCCAGCTCGTCCTCACGCGCACCGTCGAAGACGGGGGTGGCGACGTTGGTGCCCGGCTCGACCTTGTCGGCGCCGATGGCCTGGAGGCGCTGCGCCCACTCGTCCGCGAGGCCGGAGACGTCCCAGCCACGGCTGGCGAGCCAGCCGAGGTGGATCTCCAGGACCTGTCCCGGGTTCATTCGGGACGGGACACCCAGCGGGTTCAGGATGATGTCGACCGGCGTGCCGTCCTCAAGGAAGGGCATGTCCTCGATCGGAAGGATCTTGGAGATGACACCCTTGTTGCCGTGCCGGCCGGCGAGCTTGTCACCGTCCGTGATCTTGCGCTTCTGCGCCACGTAGACACGAACCAGCTGGTTCACGCCCGGCGGCAGCTCATCGCCCTCTTCACGGTCGAAGACGCGTACGCCGATGACCTTGCCGATCTCGCCGTGCGGCACCTTCAGCGAGGTGTCGCGCACCTCGCGCGCCTTCTCACCGAAGATCGCGCGGAGCAGGCGCTCCTCCGGCGTCAGCTCGGTCTCACCCTTGGGCGTGACCTTGCCGACGAGGATGTCGCCGGCGACGACCTCGGCACCGATACGGATAATGCCGCGCTCGTCGAGGTCGGCGAGGACCTCCTCGGAGACGTTCGGGATGTCCCGGGTGATCTCCTCCGGGCCCAGCTTGGTGTCACGGGCGTCGACCTCGTGCTCCTCGATGTGGATCGAGGAGAGGACGTCGTCCTGCACGAGGCGCTGCGACAGGATGATCGCGTCCTCGTAGTTGTGACCCTCCCAGGGCATGAACGCCACGAGCAGGTTCTTGCCGAGGGCCATCTCGCCCTCTTCGGTCGCGGGACCGTCGGCGAGGACCTGGCCCTCGATCACGCGGGCGCCCTCGTCGACGACAACCTTCTGGTTGACCGAGGTGCCCTGGTTCGACCGGGAGAACTTGGCGATGCGGTACGTGGTGTACGTGCCGTCGTCGTTGGTGACCGTGACGTAGTCCGCGGAGACCTCCTGGACCACACCCGCCTTCTCGGCCTTGATCACGTCACCGGCGTCGACCGCGCAGCGGTACTCCATGCCGGTGCCGACGAGGGGGGCCTCGGCGGTGATCAGCGGCACGGCCTGACGCATCATGTTCGCGCCCATGAGGGCACGGTTGGCGTCGTCGTGCTCGAGGAAGGGGATCATCGCGGTCGCGACCGACACCATCTGGCGCGGCGAGACGTCCATGTAGTCGACGTCCGTGCCGGGCACGTAGTCGATCTCTCCGCCACGACGGCGGATCAGGACGCGGGCCTCGGCGAAGTGGAGGTCGTCCGTCAGCGGCGCGTTGGCCTGCGCGATGACGAAGCGGTCCTCCTCGTCGGCCGTGAGGTAGTCGACGTCGTCGGTGACCTGGCCCTCGACGACCTTGCGGTACGGCGTCTCGACGAAGCCGAACGCGTTGACGCGGCCGTACGAGGCGAGCGAACCGATCAGACCGATGTTCGGGCCTTCAGGGGTCTCAATGGGGCACATGCGGCCGTAGTGAGACGGGTGCACGTCACGGACCTCGAAGCCGGCCCGCTCACGGGAGAGACCACCCGGGCCAAGCGCCGACAGACGGCGCTTGTGGGTGAGACCCGACAGCGGGTTGTTCTGGTCCATGAACTGCGACAGCTGGCTGGTGCCGAAGAACTCCTTGATGGAGGCGACGACCGGCCGGATGTTGATCAGGGTCTGCGGCGTGATCGCCTCGACGTCCTGAGTCGTCATGCGCTCGCGCACGACGCGCTCCATACGAGCCAGACCCGTGCGGACCTGGTTCTGGATGAGCTCGCCGACGTTGCGCAGACGACGGTTGCCGAAGTGGTCGATGTCGTCGGTCTCGACGACGATCGACGTGCCGCTGTCGCCAACGGTCTCGGTCTCACCGGCGTGCAGCTTCACCAGGTACTTGATCGAGGCGATGATGTCCTCGACCGTGAGGATGCCCGCGTCGAGCGGAGCGTCCGCACCCAGCTTCTTGTTGACCTTGTAGCGGCCGACCTTCGCGAGGTCGTAGCGCTTGGGGTTGAAGTAGAGGTTCTCAAGCAGCGTCTGAGCGGCCTCACGGGTCGGCGGCTCGCCCGGACGGAGCTTGCGGTAGATGTCGAGCAGCGCGTCGTCCTGGCCCTGGGTGTGGTCCTTCTCCAGGGTGGCGCGCATGGACTCGTACTCGCCGAACTCCTCGAGGATCTGCTCGGTCGTCCAACCGAGAGCCTTGAGCAGAACGGTGACCGACTGCTTGCGCTTGCGGTCGATGCGGACACCGACCATGTCGCGCTTGTCGATCTCCATCTCCAGCCAGGCACCCCGGGACGGGATGATCTTGGCGGAGAAGATGTCCTTGTCGGACGTCTTGTCGATCGAGGAATCGAAGTAGACGCCGGGCGAACGGACCAGCTGCGACACCACGACACGCTCGGTGCCGTTGATGACGAAGGTGCCCTTGTTCGTCATGAGCGGGAAGTCGCCCATGAAGACCGTCTGAGACTTGATCTCACCGGTCTCGTTGTTGGTGAACTCGGCGGTGACGAAGAGCGGGGCGGCGAACGTGAAGTCGCGCTCCTTGCACTCGTCGATCGAGTTCTTCGGAGGCTCGAAACGGTGGTCGCGGAACGTCAGGGACATCGACCCGGAGAAGTCCTCGATCGGGGAGATCTCCTCGAAGATCTCCTCCAGACCGGACTTGGTGGGGACGTCCTGTCCGCTGTCCAGAGCCGCCTCGACACGAGCCTTCCACGCGTCATTGCCGAGCAGCCAGTCAAAGCTCTCGGTCTGCAGCGCAAGAAGGTTCGGAACCTCGAGGGGCTCCTTGATCTTTGCAAAGGAAATGCGCAGCGGGGCGGTGCTGGCGCCGTTGTTCGTATTCGCGGTCGAGGCAGTGCGCGAGGCGGCCAAGAGGGGGTCCTTCCGAGGGCTCGGACTCACTACGCGCGTACCGGTCCCACGTTGGACACAGAGACAGAATTCCCTGGTCAGGGAAGTTTCGGTCCACGGTGCTCAAGCATGGGCATGCCCCTGGTGACGGGCAGGAGGCAGCTAACAGGCAGCGCAAAGGGTCAGTGTAGCCAAACGGCCCACTGATGTCCAGTGCGGGTTCTGGGAGACCCTCGTTGTTCTCAACCCCTGCTGCAAGCCACGTCCTCAACGCACATCGATACTGCCCTCTTCGCCGCCGATCCATGCCTCGGATCCGGATCGTTGTGACGACGCGTCCTGAGAATTGCGCGCTGCGTGCGGTTCGTCAAGGCCCCCCTGCCCCGACTTGGCCCTGAGAACGTCACCGTCACGGGCCGCTCCGAGGCACAACGAAGATCACCATACTCGTCGCGACCGACATCGCAAGGCAGCCTCACGGGTGGCCCAGGAACGCCGAAAGGCGACCACCCACATGGGTGATCGCCCTTGGCGACCCGTGCGTTACAGCGTTTCCGCCATACGTACGGTGAAAGAGTCAGACGACTCGTGAGGTCACTTGACCTCGACGGAGGCGCCGGCGCCCTTGAGGGACTCGGCAGCCTTCTCGGCGGCCTCCTTGGTGACCTTCTCGAGGACGGGCTTCGGGGTGCCGTCGACGAGGTCCTTGGCCTCCTTCAGGCCCAGCGAGGTCAGCTCACGCACGACCTTGATGACCTGGATCTTCTTCTCGCCGGCACCCGTGAGGATGACGTCGAACTCGTCCTGCTCGGCCTCGGCCTCGGCGGCCGGGGCACCCGGGCCCGCAGCAACGACGGCGGCCGGCGCGGCGGCGGTGACGTCGAACTTCTCCTCGAAGGCCTTCACGAACTCGGAGAGCTCGATGAGGGTCATCTCTTCGAACTGCGCGAGCAGGTCGTCCTGGGACAGCTTCGCCATGATGGCGTCCTTCCACTAATTCGGCTGGTGCCGGGTGTACATGGAGGCGGGCGTACGTTGGGCCCGCTGTGACCACCGCGTCAGACGGTGATCAGTGTGCGAGCCGAGTTACTCGGCACCGCCCTGCTCGTCCTTCTTGGCACGAAGCGCCTCCGCGGTGCGGACGAACTTCGAGGGAAGCGCCTGGAAGAGAGCGGCAGCCTGAGACTGCTTGCCCTTCATGGCACCCGCCAGCTTGGAGAGCAGAACCTCGCGGGACTCGAGGTCCGCGAGCTTCTTGAACTCGTCGGCGGACAGCGCCTTGCCGTCAAGGACACCGCCCTTGATGACGAGGTTCGGGTTGTCCTTGGCGAAGTCACGAAGACCCTTCGCCGACTCCACCGGGTCACCGGTGACGAAGGCAACCGCCGTCGGACCCGTGAACAGGTCGTCCAGCGTGTCGATCCCGGCCTCGTTGGCCGCGATCTTGGTCAGCGTGTTCTTCACCACGGCGTACTCGGAGTTTTCACCGAGAGAACGGCGCAGCTGCTTGAGCTGGGCCACGGTGAGACCCCGGTACTCGGTCAGCACGGCGGCGTTCGAGCTGCGGAACTTGTCCGTGAGCTCGGCTACCGCGGCAGCCTTGTCGGGCGTCGGCATAGAGCGTCGGCCTCCTTCCGGGTGATGAGGACCGCTCAGAAGGGGCCGACAAAACGAAACGCCCCGGCGCAGGCGCACGGGGCGTGAGCTCGACCGGATCAGATCCGGGAGCACATCCACAGTCACCTGCGCGGGTCGTCCGCCGTTTCAGCGGATCCTTCGGCCACTGCACCCTCTTGCGAGGACACAGCAACGACCAGCGGTCTTTGGCTTCTGTGGAAGAGTACGCGAACGGGGCCGCGTCGGGCAAATCCGCCTCGGACGTCAGCCCTGGGCGCCCTTCATCTCCTCGGCGAGGTCCATGACCTGGCTCTTCGGCGGGGCCTGGACGGTCACCGGCTTGTTGTAGTCGAGGAAGGTGATGGTCATGTCGAGCGGGCCCTTGTCACCCTTTCCGCGGGCGCGGAACTGCTTGGTGTGGTCCTCGCCGTCGATCCACAGGTCCATCGTCAGCTTCTCGATGCCCATGTCCTCGTACTGCTTGATGCTCTTCTCGTGGCGCTTCCTGGTGGCCGCGTCCTCGCCCTTGTTGAGCTCGCGGATCCGGTCCAGCGTGACCGTGCCCGTGTAGCGGGTGGTCTTGACGCCACCGACGGACTCGTCGCCGACCTTCTTGAGGTCCTTGGAGCCCGTCAGGAGCGTGGACTGGTCGGCCGGGTTGTTGTCGGCCTGCGCGGAGACCGAGCCGCCGGCGGGCTTGCCGCCGCCCTTGCCCATGGCCTTGGCGTCGAACTTGATCCAGCTCTTGCCGTCCATCTCCTTGGCGGCCTCCTTGCCGCCGCCGAGGTAGACCGCGCCGTCGACGTACCGGATCTCCACCTTCTCTCGGCCCTGGTCGGGCGCGGAGGCCGTCATCCGCATGGCGAGCGGCTCGGTGCTCATCGCCGCTTCGGCCTGGACCCGGCCGTCCGCCGGGACGGAGCCCTTCATCCGGAACGTGAACGACGTCAGGTCCTCGGACTTGTCCGCGGCCTTCTTCACGGCGGCCGCGGGCGACATGTCCTCCCCCGCGTCGTCGGACTTCTCCGACCCGCAGCCGACCGCGCCGCCGGCGAGCAGCGCGGCCGCCAGTACGGCACTCGCGGTTCTCTTGCGTCCCGTACGCACGGAAATACTCATGACCCCACCCCTAGGAACATAGGAACATTTGATCCAATTATTGCGGTGGGCTGAGATTACCCGAAGGCAGGTCCGGCCCGTCCGGCCCTACCTCGCCGTCTGCGACTTCAGCAGCTCCTTGAAGCTCATGGTGTCCGAGGCCGGGGGTTTCTCGACGGAGAGCGGCGTGCCGTAGTCGGTGTAGTAGGCGGTCTGCGAGAAGGGGCCGTTCTTCGTGTCGGCCTTCTCGACCTTCTTGACCAGCAGGTCGTCGCCGTCGACCCACACGTCGATCGTCTCGGTGTCCATGCCGAGCTGCTCGAACTGCTTCTTCAGCTCGGACTTCCGGCCCGCGTCGAGGTTGGAGTTCTTGGCGGTGAAGTCCGCCATGTCGACCTTGCCCGAGTAGTGGGTCGCCTTGGTCCCGCGGACGCTCTCCTCGCCGACGCGCTTCACGTCACCGGAGGCCAGCAGCATCTTCACCGACTGGTTCGGCGTGCTGGTCTGCATCTGGTCCTGGAAGGCCTCGCCCGCGGCGCCGCTCATCTTGGCCAGCGTGTCGTAGTCGTACGCGAGCCAGTGCTTGCCGCCGCCCGCCTGCTCCGCGAACTTGTCGCCCATGTTCGCGTAGAAGCCGTTCTTCAAGTAGCGGTAGTCGAGCTTTGTCTGGCCGAGCTGGGCCATCTGCTGGGCCTGCGTGCCGCCGGTGAAGGTCACGGTGACATTGCCGGTGATGCCGTCCGACCAACCCATGACGCCCTTCATGTCCATGGCGGTGAGCGAACCCATGGTGGTCGAGCCGTCGATCCGCGCGGTGTCCGCCTTGTCGGTCGACTTCTCGACGGAGCGCAGGGCGGCTATCGGGCTCAGATTGATGCCGCCCTTGTCCTTGCCTGACCCGCCCGCCTTGTCCGACGAGTCCCCCGAACCGCAGGCCGTGAGTCCGGTCAGCGCGGCGACCACCGCGATCGAGAGACCCGCGCGGCGCATGGTCGTGCTGTTCATGTATCCCCACCCCTTGGCATTCATCGAACCTGCACGCTAGCGCAGGCCTCCGACACACGTATCCGGAAGGTCCGTACACAAACAGGACGGGCCCCGCACCTCGAAAGGTTGCGGGGCCCGTCCACAGAACGCGTACGCGACGCGGCTGCCGTCAGTTTCAGACGGCGGCCGGGTCCTCCTCGGTGAGGAGGTTGCGGGTGCGGTTGCTGTCCAGCGGAATGCCGGGGCCCATCGTGGTGGTGATGGCGGCCTTCTTGATGTAGCGGCCCTTGGCGGCCGACGGCTTCAGACGGAGGATCTCCTCCAGGGCCGCGCCGTAGTTCTCCACCAGCTTGGTGTCGTCGAAGGACACCTTGCCGATGATGAAGTGCAGGTTCGAGTGCTTGTCGACGCGGAACTCGATCTTGCCGCCCTTGATGTCGTTGACAGCCTTCACGACATCGGGGGTCACGGTGCCGGTCTTCGGGTTCGGCATCAGACCACGCGGACCGAGCACGCGGCCGAGGCGGCCGACCTTGCCCATGAGGTCCGGAGTGGCGACGACGGCGTCGAAGTCCAGGCGGCCCTTCGCGACCTCGTCGATGAGCTCGTCGGCGCCGACGATGTCGGCTCCAGCGGCTTCCGCGGCCGCAGCACGGTCACCGGTCGCGAAGACCAGGACCCGGGCGGTCTTGCCGGTGCCGTGCGGGAGGTTCACGGTGCCGCGGACCATCTGGTCGGCCTTGCGCGGGTCGACACCCAGACGCATGGCGACCTCGACGGTGCCGTCGAACTTGGTCGAGGAGGTCTCCTTGGCGAGACGGACGGCCTCGAGCGGGGCGTACAGCTTCTCCCGGTCGATCTTGGCGTCCGCAGCGCGGAGAGTCTTGCTGCGCTTCACTTCTGCTCCTGTGGGTTCAAAGGGTGGAGTTGTGGTGCGGACCAGCGCTTGGCCCTACCACTGAGAAAGGTCAGACGGGGGGAGGCTCAGCCCTCGACCGTGATGCCCATGGAACGGGCGGTGCCGGCGATGATCTTCGACGCGGCGTCCAGGTCGTTGGCGTTGAGGTCTTCCATCTTGGTCGTGGCGATCTCACGGACCTGCGCCTCGGTGATCTTGGCGACCTTGGTCTTGTGAGGCTCGCCGGAGCCCTTCTCGACACCCGCGGCCTTGAGGATCATCTTGGCGGCCGGCGGCGTCTTGGTGATGAAGGTGAAGGAGCGGTCTTCGTAGACCGTGATCTCCACCGGGATCACCCAGCCACGCTGCGACTCGGTCGCGGCGTTGTAGGCCTTGCAGAACTCCATGATGTTGACGCCGTGCTGGCCCAGCGCGGGACCGACCGGCGGGGCCGGGTTGGCGGCACCAGCCTGGATCTGGAGCTTGATGAGCCCCGTGACCTTCTTCTTCTTGGGAGGCATAGCTCTCTCCGGGTCCTAGTGAGAGTTTTCAGCCTGCCACCCGGTCATCCGGATGGAGGCATACCGCACAACGATAACGGGTATAGTCGTGCGGCTAAAAACCGAGCAGGTCAGACCGGCTTTGGCAGCCCGTCTGACCTGGTCGGAGGTGTGTGTTCCAGAGGAGCCCGGAAGGGGCTAGTTCTTCTGGATCTGGTCGAAGCTGAGCTCGACCGGGGTCTCGCGGCCGAAGATCTCGACGAGGCCCTTGACCTTCTTCGAGTCGGCGTTGATCTCGTTGATCGTCGCCTGCAGCGTCGCGAACGGGCCGTCGGTGACGGTGACCGAGTCGCCCACCTCGAAGTCCAGGACCTGGACCTCGACCTTGCGGGCCGGAGCCGGCTTGCCCTCGGCCTCGGCGGCCTCGCGGGCGGCCTTCTCCTCGGCCTCCGGGGCGAGCATCTTGACGATCTCGTCCAGGGTCAGCGGGTACGGGTCGTAGGCGTTGCCCACGAAGCCGGTGACGCCGGGGGTGTTGCGGACGACGCCCCAGGACTCGTTCGTCAGGTCCATGCGCACCAGGACGTAGCCGGGAAGCTTGTTCTGGCGGATGGTCTTGCGCTCGCCGTTCTTGATCTGCGCGACCTCTTCCTGCGGCACCTCGGCCTGGAAGATGAAGTCCTCGACGTTCAGCGAGACGGCGCGCTGCTCGAGGTTGGTCTTCACGCGGTTCTCGTAACCGGCGTACGTGTGGATGACGTACCACTCGCCGGGGAGGGTGCGGAGCTCCTCGCGCAGAGCGACGATCGGGTCGACCGGCTCGGACTCCTCGGCCTCGGCGGCCTCGTCGTCGGTGGCCTCGTCCTCGACGGTCTCGGCCTCGTCGTCGGCGCCTTCGGCGTCCGCAGCGGTCTCCTCGTCGGCGACCTCGGCGATGGCGGCCTCGTCCTCGGCGGACTCGGCGACAGCCTCGGCATCGCCCTCCAGGTGGACGGCGGCCTCTTCGGCGGGCTCGCCAGCGGCGGCGTCGGCAGCCTCGGCCTGATCCGGCGCCTCGGCGTCCGCCGCCTCGACGATGTCGAGCTCGTCCTCGACGGACTCGGCATCCTGCCCGCCGCGAGGCTCCATGGCGTCGTTCAGGTTCGGGTCAGACACGGTGGCTGCTTCTTCCTGGATACATGGGGTGGAACACGCGAATAGGGGCGCCGGGTACGGCGCCCTTCGCTCTCGGCTCAGCCGAAGATGTACTTGACAGCGTGGCTGAAGCCATAGTCAATCACGGTCACGAGACCGATCATGATGATGACGAAGACAATCACCACGGTGGTGTAGGTCGTCAGCTGATTGCGAGTCGGCCAGACGACCTTGCGGAGTTCCGCGACGATCTGGCGGTAGAAGAGCGCGAGGCGGCCGAAGGGGCCCTTCTTGCCGCGCTTGCCGCCCTTGCGGGCCTTCTTCTTGGACTCCGGCACCTCGTCCTGGGCATCAGGCATGTCGATGGAGCCCACGGCGTCCGTCACTCGTCCTCACCTGATTCCGGGTCGTGGCCGTGCCGCGCCCGGTTGAGCCGCACGGCGGTGCATTGCAGTACGTACATGCGCACACATCCTGGCGAAGGAGTGTGTAGCAGGGCCGGAGGGACTTGAACCCCCAACCGCTGGTTTTGGAGACCAGTGCTCTACCAATTGAGCTACGACCCTTTGATTTCCCCCAACCTACCGCATCCGCCCATGTGCACGGAGTGCGTCGAGAGGGTGCGGCCGGTGAGGGCCAACGAGCAGTGAGTGTACGTGCTCTGCGGCGCCCCGTCGAACAGAATGGGCTGCGATGCTCTTGGAAACCCCCGCACCGCGGCCGTTTCGGGTCTGGAACGATGGGGCCATGAGCGCTGAAACTTCTCCGACCGAGCGCCGGGTGTCCGCGCGCATCGGTGCGATCTCCGAGTCCGCGACCCTCGCCGTCGACGCCAAGGCCAAGGCCCTCAAGGCCGCGGGCCGCCCGGTGATCGGCTTCGGCGCGGGTGAGCCCGATTTCCCGACGCCGGACTACATCGTCGAGGCGGCCGTAGAGGCCTGCAAGAACCCGAAGTTCCACCGCTACACGCCGGCCGGGGGCCTCCCCGAGCTCAAGGCGGCCATCGCCACGAAGACCCTGCGCGACTCGGGCTACGAGGTGGACGCCTCGCAGATCCTGGTGACCAACGGCGGCAAGCAGGCCATCTACGAGGCGTTCGCCGCGATCCTCGACCCGGGCGACGAGGTCATCGTCCCGGCCCCCTACTGGACGACGTACCCGGAGTCGATCCGTCTCGCCGGCGGTGTCCCGGTCCCGGTCGTCGCCGACGAGACCACCGGCTACCGCGTCTCGGTCGAGCAGCTGGAGGCCGCCCGCACCGAGCGCACCAAGATGGTGCTCTTCGTCTCGCCGTCCAACCCCACGGGCGCCGTCTACAGCGAGGCCGACGCCGAGGCGATCGGCCGCTGGGCCGTCGAGCACGGCCTGTGGGTCATGACCGACGAGATCTACGAACACCTCGTCTACGGGGACGCGAAGTTCACCTCGCTGCCGGCGATCCTGCCCGAGCTGCGCGACAAGTGCGTCGTGGTCAACGGCGTCGCCAAGACGTACGCGATGACCGGCTGGCGGGTGGGCTGGATCATCGGCCCGAAGGACGTCGTGAAGGCCGCGACGAACCTGCAGTCGCACGCCACGTCCAACGTCTCCAACGTCGCGCAGGCCGCCGCGCTCGCGGCCGTCTCCGGCGACCTGGACGCCGTCGACAAGATGCGCGAGGCCTTCGACCGGCGCCGCAGGACCATCGTGCGGATGCTCAACGACATCGAGGGCGTGGTCTGCCCCGAGCCCGAGGGCGCCTTCTACGCCTACCCCTCGGTGAAGGGCCTCATCGGCAAGGAGATCCGCGGCAAGCGCCCGCAGGACTCCGTCGAGCTGGCCGCGCTCATCCTGGAGGAGGCCGAGGTCGCCGTGGTTCCGGGTGAGGCCTTCGGGACGCCGGGTTACCTGCGCCTTTCGTACGCGCTCGGGGACGAGGACCTCGTCGAGGGCGTCTCGCGGATCCAGAAGCTGCTCGCCGAGGCCCGCGACTGAGGTTCCCGGCAGAACAGCGCTCCACGCGCGCGTGCGGGCCGTCTCTCCTTGCCGGAGGGGCGGCCCGCTTCTTCGTTCGGGGAAGGCCCCGAACGTGGAAGCCGCTTCCGGGACCCGCCGTGCGTACGGCAAGATCCTCCAATGGAGCGTGTACGAGACGTAAGAGAGCTGCCGAAGGCCCATCTCCACCTGCACTTCACCGGGTCGATGCGGCCCTCGACCCTGCTGGACCTCGCCGACAAGTACGGGGTGCGGCTCCCGGAAGCGCTGACCGGCGCCGAACCGCCGAAGCTGCGCGCCACGGACGAGCGCGGGTGGTTCCGCTTCCAGCGGCTCTACGACGCCGCGCGCTCCTGCCTGCGTGAGCCCGAGGACATCCAGCGCCTGGTGCGCGAGGCCGCGGAGGAGGATCTGCGGGACGGCTCGGGGTGGCTGGAGATCCAGGTCGACCCGACGTCGTACGCGCCGCGGCTCGGTGGTCTCATCCCGGCCCTGGAAATCATCCTGGACGCCGTCGAGAGCGCCTCGCGGGAGACAGGCCTCGGTATGCGCGTCCTGGTCGCCGCGAACCGCATGAAGCACCCGCTGGACGCCCGCACGCTGGCGCGGCTCGCCGTGCGGTACGCGGACCGGGGCATCGTCGGCTTCGGGCTCTCCAACGACGAACGACGCGGCATGGCGCGGGACTTCGACCGGGCCTTCGCCATCGCGCGCGAGGGCGGCCTCCTCGCGGCGCCGCACGGCGGCGAGCTGAGCGGTCCCGCGTCGGTGCGGGACTGCCTGGACGACCTGGAGGCGGCGCGCATCGGGCACGGGGTGCGGGCCGCCGAGGACCCGCGGCTGCTGAAGCGGCTCGCGGACCGGGGTGTGACGTGCGAGGTGTGCCCGGCGTCCAACGTGGCCCTCGGGGTCTACGAGAAGCCGGAGGACGTGCCCCTGCGGACGCTCTTCGAGGCCGGGGTGCCGATGGCGCTCGGCGCCGACGACCCGCTGCTCTTCGGGTCGCGGCTCGCCGCCCAGTACGAGCTCGCGCGCGGGGCGCACGATTTCACGGACGCCGAGCTGGCCGAGCTCGCCCGGCAGTCGATCCGGGGCTCGGCCGCGCCCGTCGGCGTACAGGCCGGGCTGCTGGCCGGGGTGGACGCGTGGCTGGCGGGCGGCTGATCGCCCACTACAGGCTGACGCCCACCGTCACCGGCTCGTTGACCAGCGTCACACCGAAGGCGTCCCGCACCCCGGCGACGACCTCGCGGGCCAGCTCGAGAAGGTCCTCGGTGGTGGCGCCGCCGCGGTTGGTGAGCGCGAGCGTGTGCTTGGTGGAGATGCGGGCCCGTCCCTGGCCGTAGCCCTTGGTGAAGCCCGCCTTGTCGATGAGCCAGGCGGCGGAGGTCTTCACGCGGCCGTCCCCCGTCGGGAAGGCCGGCGGGGCGACGTCCGGGCCGAGGCGGTCCGCCACGCGCGCGTGGAAGGCGGTGAACTCCGCCTCGGTGAGGATCGGGTTGGTGAAGAAGGATCCGGCCGACCAGCTGTCGTGGTCCTCGGGGTCGAGCACCATGCCCTTGCCCGCGCGGAGCTTCAGGACGGTCTCGCGGGCCACCGCGGCGGGCACCCGGTCGCCCGCCTCGACGCCGAGCGTGCGCGCGGTCTCCGGGTACTTGACCGGGGCGCTCATGCCCTGCGCGTCCTCAAGCTCGAAGCGGACCCGCAGCACCACGAACCGGTCGGGATCGGCCTTGAAGCGACTGTGCCGGTACGAGAACTCGCACTCGGCGTTCGACATCGTCACCGTCTCGTGCGTGGTCCGGTCATACGCGATCACCTCGGTGATCGTCGACGAGACCTCCTGGCCGTACGCGCCGACGTTCTGGATCGGCGTCGCGCCCGCGGAGCCGGGGATCCCGGCGAGGCACTCGATGCCCGCGAGGCCGGCCTCGACGGTCCGCGCCACGGCGTCCGTCCAGACCTCGCCCGCCGCCAGCTCCAGCCTCGTGCCGTCGAGTGCGAAGCCCCGGGTGGCGATGCGCAGGGCGGTGCCGTCGAAGCCCTTGTCGCCGATGACCAGGTTCGAGCCGCCGCCGATGAGCAGCAGCGGGGTTCCTGAGTCGTCGGCCGCGCGGACGGCGGAGATCACCTCGGCGTCGGTCGTCGCGGTGATCAGGCGGGTCGCGGGACCGCCGAGCCGGAAGGTGGTCAGCGGGGCGAGCGGGGCATCGTGGAGTTCCTGCACGTGCCCAAGAGTACGAGAACGGCCCCGCCGGTCGGGGCGGGGCCGTTCGCGTACGGCCGCTCAGGCGGCGACCAGGTCCTCCTGGGGCTTCGCGACGGGCCCTTCGGGGCCCGCGGCCGTGGCGCGGCGGCCCGGGATGCACAGCGCCGCCACGCCCGCGAGGGCCACCAGCCCGGCGCCCACCCAGAGCGCGGGCTCCAGGCCGTCCACGAACTTCTGTGCGGACTCGTAGCCACCCTGCGCCGAGAAGATCGAGGACATCACGGCGATGCCGAGGGCCCCGCCCACCTCGCGCAGCGCGTTGTTGGCGCCGGAGGCGGTGCCCTGTTCCTGCGGGCGGACGCTGGACATGACCAGGTTGGCGGCCGGGGCGAAGTAGAGGGCCATCCCCACGCCGCTGATGATCAGGGCGGGCAGCTGCGCGGAGTACGACACGTCGGGCGCCACCACGACGGCGTACCAGGCCAGGCCCACGGCCTGCAGGAAGAGCCCGGCGGCGACGACCGGGCGACCGCCGATCCGGTCGGAGAGGTAGCCCGCGAGCGGTGAGACGAGCATGGGCATGCCGGTCCAGGGCAGCATCCGCAGCCCCGCCTCGGTGGGCGAGTAGTTCAGGACGCCCTGCATGTACTGGCTGAGCAGGAAGATCGAGCCGAACATGCCGAGGAACATCAGCAGGCTCGCGGCGTTGATGCCGGAGAAGGCACGGCTACGGAAGAGGCGCATCGGCAGCATCGGCGCCTTGGCGCGTATCCCGTGGCGGACGAAGCCGCCGAGCAGCACGACACCCACCGACAGACTGACGAGGACGGTGCCACTGGACCAGCCGTCGAGCGGACCGCGCACCAGGGCGTACACGATTCCGAAGAGACCGCCGCTGGCGAGCAGGGTGCCGGTGATGTCGAGCCGCGCCCCGGGGGCGTACGACTCGGCGAGGCGCAGGCGCGCGAGCGGCAGCACGGCCAGGCCGAGCGGGACGTTCAGCCAGAAGATCCACTGCCAGGAGACGTGCTCGGTGAGGCTGCCGCCGATCAGCGGGCCACTGGCGACCGCGAGTCCGTTGACGGCGCCCCAAATGCCGTACGCCATGCCGCGCTTGGCCGGGGACACGGCCGCCGTGAGCAGGGTCAGTGTCAGCGGCATCATGATCGCGGCGCCGACGCCCTGCACCGCGCGGGCGGCGATGAGCGCGTCGAGGCCCGGGGCGAGGGCCGCCGCGGCGGAGGCGCCGGTGAACACCGTGAGGCCGACGAGGAAGAGCCTGCGGCGGCCGAACCGGTCACCCAGGGCCGCGCCGAACATCAGCAGCACGGCGAAGGTGAGGGTGTAGGCGCTCACCGTCCATTCGAGGTCGTGCAGCGCGCCGCCGAGGTCCTCGCGGATGGAGGGCAGGGCGGTGGTGACGACGAGATTGTCGAGTGCCGCCATGAATCCGGCGACGCTGGTGATGACGAGGGCCCAAACCGCGCCCCCGCGCCGTGCCGTCTGCTGTGACATGTGCTTCCCCCTGCTTAGGTTAGTTATTGATGACTAACTTTTGCGGCCATGAAAAGCCCGCCCCCGAGGCGTGCACACGCCTCACGGCTTGGGCTGCGGCGATGTGAAGAAACCGGCCCACACCCGGTGGTCGGGCTGAAACCCCATCGACACCAGGACATTGATCAGCATTCCGTACGCCAGGAACGTGGTCGTCCTGTCGATGTCCGCCCCCAGCGCGAGACGCACCGTGTCGTACATCTCCATCCAGGCGGCCCGCAGCGCCGCCCCGAACTCCGGGTCGTCGGACGCCTCGGCGGCGGCCGTGGCGACGTACATCTGCATCTGCATGAGCAGCTTGTCCGGGTCGTCGGCGATGAGCGACTGGTAGGCCTGCCCCATGGCTTGCACGGCCTTCTCCCCCTCAAGCCCCTTCGAAGCCTCCTGGAAGACCTCCGTGGTCTCCTGGCAGCACCGCTCGGCGGCGGCGAGGAAGATCGCCCGCTTGTCCCGGAAGAGCCGGAAGAGATACGGCTGCGAGACCCCCACCCGTTTGGCGATCGCCTCGGTAGAGGTGCCCTTGTAGCCACTGCGGGCGAACTCGACCATCGCCGCGCGGATGACGCTCTCGCGTCGCTCCTCTGCGCTCATCCTGACCATGCGGGGTAAGTTAGTGGCCAATCACTAAGCAGTCAAGTGATGGGCGGGCCGTGCTTTACGAGTAAGGGGCGCACCTCCATGGAGGGCGCCCCTTACACAGCTCTTCTTGCGCATGTGTTGCTTGCTGCCACGTACCCGCGTACGTGAGCTGCCGCCGTCGGCCGTCAGGCCAGCTGCACGACCGCTCGCGACATGCCGAGGACCTTCTGCTCGCCGCTCCTGGCGAGCAGGTCGATCCGTACGCGCCCGTCGTCCAGCTTGGCCGCGACCTTGGCGCTGACCTCGATGGTGGCGCCCTTGTCGTCGTTCGGGACGACGACGGGCTTGGTGAAGCGCACGCCGTACTCGACGATCGCCCCCGGGTCGCCCAGCCAGTCGGTCACGACGCGGATCGCCTCGGCCATGGTGAACATGCCGTGCGCGATGACGTCGGGAAGGCCGACCTCGAGCGCGAACTTCTCGTTCCAGTGGATCGGGTTGAAGTCCCCGGAAGCGCCCGCGTACTGCACGAGTGTGGCGCGTGTCACCGGGAAGGTCTGGGCCGGCAGCTCGGTGCCGACCTCGACGTCGTCGTAGGAAATCTTCGCCGTCATCGCCTCACGCCTCCTTCGCCGCGGGCGCCGCCGCACGCGAGACGAGCTTGATCCAGGTGGTCACGACGTGCTCGCCGGCCTCGTCGTGGACCTCACCGCGGACGTCCAGGATGTCGTTGCCCGCGAGGGACTTGACCGACTCGATGGTCGAGCTGACGGTGAGGCGGTCACCCGCGTGCACCGGGCGGCTGTAGGCGAACTTCTGGTCGCCGTGCACGACGCGGCTGTAGTCCAGCCCGAGCTGCGGGTCCTCTATGACCTGTCCCGCCGCCTTGAAAGTGATCGCGAACACAAAAGTCGGCGGGGCGATCACATCGGGGTGGCCGAGCGCCTTCGCGGCCTCCGTGTCGGTGTACGCGGGATTGGCGTCACCCACCGCCTCGGCGAACTCACGGATCTTCTCCCGGCCGACCTCATAAGGATCAGTGGGGGGATAGGAACGCCCCACAAAGGACTGGTCGAGCGCCATGGGCCCGGTACCTCCTGCGATTGTTTTCCGAAACGACGCGAGGCCGCCCCCAACCAACGGGGACGGCCTCGTGTACGAGCCTGTGTTTAGCGCGTTTCGCGGTGCGCAGTGTGCGCGTTGCAGCGCGGGCAGTGCTTCTTCATCTCAAGACGGTCCGGGTCGTTACGCCGGTTCTTCTTGGTGATGTAGTTCCGCTCCTTGCACTCCACGCAGGCCAGCGTGATCTTCGGGCGGACGTCGGTGGCAGCCACGTGAGTGCTCCTTGACGGACGGATGGACGGATGAACGCATACAAGAGTAGCCGATCGAAGGACCGACCCCACAATCGGCTACCGTTAGTAGCGGTGACCGGACTTGAACCGGTGACACAGCGATTATGAGCCGCTTGCTCTACCGACTGAGCTACACCGCTGCGATGCCGGATCCCCTCACCCGAGGGTGAGGATCACTCGACATCAGAGCCCCAATGCGGAATCGAACCGCAGACCTTCTCCTTACCATGGAGACGCTCTACCGACTGAGCTATTGGGGCGAGCGATGAAGACATTACACGGTTGGTCGCCGATCGCCCAAATCCGTTTCGCCGGGGCTGTCCCAGGCCTCGGAAAGCCCACCTCAGGGGTCACCTCAGGGGTCTCTGAACACCCCGCCCGTGCACTCGCACCACACCGGTACGACTATTCCGCTCCTCCTCGAAGCGGGCCTTTCGCCGTCCTAGGGTCCTTCTGACGGATCTCCGCGGCGTCGCGGCGATCCGTCAGAAGGACCCCAGGCTCGGCACACGCTGCGTGATCTTGGCGCCTCGACGACAGCAGCCGCCCTCGAACCCCAGGAGCGCGATGCCCGACAGCCAGCCGCAGCAGCCCCACTCCTCCGGCCCCTGGGGCCCGTCCGGTTCCGGCCACCCGGACGACTCCGGAGCCCTGCTGCTCTGCGGCGCCCGGCTCACCGACGGCAGGACCGTGGACGTCCGCCTCGGCGGCGGGCGCATCGAGGCGGTCGGCACGGTCGGCAGCCTCAGCACCCACGCCGCGCGGGTGGACCTCGCCGGCTACCTCCTGCTGCCCGCGGCCGCCGAGCCGCACGCACACGGCGACACGGCGCTGTCGGCGGACGTGCCGGGGCCCGTCTCGTACGACGTCCCCGACGTGCAGCGCAGGGCCACGGAGGCGGCTCTGCTGCAGCTCGGGCACGGCGCGACGGCGCTGCGCTCGCACGTGCGGATCGGCGGCGTCCAAGGGCTCGGCCCGATGGAGGCGGTGCTGCAGGCACGGCGTTCACTGCGGGGCCTGGTGGATCTGACGGCCGTCGCCGTGCCGCGGCTGCTGACCGGCGTCGCGGGCGCCGACGGGCTCGCGATGCTGCGGGACGCGGTGAAAATGGGCGCCTCCGTAGTGGGCGGTTGTCCTGATCTCGACCCCGATCCCGCGGGCTACGCGGAGGCGGTCCTGGAGATCGCGGCGGAGCACGGCTGCCCCGTCGACCTGCACACGGACGGCGACGACCCGGCACGGCTCGGCCGTCTCGCGGCGATGGCCGGCGGGCTGCGGGCCGGCGTGACGATCGGCCCGTGCGCCGGGCTCGGACGGCTCCCTGCGGACGTGGCCGCACGCACCGCCGAGCAGCTCGCGGCCGCCGCGGTGACGGTGGTCTGCCTGCCGCAGGGCGGGTGCGGGAGCGCGGAGCGGGGCAGCACGGAGCGTGGTGGCGCGGCTCCCGTGCGGCTGCTGCGGGCGGCGGGGGTGCGGGTGGCCGCGGGCAGCGGGGCGATGCGGGACGTGTCGAATCCGGTGGGGCGCGGGGACCCGCTGGAGGCCGCGTACCTGCTGGCCTCGCGGTGCGGGCTGCGCCCCGAGGACGCCTACGGCGCGGTGAGCAGGGCGGCGCGGGCGGCGATGGGCCTTCCCGAGGTGCGGGTGGAGGCGGGCTTTCCCGCCGAACTGCTCGCCGTGCGCGGCGACCGGCTCGCGGGTGCGCTGTCGCTCGCGTACAGCCGGATCGTGGTGCACCGGGGGCGCGTCGTGGCGCGGACCAGCGCGGTGCGCGAGTACTGCGACTCGGCCGCCGCGGTGGCGCTGGACCTGCCGCGGCAGGGGCGGTCGACGGGCGGTACGGGCCCTGGGCGTACGAAGGGTGACGAGCCGTCGGCCTGAGAGGTGGGCCGGCGCCGGAAGCGGGCTCCACGCGCGCGTAGGGCACGCCTGAGGCAGGCGTAGGGCGTGCGTGGAGGGCGGTCACGCGCGGTCCATGCGGTGGGTTTTCCGGTCCCCCGCGCGCGTGTTGAGCGCTCGCGTCCGCCCTGTCGTACGGTCGGGAGTATGCGCATTGTCATCGCTGGTGGTCATGGTCAGATCGCGCTGCGGCTCGAGCGTCTGCTCGCCGCGCGTGGTGACGAGGTCGCGGGGCTGATCCGCGCTGCCGGGCAGGAGGCCGACCTGCGCGAGGCGGGCGCCGAACCGGTGCTGTGCGACCTGGAGTCGGCGTCGGTCGACGAGGTGGCCGGGCATCTGCGCGGCGCCGACGCGGCCGTCTTCGCGGCGGGCGCGGGGCCGGGCAGCGGCGTCGACCGCAAGAACACCGTGGACCGGGGCGCGGCCGTGCTCTTCGCGGACGCGGCGGAGCGGGCCGGGGTGCGGCGCTACATCGTCGTGTCGTCGATGGGCGCCGATCCCGCACACCAGGGCGACGAGGTCTTCGACGCCTACCTGCGCGCCAAGGGCGAGGCCGACGCGTACGTACGCGCGCGTGGCGCCCTGGACTGGACGGTCCTGCGCCCCGGGATGCTGACGGACGACGCGGGCACCGGTCTCGTCCGCCTGGAGGCGTCCACGGGCCGTGGGCCGATCCCTAGGGACGACGTCGCCGCGGTCCTCGCGGAGCTTCTGGAGACGCCCGCGACGGCCGGGCTGACGCTGGAGCTGATCAGCGGGTCGGTGCCGGTCTCTGTGGCGGTCAAGTCGGTCGCGGGCAACTGAGGCTCCGAGGAGCTGAGCGCTTGAGGACCTGAGCGCTTGAGGACCTGAGCGCTTGAGGACCTGAGCGCTTGAGGACCTGAGCGCTTGAGGACCTGAGGGCGGCTCAGAACAGCGGGAGCTGGCCGGGGAGGTCCGGGACGACATAGCCGTCCAGGGCGGGCTGTGCGGCGCCCAGCTGGGCCTGGGTGCGCGAGCCGGGGCAGGAGACGAGGTCGCCTGTGGCGCGTGGGCCGGGCGGGTCGTGGCGGGCGAACCGTCCACCGACGACGGCGATCTCACGGCGGCACACCGGGCAGTTTCTGCGACGGGACGACATGGTCCCATTCTGTGCACAGAGGGCTCCGAACAGGGCTCGGACGGAGCTCGGGCAGGCCCGGACCGGGCTCCGCGGACGCACGGTCACCCCTGAAGGCCGGTCCGTGCCGTCGAAGCAATCCCATGTCAGGTACAGGGCGAGCGCCTGGTTCTTCCGCATGGCGAACCCTGGCGAATAGTCGGAGCCCAACGGTTCGCGTGCGGCCCCGCGATAGCCTCCGCTACGAACTCACAGTCTTGCCTCTCCATGCCCCTCCTGGTTCTCACGAAGCAGGGGGGACCACGAGAGGTTGGAGGTGAGTAGATGGACCAGTCTGAGATGCCGAGATGGTTTCGGCAGCATCGGTGGTGGATCCAGTTGGCACTGGATGCCGTGGCCGCGGCTGGAACGATCGCGGGGTGTCTGGCGCCGTTCGTGTTCTGACGGTGCCTGAACGGCGATCCGGTCGGACGGGCCCAGGAATGCGGGCCCGGCCGTTGGATGCTCGACCGGGCCCGCCGCCCGCGTGATGGGCCTGGCTCCGGATTGCCCCCGGGGTCAGGCCTCCGCCACGTCGGGAGACCAATCTGCACCACCCGCTACGGTCGCGTGAAGGCCAAAAGCAGCGGCCACAGGGGCACTTGCTCAAATGTAGCGGCAGCTTGATCCAGGCTCTCCGCCCGTCGTCCAAAATGGGGCGTGTTAGCCAGCGTTAACCGAAAGACACCGCAGGTCAAGAGCGCCGAAGGTAGCGAACCCTGGCGAAACCGTGATCTTGGCGGGCCCCGGCGAACGCGACGCGGCCCCGCCACGCCCGACCCACACGAAGAAACCCCCTCCGCCCTGCGTTTCCGCAGTTCGGAGGGGGTTTACCTTCATGTGGCGGCGCCAGGATTCGAACCTGGGAAGGCTGAGCCGGCAGATTTACAGCGGGCCGCTCCCAACCTGGTTGACCTGGCAAGAAGACCAGCGGCGCCCCACTGGGGGGGGGCGCCTGGGGGAAGCGCGCCACAAGCGGCCCTCCGACTTCACTCTGTCGATCGACCACATTCGCTGCCCCCCACGAGGTCGTAACCAGGCGCTTCTAAACGATCTCCGTAGGTGAAGTCAAGTGCCGCCCTCTCACGCTACGCCTTCACCATGACTTTGGATCATGGCTGTGATTCCGATGAGGTGCTTTCATCTCCGCACCCACTTCTGACAAACACACACAAGTCATTCCGATTACGGATGGCCAGGGTCCGCACCCAGCACCGATTGTGTTTCGCAAAGTTGACCACTGGGTAAGACCAGATCTCTGGCCACTTGGGGGGTTTGATGGATTCACAGCTCATGGCTGCCCTGCTGGGTGGCACTGGTGTAGCCACAGGCGGGCTTATCGCTGGTGCGTTCAGCCTCCTGAAAGGGCGACAGGAGAACGCCACTCAGGAGCGCAAGCATCAATTGGACGAGAATTCACGGCACCGAGATGTACGCAGGGATATCTATGCCCAGTTCCTAAAGAAGGCGGGACAAGTATCTGAGCTAGAAGCAAAGAGGCTTCATGACGCCGAGCAACGAGTGACACTGAGGGAGATCAGAAGGGCAGGAAACGTAGAGCACAAGGAATACACAGATCAGTACGCAGCACCCTTGCAAGACGCTACGGGAGAGCTGATCGGGCTCGCGTTTCTAGTGGAACTGGAAGGCCCCGAACGCCTTGTACCGCTGGCCCAATCTGTCGTCGTGGTCCACAGAGAAGTGCAGGAGATAATTCAGAAAAACAGAGCCGCCCATGGTCCAGGAGTTGGAGAGGCATACAGGCAGGAACTCCAGGACGCAGAGAGAGCGCGAGTATTTAGGGAGCGAGACTTCATCCAGGCGGCACGGAGTACCTTGCAACCTGGAATCGGTTGAGGGCTAGTCCTCAGACGTTCCCCCACCCCCAGTCGCCGACCCACCTGCATCCAGTGACCAATCCTTGGTGGGGATGAGGCGACTTGTAGACGTACGACCGTTGGACAGCAAGACACGAAAGCGAAGATGATCCCCGCGAGTAGCGCTTCTCCTAGAAACTGTGAAGCGGTAGATCGTGCCATCAAGGGCAGGAATTACCGGGGCCACGGTCCCCCATCTGTTTTGTGGATCGAACCCCCTGCTGCCCTTCACCAACTGAAATTTCCGCTTGCTGTATCTCGACTCATAACGGCAGAGTTCAACACGTTCAAGGGTCACGGGAGTCATGCCATTATTGATAAGTCGAAGAACGAAGGTGTGATTGACCTCTTTTTTCTCCGACTGAGACACCAATGCGTTGGTATTGGTACGCCATAGCCGAACCTGAATCTTGGGCCGGACACGCCTGAACGTGCGATACGATACGAGCGCATTTACTCCCGTGATCGCTGCGCTTGCTGACGACACCACGATCGCAATCTCAGGTAGCTCCATCTACCTCCTCCTCCAGATCATCAAACGAGCCTTGTGCGCTAAATGTGTTTCCCTTCCGAGTCACATACGCACAGTCGGTGACCGCTCGCCGGAGTCGACAGACATCCGTACTCGACGCAGCATTGCAATTGCGATCCGTCACCGTTAGCCAAGATACGGACGCGCGCGGTGCTCCAAAAAGTGCCGGAGCCTGAGCCGCTGCGTGTGGTGCATGGGCAGCTCCTCAAGCTCCTCTGGCCGGACAAAACGGAGCTCTGTCGACTCATTGGAGATCGCGAGCCGACCACCGACGGTTCGAGCCGTGAAGCAGACGTTGAACTGTCGCCGGACCTCGCCGTCCGTGTACTCGATGATGTGCTTCGGGTCGGTGTACGTGCCGACCAGGCCCGTGATCTCGACGTCGAGGCCGGTCTCCTCCTTGACCTCACGGACCGCCGTACCGGGCAGTGAATCGGTGAGGTCCATGCCGCCTCCTGGCAACGCCCAAAGGTCGTTGTCCCGGCGGCGTTGAAGCAGGATGCGCCCCTCTTCGTCGTTGACGACCGCTGAGGCCGCGACAACCATGCTGTTCGGCTTCGGGGCGTTGGGGTCGTCGTAGTACTCGGTGCGCGCCATGGTCACTCCTCCTGCTGTACCGGCTTCGCCGTTGCCCAGACCGCGTCGAAGCTCTGCCCGTAGGTGTCGAACATGCCGCCTTCCCCGTTACGGCGGAGGTGCCACACCGGCGCACCGTACGCGTTCGCTCCCCAGACGTGGGCGTTGACCAACAGCTGGTCGTCGGCGCGGTACAAGGAGTTGTAGAGCGTCGTTTCGTGGGTCCTTATCTCGATGCCGGATACCCCAACGAGAGGGCGGTAGTGCATGAGGGCCAGTCGGCACCGGGACTCGATGCCGTGCCCGAACCGCTCCTCCTGGCCGCGCGCTTGAACGTTCGGGCTTTCGGCATCGCCTACTGCGATACGTACGGAGCAGCCCTCGGCGGCTCGTTCGCGCAGCAGATCGTTGAGCCGCGGGTATGCCTCGTGCAGGAAGACGGCCGCGTAGACCAGGACGTCGATGCGCTCGCGGGCCTGGGTCATCATGTCGACGAACGCGGATACGGGCAGGTCGGCTCGTTGCTCGTAGAGGGCGACGAGTTCCGGGCTGATCGCGCGGGCGGCGCGGGCCTGTCGAAGCGCCGGCCAGAGTGCGTGCACGTCTTCTCCTAGGGCTTCAGCTGCCTCCAAGGCTGTGGCACGGCGCGGCGTACGGCCCAGATTCACCCAGCGCTCAACCGACTTGGGGTCGACCTCAACGGCCTTCGCGAGTCCGGCGTACGTCCAGCCTCCGGCCGCCATGACGGCTCGTAGTCTCTCGTTCTGCATGAGTTTCCCCCTGAGTCTCGGGACGGCACTAGGGACGTTTTACCCGACGCGGGACGTTCCGAAGTGGGGTTTGGGGGTTGTTCCAAGGTCCCCTCTGTTGACCCGATGCTTCTGCACGAGCACGGACGGATACCGACTGCTTACGGGGCGACGCGGACGCTCCGATTTGGCGTCAATCCGCTCCGTCAGCGAGTAGGAGGCAGAAGTGATCGACGACGCGTCCCTTCCGGCTGTCGGCACCCTCATGGTCGATACGCGCACTGGCAAGACCGGCATAGTCACCGGACACGAGGGCCCGTACGTGCAGCTTCGTCCGTCTGGCGGGGGCACCGAGTGGGATGTCCCTCCCGACGCGCTTCGACAACCCACCCAATCCGAAGGGATGAGCTCCAAGGTGGCGGTCGCCAACAGGCGGTGGGGATTGTGAGCACCCGGGCGGTTCTGAGGTTCGAGAATTGGACCCTCGAACCCGACGTCGAGCCCGACTCGGAGCCAGTCACCTACGCCATGCAGTGCGCTGTGGACGAGGAGACGTCACCGGCCAGCGAGGACTGGGTGACGCCTCAGGACTGGGTTCTGAAGCACTGCGGCAAGCATCCCTCCCACCACACCTACCGGGAGATCATCACGCGCCCCTGGCGGGCCTGGAGGCAGCCTTGATGCGACGAGCGATCGCGTGGCTGGGGCAGTTCACCGGGCCTCTGTTGATCATCATCTCCGGTTCCTGCGGCCTGGTCATCGGCTTCACGCTGGCGACCGGCGCCCTGCCTCTCTGAACCCTCACCCGACAACGAAAGACCGGACCACCCCTCAGCCTGGACAGCATTCCGGGTGGTCCGGTCGAGGAATCCCTGTTCAGGACCCCGGTGCCGATGGTACCGGGGTGATCGGCGTGCCCGAACGCGGGTTCGGCTGCAACCCCGGCTCCACACAGTCGAGTCGGAGAGGAAACAACATTGCGGCGCGGCCCGTGCATCCCCAGTTCTGACCTCAGCCACCGAAAGTCAGCCACGACGGCGGGACGGCCGAACGAGCACCCGCCACGTATGCCTCCAGCAACCCCGTCCCGGTCTCAGCCACGCTGCCTCAATGTGTCACGGCCCTCGCCGTCGACCGGCCTTGGCGTTGCGGACGCGGCCTCGGTTCGGCGCTCGTCGGCCTGGTCCTGGTGCTCGAAGTGGTCGAGTTGCTTCCTGGTCCCCTCGACCGCTTCGGCGTTGTTGCGCGCTGAGTGGCGGGGGGCCGCCGGAGCGGTGGCGGAGACATGGAGCGGCGGCGGCCCCCGGCCGCCAGCGCGCGCGGCACGCCGCAGGCGGGCCGCCTTGATCCAGTAAAGAAACTCTGAACAGCTCCGCTGCGCTCGGGCTCGCGCAGCACGCACCGATGGCATGGCAGCGAACGGGGAGACATGTCCGACCAGGTAAGCCAGATAGAAGGGGAGTTGAGCGTCATTCACAGCCCGGAGTCCGCAGAGGTGTCTGCTCTGGTCCGTGAGATCGCGGCCATGGTGGCCAGGCTCAGCCGTGAGACGCGGGAGCTACGGCACGAGGTAGCACGACTCAGGACCGCGGATCGCGTCGAGCCTTCTTCAGCTCCTCGACTTCCCGGCGCAACTCCTGATGCTCGGCGCTGAGTACGCGGATCTCGTCGCGCAACGCGGTGAGCACTTCAGCGAGGGAGGGCGGGGCCGTTTCCGAAGTCCGGGGCTCGCTGCCCTCGCTCTCGCCGTCCGCTGGCTCACGCTCGGGGTCGTTGGCCAGGTACCAGGCGGGCGGGGTGTAGTCGATGGCGAATTCGCCCGCGCTGTCGGCGACGGCCACATCAGCGACGAAGCTGCCGCGGCCGTGAATGGTGTAGATCAGCCCCTCGTCCCGCAGCACGTTCAGAGCGCTTCTCGCGGTCATGTTGGCGACCCCGAAGCGCTCTTGCAGCTCGCGGACGGGCGGCATCTGCTCACCGGGCTTGAAGCGGCCTTGCATGATCTCGCGCCGGAGCTCGTCGGCTGCGTGCTGATACGGCGGCCGGCGGTCCTGCTTCTTGTCTGGCGCGGGAGTCATGCCCTCAGAGTAGCCATCCCTAGCTGCCCTAGCACACCCCGCTGACATAGGTCACTACATACCTAGCTCACCCTTCATACTTGACAGTGCTAGGTCACCGAGGTTCTATAGATCGCACCTCACCGCCTCGTGGTGAGGCTTCTACCGAAGGGACTCAACTGTCATGGCTCGTATCCGTGTTGGCCTGCTCCCGACCGCCGCGTTCATGGTCGGCACCCTGCCGGTGCCCAAGTACGCGGACGCCGAGAAGACCCAGTTCGCGACCGACCGTGAGACAGGCGCGAAGTTGATGACGATCACCCTCTTCTTCATGGAGGAGGACCGCGCCGAGGCCCTGAAGATCACCGTTCCGGAGACCGGGCTCCCCAACGGCCTCAAGCCGGGACTGCCGGTGAAGCCGGTGGAACTGTTCGCCACCCCGTGGGCCCGCATCTTCAACGGCTCGCTGGCGGACGGCATCGCCTACCGCGCCGACCGCATCGACCTCCTCACCCCCGCCCCGGCCGCCGACGCGGCGTGAGCAGCCCCGCCCTCCGGTCCGGCGCTGAACGCGACCATCCGTCGCCTCACGCCGGGCCGGGCGCCCGCCCCAGTGCACTGCCCTTCCTCGACTACTCCAAGGAGCAATGAATGTCCGTGCAGGAGGTGTTCGGCATAGCCCCGCTCGTCGTACAGCTCGGCCTCGCCGTGATGGCCGTGTGGGCCGTGGTGTGGGTGGTCCGCTACGTGCGTGCCGACGCCATGACCCGACAGTCCATCCGTCAGGCCGTGCGCGTGCGGTGGGGCTGGAAGCGGCTCGCGCCCATGCTGAAGCTGTCGGTCACGGACAAGACTCCGACCGCGCTGGCATCTATGGCCAACACGACCAACAGGCCGGTCAAGCCCCGCGTGCTGATTCCGGCTCTGAAGGTCCGGCACGACGCGTACGGGGTGATCGCTCGGGCGACGTGCCTGCCCCGTGTCGGTCTCGAACAGTTCCAGAAGGCGGCTCCGCACCTGGCCGACGCCTGGGGCTGCACACGGGTCGCGGTCACCCAGGACAAGCCCGGACAGGTCGTCATCCGTGGTGTCCGCCTCGACCCGCTGAAGATCCCTACCGAGCATCACCCGACGGGTGAGGTGCCGGACGAGATCGCCCGGTGGGACCTGGGCGTGGACGAGTACGCGCAACCGGTGTCCGTGGACCTGACCCAGGTGCCCGGCGTGACTGTGGCTGGCCTTCCAGGCTTCGGGAAGACCTCGCTCATCAACCGTCTGATCTGCGACTGGGCACCTTCGCCCACGGTGCAGTTTGTGTGTGCCGACGGCAAGGTATCGACCGCCCGGGAGGGGGACTACGCCCACCTCGTGAAGCGGATGTTCGCCTTCGTCGGTGACGACCTCGAAGAGGCCAACGCCCTCTTCCGGCGCCTGGTGGACCTGCGCCGTGCCCGCGTCTCGGCCGCCGAACGCGTCCTGGGCGTCCAGAGCATGTGGGAGGTCGGGCCGTCCGCGACATGGCCGCTCGTCGTCGTGATCATCGACGAAGCGCACACCTACTTCCGCGACCACAAGGGCAGCGACCCCAAAACGAAAAAGCTGGCCGCTCTCGCCGCCGAGAACGCCCGGCTCGTCGAGGACCTGGTCAAGAAGGGCCGCAGCACGGGCATCCTCACCATCCTTGCCACCCAGAAGTCCACGGGCGACGCCATCCCCACGTTCATCCGCGACGTGTGCCCCATCGGCCTGTCCTTCGCCCAGAAGACCGCAGAAGCGGCCGTCGCCGCCCTCGGCGAGGACATCAGGGAGTGGCCCCACGCCAACCCGATCAATCTTCAGGACCGCTCCTACGTCGGCGTGGCCTCCATGAATCACCAGTCACAGCCCGGCTTCACCCGCATCCGCACGCCCTACGTCTCCGGCAAAGACAGCACGGCCATCGCCGAGCAGACAGCCCACCTCGCCGCCGACCCGGCCGACTTGCTCGCCGCCCGCCTCCCCGGCCTCGACCTCACCAAGCCGGGCCCGGGGGACACCACCCCGCCCATGGCGGCCTGACCGGCCACACCACCCGTCGCGTCCTCGCCCGGAAGGAGGTGAACACCCATGACTGAGGACCGCATCACTCAGCGCACCATCACCGCCGTGATGATCGTGATCGCCGCCCTGGCGTTCGTCTTCTCCTTCGGCAACGTCTGGTCCCTGGCCCTGCGCCTGGGCGTCCCCGCCCCCATCGCCCCGCTCATCGCACCGATGGTGGACCTCTCCGTGGTCGGCCTCCTCGTGGCCCTGCGCTATCTCTCCCTGCGCGGCATCCCGCCCGAGCAGACGACGGCCGCCACCCGCCTCATGCACGTCTCCGGCCTGCTGACCTTGGCCCTCAACGTCGCCGAACCCATTGCCGCCGAGCACTACGGCCGCGCCGCAGTCGACGCCGTGGCCCCGCTACTGCTCCTCGGCTGGGGAGCCGTCGGCCCGCAGCTCCTCCGCTGCTTCCACGCAGTCGCGAACGAGCCCGCCGCGCCAGCCACGGAACCCCCGACGGTTCCCGTCCCGGCGCCCACGCCTGCGGCCCCCACTGTCGACCAGGCACCCGCGCCCGGCCTGCCCGAGCCCTCGACCACGCCCGCACCGGCCGCCCCCGCGCTGAAGGTCCCCGAACCGCTGCTGACCGAAGCGCGCTCCATCGCCGCATCGCACCGTGCCGAGCACGGCGAGCCCATCACTGCGGCTCAACTCAAGATGCGCCTGGCCATCGGACTGCCCATGGCCACTGCCCTCCACGCGGCCCTGTAACTCCCCCCGCCGGCCTCCCCGGCGTTCCCCCTCCTCGCCCGCCCCGGGCCCAGCCAGTCATGCCTGCGGACAGCAGCCCGAGCGCACTGAATCACTGCTGCCCGCAGGCCCCACCTTCACGTCAGACGGGAGACCCCGCCACCCATGCGCCGCCACCTCGACCTGCACCACGTGCTCAGCCCCGGCCTGCGGGACCTGATCGCCCTGGCCAACACAGACAACTTCGGCCGCGTCACCGAACAGGTCCGCGACCTGCGCGGCTGCACGAACCCCGTCAACCTCCACGGCTGGACAGTCACCACCGACCAGACGACCAAGGAAGTCGTCCGCTCCTACCGCTCCGAGGACGAACCGACCGGACGCCTCCTCACCACCTGCGGCAACCGCCGCTCCTCCCGCTGCCCCGCCTGCTCGCGGGTGTACGCAGCCGACACCTACCACCTGATCAAAGCTGGACTCTCCGGCGGCAAGAACGTCGCCGAAACCGTCCGCGACCATCCCCGCGCCTTTGTCACCCTCACCGCCCCGTCCTTCGGCCCCGTCCACAACCGCAAGACCGACCCGGCAGGCAAGCCCCGCCCCTGCGCCTGCGGCACCCACCACACCGAAGACGCGCCAGAACTCGGCACACCGCTGCACCCGTCCACCTACGACTACACCGGCGCCGTGCTCTGGAACGCCCACGCAGGACAGCTCTGGGCACGCTTCACGATCTACCTCCGCCGAGCCCTCGCCGCCCACCTCGGCATGACACAAGAAGCCCTACGAACCGGCCTGCGTATCTCCTTCGCGAAGGTCGCCGAGTACCAAAAACGCGGCCTGGTCCACTTCCATGCCGTGATCCGCTTCGACGGCCCCAGCGGTCACACGAGCGCCCCTCCTCCGTGGGCCACCTTCGACGCCCTGAACGTCGCCGTCGGCCTGGCCGTCCGCCGCGCTCGGCTCACGGTCGAGTCCGACGCCATCGGCGAACGGATCATGACCTGGGGCGAACGGTTCAAGGTCGACCCCATCACCGCCCTCGGCGACGGCGAACTAACCGACGCCAAAGTCGCCGGATACGTCGCCAAGTACGCCACCAAGAACGCTGAAGGCGCGGGCACCGTGGACCGCACCCTCGTTTGCCGCCCCTGCAAGGGACGCGGCTACGTACGCGGACCGGACAGCTTCCTCGACCTGTGCCCCGACTGCGACGGCACCGGGCAGGCCGAACGCATCAAGGCGCTCCCCATCCAGCACCACGCCCGTCAGATGATCCGTACCGCCTGGGACCTCGGCCACCTCCCAGAGTTCGCCCACCTCAAGCTCTGGAAGTGGGCCCACATGCTCGGTTTCCGGGGCCACTTCTCCAGCAAGTCCCGCGCCTACTCCACCACCCTCGGCGCCCTGCGCGACGTGCGCCGGGCCTGGCGCCTCGCCACCGCCCGCACCCGCCGCGGCCTCCCCGACGAAGAGCCCACCACCCTCGTCACCGACTCCGCCTGGACCTTCCTCGGCACCGGCTACCGCCCCGGCGAAGAACTCCTCGCCGCCCACGTCCGCCACGACCAAGCACTCAAGCAACGCGCCAAGACGGAAGGAGACCCGTGGCTGTGAGCGCCACCCGAGACCCCAAACTCACCCTCGCGGAAGCGCTCGACGAGCTCGGCATGTCGCGGGCGGCCTTCTACCGGCTACGCGCACGCGGCAAGGCACCCCGGCTCCTGAAGCTCCCCAACGGCCAGATCCGCATCCGCCGTTCTGACCTGGACTCGTGGTGGGACGCCTGCGAGGTATCCGCATGCTGACCTACGACGTGCGTGTCTACAGCATCGAGACCCGCCGCGACCGCCCCAAGCCCTACCGCGTTCGCTGGCTGGTCGGCCCGCAGAAGCACTCCAAGAGCTACACACTCAAAGCTCAGGCGGACGGTCGTCGCTCCGAGCTGATGGCCGCCATGCGCAAGGGCGACCAGTTCGACGTGGAGACCGGCTTGCCCACCTCCGAACTCCGAACGTTGCACGGGTCCGTGACCTGGTACGAGCACACACGCTCGTACGTCGACCGCAGATGGGACCGTCTTCCCGCGAAGTCCCGCCGGAACGACGCGGACGCTCTTGCCACCATCACCCCCGCTCTGGTGAAGACGACCGTTGGCCGGCCCCCCGCTCGCGCGCTCCGCACTGCCCTGTACGGATGGGCGTACAACAAGAGCCGCTGGGGACAGGAGCATCCCGCCGAGGTCGCGCAAACGCTGCGCTGGTTGGAGAAGAACTCCGTACCCGTCTCCGCACTGGAAGACCCCGGGACGATCCGGTTGGCACTGGACGCACTGTCGACACTGCTGGACGGCTCCCCCGCCGCCGGACGTACGGCCAACCGCAAGCGGGCCTGCCTCAGCGACGTACTCGGGCTCGCGGTGGAACGGCGGTACTTCAGCGTTCCCGTGAACCCGCTGACCACGGTGAAGTGGACGCCCCCGAAGTCAGCGGAGGAGGTTGACCCCGCGAGCGTCGCCAACCCTCGACAGGTTCAGAAGCTGCTCGAAGCCGTGCGCGCACAGGGCGACCGCGGCGCCCATCTCGAAGCCTTCTTCGGGTGCCTCTACTACGCCGCCATGCGCCCCGCTGAAGCCGTGGGCCTGACCGCGTCGCAGTGCCACCTTCCCAAGCACGGCTGGGGGCGGCTCACGCTTCGTGGCGGCATCGTCCACGCAGGACACGGCTGGACGGACGACGACCGGGCCCACCAGCACCGCCACCTGAAGGCACGAGCAGCCCGGGACTCGCGGGTGGTCCCGATCCCGCCGCACTTCGTGGCCATGCTCCGGTGGCACATCGCGCGCTTTGGCTCCGCCCCGGACGGGCGGCTCTTTCGCACGAGTCGCGGAGGTGTGATTCAAGACACGGGCTATGGCGAGGTCTGGGCAGAAGCCCGGAGCTCCGCCCTCTCCCCCATTGAGGTGGCGTCCCCGCTCGCTCGTCGTCCTTACGACCTCCGGTGTGCCGGGGTGTCCTTCTGGCTCTTCTCCGGAGTCGACCCGATGGAGGTCGCCCGTCGGGCCGGGCACTCCGTGGCCGTGCTCCTCCGGGTCTACGCGAAGGTCCTGGCGCAAGCGCAGGAGCGAGCGAACCGCCAGATAGAAGCTGGCCTGCGGGAATGGCACGGAAGTGACTCATCCCCCGGGGGACGCCTGGGGGACACGCGCTGATCAGGGCCGGGCCACCCCGAGATCCAGTGAGACAAGCCACGCGTTTCGACCAGCGTTCGAATCCACGTGTTCGGATACGAAGAAACCCCCTCAGATCAACGTTTCCGCAGATCGGAGGGGGTTTACCTTCATGTGGCGGCGCCAGGATTCGAACCTGGGAAGGCTGAGCCGGCAGATTTACAGTCTGCTCCCTTTGGCCGCTCGGGCACACCGCCGGGTTTGCTGCCTGCTCCGCTTTCGCGGCGCTCCGTGGCAACGACGTAAACGATACCTGATGCCCAGGGGTGCTTCGCCACCCGATTGATCGACACCCCGCGCGGGGGCGGTGGCTAGGCTTTGCGGATGCGGCCGGCGTCAGAGGGCCGTGTATCCGCTGAGTACGCACACCCCGATACAAGGAGCCACAGGACATGGCCGACTCCAGTTTCGACATCGTCTCGAAGGTCGAGCGGCAAGAGGTCGACAACGCCCTCAACCAGGCCGCCAAGGAGATCTCGCAGCGTTACGACTTCAAGGGCACGGGCGCCTCGATCTCGTGGTCCGGCGAGAAGATCCTGATGGAGGCGAACGGCGAGGAGCGGGTCAAGGCGATCCTCGACATCTTCCAGTCCAAGCTGATCAAGCGGGGGATCTCGCTGAAGTCGCTGGACGCGGGCGAGCCGCAGCTGTCCGGCAAGGAGTACAAGATCTTCGCCTCCATCGAGGAGGGCATCTCCCAGGAGAACGCCAAGAAGGTCGCCAAGGTCATCCGCGACGAGGGCCCCAAGGGCGTCAAGGCGCAGGTCCAGGGCGACGAGCTGCGCGTCAGCTCGAAGAGCCGCGATGACCTGCAGGCCGTGCAGGCGCTGCTCAAGGGGCAGGACTTCGACTTCGCGGTGCAGTTCGTGAACTACCGCTAGTACTGCCACCAGCACTGCCGCCGGCAATGGCGGTAGTCACTGTCGTACGACGACGGAGGGCGGGCGCCCCGTGCCGGGTGCCCGCCCTTGCTGCTGTCCCCGAGGCCGGGGAACGGCGTCTCAGCGCCGTGAGTGGCCGAACAGGATGCGGTAGGCGATGAGCAGGACGAGAGAGCCGCCGATGGCCGCCGCCCAGGTGGCGCCGTCGTAGAAGTGGTGGGCGACCGGGCGGTCGAGGTAGCGGGCGGAGCCCCAGCCGCCGACGAAGGCGCCCGCGATGCCGATGACGGTCGTGCCGATGAAGCCGCCCGGGTCGCGGCCGGGCAGCAGCAGTTTGGCGATGGCTCCGGCCAGCAGTCCCAGAACGATCCAGCTGATGATGCCCATGCGGTGACCTGCCCTTTCTCGCGCGGTGAGCTTGGTGCGCCGTTGCCCTGGAAGACGTCACTCCGCAGCGGTGCGGTTGCGGTGATCCACGAGGTGCGGCACACGCCACAGCGGCCGTTGTCGCCGGAGAGGAGCCAGCCGCTTAACCGGGGCGTCGATGAACCAGGCGTGCCGCGGCTCGCCGCCGTTCGGCTCGAAGAGCAGGACCCGGGCGCCGTCGGGAGAGGGCGAGCGCCTAGTGGCGCGCGGCGAACGGCTCGTCCGTGCGGACGATCTCGCGGCCGAGCGGCAGCAGGGAGACCGGGATCAGCTTGAAGTTGGCGATGCCCAGGGGGATGCCGATGATCGTGACGCACAGGAGGAAGCCCGTGACGATGTGGCCGATCGCCAACCACCAGCCCGCGAGGATCAGCCACAGCACGTTGCCGAGGCAGGAGGGGGCGCCCGCGTCGCGGCGCTCAACCGTCGTGTAGCCGAAGGGCCACAGGGCATAGCGGCCGATGCGGAAGCTGGCCAGGCCGAATGGGATGCCGATGACCGTGACGCAGAGCAGCGCGCCCGCGACGAGGTAGGCGAGGAACATCCAGAAGCCACAGAGGACGAGCCATATGACGTTGAGGATTGTCTTCACCGGTGACGACCTGCCATCTGCTCGAGTCGGGCAATGCGCTCCGCCATCGGCGGGTGCGTGGAGAACATCTTGGACATGCCCTGCCCCGGGCGGAAGGGGTTGGCGATCATCATGTGACTCGCCGTCTCGAGACGGGGCTCGGGCGGCAGCGGCAACTGCTTTGTCCCTGCTTCGAGTTTACGCAGGGCGCTCGCGAGGGCCAGGGGGTCGCCGGTGAGCTGCGCGCCGGACGCGTCGGCCTCGTACTCCCTGGAGCGGCTGATCGCGAGCTGGATGATGGAGGCCGCGAGCGGGCCTAGCAGCATGATCAGGAGCATGCCGAAGATGCCGGGTCCTTCGTTGTCGTTCGAGCGGCCGACGGGGATCAGCCAGGCAAAGTTGACCAGGAACATGATCACGGAGGCCAGGGCGCCGGCGACCGAGGAGATCAGGATGTCGCGGTTGTAGACGTGGCTGAGCTCGTGGCCGATGACACCGCGCAGTTCGCGTTCGTCGAGGAGGCGCAGGATGCCGTCGGTGCAGCACACCGCCGCGTTGCGCGGGTTGCGGCCCGTCGCGAACGCGTTCGGCGCCTCGGTGGGCGAGATGTACAGGCGCGGCATGGGCTGGCGGGCCTGGGTGGAGAGCTCGCGGACCATGCGGTACAGCTCGGGGGCCTCGAACTCGCTCACCGGGCGGGCGCGCATGGCGCGCAGGGCGAGCTTGTCGCTGTTCCAGTACGCGTAGGCGTTGGTGCCGAGCGCCACGAAGAGCGCGACGACCAGCCCCGTACGCCCGAAGAAACTGCCGATGACGAGGATGAGCGCGGACAGTACCCCGAGGAGTACGGCGGTCTTCAGCCCGTTGTGCCGGCGGTGCACGGTACGCCCTCCTGGTGGTGCGTGGGGGAACCCTCTGCTGACTGGTGCTTCCACTGTTCAGTGGACCCTCCCGTACTGGTCAACGCCAGGCGGGGAGCACTAGTTCCCTTGTGCACGTACGAGCGATGTAGGCCGCGCGGGTGACGGCGGCCGGGCGCCGCGTCAGAACAGGCCGGTGTCCGAGAAGCGCAGGATCAGCTGGGGCGCTCCGGAGAGTGCGATGCCGAGGACCGCCGTCAGCGCGATGGCCGCGGTGAGCGGGGCCGGGACGCGGTGCTTGACCGGCTCGCCCTCGGGGGCGCGGAACAGGAGTGCGGTCCACCGCAGGTAGTAGTAGAGCGCGATCACGACGTTCACGGCCATCACCACGGCGAGCCAGCCGAGGCCCGCGTCGACCGCGGCCGAGAAGACCGTGACCTTCGCGAAGAGGCCGATGATGCCGGGCGGCAGGCCCGCGAGGCAGAGCAGGAAGAAGCCGAGGACGAGTGCGGCCAGCGGGCTGCGCGCGTACAGGCCGCGGTAGTCGCTGACGCGGTTCAGACGCCGGGTGCGGCCGACGAGTGCGGCCACGGCGAAGGCGCCCAGGTTCACGGCGGCGTACATCAGGGCGTACGCGACGGTGGAGCCGACGGCCTTCTCTGCGGCGGCCTCGTTGTCGGCGTAGCCGGCCGCGGCGATCGGCACCAGGAGGTAGCCGGCCTGGCCGACGGAGGACCAGGCGAGCAGGCGGACCGCGCTGTACGCGCGCGTGGTCTGCTGCCGCAGGGCCGCGACGTTGCCCGCGGTCATGGTGAGGGCGGCGAGGACGGCGAGGGCCGGGCCCCAGACGTCCGCGTACGAGGGGAAGGCGACGACGGTGACGAGGATGAGGCCGGAGAAGCCGACGGCCTTGCCGACGACGGAGAGGTAGGCGGCGACGGGCAGGGGCGCGCCCACGTAGGTGTCGGGTACCCAGAAGTGGAAGGGGACGGCCGCCACCTTGAAGGCGAAGCCGACGAGGGTGAGGGCGACGCCGGTCTGGGCCAGGGTGTGCAGTTGTCCGTCGACGTCCTGGAGCTTGGTGGCGACCTCGGTGAGGTGCAGGGTGCCGGTCGACGCGTACACGAAGCTGACGCCCATGAGGCTCACGGCGGTCGCGGTGACCGAGGAGAGGAAGAACTTCAGGGCCGCTTCGGAGGAGCGTTTGTCGCCGCGTCGCAGGCCGACGAGCGCGAACGCCGGCAGGGAGGCCACTTCCAGGGCGACGATGAGGGTCGCGAGGTCGCGCGACGCGGGCAGCAGGGCGGCGCCCGCCGCGGAGGAGAGCAGCAGGAACCAGTACTCCCCCGCGGGCAGTTCGTCCCCGGAGTCCTTGAGCGTGCTCATGGAGAGCAGCGCGGCGAGCAGGGCACCGCCGAGGACGAGGAGCTGGATGACGAGGGTGAAGCGGTCGGCGGTGTAGCTGCACGCGTGCGTGGCGCCACCGGTCAGGCAGAAGGTCGAGCGGTCGTCGTCCAGGAGGGGCAGCAGGGACAGCGCGGCAACGGCCAGGCCCGCCACGGAGATCCAGCCGAGGAGCGCCTTCTTGCGGGTTCCCACGAAGAGGTCGGCCACGAGCACGACGAGGCCGACGACCGCCGCGATGGTCGGCGGTGCGATCGCGAGCCAGTCGACGGACTGGACCAGGTTTGCCGCGCTTTCGGCGCTCTCGGCGGCCACGGTCACGACTTGCCTCCAGTGAGGAGCTTCTGCACGGCCGGGTCGGTCAGGCCGAGGAGAGCCGCGGGCCAGAGTCCGGCGAGGACGGTGAGGGCGACGAGCGGGGTCCAGGCGGCGAACTCGTAGCCGTGGACGTCGGCGAGTGCGGTGGGGCCGGGTGCGTCGGCGAGCTTGGCGGGGGTGGGACCGCCGGTGACCGGCTCGGGGGTGGGACCGTCGGCGGGTGGCCCGGAGGTGGATCCGTCGGTCGCGGGCGCGGCGCTCGTCAGCTCGGCACTCGCGGGCGCGGCGCTCGTCGGTCCGGCACTCGCGGGCGCGTCGGTCGCGGCCCGCGGCACCGGGCCCATGCAGACCCGGCGTACGACGATGAGCATGTACGCGGCGGTGAGCAGGGTGCCGAACGCGGCGATCGCCATGAAGGTGCGGAAGGCGGGGCGGCTCAGGCCGTCGGCGGGGTCGAACGCGCCGAACAGCGCGAGCATCTCGCCCCAGAATCCGGCCAGTCCCGGCAGGCCGAGCGAGGCGACGGCGCCGAACGCGAGGAGCCCGCCGAGGCGCGGTGCCCTGCCGTAGAGCGCCGCGCCGGACTCCTGGGCGAGGGAGTCGAGGTCGGTCGTGCCTGTGCGGTCCTTCACCGCGCCGACCAGGAAGAACAGCAGGCCGGTGATGAGGCCGTGGGCGATGTTGGCGAAGAGCGCGCCGTTCACGCCGGTCGGGCTCATCGTCGAGATGCCGAGCAGGACGAAGCCCATGTGGCCGACGGAGGAGTACGCGATGAGGCGCTTGAGGTCGCCCTTCGCGCCCTGCTTGGCGAGCGCGAGGCAGGCCAGGGATCCGTAGATGATGCCGACGGCCGCGAAGGCGGCGAGGTAGGGCGCGAACTCCCGCATTCCGTCGGGGGCGATGGGCAGGACGATGCGGACGAACCCGTACGTACCCATCTTCAGCAGGACGCCGGCCAGCAGGACGGAGCCGACGGTCGGCGCGGCGGTGTGGGCGTCCGGCAGCCAGCTGTGCAGCGGCCACATCGGCGTCTTGACCGCGAGCCCGATCCCGATCGCCAGAACCGCGATGACCTGCACGGATGTGGTCAGGCCCCGGCCGTTGTCAGTGGCGAGTGCCACCATGTCGAATGTGCCGGACTTGAGTCCGATCAGAAGGAGGCCGAGCAGCATCACGACGGAACCGAGCAGCGTGTAGAGGATGAACTTCCAGGCAGCCTGGATGCGTTGCGCACCGCCCCAGCGGGCGATGAGGAAGTACATCGGGATGAGCACCATCTCGAACGCCAGGAAGAACAGCAGCAGATCGAGGACGGCGAAGGTCGCGAGGGTGCCGGACTCGAGCATGAGGATCAGGGCGACGAATGCCTTGGGGGACGGCCCGGTCGCCCGCGGCGTCGGCCGCTCGTGCTGCTGCTTGAAGTAGGAGTAGAGGGCGCAGAGGAACGTCAGCAGCGCGGTCAGGACCAGAAGGGGGAGCGAGATGCCGTCGATGCCGAGATGGATGCGCACGTCGAGTGCGGGGATCCAGCTGATATCGGTCGTGGCCTGCATCTTCGACGGCTGGTCGTGGTCGAAGCCGAGCGCGAGGACGATCGCGGCGAGCAGGATCGCCCCGGTCACGGCCACCCCGTGCCGCAGTACGGCTTGGTCGGGCGATTTTCCCTTCAGCCCGGGCGGGGCCGGAAGCAGGGCCGCCACGGCGCCGATGAGCGGGCCGACGACGATCAATGCCAGAAGAAACTGCATCACGGACTCACTGATACCGATCACGGCTGCTCACGCTCCGGCGGTGGCGACGAGGACGGCGGCGACGGCCAGGACGACCGTGCCTGCCAGCAGCGCGCTCAGGTAGGTCTGGACATTGCCGGTCTGCGCACGGCGGACGGCCGCGCCGAGCCAGCGGGGAACGGCGCCCGCGCCGCGCACGTACGTCTCCACGACCTCGCGGTCCAGGAAGCGGACGAGGGTCGCGGCGGCCCGGACGGGGCGTACGAACAGGGCGGCGTAGACGGCGTCGAGGCGGAAGCCGACGGCGGCGTGCCGGTGCAGCGGTCCCAGGAGCAGGCGGCCGGGGTCGGCCGGGTCGCGGGCCGACGCGACGTCTCCGTACGCGGGGGCGTGGGTGGCGATGGCCTCCGCCTCGACCAGGCCGCCGTCGCCATCCGGGTCCGCGGCGACCGCGCCCATCGGGACCTTGGCGGCGAGCGCCGTGGTGTGGCGCCACGCGCCGTAGGTGACCAGGACACCGACGAGCGCGAGGCCCGTGCCGAGGACGGAGGTGGTGAGCGTGGGGGCGAGCGAGTGGCCGTCGAACCAGTCCGGCAGGACGCCGACGGCGAGACCGAAGGCGAGGGAGGGGACGGCGAGCACCCACAGCACGGTGGTCATGGTGACGGGCTGCCTGCCGTGGTCGGGCGCCTCGGGGCCTCGGCCGTTGAAGGCGAGCAGCCACAGGCGCGTCGCGTAGGCGGCGGTGAGGAGGGCGGTGAGCAGACCGGCGACGAGGACGATCCAGCCCGCCGCGGTGGGCACGGACCCGGTGTGGCCCGTGGCGGTGTGTTCGGCGGCGCCGAGCACCGCCTCCTTCGAGAAGAAGCCGCTGAAGGGCGGGATCGCGGCGAGCGCGAGGAGCGCCACGGTCATCGTCCAGTACGCGTCGGGGACGCGGTCGCGCAGGTTCTTCATACGGGACATGGCGGCGAGCGAGTTGGTGCCGGCGGCGTGGATGAGCACGCCCGCCGTGAGGAAGAGCAGCGCCTTGAAGGCGCCGTGCGAGAGGAGGTGGAAGACGGCGGCACCGCGGTCGCCGACGGCGAGGGCGCCGGTCATGTAGCCGAGCTGACCGATCGTCGAGTACGCGAGGACGCGCTTGATGTCGTCCTGGGCGAGCGCGGCGAGGGCCGAACCGGCCATCGTGACGGCGGCCATGACGGCGAGGACGACCAGGGCTGCCGCGGAGGCGGCGAAGACGGGGAGGAGCCGGGCCACGAAGTAGACCCCGGCGGCGACCATCGTCGCGGCGTGGATCAGCGCGGAGACGGGCGTGGGGCCTGCCATCGCGTCGGGCAGCCAGGTGTGCAGCGGGAACTGCGCGGACTTGCCCGCCACCCCGGCGAGCAGCAGCAGGGCGATGAGCGTCGGGTGGTCGAGGCCGCCGTCGGCGACGCTCGCGAGGATCGTCGTGACGCGGAAGGAGCCGGTGTCGGCGGCGAGGGCGAACAGGCCGATCAGGAAGGGGACGTCGCCGAGCTTGGTGACGAGGAAGGCCTTCAGGGAGGCGGCGCGCGCCTCGGGGGTCTCCCAGTAGTGGCCGACCAGGAAGTACGAGCAGATGCCCATGATCTCCCAGCCGACCAGGAGCACCATCAGGTCGCCGGAGTAGACGACGAGCAGCATCGCGGAGGTGAAGAGGGAGACGAGAGCGGCGTACGAGGGGTAGCGCGGGTCCTCGCGGAGGTAGCCCGTCGAGTAGATCTGCACGCAGGACGCGACGACGCCCACCAGGACGGCGACGAGGGCGGCGAAGCCGTCGATGTGCAGGGCGAGTTCGATGGGAACCGAGCCGGTGGGGGTGAGCTCGGTGGCCGCGTCGAGGGAGGCCTGGCCGCCGCCGGTGCCGCCGCCCTGGCGGACGGCCACGAGGACGGCGAGCAGCAGGGCCGTCAGCGTGGGCAGCACCGCGAGGGGGCGTACGAAACCGGGGACCCGGCGGCCGAGCAGCAGGCCGGCGGCGGCGCCGAGGAACGGGAGGAGGGGGACGAGGACGGCGAGGGTGGTCGTGGTCACGCGGTGGCCTCAGCCTTCTGCGTCGGCGTCTGCGTCGGCTTCTGCGCCCGGCCGGGCTCTTCGGCGGCCGCGCCCTCGGGGTCGTCGTCATCGCCGTCGGGGTCGTCCGGGCCCTCGGCGGTGTCGCGGAGGTCGTCGACGGCGGAGCTGCCGCGGTTGCGGTAGACGGCCAGGACGATCGCGAGGCCGATGCCGATCTCGGCGGCGGCGATGGCGATGGTGAAGAGGGTCAGGGCCTGCCCTGCGTGCAGGGAGTCGCGGAGCCAGACGTCGAAGGCGACCAGGTTGAGGTTGACGGCGTTGAGCATCAGCTCGACGGACATCAGGACGAGGATCGCGTTGCGCCGGGCGAGCACGCCGTACAGGCCGACGCAGAAGAGGAGGGCGGCGAGGACGGCGGGGTAGGCGAGGTGGAGGTGCATCAGCTGTTCTCCTCCCGGTCCTGGGCGGCGGCGTTCTTGCGGGACAGGACGATGGCGCCGACGAGGGCGGCGAGGAGGAGGACGGAGAGCGCCTCGAAGGGGAGCACCCAGTTCCGGAAGAGCATCGATCCGGTCACGTCGGTGGAGCCCTGGGCGGCGCCGTCCAGGTCGATCACCGTGGTGCGGAACGCGTCCACGACGACCCAGACCAGGGCCGCGGCAGCGACGAGGGCCACCGCGAAGGCGACCGGGCGGTTGCCCGAATCGGCGTCCGGGGAGCGGCCGATGGGCGCCCTGGTGAGCATCAGTCCGAAGAGGAGGAGGACGACCACGGAACCGACGTAGATGAGGACCTGCACCCAGGCGATGAACTCGGCCCGCAGCAACAGGTACTCGACGGCGAGCCCGCCGAGCGCCACGACCAGCCACAGGGCGGCGTGCACCAGCTGCTTCGTGGTGACCGTGATGACCGCCGCGCCGAGCGTGACGAGTCCGACGAGGAGGAACGCGATCTCGACGCCTGTCGGGGAGAGGAAGCCGGGTGTGCCGGCGGCGAGGCTCACCGTGCTCACCATCTCGTTCACGACGCACCGCCCTTCGATTCGGGCCCGGTGGCCGGCGGCTCGGGAGCGGTTGCCTCGCGGACGATCGGCTCGGGGGCCGTCACCTCGGCTGCGGCCAGCTTCTCCGCGGTCTTGCGGGCGGCGGCGAGTTCCTTCGGGTCCTCGGCGCCGGGGTCGAGGGCGGGCGGCGCCGGGACCGTCCACATCCACTCGCGGAGCTTGTCGCGCTCGTGGGTGAGTTCGTGGATGTCGGTCTCGGCGTACTCGAACTCCGGGGACCAGAAGAGCGCGTCGAAGGGGCAGACCTCGATGCAGATGCCGCAGTACATGCAGAGGGCGAAGTCGATGGCGAAGCGGTCGAGGACGTTGCGGCTGCGCTCGCGGCCGCCGGGGGCGGCGGGCGGGACCGTCTCCTTGTGGGAGTCGATGTAGATGCACCAGTCCGGGCACTCGCGGGCGCACAGCATGCAGACCGTGCAGTTCTCCTCGAAGAGGCCGATGACGCCACGGGTGCGGGGCGGCAGTTCGGGCTGATGCTCCGGGTACTGCTCGGTGACGGTCTTCTTCGTCATCGTGCGGAGGGTGACGGCGAGGCCCTTGGCGAGGCCTGACCCTGGGACCGGGGGCATCAGTTGATCGCCACCTTCACGATTCCGGTGAGCGCGATCTGCGCGAGGGCGAGCGGGACGAGGAGGGTCCAGGAGAGCTTCTGGAGCTGGTCCTCGCGGAGACGGGGGTAGGACACGCGCAGCCAGATGACCACGAAGGCGAGCACGGCCGTCTTGAGCAGGGTCCAGACCCAGCCGAGGCCGTCGGCACCCCACGGGCCGTGCCAGCCGCCCAGGAACAGGACGGTGGTCAGGCCGCTCAGGACCACGATCCCGGCGTACTCGGCGAGGAGGAAGAGGGCGAAGCGCAGGCCCGTGTACTCGGTGTAGGCGCCGAAGATGATCTCGGAGTCGGCGACCGGCATGTCGAAGGGCGGGCGCTGGAGTTCGGCGAGGCCCGCGATGAAGAACACGAGCGCGCCGACGATCTGCCAGGGCAGCCACCACCACTCGAAGGCGTCGACGATGCCGGGCAGCGAGACCGTGCCCGCGGCCATCGCGACCGAGGCGGCGGCGAGCAGCATCGGGAGTTCGTACGCGAGGAGCTGGGCGGCGGTGCGCAGACCGCCGAGGAGGGAGAACTTGTTGGCGCTGGCCCAGCCGGCCATGAGCGAGCCGAGTACGCCGACGCCCATCACCGCGAGCACGAAGAAGATGCCCGCGTCGACGACCTCGCCGACCGCGCCTTCGCCCGGGCCGATCGGGATGGCGATCAGGACGAGGAGGTAGGGCAGGAGAGCGATGGCGGGGGCCAGTTGGAAGACGCGGCGGTCGGCGTCGGCCGGTACGACGTCTTCCTTCTGGGCGAATTTCACGCCGTCGGCCACGAGTTGGGCCCAGCCGTGGAAACCGCCCGCGTGCATCGGGCCGAGGCGGCCCTGCATGTGGGCCATCACCTTGTGCTCGGTCTGGCCGACGACGAGGGGCAGGACCAGGAAGACGGCGAAGACGATGACGAGGCGCAGGGCGACGTCGAGGGCGTCGTTCACTCGGTGCCTCCTCGGCGTTCGCCGTCCTGTTCGCCGTCTTGGGAGTCCTCGGTGGGGGCGGGCTGCGGCTCGGGTGCGGGTTCAGGCTCGGGCCTGGCTTCCGTACCCGGCTGCTTCGGCTCCGGTTCGGCGGCGTCGTCGAACGCCGGGCGGGCGTGGTGCCAGGGGGCGTCGGAGCTGCGCGGGGCTGACGGCGGCGTGACCTTCGGGCCGGCCACCGGCTCCGGCTCCGGCTTCCCAACAGGCACGGCCCCCGAATCCGGCCCCGAATCCGGAGTCGGTGCCGGAGTCACCGCTCGCTGCGACGCGGACCCCTGGCTCACGCTGCGCGAACGCCTCGGGGGACGCGCCGGTGCCTCCGGTTGCTGGGTCTCCGCGGGCTGGGTCCCCGCGGGCTGGGTCCCCGCAGCCTGCGTCTCCGCAGGCGCAGGCGCCGCCTGGCTCGCCGAACCCTCGCTCGCCGTACGCGTACGCCGTACCGGCCGTTCACCGGACGCCGATGCCCCCGCGCGGCCCGCGCCACGGCCCGCGCCGCGCGCCGGACGGGCCGGAGCCGCGGGGAGCTGCCCCTTCAGGGGGCCCCACTCGTTGGGGTCGGGTACGCCGGGCGGCAGCATCTGGCGGCGCTTGGGGCCGCCGTGATCGGACTCCCCCGGCTCCTTGGCGCCCGGCCAGGCCTTCGCCACGCGGGCGGCGAGGACGAAGTCCTTGCGGAGGGGGTGGCCCTCGAAGTTCTCGGGGAGGAGTAGGGGGGTCAGGCCGGGGTGGCCCTCGAACGTCACGCCGAACATTTCGTGCGTCTCGCGCTCGTGCCAGGCCGCGCCCGCGTAGACGTCGACGGCGGAGGCCAGTACCGGGGCCTCGTGCGCGACCGTCGTGCGGAGCAGGAGGCGGCGTACCGGCGAGAGCGCCACGACGTGGGCGCAGATCCGGAAACCGGTGCCCGGCTCGTCGACCGCGCTCAGCCAGTCGAAGTAGGTGCAGGCCAGCGTGGTGCGGGCGGTTTCGAGGGCGGTGGTCCACGTGGCGGGCGGCACGTCGACGGTCAGTACGCCGTACGACTCCTCGGCCGTCGCCTCCGCGCCGAAGAGCTCCTCGACGGGGCTCGGCAGCCAGCCGGTCACCGGTCGCCCTCCCCTTCACCCGTCGGCCGTTCCGTCACCGGGGCCGGGTCCGGGGCCGGGGCCGGGTCCGTCAACGGCTCCGGACCCCGGACCAGATCGCTGCGCAGCGCCGCCGTGGAGGGCCGCGCCCCGTTCCCGTACCGCTCCCCCAGCGACTCCCGCGCGATCTTCTCCTGGAGCTTGAGGATGCCCTGGAGCAGCGCCTCGGGCCGCGGCGGGCACCCGGGGACGTACACGTCGACGGGGATGATCTGGTCGACGCCCTTGGTCACCGAGTACGAGTCCCAATACGGGCCGCCGCAGTTGGAGCAGGCGCCGAAGGAGATGACGTACTTCGGCTCGGGCATCTGCTCGTACAGGCGCTTCACCGCGGGCGCCATCTTGTCCGTGACCGTGCCGGAGACGACCATCAGGTCGGCCTGGCGCGGTCCCGGCGCGAACGGGATGACGCCGAGCCGGATGAAGTCGTGGCGCGCCATGGAGGCCGCGATGAACTCGATGGCGCAGCAGGCGAGGCCGAAGTTGAAGACCCAGAGCGAGTACCGGCGGCCCCAGTTGAGGACCACCTTCATCGGCTCGGGGGCGAGGCGGGAGAGCACACCGAGCTTCTTGGGCCCGACGGGATCGGGCAGGAGCACGGGCTCCGAGGGGGTCACGTCCACGTCAGGACGCCCTTCTTGTATGCGTACAGCAGGCCCACGGCGAGGAAGCCGAGGAAGATGAACATCTCCACGAGCGTCGCGGCGCCGTAGCCGGGCGCGGCGAAGACCGTCGCCCACGGGAAGAGGAAGATCGAGTCGACGGCGAAGATCACGTAGAGGAACGCGTAGACGTAGTAGCGGACCTGGGTGTGGGCCCAGCCGTCGCCGACCGGGTCGACCCCGCACTCGTAGGTCAGGAGTTTCTCCGGGGTGGGCACGACCGGGCGCAGCAGCCGTCCCGCGCCGAAGGCCACGGCGACGAACAGCACGCCCACGACGGCGAGCAGTCCGACGACGGAGTACGACTGGTAGTAGCTTGCCGCGACGTTCGTCACGTGCACGTCAGCCCCTCACTCCCTGACCGCGCTCGATGCCGGTCCCGTTCACTCCGTGACCGCCCTGATCCGGTCCCGTTCGACGATCTGTACGCACGGGAGTCTAGGGCCTGCTAAAGATTCGGTAAGCAGAGCGTCACGCATCTGTCAGGGCCGAGGTGGGGTTATCCCCCGGGTGCCCCGGCAGGGGCCCTCATGGCGTCGCGGCGGCGGGCCGGGCACTCTGGCGCTTATGACCGCACGCACCATGCCCTCGCACGACCCCTCGCAGGACGACCGGCCGCCACCCGCGCGTTTCGCCTACGACCGGCACACCTGGAAGGAGATCGCCCACCTCCTGGTGAACCTCCCGGTGGGCATCGTCGGCTTCGTCTACGCGGTAACCGTCCTGGCCCTGGGCATCGGCCTGACGGTCACGGTGGTCGGCCTGCCGGTGCTCGCCGCTGGGCTGCTCGGCGCGCGCGCCCTCGGCCGGGCCGAACGGGCGCGGGCCCGGAAGCTGCTCGGTGTGCGGATCGACGAGCCGAGCCCGATGCCGGGGCACCGCGGGCAGGGTTTCCTCGGCCGGATGTGGGCGAGCCTGAAGGACCCGGTGGGCTGGCGCACCATGCTGTACGCGTTCATCCGGCTGCCCTGGGGCGTCCTCACCTTCGCCGTCACCGTCACCGGGCTCTTCGTGCTCTGGCCGGTACTGCCCTTCGTCGTGCGCGTCCTCGCCAACGCCGACCGGGCGATGGCGCGCGGACTGCTCTGCCCCTCCGACGAGTTGGAGAAGCGCATCGCCGAACTGGAGTCCGACCGCGGGGTGGTCGTGGACACCGCCGCCGCCGACCTGCGCCGCATCGAACGCGACCTGCACGACGGCGCGCAGGCCCGCCTCGTCGCCCTCGCCATGGGCCTCGGCCTCGCGAAGGAGAAGCTCCTGGAGGACCCCGACGCCGCGGCCACCATGGTCGACGAGGCGCACGGCGAGGTGAAGCTCGCCCTCCAGGAGCTGCGCGACCTGGCCCGCGGCATCCACCCGGCCGTCCTCACCGACCGCGGCCTGAACGCCGCCCTCTCCTCGGTCGCGTCGCGCTGCACGGTGCCGGTGAAGGTGACCGCCGACCTGCCGGCGCGCCCGGCGGCCGCCATCGAGGGCATCGCGTACTTCACGGTCTCCGAACTCCTTCAGAACATCAGCAAGCACAGCGGCGCCAGGGCGGCGAGCGTCGAGGTCTGGCGGTCGAAGAAGCGGCTGCTCATCCGGGTGTGGGACGACGGGCGCGGCGGGGCGCGGCTCGACGGCGGTACGGGCATGGCGGGCCTCGCGGACCGGCTCGGCGCGGTGGACGGGCTCTTCGTCATCGATTCGCCGGTGGGCGGTCCCACGACGGTCACGGCGGAGCTGCCGTGGCGGGACCGGTCGGCGGACGACGCGCCCGGCTCGCGCCGCCACTGATACCGGGCCACTGATACCGGGTCCCCTCCCGGAGGTAGGGAAAACCCCCGGCCGAAGACGCCGACCCACTCCATGGTCCAAGACCGCCGCGCCAGCGACTCTTGAACCAAGGCAACAGACACAACCGCAGACGCAGACAGCAGAAACGGACGGCAGCGATGGCCACGGGCTATGGACAGGGGTACACGCACATGGACCGGCCGGAATTCCGGGGTACGGACGCCGAGGAGCGGCGCCACCGCCTGCCCGCGGGGCTGCGCGCCCCTCTTGAGGCCCGCACCTGGCGGGAGTTCGGCTACACGATGCTGAGCCTGCCCATCGGCATCACGTCCTTCGTCTTCGCCGTCGTCTCGCTCTCGCTCGGCGCGGGCCTGCTGATCACCTTCATCGGCGTCCCGGTGCTCGCGGCAGGACTGGCCGGCTGCCGCGGCATCGGCGCCCTGGAGCGGACGCGGGCGCGCGCGCTGCTCGGCCTGGAGGTCGCGCCGCCGGAGCCGCTGCGCCCCAAGGGCGGCGGCCCGATGGCGCTCATGGGGGCCGTCCTCAAGAGCGGCGCCTCCTGGCGGCACCTGCTGTACGCGCTGCTGATGCTGCCTTGGTCCCTCTTCTCGTTCACGGTGTCGCTCGTCTTCTGGGCGTACGGCTGGACGATGCTCACGTACCCGCTGTGGTTCTGGCTCTTCCCGATGTACGGCGGCCAGGGCGGCATCCAGCTCTTCGGTGACGACAACCACCGCATCTACCTCGACAACCCCTTCGAGATCGGCCTCACCGCCGCGACCGGCCTCCTCATCACGCTGGCCACGCCGTGGATCCTGCGGGCGTTGACGACGGTGGACCGTGTGCTGGTGTTCGGGCTGCTCGGCCCCTCGCGGCTCGCGACCCGCGTCGTCGAGCTGGAGTCGGACCGCGGTGTCGTCGTGGACACCGCCGCCGCCGACCTGCGCCGCATCGAACGCGATCTGCACGACGGCGCGCAGGCCCGTCTGGTCGCCCTCGCCATGGATCTGGGTCTGGCCAAGGAGAAGCTCGCCGAGGACCCCGAGGCCGCGGCGCGCATGGTGGACGAGGCGCACGGTGAGGTGAAGGTCGCCCTTCAGGAGCTGCGCGACCTCGCCCGGGGCATCCACCCGGCCGTCCTCACCGACCGCGGCCTGGACGCCGCCCTCTCCTCGCTGGCCGCCCGCTGCACGGTGCCGGTCCAGGTCGAGGTGGACCTGACGAGCCGCCCGGCGGCCGCCATCGAGGGCATCGCCTACTTCACGGTCTCCGAACTCCTTCAGAACATCAGCAAGCACAGCGGCGCGAGGACCGCGGGCGTCGACGTCTGGCGGGCCGAGGACCGGCTGATGCTCCAGGTCACCGACGACGGCACGGGCGGCGCCGACATCTCGGCCGGATCCGGCCTCGCGGGCCTCGCGGAGCGGCTCGACGCGGTGGACGGGATCCTGGTGGTCGACTCCCCGGTGGGCGGCCCCACGACGGTCACGGCGGAGCTGCCGTGGCGTCAGGGCTGAGCCGGGCCCGCCCGTACCGAACAGAACCAACCCTGACCGGCGCCCGCCCCCCGCACCGCGTATCCATCCCCACGCCCGCTCCCACACCCTGCTGACCTGCGCTTCCGCCCCGCCCCGCCCCCGTTCGCACCCCGGACCGGGGGCGCCGCGCCGTGCGGCGGGCACAAGAGTCTGGTGACTGCGCCGGTGGGCCGCCGCGGATCGCGCGATACTGAGGTGCCGAGTTGTTCGGCCGACGCCACCTTTGTCGGCCCGACACCGGCCGGACAAGCGCGCCGGGGGGCCAAAAAGTGCCGGGGGGCCAAAAAGTGGAGGACAAAGTGCGGGTGGTCATCGCCGAGGATTCAGTGCTGCTTCGGGAGGGCCTGACCCGGCTGCTGACCGACCGCGGGCTCGACGTGGTCGCCGGGGTGGGGGACGCGGACGCGCTGATCAAGACGATCACCGAGTTCGCCGCGCAGGACGCCCTGCCGGACGTGGTCGTCGCCGATGTGCGGATGCCCCCGACCCACACCGATGAGGGTGTGCGCGCCGCGGTGTATCTGCGTCATCAGCACCCGGGGCTCGGGGTCCTGGTCCTTTCGCAGTACGTCGAGGAGCAGTACGCCACCGAACTGCTCGCCGGGTCGAGCCGCGGTGTCGGCTACCTGCTCAAGGACCGGGTCGCGGAGGTGCGGGAGTTCGTCGACGCGGTGGTGCGGGTCGCGGAGGGCGGCACGGCGCTCGACCCCGAGGTCGTGGCCCAGCTGCTCGGCCGCAGCCGCAAGCAGGACGTACTGGCGGGGCTTACGCCACGGGAACGCGAGGTACTCGGCCTGATGGCGGAGGGCCGGACGAACTCGGCGGTGGCCCGGCAGCTCGTGGTGAGCGACGGTGCCGTCGAGAAGCACGTGAGCAACATCTTCATGAAGCTCGGCCTCTCCCAGAGTGACGGGGATCACCGCCGCGTGCTCGCGGTCCTCACCTACCTCAACTCATGAACAACTGACAGCCTGTCAGGTGCGACCCGGGATCGAGGGCCGCTCCACTGGGAACAGGGAAGATCACGGAGAGTCACGGCCGGGCGGAGTCAGTCGGAGGCAAGTCCTAGAACCAAAGGATGAGCGGGGAGCGTCATCCACGAAGGGCCGGGGGACATGGCAAACCATGGCAAACCAGCGCAACACGCTGTCTCAGAAGTGCGTCCACCCAGCGAGCTGCCCCAGGAAGGCACCCCTTACAGACGTAGGGTGGGCCTTGGGAACGCCGGCCGTCCCGGCGATTCCGCTCAGTCGCCTCGAGGGAGGTCCAGTTCAGTGACCAGCCAGGTCAGTAGCCAAGCCGAGCAGGCCGACGGGGCAGTCGTCACCGGCCCACGCAGGCCCGCGGGTGACAAAGACGTGCGCCGTCTGGACCGGGTGATCATCCGTTTCGCGGGTGACTCCGGTGACGGGATGCAGCTCACGGGTGACCGTTTCACTTCGGAGACCGCGTCCTTCGGCAACGACCTGTCGACGCTGCCGAACTTCCCCGCCGAGATCCGCGCGCCCGCCGGGACACTCCCGGGCGTGTCCTCCTTCCAGCTGCACTTCGCCGACCACGACATCCTGACGCCGGGTGACGCGCCGAACGTCCTGGTGGCGATGAACCCGGCCGCGCTGAAGGCCAACATCGGCGACGTGCCGCGCGGCGCCGAGGTCATCGTCAACACCGACGAGTTCTCCAAGCGGGCGATGCAGAAGGTCGGTTACGCCACCTCACCGCTGGAGGACGGCTCCCTGGACGGCTACAGCGTGCACCCGGTGCCGCTGACCACGCTGACGGTCGAGGCCCTCAAGGAGTACGACCTCTCCCGCAAGGACGCGGGCCGTTCGAAGAACATGTTCGCGCTCGGTCTGCTCTCGTGGATGTACCACCGGCCGACCGAGGGAACCGAGAAGTTCCTGCGGACCAAGTTCGCCAAGCGCCCGGAGATCGCCGAGGCGAACATCGCGGCGTTCCACGCGGGGTGGAACTTCGGCGAGACCACCGAGGACTTCGCGGTCTCCTACGAAGTGGCCCCGGCGTCGCAGGCGTTCACGACCGGCACCTACCGCAACATCTCGGGGAACCTGGCCCTGTCGTACGGCCTGATCGCGGCGAGCCGCCAGGCGGACCTGCCGCTCTACCTGGGCAGTTACCCCATCACCCCGGCCTCGGACATCCTGCACGAGCTGTCCAGGCACAAGAACTTCGGCGTGCGCACCTTCCAGGCCGAGGACGAGATCGCAGGCATCGGCGCGGCGCTGGGCGCCGCGTTCGGCGGGTCCCTCGCGGTGACGACGACCTCCGGTCCCGGTGTGGCGCTGAAGTCGGAGACCATCGGCCTGGCCGTCAGCCTCGAACTCCCGCTGCTCGTCGTCGACATCCAGCGCGGCGGCCCCAGCACCGGCCTGCCGACCAAGACCGAGCAGGCCGACCTGCTCCAGGCGATGTACGGGCGCAACGGCGAGGCGCCGGTGCCGATCGTGGCGCCGAAGACGCCGGCCGACTGCTTCGACGCGGCGCTGGAGGCGGCCCGCATCGCGGTGACGTACCGGACGCCGGTGTTCCTGCTCTCCGACGGCTACCTGGCCAACGGCTCGGAACCCTGGCGCATCCCGGAGGTCGACGAACTGCCCGACCTGCGCGTCCAGTTCGCTTCGGGTCCCAACCACACCGACGTCGACGGCACCGAGACCTTCTGGCCCTACAAGCGCGATCCGCAGACGCTGGCCCGCCCGTGGGCCATCCCGGGCACGCCGGGTCTGGAGCACCGCATCGGCGGCATCGAGAAGCAGGACGGCACGGGCAACATCTCCTACGACCCGGCCAACCACGACTTCATGGTCCGCACCCGGCAGGCCAAGGTCGACGGCATCGAGGTGCCCGACCTGGAGGTCGACGACGCGAGCGGTGACGCCGACACGCTCGTCCTCGGCTGGGGGTCGACGTACGGGCCGATCACCGCGGCGGTCCGCCGGCTGCGGGCCGCGGGCGAATCCATCGCGCAGGCCCATCTGCGCAACCTCAACCCGTTCCCGCGGAACCTCGGCGACATCCTCGCGCGTTACGACAAGGTGGTGGTCCCCGAGATGAACCTCGGTCAGCTCGCCACGCTGGTCCGTGCGAAGTATCTGGTGGACGCCGTCTCGTACAACCAGGTCAACGGAATGCCGTTCAAGGCCGAGCAGCTCGCCACGGCTCTCAAGGAGGCCATCGATGGCTGACACGAAAACGGGCGGATCAGCGGTCGGATCAGAGGGGTCCGGGAGCACGATCGACGCGCTCTCCCTGGTGCCCAAGGCCGAGGCCGAGCAGTCCATGAAGGACTTCAAGTCCGACCAGGAGGTGCGGTGGTGCCCCGGCTGCGGGGACTACGCCGTGCTGGCGGCCGTGCAGGGCTTCATGCCCGAGCTGGGTCTGGCCAAGGAGAACATCGTCTTCGTCTCCGGGATCGGCTGCTCCTCCCGCTTCCCGTACTACATGAACACGTACGGGATGCACTCCATCCACGGCCGCGCCCCGGCCATCGCCACCGGCCTCGCCTCCTCGCGGCGCGACCTGAGCGTATGGGTGGTCACCGGTGACGGCGACGCGCTGTCCATCGGCGGCAACCACCTCATCCACGCCCTGCGCCGCAACGTGAACCTCAAGATCCTGCTGTTCAACAACCGGATCTACGGCCTCACCAAGGGCCAGTACAGCCCGACCTCCGAGGTCGGCAAGATCACCAAGTCGACGCCGATGGGGTCCCTGGACGCGCCCTTCAACCCGGTCTCGCTCGCCATCGGCGCCGAGGCGTCGTTCGTGGCCAGGACGGTGGACTCCGACCGCAAGCACCTCACGTCGGTGCTGCGCGAGGCCGCCGCGCACCCCGGCACCGCGCTGGTGGAGATCTACCAGAACTGCAATATCTTCAACGACGGCGCCTTCGAGGTCCTCAAGGACAAGCAGCAGGCCGAGGACGCGGTGATCCGCCTGGAGCACGGGCAGCCGATCCGCTTCGGCGCCGAGCGTTCGAAGGGCGTCGTGCGCGACGCGGAGACGGGTGACCTCAAGGTCGTCGCGGTCACGCCGGAGAACGAGGCCGACATCCTGGTCCACGACGCGCACTCCACGTCGCCGACCACGGCCTTCGCGCTCTCCCGGCTCGCCGATCCCGACACGCTGCACCACACCCCGATCGGCGTCCTGCGCAGCGTCGAACGCCCGGTCTACGACACGCTCATGGCCGACCAGCTCGACAGCGCCATCGAACAGAACGGCAAGGGCGACCTCGCCACGCTCCTCGCGGGCAAGGACACCTGGACGGTCGTCGGCTAGTACGGCCGCCGCTTTCCCCCCGGGGCCCGGTTCTGCTCGTCAGGACCGGGCCCCGTCGTATGCCCGGCGCGCCTTCTGCACGTCGTCCATGCGCCGCTCCGTCCACGACGCGAGGGCCCTGACCTGCTCGGCGGCCTCGCGGCCGAGCTCCGTGAGGGAGTAGTCGACGCGGGGCGGGATGACCGGCTTCGCGTCGCGGTGCACCAGGCCGTCGCGCTCCAGGATCTGCAGGGTCTGGGCCAGCATCTTCTCGCTGACGCGGCCGATCTGGCGGCGCAGCTCACTGAACCGGTACGAGCGCTCCTCCAGGGCGATCAGGACGAGGACGCCCCAGCGGCTCGTGACGTGCTCCAGAACGAGACGGTGCGGGCACATCTCCTCGCGCACGGCCCAGTCACTTACATCCATGCCAGTACCTTACTTCAAAGTGGGTACTTACGGAAAGTTAGCGCTGTCTCTAGGGTGGGTGGCAGATCGACCGTAACGAGTCGTAATAAGCCGTAATCGTCATAAGCCTTAATCGTCGCAACTAGTCACAACGGAGATTCCTCCCATGAGCATCGTCGTCACCGGAGCCACCGGAAACCTCGGCCGCCTCGTCGTCCAGGGGCTGCTCGACGCCCGCGTCCCGGCCGCGGAGATCGCGGCCGTCGTACGCGACAAGGAGCGGGCCGCCGACCTCGCCGAGCGCGGCGTGGAGCTGCGGATCGCCGACTACAACGCCCCCGAGACCCTGCGCGGCGCCTTCGCCGCCGGCGACCGCGTTCTGCTCATCTCCGGCAGCGAGGTCGGGCGCCGGGTGCCGCAGCACCGCGCGGTCGTCGACGCGGCGCGCGAGGCGGGCGTCGCGCTCCTCGCGTACACCGGAATCCTCGGCGGCCCCGACGCCGACTTCGACCTGGCGGCCGAGCACAAGGTGACCGAGCAGCTGATCCTCGACTCCGGCCTGCCCCACACCTTCCTGCGCAACGGCTGGTACCACGAGAACTACACCGAGCACCTCGCCCCGGTCCTTGAGCACGGCGCCGTCGTCGGCTCCGCGGGCGAGGGCCGGGTCGCCTCCGCCTCGCGCGCCGACTACGCCGCGGCCGCCGTCGCCGTGCTGACCGGCGAGGGCCACGAGGGCCGGGTCTACGAGCTGAGCGGCGACGTCGCGTGGAGCCTCGCGGAGTACGCCGCCGAGGTCGCGAAGCAGAGCGGCAAGGACATCTCGTACGTGAACGTCCCCGCCGAGCAGCACCTCTCCGTGCTGACCGGCGCGGGCGTGCCGGAGCCGATGGCGGCGCTCCTCGTCGACGTCGATGCGGCTATCGGGCGGGGGCGCCTCGCGGGGACGAGCGGGGAGCTGGCCCGGCTGATCGGGCGGCCCACCTCGGGGATCGGCGAGGCGGTGGCGGCGGCACTGCGGGGCTGAGAGCCTGTGTCATATCCCCGGTCGGATCAGTGGGCGTCGTCTGGTGCGTGCGATCGCAAGGCGCCGGGAAGTCCTCGGTGGGGGTCCCCCCGGGCCCTTCAGGCCTGGGGGAGGAGCTACTAGGGCTTTTCGGCAACGCGGCGATCGTGCGTGCCAGACGACGACCACCCGGCCGGGGATATGACACAGGCTCTGAGTGCCACTGCTCCCCCGGGGCGTCGGGCGGCGAGCGGCGGGCAGCTCAAGAATTCGCGGGCTTCGTGAATTCGCGCACTTCGTGAATTCGGGGGCCTCGTGCGTCATGAGTGTCACTGCGATACAGGCATGACAGGTGCGGGGTTCCGGCGCTACCTTCGGTGCGGCAGCGCGGGCTGCCTCGTAGCTAGGAGGGGCCGTGGACAGCGGAGCAGGCGGGAAGTCCGGGAGTGAGCAGCGCGTCGGGTTGCTGAACGGCTTCGCGGCGTACGGCATGTGGGGGCTCATCCCGCTCTTCTGGCCCCTCCTCAAACCGGCCGGCGCCGCCGAGATCCTCGCCCACCGGATGGTCTGGTCCCTCGTCGTGGTCGGCATCGCGTTGCTCTGCGTACGGCGCTGGGGCTGGGCCCGGGAGCTGCTGCGCCAGCCGCGCAGGCTGGGCCTGGTGGTGGTCGCCGCCTCGGTCATCACCCTCAACTGGGGCGTCTACATCTGGGCCGTGAACTCCGGCCACGTCGTCGAGGCCTCCCTCGGCTACTTCATCAATCCGCTGGTCACCATCGCCCTGGGCGTCCTGCTGCTCGGCGAACGGCTGCGGCCCGTGCAGTGGGCGGCGGTCGGCATCGGCGTCACGGCCGTGCTCGTGCTCGCCTTCGGGTACGGCAGGCCGCCGTGGATCTCGATCTGCCTCGCCTTCACCTTCGCGGCGTACGGCCTGGTGAAGAAGAAGGTCAACCTCGGCGGCCTGGAGTCGCTCGCCGCCGAGACCGCCGTGCAGTTCGTGCCCGCCCTCGGCTACCTGGTGTGGATCGCCACGCAGGGCGACATCGTCTTCGGCACGCGGGGAGCCGGGCATGCGGCGCTGCTCGCAGCCACGGGTGTGGTGACCGCCGCGCCGCTGGTCTGCTTCGGCGCCGCGGCGATCCGCGTGCCGCTCTCCACCCTGGGGCTGCTCCAGTACATGGCGCCGATGTTCCAGTTCGTCCTCGGCATCCTGTACTTCCACGAGGCGATGCCGCCCGAGCGGTGGGCGGGCTTCGCCCTCGTATGGCTGGCGCTCACGCTTCTGACCTGGGACGCGTTGCGTACGGCCCGGCGGAACGCGGTGCGGGTCGCCGCGGCAAGGGAGGCGGCCGCCGCCTCCACCGCCGCCGTTCCGGGCGCGCGGGAGCCCGCGGCCTGACGGCTCACGCGCCCAACTCGCCCCTGGTGAGCCGGGGGTGAGCCGGGGGTGAGCCGGAATCCGTGCGTCCTCATCACCTGACCGATACAACTGGTCACCATGACCACTCTGCACTGGAAGCTCGTCATCGACGCCTCGGACCCGCACGCCCAGGCCGTCTTCTGGGCCGGGACGCTGGGGTACGAGGTCGAGGACAACAGCGCGCTGATCGACCGGCTCCTCGGCGTCGGCGCGGCGCCGGAGGCCGCGACCGTCGAGTTCCGCGGCCGCCGCGCCTGGCGCGACCTCATCGCCGTCCGACACCCCGACGACCCGTACGACGAGCAGAGCGGCACGGGCCTGGGCCGCCGCATCCTCTTCCAGCGCGTGCCCGAGCCGAAGTCGGGCAAGAACCGGCTGCACCTCGACGTGCACACGGCACCGGGCCGCCGCGCCGACGAGGTGGCCCGCCTCGAAGCGCTGGGTGCCGCCGTGGAGCGGCACGTCGCGGAGCCCGGCGGCGAGTGGGTGATCATGAAGGACCCCGAGGGCAACGAGTTCTGCGTCCACTAGGCAGGCGTGGCCGCTATGCGGAACCCCCTGTCCGTTTTGCGGTCTTGACGTCTCATCCGGCTCCCGAGCACCATCAGGCAACTCCGAACTCACGCCCCACACACGTGAGTTCGTACGCCATCCATGGAACACGGAAACCGGAGCTCCCCCCACATGAACCTCTCCGTACCCGGACGTACCGCCGCGGCCGCAGCCATAGCCGTCGCCGGACTCCTCGCCACCCACGCGACATCGACCGCGGCGCCCGCCCCTCAGGCCGCCGCCGCACCCGACATATCCGTCGAAAACGTCAAGGCCCACCTCGCCGACCTGCAGTCCATAGCGGACGCCAACGGCGGCAACCGCGCGCACGGCAGCGCCGGATACAAGGCCTCCATCGACCACATCAAGGGCAAGCTCGACGCCGCCGGATTCACCACCTCCGTACAGAAGTTCACGGCGAGCGGCGAGACCGGCTACAACCTGATCGCCGACTGGCCGGGCGGTGACGACGGCAAGGTCGTCATGGCGGGCGCCCACCTCGACAGCGTCTCCGAGGGCCCCGGCATCAACGACAACGGCTCCGGCTCCGCCGCCGTCCTGGAGACCGCGCTCACCGTGGCCCGCGAGCAGTACAAGCCCACCAAGCACCTGCGGTTCGCCTGGTGGGGCGCCGAGGAGGTCGGCCTGGTCGGCTCCTCGCACTACGTCGACAGCCTGGCCGGCGGCGACCGTTCGAAGATCAGCGGCTATCTGAACTTCGACATGATCAGCTCCCCGAACGCCGGCTACTTCGTCTACGACGACGACCCCACGATCGAGAAGACGTTCAAGGACTACTACGCGGGCCTGAACGTGACGACGGAGCCGGACGACGAGGGCGACGGCCGCTCCGACCACGCGCCGTTCCAGCAGGCGGGCATCCCCGTCGGCGGCATCTTCACCGGCGCCGAGACCACCAAGTCGGCCGCGCAGGCGCAGAAGTGGGGCGGCACGGCGGGCGAGGCGTTCGACAAGTGCTACCACTCGTCCTGCGACGGGGCGTCGAACATCGACGGGACGGCGCTCGACCGCAACAGCGACGCGATCGCGTACGCGGTGTGGGGGCTCTCCTCCTAGTCGGCACCCCCTGCGGCCCCTGAGCGGAGCTCTCCGAGCAGGGGCCCGCGGTAACCCCTGGACGGCATTGCTTGCGCGTGCATATAGTGCGCGTGCAAGTAATCGCCGTTGGCAGGCGACTCGGCAAGCGATTCCAGGGGGATCCCATGATCCGCAAGTTCCTCTTCGTACTCGGCAGCGCCCGTCCCGAGGGCAACACCGAGATCCTGGCCCGCGCGGCCGCCGAGCAGCTCCCGCCGGACGTCGAGCAGCGCTGGCTGGACCTGGCCGGTCTGCCGCTGCCCGACTTCGCCGACCTGCGCCACGACGAGACCCGGCCGCGGGCCCGCACCCGCCCCGCCGACGGCAACGAGGCGCTGCTCCTCGACGCCACCCTGGAGGCCACGGACATCGTCATCGTGTCGCCGCTGTACTGGTACTCGCTGTCGGCCACCGTCAAGCGCTACCTCGACTACTGGGACGCGTGGCTGGAGACCCCGGAGATCTCCTTCAAGGAGACGCTGAAGGGCCGGACCCTGTGGGGTGTGACCGCCCTCGCGCACCGCGAGGAGGAGGTGGCGGACCCGCTGATCGGCACCTTGCGCAACACGGCCGCCTTCTTCCCCATGCGGTTCGGCGGCGTCCTGCTCGGCAACGGCACGAGGCCCGGCCACGTCCTCAAGGACACCGAGGCACTGGCGCGCGCCAAGACGTTCTTCGCGCAGGACCCGCCGCTCGCCCGCTTCCCGTACGACAAGGAGGCGTAGTCACGGGGCGAACCGCACGCCAGGGTGACTCTCACGCCACGGCGACCGTCACGCCATGATGTCCTTCGCCCCGAACCGCGCCCACGCCGCCGAGCCGAACACGGCCGCGTACAGGCCCTGCATCTCCAGGTTCTTGATGATGTCCGACCAGTAGACGGGCTCGCGCATCAGGTCGGCGAAGGACAGCCAGTAGTGCGAGAAGAAGTACGGGTGCAGGCCGTGCAGCTGCGGGATCTGGTCGAGGATCTGGACCGTGATCAGCAGGCCGACGGTCGTCGCCATCGCCGCGATGCCGCTGCTGGTGAGCGTCGACACGAACAGGCCGAGCGCCGCCACGCCGACCAGTGACACGGCGACGACGAGCGCGATCAGCAGGGCCCGCAGCAGCCCTTCGCCGAAGCTCATGCGGGTGCCGGAGATCGTGGTGACCTCGCCGAGCGGGAAGAGCAGCGCGCCGGTCGCGAGCGCGGACGCGGCCACGACCAGGGTCGCGACCAGGCAGAACGTCAGCGTGGTCGCGTACTTGACGAGAAGCAGCCGGGTCCGCCCCGCGGGCGCGACGAGCAGGTAGCGCAGCGTGCCCGCGCTCGCCTCCCCCGCGACGGCGTCACCCGCGATGACGCCGATCGCCATCGGCAGGAAGAACGGCAGCGTCGCGGCGAGCGCGGTGAAGACCAGGAACAGGCCGTTGTTGGTGATCTGCGCGATGAAGGCGGGCCCGCCTTCGCCGCCGCCCCCGCCGATCGTGGAGCCGTCGCTGGTCTCGATCCTGACGGCGACACCGACGAGGATCGGCACGGCGGCGAGCACCCCGAGCAGCGCGAGGGTCCGCCAGCGACGGAAGGTGATCGTGAGCTCGCTGCGGAACAGGCCCAGGGTCCAGATCCGCCGCGGCTCCCGCACGCCCTCGGCCGCCGCCGTCCCGGTCACCTCCACCGCCTCAGCCCGCGACATCGAAGCCCTCCCCCGTCAGCGCCACGAACGCGTCCTCAAGCGAGGCCCGTTCGAGCCCGAAGCCGCGTACGCGGACGTCCGCGGCGACCAGTGCGGCGTTCAGCCCGGCCAGTTCCACGTCCTGGCCCGTCGCGTCCGGGCCCGGCGGTTCGCCCGTCACCCTGTCCTCCGTCACGACGAGATCCGTCACGCCCTGCTCCTTGAGGACGCGGGCGGCGTCGCCCGTGTCCGGTGTCGTCACGACGAGCCTGCCGCGCGCGCCCGCCGCGAGGTCGGCGACCGGGCCCTGGGTGATCAGGCGGCCCCGGGTCATCACGGCGGCGTGCGTGCAGACCTGCTCGATCTCGTCGAGGAGGTGCGAGGAGAGGAAGACCGTCGTGCCCTCCGCCGCCAGCTCCCGCACCAGCGTGCGGATCTCCCGCATGCCCTGCGGGTCCAGGCCGTTCGTCGGCTCGTCCAGGACGAGGAGCCTGCGCGGCTGGAGCAGCGCGGCGGCGAGCCCGAGCCGCTGCTTCATGCCGAGGGAGTACGCCTTCGCCTTCTTGCCCGCGGCCGCGGTGAGCCCGACCCGGTCCAGGGCCGCCTCGGCGCGCGCCCGGCGGGTCCGCGGATCGGCGTTCGGGTCCGCGGAGTCGTACCGCAGCAGGTTGTCGCGGCCCGACAGGAAGCCGTAGAGGGCGGGGCCCTCGATCAGCGCGCCCACGTGCGGCAGGACGGTGCGGGCGGCGCGCGGCATGGTGCGGCCGAGCACCCGGGCGTGGCCGGAGGTCGGCTCGATGAGGCCCATCAGCATGCGGATGGTGGTCGTCTTGCCCGAGCCGTTCGGCCCGAGGAAGCCGAAGACGCTGCCTTCGGGGACGGTGAGGTCGAGCCGGTCGACGGCGAGGTGCTTGCCGTAGCGCTTGGTGAGCGCGTGCGTCTCGATGACGTGCGCGCTCGGGTCGTCCCCCGTCCAAGCGGAAGCCTCTTCCGCCGAAGTGCCGCTGGTGCCCGGCACGCTGCCCTCCCGTCGTTCCACGAGACGGATGGAAGGCACCCTGTCGGCACCTTCCATCCGCCGTACGCCCAGTGACCCCGGGTCTAGTGGCCCCAGGCCATCCGCAGCACCGTCAGTGCGCCTCGTTCGCCGCCTTGACCAGCGCGTCCTTGGTGACCGCGCCCACGTAGACCTTGCCGTCGTCGGTGATGAGGGCGTTGATCAGGCGGGTCGAGAAGACCGTGCCGGAGCCGAACTCGCCGTTGACCTGGTCGCCCAGCGAGTCGAGCAGCTTCTGCGCGTCCGGCGGGACGTCGCCCGAGCCGGCCGTCGGCAGCCCCCGGCCGCCCGGCAGCTTCAGCTCGGCGATGGAGTTCCAGCCCTTGCCGATGATCTTCGGGCCGTTGAGGTCCCCCTCGGCGAACTCCTTGCCGTGCTTGCCGCCCTTCCCGAAGCCGCGGCCCCGCTCGGCGTGCTCGTCGGCCTCGGTCACCTTCGTGCCCTTGGGCGGCGTGAAGTCGAACGTGGACGCGGACGGCTTGCCGAAGTCGACCTTCGTGAAGCCCGCGTCGACGACGGCCGCGCCGCCGGATGCCGGGGTCAGCGTGAACTTGAGCGGCGTGCCGGTCTTCTCGTCCACGGCAACCGTGATCCGGCCGACCGTCGAGCCGGCCTGCTTCGGCTTGATCACCAGGCGGTACGCGTCGCGGCCCGCGACCTGCGCGGTGCCGTCGACCTGCACGGACGTGGTGCCGTCCGCCGCCTTCAGGGCCTGCTCGGCGAATTCCTTGGGGGTGGTGGGCAGCTCCTTGGGTATCTCCCGGCCGCCCTTGGTGCGCTCGTCCCGGGAGGCGCCCGCGTCCTTCGCGTGGTAGGCCTCGTTCGACGCGCTGTCGTACGCCCACACGTCGTCGCCGTTGTGGATCATGCTGTACTCGGCGGCGTCCTCCAGGACGGACACCTTCTGCTTGTCGGGGCCTTCGGCCGCGACGCGCAGCGTGTGCGTGCCGGACGCCAGCTCCATCAGCTTGCTCCTGGGGTCGGCGGCCGAGCCACCGCGGTCGCCGTCCTCGCCGCGGTCCCCACCGCCGGCGCCCGCGCCGAAGCCGCCCGCCATGCCGCCGATCGACGGAAGGCCCAGGTCAGTGCTGATTTTGACGTTGCCGGACAGCTGCTGGGTGTCCGACGCGGCGATCTTCTCGATGAGCTCCTGCGCGGTGACCTTCGGCAGGTCCGGGTCGCCCGACGTGGCGAGCGCCGGTACGAGCCCGATGGTCGCCGCCGCCACCCCCGCCACCGCGATCGGGACCGCGTAACGGGCCGCCTTGCGGCGGGCGGCGCGCGGTTCGCCGGTCTCGCCGGTGTCCTTCTCCGGTTCGTACGGTGCCATTGTCTGCCTTACCTCCGTGGTCGGCGGCGGCCTTCCCTGTACGTGCCCTCGTCCACCCTGTGCCGCCATTCTCACCCGAATTGGTCAGGAGTGGTGGTTCTCTTCCGGGATCCATCCGACCAAATCGGCCGACCAGAAGCGTCAGACCCCGGGCGCAACTCCATGTACTGCCCTGGGATGACATGGAGGGGCCATTTCTCCCCCGACCAGTAGGGGACGGGCACGCCGACCGGCGGGTCCGGCACGGACCCGGGAGCGGGAGGCGTCAGCCCGCCCGGTGCACCACCAGGTCGCAGAGCTCGATCAGGGACGCCTTCGCGTCGCCGTCCGGCAGCGGGCCCAGCGCGGCCCGCGCGCTCTCCGCGTAGCACACGGTGTCCCGGCGGGCGTGCTCCAGCGCGGGGTGCTCGCGCAGCCGGGTCAGCACCTCGGCGTGCCGTGAGTCGTCGGTGAGGTCGGAGTCGAGCAGCTCGCACAGGGCGATGTCCTCGGCGAGGCCGAGCCGCGCGGCCCGCTCGCGAAGGCGCAGCACCGGCAGGGTGGGGATGCCCTCGCGCAGGTCCGTGCCCGGCGTCTTGCCCGACTCGTGCGAGTCGGACGCGATGTCGAGCACGTCGTCGGCGAGCTGGAAGGCGACGCCGAGCCGCTCGCCGTACTGCGTGAGCACGCTCACGACGGATTCGTCGGCGCCCGACATCATCGCGCCGAACCGGCAGGCCACGGCGACCAGCGAGCCGGTCTTGCCGCGGAGCACGTCGAGGTAGTGGTCGACCGGGTCGCGCCCCTCGGAGGGGCCCGCGGTCTCCAAAATCTGGCCGGTGACCAGGCGCTCGAAGGCCTCCGCCTGGATGCGGACGGCCTCCGGGCCGAGGTCGGCCAGGATGTAGGAGGCGCGGGCGAAGAGGAAGTCGCCGGTCAGGACGGCGACGGAGTTCCCCCAGCGCTGGTTGGCGCTCTCGACGCCGCGGCGCACCTCGGCGTCGTCCATCACGTCGTCGTGGTACAGCGTCGCGAGGTGCGTCAGCTCGACGACCACGGCGGACGGCACGATCCCCGGCGCGTACGGGTCGCCGAACTGGGCGGCGAGCATCACGAGCAGCGGGCGGAAACGCTTGCCCCCGGCACGGACGAGGTGCTGGGCGGCCTCGGTGATGAAGGGCACCTCGCTCTTGGTGGCCTCGAGCAGTCCCTCCTCGACAGCCGTCAACCCGACCTGGACATCGGCTTCGAGAGCCTGGTCCCGCACGCTCAGCCCGAAAGGCCCGACGACGGTCACGAGAGGTTCTCCTGTCTGCTGACGATCACATGGCCAACTCGGTCGATCATTGGATCTCGGTCGATGACACGGGTTTGTCGATGTGTCGCTGCCATCACTCAAGTCAGCGTATCCGGTCCACTTTCGATCACGGCGAGCACCTGCCCGCCCGTCGCACGCCGCCGCGCTGGTGAGGGCCTGGTGAGAGCCTGGCGCGGGCCTCTGTCACCGCCTCCGCGGGCCAGGCCGCGCGGCGGACAGGGCGCACCGGTATGTTCGTGATCAGTGTGATCGGCCCATAAGCCCGGGAAGACCGATCTGTGCCACAAGACCATCCCACGCCGGAGGACCGCCCCACGCCGGAAGACCGCCCCGCGCCGGAAGAACCGTAACGACCGGGAGACCCGTCCACTGAGGTTGCACTCATGCAGATCCGCGACTCCTTCCCGTACGAGACGACCCGCGAGGACATCCGCGTACCCCTCGCCGACGGGACCAAGCTCTACGCGCGCGTGTGGCGCCCGGTCACCGACGAGCCCGTACCTGTGCTCCTGGAGTACCTCCCCTACCGCCTCAGCGACTGGACGGCGCCGTGCGACTGGCAGCGCCACCCCTGGTACGCGGGCCACGGCTACGCCTCCGTGCGCGTCGACGTCCGCGGCCACGGCAACAGCGAGGGGCTGCCCACCGACGAGTACTCGGCGCAGGAGCTGGCCGACGGCATCGAGGTGGTCCACTGGCTGGCCGCGCAGGACTGGTCGAACGGCAAGGTCGGCATGTTCGGCATCTCCTGGGGCGGCTTCAACTCCCTCCAGATCGCGGCACTCGGCCCCGAGCCGCTCAAGGCCGTCGTCACGGTCTGCTCGGCCGACGACCGCTACGACAACGACGTGCACTACATGGGCGGCTCCGTCCTCGCGGTCGACATGCACGCGTGGGCGGCGACGATGCTGGCGTTCGTCTCGCGCCCGCCCGACCCGTACTTCGTCGGCGACGCGTGGCGCGAGATGTGGCTGACGCGCCTGGCCGCCGTCGAGCCCCTCATCCACACCTGGCTGGACCACCAGACCCGCGACGACTACTGGCGCCACGGCAGCGCCTGCGAGGACTACTCCGCGATCGGCGCGGCCGTCCTCGCGGTCGGCGGCTGGCACGACCCGTACCGCGACACGGTGCTGCGCCTGGTCGAGCACCTCCCCGACGACCGGGTACGCGGCCTGATCGGCCCCTGGTCGCACCAGTACCCGGACCGCGGCCTGCCGCCGGGCCCGGCGATCGGCTTCCTCCAGGAGACTCTGCGCTGGTGGGACCACCACCTCAAGGGCGTCGACACCGGGGTGATGGCCGAGCCGAAGCTCCGCTCCTGGATCAGCGACTCGCACCCGCCGGCGACGGTCCACCCGGAGCTGAGCGGCGGCTGGGTGGGCGACCCGTCCTGGCCGTCCCCCCACGTCACGCCCGTCGCGTACGCCCTCCAGGGCACCCCCGTCGTCGTCGGCTCGCCCCAGCACACGGGCCTTGACGCGGGCCGCTTCTGCCCCTTCGGCAACGACGCGGACCTGCCGCCGGACCAGCGGGCCGAGGACGCGAAGTCGGCGTGCTTCGAGTTCGAGGTGCCTTCGCGGGTACGGGTACTGGGGCGCCCCAGGGTGACGCTGCGGCTGCGGATGGACGTGCCGTACGGCCAGGCGGTCGCCCGCGTCTGCGACGTCGCACCGGACGGCTCCTCCACCCTGGTCACCCGGGGCGTGCTCAACCTCTCCGCCCGCAACGGCAGGGACCGCGCGGACGCCTGGCCGCTCGGCGCCACCGAGGACGTCACCTTCGAGCTCAACGGCATCGGCCACACCTTCCCGGCGGGCCACCGCATCCGCCTCGCGGTCTCCTCCGCGTACTGGCCGTGGATCTGGCCGCAGGCGGACTCGGTGGGCTTCGCCCTCGACCCGGTGGGCAGCTCGCTCGAACTGCCGGTGCACGAGGGCGACTTGGACCCCTCGGTCACCTTCGAGCCACCGGAGCAGTCGGAGCCGCTGGGCGCGGCCCACCCCGCCACCCTGGACGAGCAGCGGCCCGAGCGCCTGGTCGTACGCGATGTCGCCAAGGGCGAGTGGCGTCTTGAGGTCGACCCGCGCCACGGCGGCACGCGCGTGTACCCCGACGGCCTGGAGTTCACCGAGGACGCGCTGGAGACGTACACGATCCAGGAGGACGACCCGCTGAGCGCCCGCACCCGCTCGGACTGGACGATCCGCCTGCACCGGCCCGAACTCGGCTGGGACGTGACGGTCGAGACGCGCTCGGAGATCACCTGCGACGCCGCGGACTTCATCACCTCGGACGAGGTGGTGTGCCGGGAGGGCGCCGAGGTCGTCTTCCACCGGACCTGGGAGAAGCGGATCCGGCGGACGGCGGGCTAGGGCCTGTCTTTCGGATCTGTCCAGGGTCGCGGGGCCTGGTACGCACATCTGCGGCGTTGTCGTCGGTTGCCAACGCTCCGCGTTGCCGCCCTCCTCCGCCTTGCAGCTGCACGCACCAGACCCCGCTCAAGCCCCACCCAAGGCAAGGTCACCCAAGTCCGGCCTGATCCGAAAGACAGACCCTAGGTCCTGCCCAGGAGGCGTTCGAGGACCACGGCCACGCCGTCGTCCTCGTTCGAGAGGGCCAACTCGTCGGACACCGCCTTGAGTTCGTCGTGCGCGTTGGCCATGGCCACGCCGTGCGCCGCCCACAGGAACATGGGGATGTCATTGGGCATGTCCCCGAAGGCGATCGTGTCCGCGGCCGTCAGGCCGAGCCGTTCGGCGGCCAGCGCGAGCCCGGTCGCCTTGGTCACCCCGCACGGCTGGAGCTCGACCGTGCCGGGCCCCGACATGGTCACCGTCGCGAGCGAGCCCACCGCGTCCCGCGCCACCGCCGCCAACTCGTCGTCCGCCAGCGAAGGATGGCGCAACAGCACCTTGCTGATGGGCTCCTCCCACAGCACGTCACGGGCGGGCACCCGGACCGCGGGGAGGGTGGGGTGCGGCATCTCGTACCCCGGCTCGATGAGCGTGAGACCGTCCACGCCGTCCTGGTCCACCGCCGCGTAGACCTGCCCGACCTCGGCCTCGATCTTGCCGAGCGCGGTCTCGCCGAGCTCGCGCTCCAGCGTCACCGACCACGCCATCCGGTCCGCCCCCGCGTCGTACAGCTGGGCCCCCTGGCCGCAGACGGCGAGGCCGTCGTAGCCGAGCGCGTCGAAGAGGGGCCGCACCCGCGGCGCGGGGCGGCCGGTCACTACGAGGTGCCGGGCACCCTGCTCCCCCACGGCGGCCAGTGCCCGCCTTGACCGGTCCGAGACCGTGTCGTCGCCGCGCAGCAGCGTCCCGTCCAGGTCAGTGGCGATGAGTGCATATGCGAGGGGAGCGGCCATGATCCAGAGAATACGGATCCTGGGCCCGGCCGGAAGCTGCTTGGCAAGGTGCGCATACGGGCGAGTGAGACCGAGGGGACGGGGGCCTCCCCGGTTCACCGGAAAGTGGAAGATTAGATTCCGGCATGCCTCATTCCGACTACGCGCGTCACCGGATGGAAGCGGCCAAGTGCCGGACGCGAGCGGGGCGATGGGATGGCCGCCGGTCCAGCAAGGCCGTTCGGGCATGACGAACCATTTGGGCATGACGAACCTTTTGGACACTGCCGCAACGGAGGCCTCCACACGTAACGTGTGGCACACCCCTATGGAAAGCGAGGCAGGTACGCATGTCCGAGCAGACCCCGCTCGACCCGGCCGCCGGTGACTCCACCGACCTCCCCGGAGGCGGCGCCGCCGACCTCCCCGAAGGCGATCCCTTCGGCCTGCCCGAGGGCGACCCCTTCGGACCGCACAATCTTCCCTACGGCGTGTTCTCCCTGGCCGGCGAGGCGGACGACCGGCGCAGGGTCGGGGTACGGCTCGGCAGCCACGTCCTGGACGCCGGCGCCGCGGCCGCCGCACTCGGCTCCCCCTACGTCTCGCTGCTCGCCCGCCCCACCCTGAACGCGCTGCTCGCCGCGGGCCGCCGGACCTGGTCCGACGTGCGCCGCGCCCTCACGGCATGGGTGACGGTCCCGTCCCACCGGGACGCGGTACGCCCCCTGCTCCACCCCCTCTCCGACGTGCGGCTGCACCTGCCCTTCGAGGTCGCGGACTACGTCGACTTCTACGCGTCCGAGCACCACGCGAGCAATCTGGGCCAGATGTTCCGGCCGGACGCACCGTCCCCGCTGACCCCCAACTGGAAGCACCTGCCCATCGGTTACCACGGCCGGTCCGGCACGGTCGTGGTCTCGGGGACGGACATCGTCCGCCCGGCGGGCCAGCGCAAGGCGCCCGCCGACACGGCTCCCGTCTTCGGTCCCTCCGTCCGGCTCGACATCGAGGCGGAGGTGGGCTTCGTGGTCGGCGCCCCCTCGGCGCACGGGAAGCCCGTGCCCCTGGCCGACTTCCGCGAGCACGTCTTCGGGCTGACGCTCCTCAACGACTGGTCGGCGCGCGACATCCAAGCCTGGGAGTACGTCCCGCTCGGACCGTTCCTCGGCAAGTCCTTCGCCACCTCCGTCTCCGCGTGGATCACCCCGCTCGAAGCGCTGGACTCGGCGCGGATCGCGCCCCCGGAGCGCACCCACCAGCTCCTGCCGTACCTGGACGACTCCGCGGAGTCCGTGGCCGACGAGCCCGGCGGCTACGACCTGCGCATCACGGTCACCCTCAACGGCGAGGTCATCTCCGAACCGCCGTTCTCCACCGTCTACTGGACGGCCGCGCAGCAGCTGGCGCACATGACGGTCAACGGCGCCTCACTGCGCACCGGCGACCTGTACGGCTCGGGCACGGTCAGCGGCCCCGAGCCCGGCCAGTACGGCTCCCTCATCGAGATCACCTGGAACGGCCGCGACCCCCTCGAACTCCCCGACGGCAAGCGGACGTTCCTGGAGGACGGCGACGAGGTCACGCTCTCGGCCTGGGCCCCCGGCCCGCACGGCACCAAGGTGGGGCTCGGCGAGGTGACGGGCCGGATCGCGGCAGCGCGCTGACCCACCGACGAGGGACCTCGGCCGCCCGCTTGTGTCATGCACTTGGTTCAAGCGGGCGGCCGAGGTGAACTCGTACGGAAGCGCTGGACCCCGTGTGACCTCGGCGGGGGCCCTCGAATGAGTCAAGGTGCCGACACTCGTTCACACGTGCGTGCAGACCTTTACGGGTTCCTGCCCGATACGCTGGTCGGACCGGTGAGACTCCACCCCATGGGAGCACTGATGCGTGTCGAACCCGAGGCTTCCGGGCCTACGTGGCCGGTCCCGCCCAAGGGTGGCTGGACCGCCGACGACCTGGACCGGCTTCCGAATCTGCCTCCGCACACGGAGCTGATCGACGGGAGCCTTGTCTTCGTGAGTCCGCAAACAATTTTTCACTCGCGAGCGGTCAGTTTCTTGGAGCGGCACCTGGAGGAGGCCGCCTCCGCCGGCCTCGAAGTCCTGCGCGGATTCACCATCGATATCGACTCGCAGAACAGACCTGAGCCGGACGTCATTGTCGTGCCCGCCGAGGAGATCCTCGACCCCGGCCAGACACGCGTCCCCGCAGAAACCGTCGTGCTGGCCGTCGAGGTCGTCTCCCCCGACTCCGAGGCCCGGGACAGGGAGGCCAAGCCGCTCAAGTACGCCAAGGCAGGCATCCGGCACTACTGGCGCATGGAGAACGACAAGGGCCGCCCGGTGGTCTACGTCTTCGAACTCGAACCCGCGACGCGCATCTACGCGCCGACCGGCATCTTCCACGACGCCCTCAAGGTGAGCGTTCCTTTCACCATCGAACTCGACCTCACCGCCATCACCGCTCGGCGCTCGGCGCGCGAGACCCCGTAGAGCTGTCCTGGCCGGCCCCCACCCCCGGGAGCCGGCCGTGGCACGTCGGACCTACCAGTCCGGCTCCTCATCCCCCCAGTCCGGCTCCACCTCATCGCTGAGCGGCACCTCCGACCCGCCCGGAGCCTCACCCGACGTCCCGTCCCCGGCAGGCGCCCCGCCCAGGAACTCCGCGACGACCCCGACCACGCCCTCGCCGTACGTCGCTCGCTTCTTCTCGCCCACACCGCTGATGCCCGCCAGGTCCGCCACGGACGTGGGCCGCAGCGTCGCGATCTCCCGCAGCGTCGCGTCGTGGAAGATCACGTACGCGGGGACGCCCTGCTCCTTCGCCTGGGCGGCGCGCCAGGCACGCAGCGCCTCGAAGAGCGGCACCGCCTCCTGGGGCAGCTCGGCGACCGCCGCCGCGGACTTCGCCTTGCGCTCGCCCTTGGACGCCCGCGCCGCAGGCGCCCGCTTCGGCTCCTTGCGCAGTCGCACCTCACGCTCCCGGCCGAGGACGGCGCCACTGGCCTCGGTGAGCACCAGCGTGCCGTACTCCCCCTCGACCGCGATCAGGCCCTGCGCGAGCAACTGCCGCACCACGCCCCGCCACTCGCCCTCCGCCAGTTCCTCGCCGATGCCGAAGACGGAGAGCTGGTCGTGGTCGAACTGGATGACCTTCGCGGTCTTCTTGCCCAGCAGGATGTCGATGATCTGGCCCGCGCCGAACTTCTGGCCGCGCTCGCGCTGGAGGCGTACGACCGTGGAGAGGACCTTCTGCGCCGCCACCGTGCCGTCCCACGTCTCGGGCGGGGTGAGGCAGGTGTCGCAGTTCCCGCAGGACTCCGGCGCCGTCGTCTCCTGGCCGAAGTACGTCAGGAGCTGGGCGCGGCGGCACTGCGCGGTCTCGCACAGCGCCAGCATCGAGTCCAGATGCGCGGCGGCCCGGCGCCGGAACGCCTCGTCGCCCTCGCTGCCCTGGATCATCTTGCGCTGCTGGACGACGTCCTGGAGGCCATACGCCATCCAGGCCGTCGAGGGCAGGCCGTCGCGGCCCGCGCGGCCCGTCTCCTGGTAGTACCCCTCGACCGACTTGGGCAGGTCGAGGTGGGCGACGAAGCGGACGTCCGGCTTGTCGATGCCCATGCCGAAGGCGATCGTGGCGCAGACGACGAGGCCCTCCTCGCGCAGGAAGCGGGACTGGTGGGCCGCTCGCACGCCCGCGTCGAGGCCCGCGTGGTACGGGACGGCCTCGATGCCGTTCTTGCAGAGGAATTCGGCGGTCTTCTCCACCGAATTGCGCGAGAGGCAGTAGACGATGCCCGCGTCGCCCGCGTGCTCCTCCTTCAGGAAGGACAGGAGCTGCTTCTTCGGCTCGGCCTTCGGCACGATGCGGTACTGGATGTTGGGCCGGTCGAAGCTGGCCACGAAGTGCTTGGCGTCGGGCATGCCGAGCCGCTGCGTGATCTCCCGGTGCGTGGCGTGCGTGGCCGTGGCCGTCAGGGCGAGCCGCGGCACGTCCGGCCAGCGCTCCCCGAGGAGCGAGAGCGCCAGGTAGTCGGGGCGGAAGTCGTGGCCCCACTGGGCGACGCAGTGCGCCTCGTCGATGGCGAAGACGGAGATCTTGGCTCGCGAGAGGAGGTCCAGGGTGGCGTCCAGGCGCAGCCGCTCAGGAGCGAGATAGAGCACGTCGAGCTCGCCCGCGACGAACTCCGCCTCCATCACGCGCCGCTCGTCGAAGTCCTGCGTGGAGTTGATGAACCCGGCCCGCACGCCGAGCGCCCGCAGCGCGTCCACCTGGTCCTGCATGAGCGCGATGAGCGGGGAGACCACGACGCCCGTGCCCGGCCTGACCAGGGCCGGGATCTGGTAGCAGAGGGACTTGCCGCCGCCGGTCGGCATGAGGACGACGGCGTCCCCGCCGCCCACCACGTGGTCGATGATCGCTTCCTGCTCGCCGCGGAAGGAGTCGTACCCGAAGACGCGGTGGAGCGTGCGCAGGGCGTCGCTCTCCGTCACGCCGCCGGCCGTCGCGCCCGGCACCGATACCGGCGCCGTCACCTCACTCATACTGTCGGTCCCATCCATCGCCCTGTCCCCCGCCGTACGTCCTGCCTCGACCACTGCCTCCACGATAGGGCTCTCCACCGACACCCCGGACAGTTATCCACAGGCCGCCGCCCGGCACCCCTTCTCGGGATGCCGGGCGGCGACGCTTGTTCGAACGGTCGGGCTACCGGACGAAGACACCCGCCTGGCCCGCCAGATCCAGGAAGTACTGCGGGGCCACGCCCAGGACCAGCGTCACCGCGACGCCCACACCGATCGCCGTCATCGTCAGCGGCGAGGGCACGGCGACCGTGGGTCCGTCCGCCTTCGGCTCGCTGAAGAACATGAGGACGATCACGCGGATGTAGAAGAACGCGGCGACCGCCGACGAAAGCACACCGACCACGACCAGCCCGCCCGCGCCGCCCTCCGCCGCCGCCTTGAAGACCGCGAACTTGCCCGCGAACCCGGACGTCAGCGGGATACCGGCGAAGGCGAGCAGGAAGACCGCGAAGACCGCGGCGACCAGCGGGGATCTCCGGCCGAGCCCCGCCCACTTGGACAGGTGCGTCGCCTCGCCGCCCGCGTCCCGCACCAGCGTGACGACGGCGAAGGCGCCGATGGTCACGAAGGAGTAGGCACCCAGGTAGAAGAGGACGGACGAGACGCCGTCCGGGGTCGTCGCGATGACACCGGCGAGGATGAAGCCCGCGTGCGCGATCGACGAGTAGGCGAGGAGCCGCTTGATGTCGGTCTGGGTGATCGCGATGATCGCGCCGCCCAGCATCGTGATGATCGCGACGCCCCACATGACCGGCCGCCAGTCCCAGCGCAGGCCCGGAAGCACCACGTAGAGGAGACGGAGGAGCGCGCCGAACGCGGCCACCTTCGTCGCCGCCGCCATGAAGCCGGTGACCGGTGTCGGCGCGCCCTGGTACACATCCGGGGTCCACATGTGGAAGGGCACCGCGCCGACCTTGAAGAGCAGCCCCATCACCACCATCGCGACGCCGATCAGGAGCAGCGCGTCGTTGCCCATGGTGTCGGCGAGCGCCGGGTCCACGGTCTTGACGTTGCCCTCGACGACGTTCGCGACCGTCGCGTACGACACCGAACCCGCGTACCCGTAGAGGAGCGCGATGCCGAAGAGCGTGAACGCCGAGGCGAAGGCGCCGAGCAGGAAGTACTTGACGGCGGCTTCCTGCGACATCAGGCGCTTGCGGCGGGCGAGTGCGCAGAGCAGGTAGAGCGGGAGCGAGAAGACTTCCAGCGCGATGAAGAGCGTCAGGAGGTCGTTGGCCGCGGGGAAGACGAGCATGCCGCCGATGGCGAACAGCGCCAGCGGGAACACCTCGGTGGTGGTGAACCCGGCCTTGGTGGCGGCCTGTTCGGCCTCACTGCCCGGTACGGCGCCTGCCTGCGCGGCGAACGAGTCGACGCGGTTGCCGTGCGCCACCGGGTCGAGCCTGCGCTCCGCGAAGGTGAAGATCGCGACGATGCCGGTGAGCAGGATCGTGCCCTGGAGGAAGAGCGCGGGGCCATCGACCGCGATCGCGCCCATCGCCGCGACCTGCGCCTTGGTGGTGCCGAAGCCCCGGGCCGCGAGTCCGACGACCGCGGCGAAGGCGGCGGCCAGGGAGACCACGGAGACGAAGAGCTGCACGTAGTAACGGGACTTGCGGGGGACGAAGGCTTCGATGAGCACTCCGAGGACGGCGGCGCCGATGACGATCAGTACCGGCGACAGCTGCCCGTACTCGATGTTGGGCGCGTCGATCTTGTCGATCGGGTCCGCCGCCGCCATTGTCCACAGGCTGTGGACGGCTGATGCGCTCACTTGGCCGCCTCCACATCGGGCTGGGGGTCCTTCTTCTGTACGTCGGACATCGTGTGCTCGACCGCCGGGTTCACCAGGTCGGTGAGCGGCTTCGGGTAGACCCCGAGGCCGATCAGGAGCGCGATCAGCGGGGCCACCACGACCAGTTCACGCACCCGGAGGTCGGGCATGGCCGAGACCTCCGCCTTCACGGGGCCCGTCATGGTCCGCTGGTAGAGGACGAGCGTGTACAGCGCGGCGAGCACGATGCCCACGGTCGCGATGATGCCCACCACCGGGTAGCGCGCGAACGCGCCGACCAGGACGAGGAATTCACTCACGAAGGGCGCGAGCCCGGGGAGCGACAGGGTGGCCAGGCCGCCGATCAGGAAGGTGCCCGCGAGCACCGGGGCGACCTTCTGGACCCCGCCGTAGTCGGCGATGAGCCGCGAGCCGCGCCGCGAGATCAGGAATCCGGCGACCAGCATCAGCGCGGCGGTCGAGATGCCGTGGTTGACCATGTAGAGCGTGGCGCCGGACTGACCCTGCGAGGTCATCGCGAAGATGCCGAGGACGATGAAGCCGAAGTGCGAGATCGACGCGTACGCCACCAGGCGCTTGATGTCGCGTTGGCCGACCGCGAGCAGCGCTCCGTAGATGATGCTGATCAGGGCGAGTACGAGGATGACCGGCGTCGCCCACTTGCTCGCCTCGGGGAAGAGCCCGAGGCAGAACCGCAGCATCGCGAACGTGCCGACCTTGTCCACGACGGCCGTGATCAGCACGGCCACCGGGGCGGTGGACTCCCCCATCGCGTTCGGCAGCCAGGTGTGCAGCGGCCACAGCGGCGCCTTCACCGCGAAGGCGAAGAAGAAGCCGAGGAACAGCCACCGCTCGGTGCTGGTCGCCATGGTCAGCGTGCCGTTGGCGCGGGCCTCGGTGATCTCCTGGAGGGAGAAGCTGCCCGCCACCACATAGAGCCCGATCACGGCGGCCAGCATGATGAGGCCGCCGACGAGGTTGTAGAGGAGGAACTTCACGGCCGCGTAGGAGCGCTGGGCCGAGGCGTTCTCGTCGGTGCCCGCGTGGGCACGGTCTCCGAAGCCGCCGATGAGGAAGTACATCGGGATGAGCATGGCTTCGAAGAAGATGTAGAAGACGAAGACGTCGGTGGCCTCGAAAGAGATGATCACCATCGCCTCGACGGCGAGGATGAGGGCGAAGAAGCCTTGAGTGGGCCGCCAGCGCGAGGACTTCGTTTCGAGGGGATCGGCGTCGTGCCAGCCCGCCAGGATGATGAAGGGCATCAGGAGGGCGGTGAGCGCGACGAGCGCCACGGCGATGCCGTCGACCCCGAGCTCGTACCGCACTCCGAAGTCCGCGATCCAGGCGTGCGACTCGGTCAGTTGGTAGCGGTCCCCGTCCGGGTCGAACCGTACGAGCACGGTCACCGCGAGGCCGAGCGTGGCGAGCGAGACGAGCAGCGCCAGCCACTTGGCGGCGGTCCGCCGGGCGGCCGGGACGGCTGCCGTGGCGATCGCGCCGGCCGCGGGCAGGACCGCCGTCGCTGTCAGGAGGGGAAAGGACATCGGTATCAGACCGCCCTCATCAGCAGGGTCGCGGCGATGAGTACCGCAGCGCCGCCGAACATCGAGACCGCGTAGGAGCGGGCGTAGCCGTTCTGCAGTTTGCGCAGCCGGCCCGAGAGGCCGCCGACCGAGGCCGCCGTGCCGTTGACGACCCCGTCGACCAGGGTGTGGTCGACGTAGACCAGGGACCGCGTGAGGTGCTCGCCGCCGCGGACCAGGACGACGTGGTTGAAGTCGTCCTGGAGGAGGTCGCGGCGGGCGGCCCTGGTGACCAGCGAGCCGCGCGGGGCGGTGACCGGGACGGGCCGGCGGCCGTACTGGACGTAGGCGAGGGCGACGCCGATGACGAGGACCACCATGGTGGCGCCCGTGACCGTGGCAGCGCTCAGTGGCGAGTCACCGTGGTCGTGCTTGGTGACCGGCTCGAGCCAGTGCATGAAGCGGTCGCCGATGCTGAAGAAGCCGCCGGCGAACACCGACCCGAAGGCGAGCACGATCATCGGGATGGTCATGGACTTCGGGGACTCGTGCGGGTGCGGTTCCTCGTGCGCGCCGCGGTGCTCCGCCGCGGGCTCGACGTCCGGCTGGTCCGGGGAGGCCGTCGGCCGGTTGCGCCAACGCTCCTCGCCGAAGAAGGTCATGATCATCACGCGTGTCATGTAGTACGCGGTGATGGCCGCGCCCAGGAGCGCCACCGAGCCGAGGATCCAGCCCTCCGTGCCGCCCTTGGCGAACGCCGCCTCGATGATCTTGTCCTTGGAGAAGAAGCCGGACAGGCCGGGGAAGCCGATGATCGCGAGGTAGCCGAGGCCGAAGGTGACGAAGGTGACCGGCATGTACTTCCTGAGGCCGCCGTACTTCCTCATGTCGACCTCGTCGTTCATGCCGTGCATGACCGAACCGGCGCCGAGGAAGAGCCCGGCCTTGAAGAAGCCGTGCGTCACGAGGTGCATGATCGCGAAGACGTAGCCGATGGGGCCGAGGCCGGCGGCCAGGATCATGTACCCGATCTGGGACATCGTCGAGCCCGCCAGGGCCTTCTTGATGTCGTCCTTCGCGCAACCGACGATCGCACCGAAGAGGAGCGTGACGGCGCCCACGACGGTGACGGCGAGCTGCGCGTCCGGGGCGGCGTTGAAGATCGCGCCGGAGCGGACGATCAGGTACACGCCCGCGGTCACCATGGTCGCCGCGTGGATCAGGGCCGAGACCGGGGTCGGGCCCTCCATCGCGTCACCGAGCCAGGACTGCAGCGGCACCTGCGCGGACTTGCCGCACGCGGCGAGCAGCAGCATCAGGCCGATGGCGGTGAGCTTGCCCTCCGACGTCTCACCGGTGGCCCCCAGGACGGGACCGAAGGCGAAGGTCCCGAAGGTGGTGAACATCAGCATGATGGCGATCGAGAGGCCCATGTCGCCGACCCGGTTGACCAGGAAGGCCTTCTTCGCGGCGGTGGCCGCGCTGGGCTTGTGCTGCCAGAAGCCGATCAGGAGGTACGAGGCGAGACCGACGCCCTCCCACCCGACGTACAGGAGCAGGTAGTTGTCGGCGAGGACGAGAAGGAGCATCGCCGCGAGGAACAGGTTCAGATAGCCGAAGAAGCGGCGGCGCCGCTCGTCGTGCTCCATGTACCCGACCGAGTAGATGTGGATCAGGGTGCCCACACCGGAGATCAGCAGCACGAACGTCATCGACAGCTGGTCGAGCTGGAAGGCGACGTCCGCCTGGAACCCCTCGACGGGGACCCAGCTGAACAGGTGCTGCGACAGCGAGCGCTCCTCGGCGCCCTTGCCCAGCATGTCGGTGAAGAGCACGACGGCGATGACGAAGGAGGCGGCCGCGAGCAGCGTGCCGAGCCAGTGGCCCACGCGGTCCAGTGCCCGCCCGCCGCACAGCAGTACGGCCGCTCCGAGCAGAGGCGCCGCGACGAGCAGCGCAATAAGGTTCTCCATATTCACGGTTCCTGCGACCCCTTACAGCTTCATCAGGCTGGCGTCGTCGACCGAGGCCGAGTGGCGGGAACGGAACAGCGACACGATGATCGCGAGTCCGACCACGACCTCCGCGGCGGCGACGACCATCGTGAAGAACGCGATGATCTGGCCGTCGAGATTGCCGTGCATCCGGGAGAAGGCGACGAACGCGAGGTTGCAGGCGTTGAGCATGAGCTCGATGCACATGAACACCACGATCGCGTTGCGCCTGATGAGCACGCCGGTCGCACCGATCGTGAACAACAGCGCCGCGAGGTACAGGTAGTTGACGGGGTTCACTTCGACGCCTCCTCGGTCCGCCCGGCATCGGTCCGGCGCAGGTCGGTCCGCTCCAGGCGGTCGGCGGAGCGCTGCTCCAGCGCCCGCAGGTCGTCCAGCGCCTCGGTCGACACGTCACGGATCTGGCCGCGCTCGCGGAGCGTCTGGTTGACCGTGAGCTCGGACGGGGTGCCGTCGGGGAGCAGGCCCGCGATGTCCACGGCGTTGTGCCGGGCGTACACACCGGGGGCGGGCAGCGGCGGCAGGTGCTTGCCCTCGCGCACGCGCTCCTCGGACCGCTCGCGCTGGGTCTTGGCACGCTCCGTGCGCTCGCGGTGGGTGAGCACCATCGCGCCGATGGTGGCCGTGATGAGCAGGGCGCCGGTGATCTCGAAGGCGAAGACGTACTTCGTGAAGATCAGCCGGGCGAGCCCCTCCACGTTGCCGCTGGAGTTCGCCTTGCCGAGGCCGTTGAACTCGTTCATCGACGCGTTCCCGATGCCCGCGAAGAGCAGCACCGCGAAGCCGAGCCCGCAGAGCAGGGCCAGCCAGCGCTGTCCCTTGATGGTCTCCGTCAGGGAGTCGGCGGCGGTGACGCCGACGAGCATGACCACGAAGAGGAAGAGCATCATGATCGCGCCGGTGTAGACGACGATCTGGACGATGCCCAGGAAGTACGCGCCGTTGGCCAGGTAGAACACCGCGAGGATGATCATGGTCCCGGCCAGGCAGAGCGCGCTGTGCACGGCCTTCTTCATGAGGATGGTGCACAGGGCGCCGATCACCGCGACCGTGCCGAGCACCCAGAACTGGAAGGCCTCGCCGGTGGAGGTCGAGTAGGCGGCGAGCTGCGTCATCGGCCGATCACCTGCTCCGACGCCGGCTCACCGTCACCGAAGTCCGAGGCGGCCTCCTGAGGCGTCTCGCCCTTGGAGTAGGCGACCTGGGGCACCGTCCCGGGCGCCGCCTCCGTCACCAGGCCACGGTAGTAGTCCTGCTCGTCCGTGCCGGGGAAGATCGAGTGCGGGCTGTCGACCATGCCCTCCTCAAGACCGGCGAGCAGCTGCTCCTTGGTGTAGATGAGGTTCTCGCGGCTGGTGTCGGCCAGCTCGAACTCGTTCGTCATCGTCAGCGCGCGCGTGGGGCACGCCTCGATGCACAGTCCGCACAGGATGCAGCGGGCGTAGTTGATCTGGTAGACGCGGCCGTACCGCTCGCCGGGCGAGTAGCGCTCCTCGTCGGTGTTGTCCGCGCCCTCCACGTAGATGGCGTCCGCGGGACAGGCCCAGGCGCAGAGCTCACAGCCGACGCACTTCTCCAGGCCGTCCGGATGGCGGTTCAGCTGGTGCCTGCCGTGGAAGCGCGGAGCAGTGGTCTTCTGCTGCTCCGGATACTGCTCGGTCAGCCGCTTCTTGAACATGGCCTTGAAGGTCACGCCGAAGCCCGCGACGGGGTTCTGGAACCCCTGCTTCGATTGGTTCGATTCGGGTGACTCCTGTGACTCCTGGTTCGACTCAGCCATCGGACGCCTCCTTTCCATCACTTCGGGTTCCGTCACTTTGAGTATCCGGTCCACCACTGACAATCAGCTCCCGCTCGTGGCGCGAGCGCCGTCGCGGGACGGGTGGCAGGCTCTGTCCGGGCAGTGGCGGCACGGGGAATCCGCCCGCCATCGGGTCGAAGGCGACCGGCTTCTCCTCGTCGGCGGCGCTCTCCTTCTCGCGCTTGTCGCGGAAGACGTCCACGACCACGGAGAGCAACAGCAGCGCGATGATCCCGCCGCCGCCGTAGAGCGCGATGGAGGTGAACTCGTAGTCCTCGTTCCGCATCGCCCTGATCGTGGCGACGAGCATCAGCCAGACGACCGAGACCGGGATCAGGACCTTCCAGCCGAGCTTCATCAGCTGGTCGTAGCGGACGCGGGGCAGCGAGCCGCGCAGCCAGATGAAGAAGAAAAGCAGCAGCTGCACCTTGATCACGAACCAGAGCATCGGCCACCAGCCGTGGTTCGCGCCCTCCCAGAAGGTGCTGACCGGGTACGGGGCCCGCCAGCCGCCCAGGAAGAGCGTGGTCGAGACCGCCGAGACGGTGACCATGTTGACGTACTCGGCGAGCATGAACATCGCGAACTTGATGGAGGAGTACTCGGTGTTGAAGCCACCGACGAGGTCGCCCTCGGACTCCGGCATGTCGAACGGCGCGCGGTTGGTCTCGCCGACCATCGTCACGATGTAGATGATGAACGAGACGGGCAGCAGCAGGATGTACCAGCGGTCCGCCTGCGCCTCCACGATCGCCGAGGTCGACATCGACCCGGAGTAGAGGAAGACCGAGGCGAAGGCCGCGCCCATCGCGATCTCGTAGGAGATCATCTGCGCGCAGGAGCGCAGACCGCCGAGGAGCGGATACGTCGATCCGGAACTCCAGCCCGCGAGGACGATGCCGTAGATGCCGACGGAGGCGACCGCGAGGATGTAGAGCATCGCGATCGGCAGGTCGGTGAGCTGCATCGTGGTGCGGTGGCCGAAGATCGAGACTTCGTTGCCCGCGGGCCCGAAGGGGATCACCGCGATCGCCATGAAGGCCGGGATCGCGGCGACGACGGGGGCAAGGATGTAGACCACCTTGTCCGCACGCTTGACGATCACGTCTTCCTTGAGCATCAGCTTGACGCCGTCCGCGAGGGACTGCAGCAGACCCCAGGGGCCGTTCCTGTTGGGGCCGATACGCAGCTGCATCCAGGCGACGACCTTGCGCTCCCACACGATGGCGAAGAGGACCGTCACCATCAGGAACGCGAAGCAGAACACCGCCTTGAAGGCGACGAGCCACCAGGGGTCGCGGCCGAACATGGACAGGTCTTCCGCCGCAAGCGGCACCAGCGTGTGCGTCACGACGTCACCTCCGGGGCCTCGATGGGCTCCGGCAGGACCGCCGGGCCGATGCGGACGAGATCGCCGGGGCGCGCGCCGGTGTCCGAAAGGACGCCTCCCCCGGCCGAGTTCAGCGGCAGCCAGACCACCCGGTCGGGCATCCGCGTGACCAGGAGCGGGAGTTCGGTCGCCCCGGCCGGTCCGGTGACGGCGAGCAGGTCGCCGTCCTTCACGCCCGCCTCGGCCGCGGTGGCCGCGGACACGCGCGCGTGGGCGGCGTGCCGGGTGCCGGCCAGCGCCTCGTCACCGTCCTGCAGGCGCCCCTGGTCGAGCAGCATCCGGTGCCCGGCCAGGACGGCCTCTCCGGCGGCGGGCCGGGGCGGCTGGGCGCCGGTCTCAAGGGGTTCCGTCGCGTGGGGCCCGTCCCAGCCGCCGAGCCGGTCCAGCTCGCGGCGGAGCGTCACCAGGTCGGGCAGGCCGAGGTGGATGTCCCCGGCATCGGCCAGCATGTGCAGGACCCGCGCGTCGGTCGGCGCCAGCCTGCGCGTCATCTGGTCCGGCTTGAGCGCGGCGTCGAACATCCGCGCCCTGCCCTCCCAGTTGAGGAACGTGCCCGGCTTCTCCGCCACCGCGGCCACCGGAAGGACCACGTCGGCCCGCTCCGTCACCTCGCTGGGCCGCAGTTCGAGCGAGACCAGGAAGCCGACCTCGTCGAGCGCCGCACGCGCGCGCGTGGGATCGGGCAGGTCGGCGACCTCGACGCCCGCCACCAGGAGGGCGCCCAGCTCGCCGGTCGCGGCGGCCTCGATGATCTGGCCGGTGTCGCGGCCGAAGCGGTGCGGGAGTTCGGCGACGCCCCAGGCGAGCGCGACCTCGTCCCGCGCGCGCGGGTCGGTGGCCGGACGCCCGCCGGGCAGCAGCGAAGGCAGCGCGCCCGCCTCGATGGCGCCACGCTCGCCCGCCCTGCGCGGAATCCACACCAGCCGGGCGCCGGTCGCGGTGGCGGCGCGCACGGCGGCGGTGAGGCCGCCCGGCACGGCCGCGAGCCGCTCACCGACGACGATGACGGCGCCCTCGGCACGCAGCGCCTCGGACGCCTCGGGCCCGGCGCCCTCCAGGCCGACCCCCGCGGCGAGCGCGTCCAGCCACTCGGTCTCGGTGCCCGGCGCCGCGGGCAGCAGCGTGCCACCCGCCTTCTCCAGGCCCCGGGTCGCGAACGTCGCGAGGGAGAAGGTGCGCTGGCCGTGCTTGCGCCAGGCCTTGCGCAGCCTCAGGAAGACGCCGGGCGCCTCCTCCTCGGACTCGAACCCGGCGAGCAGCACGGCGGGGGCCTTCTCCAGGAGGGCGTACGTGACGCCGCTCCCGTCGAGATCCCGGCCCCGCCCGGCCACCCGGGCGGCGAGGAAGTCGGCCTCCTCGCTGCTGTGCACGCGCACGCGGAAGTCGATGTCGTTCGTGTCGAGCGCCACGCGCGCGTACTTGCTGTACGCGTAGGCGTCCTCCACGGTGAGCCGGCCGCCGGTGAGTACCCCGGCCCGGCCACGCGCGGCGGCGAGACCACGGGCCGCGACCTCCAGGGCCTCGGGCCAGCTGGCGGGCTGGAGCTCACCCGTCGAGGCGTCGCGCACCAGGGGGGTGGTCAGCCGGTCGGGGCGCTGCGCGTACCGGAAGCCGAAGCGGCCCTTGTCGCACATCCACTCCTCGTTGACCTCGGGGTCGTCCGCCGCGAGCCGCCGCATGACCTTGCCGCGCCGGTGGTCGGTGCGCGTGGCGCAGCCGCCGGAGCAGTGCTCGCACACCGAGGGCGACGACACCAGGTCGAAGGGGCGGGAGCGGAAGCGGTACGCCGCCGAGGTCAGCGCGCCGACCGGGCAGATCTGGATGGTGTTCCCGGAGAAGTACGACTCGAAGGGGTCGCCCTCACCGGTGCCGACCTGCTGGAGCGCGCCCCGCTCGATGAGTTCGATCATCGGGTCGCCTGCGATCTGGTTGCTGAACCGGGTGCAGCGCGCGCAGAGCACGCACCGTTCACGGTCGAGCAGCACCTGTGTGGAGATCGGGACCGGCTTCTCGTACGTCCGCTTCTTGCCCTCGAAGCGGGTGTCCACGTCGCCGACCTGCATCGCCTGGTTCTGCAGCGGGCACTCGCCGCCCTTGTCGCAGACGGGGCAGTCCAGCGGGTGGTTGATGAGCAGCAGCTCCATCACGCCACGCTGCGACTTCTCCGCGACGGGCGAGGTCAGCTGCGACTTCACGACCATGCCGTCGGTGCAGGTGATGGTGCAGGACGCCATCGGCTTGCGCTGGCCCTCCACCTCGACGATGCACTGGCGGCAGGCGCCCGCCGGGTCGAGCAGCGGGTGGTCGCAGAACCGCGGGATCTCGATGCCGAGCAGCTCGGCCGCCCGGATCACCAGCGTCCCCTTGGGGACGCTGATCTCGATGCCGTCGATGGTCAGCGAGACGAGATCCTCGGGCGGAACCGCCGCCTCCCCGCCCCCGGAGGGAGCGTTGTTGGTGGTCACTGTCATGCGTTCACCTGCGCGCTTTCAGCGGGCCTCTCGGCCCAGAGAGTCGACTTGGCCGGGTCGAAGGGGCAGCCCTTGCCGGTGATGTGCTGCTCGTACTCCTCGCGGAAGTACTTGAGCGAGGAGAAGATCGGCGAGGCCGCGCCGTCGCCCAGGGCGCAGAAGGACTTGCCGTTGATGTTGTCGGCGATGTCGTTCAGCTTCTCCAGGTCGGCCATGACGCCCTTGCCGGCCTCGATGTCGCGGAGCAACTGGACCAGCCAGTACGTTCCTTCACGGCAGGGCGTGCACTTGCCGCAGGACTCGTGGGCGTAGAACTCGGTCCAGCGGGTCACCGCCCGTACGACGCACGTCGTCTCGTCGAAGCACTGCAGCGCCTTCGTGCCGAGCATCGATCCGGCGGCGCCGACGCCCTCGTAGTCGAGGGGGACGTCGAGGTGCTCGTCGGTGAACATCGGGGTCGAGGAGCCGCCCGGGGTCCAGAACTTGAGCCGGTGCCCGGCCCGCATGCCGCCGCTCATGTCGAGCAGCTGGCGCAGCGTGATGCCGAGCGGCGCCTCGTACTGACCGGGGTTGGTGACGTGGCCGCTCAGCGAGTAGAGGGTGAAGCCGGGCGACTTCTCGCTGCCCATCGACTTGAACCACTCTTTTCCACGCTGGAGGATCGCGGGAACGGATGCGATGGACTCGACGTTGTTCACCACAGTGGGGCACGCGTAGAGACCCGCGACGGCAGGGAAGGGGGGACGCAGTCGCGGCTGGCCACGGCGGCCTTCGAGCGAGTCGAGCAGCGCGGTCTCCTCACCGCAGATGTACGCGCCCGCGCCCGCGTGCACGGTGAGTTCGAGATCGAGCCCGCTGCCCAGCACGTTCTTCCCGAGGTAGCCCGCCGCGTAGGCCTCCCGGACGGCCTCGTGCAACCGCCGCAGTACGGGGACGACTTCACCCCGCAGGTAGATGAAGGCATGCGACGAACGGATCGCGTAGCACGCGATCACGATCCCCTCGATGAGGGAATGCGGGTTCGCGAAGAGGAGCGGGATGTCCTTGCAGGTCCCCGGCTCCGATTCGTCGGCGTTGACAACCAGATAGTGCGGCTTGCCGTCGCCCTGCGGAATGAACTGCCACTTCATTCCGGTGGGGAATCCCGCGCCGCCCCGGCCCCGGAGCCCCGAGTCCTTCACGTACGCAATGAGGTCGTCCGGGTCCATGGCGAGCGCCTTGCGCAGGCCCTCGTACCCTTCGTGGCGCCGGTAGGTCTCCAGCGTCCAGGCCTTCTCCTCGTCCCAGAAGGCGGAGAGGACCGGCGAAAGGAGCTTCTCCGGGCTGGTCTCGTTGTCGATCTCGGCTGCCAAGGTCATCACTCCCCCTCCTCGGCGGTCGGTCCTGCCGGGTGGGCCGGGTCGGACGCCGAGGTCTGCTGCGGTGCGTCGTGCGAGCTGAGGTGTTCGGGGGGCGTCTCGTCCTGCGGGCCGCCCGTGCGCGGGTGGACCACGCGCGGCTGGGGCATCTCGCCCTTGGCCAGGCGCAGACCGATCAGTGAGGCGGGCCCGGCGGCGCCGGTCGCCTCGACGGCGCCGGGCCGCTCGTCCGGGAAGCCCGCCAGGATCCGGGCGGTCTCCTTGTACGTGCAGATCGGCGCCCCGCGCGTGGGTGCGACCGGGGCGCCCGAGCGCAGGTCGTCGACGAGCTGCTTGGCCGACTCGGGGGTCTGGTTGTCGAAGAACTCCCAGTTGACCATCACCACTGGGGCGAAGTCGCAGGCGGCGTTGCACTCGATGTGCTCAAGGGTGATCTTGCCGTCCTCGGTCGTCTCGTCGTTGCCGACGCCGAGGTGCTGCTTGAGCTCGTCGAAGATCGCGTCGCCGCCCATGACGGCGCAGAGCGTGTTGGTGCAGACGCCGACCTGGTAGTCACCGGAGGGCTTGCGCCGGTACATGGTGTAGAAGGTCGCCACGGCCGTGACCTCGGCCGTGGTCAGCCCCAGCATGTCGGCACAGAACTGCATGCCCGTGCGCGTGACGTGGCCTTCCTCGGACTGCACGAGGTGCAGCAGGGGGAGGAGCGCCGAGCGGGAGTCGGGGTAGCGGGCGATGACGTCCTTGGCGTCCACCTCCAGCCTGGCCCGCACGTCGGCCGGGTAGGCGGGGGCGGGAAGTTGGGGCATGCCCAGGCTGACGCCCGCGCCCTGCTCGGAAGGGATGCTGGTCACCGGTCGACGCCTCCCATCACGGGGTCGATGGACGCGACGGCGACGATGACGTCGGCGACCTGGCCGCCTTCGCACATGGCCGCCATGGCCTGCAGGTTGGTGAAGGACGGGTCGCGGAAGTGGACCCGGTAGGGGCGGGTGCCGCCGTCGGAGACGACGTGCACGCCGAGTTCGCCCTTGGGCGACTCGACCGCCGTGTACGTCTGTCCGGGCGGGACCCGGAACCCCTCGGTCACCAGCTTGAAGTGGTGGATGAGGGACTCCATGGAGGTGCCCATGATCTTCTTGATGTGGTCGAGCGAGTTGCCGAGGCCGTCCGGGCCGAGGGCCAGTTGGGCGGGCCAGGCGATCTTCTTGTCCTCGACCATGACCGGGCCCGGGGCGAGCCGGTCCACGCACTGCTCGATGATGCGCAGCGACTGCCGCATCTCCTCGAGGCGGATCAGGAAGCGCCCGTAGGAGTCGCAGGTGTCGGCGGTCGGGATGTCGAAGTCGTAGTTCTCGTAGCCGCAGTAGGGCTGGGTCTTGCGCAGGTCGTGCGGGAGGCCGGCGGAGCGCAGGACCGGTCCGGTGGCGCCGAGCGCCATGCAGCCGGCGAGGTCGAGGTAGCCGACGTCCTCCATGCGGGCCTTGAAGATGGGGTTCCCGGTGGCGAGCTTGTCGTACTCGGGGATGTTCTTCTTCATTTTCTTCACGAACTCGCGCAGCTGGTCGACCGTGCCGGGCGGCAGGTCCTGGGCGAGTCCGCCGGGCCGGATGTACGCGTGGTTCATGCGCAGGCCGGTGATCAGCTCGAAGAGGTCGAGAACGAGTTCACGATCCCGGAATCCGTAGATCATGATCGTCGTCGCGCCGAGCTCCATGCCGCCGGTGGCGATGCACACCAGGTGCGAGGAGAGGCGGTTGAGCTCCATGAGGAGCACCCGGATGACCGAGGCGCGGTCGGGGATCCGGTCCTCGATGCCGAGGAGCTTCTCGACCCCGAGGCAGTACGCCGTCTCGTTGAAGAACGGCGTCAGGTAGTCCATCCGGGTGACGAACGTCGTGCCCTGCGTCCACGTGCGGTATTCGAGGTTCTTCTCGATGCCGGTGTGCAGATAGCCGATGCCGCAGCGGGCCTCGGTGACCGTCTCGCCGTCGATCTCCAGGATGAGGCGGAGCACGCCGTGCGTGGACGGGTGCTGCGGGCCCATGTTGACGATGATGCGCTCGTCGTCGGACTTGGCGGCGGACCGGACGACCTCGTCCCAGTCGCCGCCGGTGACCGTGTATACGGTGCCCTCGGTCGTCTCGCGGGGGGAAGCCTGGGAGGTTCCCTGAGTGGCAGACATCAGCTGTACGACCTCCGCTGGTCCGGAGCCGGGATCTGGGCGCCCTTGTATTCGACGGGGATGCCGCCGAGGGGGTAGTCCTTGCGCTGCGGGAATCCCTGCCAGTCGTCCGGCATCATGATCCGCGTGAGCGCCGGGTGACCGTCGAAGATCAGGCCGAAGAAGTCGTACGCCTCGCGCTCGTGCCAGTCGTTGGTCGGATAGACCGTGACGAGCGAGGGCACGTGCGGATCGGTTTCGGGGGCGGTGACCTCGAGCCGGATCAGCCGGTTGTGGGTGATCGAGCGCAGGTGGTAGACGGCGTGCAGCTCGCGGCCCTTGTCGCCGGGGAGGTGCACTCCGCTGACGCCCGTGCACAGTTCGAAGCGCAGGGCGGGGTCGTCGCGCAGGGTCCGGGCGACGCGCACCAGGTGCTCGCGCGCGATGTGGAAGGTGATCTCGCCGCGGTCGACGACCGTCTTCTCGATCGCGTTCTCCGGGACGAGGCCCTGCTCTTCGAGGGCTCCCTCCAGTTCGTCCGCGGTCTCGTCGAACCAGCCGCCGTAGGGGCGCGAGGTCGCGCCGGGCAGGGTGACGGTCCGTACGAGTCCGCCGTAGCCGGACGTGTCACCGCCGTCGCCTGCGCCGAACATGCCCCTGCGTACGCCGATGACCTCGCCGCTCTCGTCGCGCGGGGCCGGTACGCCGGTGCCGTTCCGGTGCTCGTCGTGCGCGTCGCTCACCGCAGCAGCCCCTTCATCTCAATGGTGGGGAGCGCCTTGAGGGCCGCCTCCTCCGCCTCACGGGCCGCTTCTTCCGCGTTCACGCCGAGCTTGGTGTCCTGGATCTTCTGGTGGAGCTTGAGGATCGCGTCCAGCAGCATCTCGGGGCGTGGCGGGCAGCCGGGCAAATAGATGTCAACCGGGACCACATGGTCCACACCCTGCACAATCGCGTAATTGTTGAACATACCGCCCGACGATGCGCAAACCCCCATGGAAATCACCCACTTGGGATTCGGCATCTGGTCGTAGACCTGCCGCAGCACCGGCGCCATCTTCTGGCTCACCCGGCCCGCCACGATCATCAGATCGGCCTGGCGCGGCGAGCCGCGGAAGACCTCCATGCCGAAGCGCGCCATGTCGTACCGCCCGGCGCCGGTCGTCATCATCTCGATGGCGCAGCACGCGAGGCCGAACGTGGCGGGGAAGACGGACGACTTCCGCATCCAGCCCGCGGCCTGCTCGACGGTGGTCAGCAGAAATCCGCTCGGCAGTTTCTCTTCGAGTCCCATGCTCTTTGACCCCTCAGACCCTTAGTCCCATTCCAGGCCGCCGCGACGCCATACGTACGCGTAGGCGACAAAGACGGTGAGCACGAAGAGCAGCATCTCCACGAGCCCGAACATCCCGAGCGCGTCGAAGGTGACGGCCCAGGGATAGAGGAAGACGATCTCGATGTCGAAGACAATGAAGAGCATCGCCGTCAGGTAGTACTTGATGGGGAATCGCCCGCCACCGGCCGGCGTCGGGGTCGGCTCGATGCCGCACTCATAGGCCTCTAGCCTCGCGCGGTTGTACCGCTTTGGACCGATAAGCGTGGCCATGACCACGGAGAAGATCGCAAAGCCTGCCCCGAGGGCTCCCAGCACGAGGATGGGCGCATAGGCGTTCACGCTCCTCGCTCCTCTCAGTCGGCACTGACTGTTGGCGGTTACGTCGGACCGGGCCCTGAATCCCACCCAAGATCGCTTACATGTGAAGCAGGTCACAAGCCCAACTGCCCCGCATCTTATGCCTGCCGGTCTGTGATCTGCGACACGGGGTACGACAACGGCTTTGTGATCTCCACCACCTGACGAAGGATCATGAAGTCGGATGAGCGGTGATCTTCGTACGTGAAGCGCCCGAGTGATCACTAGAGGTGACATCTCAGCGCGTCACCGCTGGTCGGAGAGGTGTCGCTCTATCAAGAGGTGGCCGCTGCACGCAAATTGGCGCTGGACGCGCTGGCTTGATAGTGGCGGCGCGTTCACACTTTGGCGGCAGAGAGGCGGACGGGTGTGGACGGGCACCGGGCGATCGCGGACGCGTGCACCGATTCACGAGCACCCGTCGGCCGCCGAGGATGCCTCGGCGAGACCTCAGGGAGATCTCAGGGAGATCCCAAAGAGCACCCTCATGTGACCTGCGCCACAGAGGCAACTTCCGTGAATAAGCCGGGCTTGGCCAACGGACTCAACGGGTGGTAGACCGTGGGCAATTCGGACGTATCGCAGAAAACCCATGATCACAGGCGTGATCACCGCTGTCCGCATTGCCCGTTACGGCGTCAATAAGGAGCGACACGCCCGGGATTCAAAGCCGAGAATCGCAACTGTGGCGCAGCACACGTTTCTTGAAGGGAACCGTGAGTCCCTGCTAGCAGTTGTTCTCATGTCCCACACCGCTCACATACCCAGCCACCGGAAGCCCCGTCGCAGCGCCTCGAAGATTGCCCTGCGCGCCGGAGTTGCCGGTGGCGTCCTCAGCACCCTGGCAGTGGCCGCGGCGGCCGGTACGGCGAACGCGGCCGAGCCGGTGTCCGAGACCATCGAGATGCCCACGCTCACGACTGATCTGTCCGCTCAGATCGCGCAGTCGGCGGACGCCACCCAGCAGGCCGCCGCTACGTACGAGTCGCGCGCCGAGCAGGACGCGGCCGCCACCAAGGCCGCCAAGCAGGCCAGGGAAGACCAGGCCAAGGCCGAGAAGAAGGCCGAGGCCGAGCGCAAGGCCGCGGCCGCGGCGAAGAAGAAGGCCGCTCAGGAGCGCGCGTCGCGTTCCGCCGAGCGCACCACGCTCTCCACGCAGTCCACGTCCGACTCCTCGGGCCCCTCCGCCTCGGACACGGTCGACGCCCCGGCCAGTGGCAGCGTCGGCACGGTCATCAGCTTCCTCAAGGCGCAGCTCGGCGACGCCTACGTGATGGGCGCGTCGGGCCCGAACGCCTGGGACTGCTCCAGCCTCGTGCAGGCCGCGTTCAAGCAGGCGGGCGTGGACCTCCCGCGCGTCTCGCAGGACCAGTCGACGATGGGCACCGAGGTCGGCACCTCGAACCTGCAGGTCGGCGACATCCTGTACTGGGGCGGCAAGGGCTCCGCGTACCACGTCGGTGTGTACATCGGTAACGGCCAGTACCTGGACGCCGCCAACCCCGGCAAGGGTGTTGTCATCCAGGATCTGTCGGGTTACCCGGCCTCGGGCGCCGTACGCGTCCTCTGACGGCCTCTTAGCGCCCCCGTAGAGCCACGAACAAGGGCCGGAACCCCCCGGGAGGGGTTCCGGCCCTTGGCGTGCCCTGAGGCGGCTTCTCAGGCGTTCTTCGGGGACAGCTCCGCCATCGCGGACCAACCGCTGCCCTCGATCTCGGTGTTCACGATCTGCGGCACCGTGGCGATGAGCTCGCCCATCGTCTCCAGTCCGGCCTTGAAGTGGTCGGAGTTGACGTGCGCGGCGCCCGCGTCCCCGTCGGCGAAGGCCTCGAGGAGCACGAACTGATTCGGGTCGTCGACGGAGCGGGACCACTCGAAGAAGATGTTGCCCGGCTCCGCGCGCGTGGCGGAGGTGAATGCGGCGGTCCGCTCGAGCCAGCTTTCGCTGTGCTCGGGGCGGACGGTGAACTTGACGGCAATAAATATCATGCGTCCATTTTGCACCGTACTGTGCGAACCGCCCACTGGGCTTACGCCTTCGGTGCCACCTTGCTCAGGCCGTTGATGATGCGGTCCATCGCGTCGCCGCCCATCGGGTCCGTCAGGTTCGCCAGCATCTTCAGGGTGAACCGCATCAGGATCGGGTGGGTCAGGCCGCGCTGGGTCGCGATCTTCATGACCTTCGGGTTGCCGATGAGCTTCACGAAGGCACGGCCCAGCGTGTAGTAGCCGCCGTACGTCTCCTTGAGCGTCTTCGGGTAGTTCAGCAGCGCCAGTTCGCGCTGGGCGGGGGTGGCACGCGCGTGTGCCTGCACGATGACGTCCGCCGCGATCTGGCCGGACTCCATGGCGTACGCGATGCCCTCGCCGTTGAAGGGGTTCACCAGGCCGCCCGCGTCGCCGACGAGCATCAGGCCCTTGGTGTAGTGCGGCTGGCGGTTGAACGCCATCGGCAGGGCGGCGCCGCGGATCGGCATCGTCATGTTCTCCGGGGTGTACCCCCAGTCCTCCGGCATCGAGGCGCACCACGCCTTGAGGACCTCGCGCCAGTCCAGCTCCCGGAACGACTTGGAGGAGTTCAGGATGCCGAGGCCGACATTGGACGTGCCGTCGCCCATGCCGAAGATCCAGCCGTAGCCGGGAAGGAGCCGGTCCTCGCCGGGCCCGCGGCGGTCCCACAGTTCCAGCCAGGACTCCAGGTAGTCGTCGTCGTGGCGGGGCGAGGTGAAGTACGTGCGCACGGCGACGCCCATCGGGCGGTCCTCGCGGCGGTGCAGGCCCATGGCGAGCGAGATCCGCGAGGAGTTGCCGTCGGCCGCGACGACGAGCGGGGCGTGGAAGGTGACGGGGGTCTTCTCCTCGCCCATCTTCGCGTGCACACCGGTGATGCGGCCGGTGCGGTCGTCGATGACCGGCTCGCCGACGTTGCAGCGCTCGTACAGGCGTGCGCCCGCCTTCTGCGCCTGCCGGGCGAGCTGCTCGTCGAAATCGTCCCGCTTCCTTACGAGGCCGTAGTCCGGGTAAGAGGCGAGTTCCGGCCAGTCCAGCTGGAGCCGCACCCCGCCACCGATGATGCGCAGGCCCTTGTTCCGCAGCCAGCCCGCCTCTTCGGAGATGTCGATTCCCATGGAGACCAGCTGCTTGGTGGCGCGGGGCGTGAGCCCGTCACCGCAGACCTTCTCCCGCGGAAACGCGGTCTTCTCAAGGAGGAGTACGTCGAGTCCGGCCTTCGCCAGGTAGTACGCCGTCGTCGAACCGGCGGGTCCGGCTCCGACGACGATTACGTCCGCTGTGTGTTCGGAGAGGGGCTCGGTCACGGCGGGTTCTCCCCAAGGCTCGAAATCTGTGTGCCGACCGGCACGGTATATGGGCAGTCTATGAGGCGGTACCGATCAGCCAGCCGAAGGGCCACACGTGACCGACCAGACAGACACCCTGCCCGCGCCACCCCTCCCTGACGTGCAGCTGCGCGTCCCGACCCACGAGGACGCCTTCGTCTGGCACCGGCTCTTCGACGACCCGGAGGTCATGGAGTTCTTCGGCGGCTCGTCCGCCGAGCTCTCCACGTACGAGGAGCTGACCGCCCGGCAGCGCAGACACGACGCCGAACTGGGCTACTGCCTGTGGACCCTGCTCGACGCGTCCGGTGAGCCGATCGGCTTCACCGGCGCCCAGCCCTGGCCCCGGAACTGGGGCCCGACCGGTGAGATCGAGATCGGCTGGCGGCTCGCCCGTTCGGCCTGGGGCCAGGGGTACGCGACGGCGGCGGCCCTGGCCACGGTCGAGCGGCTGCGCGCGGTGGGCGTACCGAGCGTGGTGGCGATGGTCGTCGCCGACAACGCCCGCTCCATCGCGGTGACGCGGCGGCTCGGCATGGAGCTCGCCGAGACGTTCACCACTCCCCCGCGGATCCCGGGCGACGACGGGTCGCGGCGCGTGGCGCACTGCTTCCGTCTCGTGCTGTAGCGAGCCAGTGATGTAGCCGGCCAGTGCTGTAGCGAGGCGGTGGCCGGCGTGACGGTTGCCGCCGGGGCGCTGGGCCGACGTGGGCCCAGCGCCCCGGTGACCCGTCAGTCCGTGTGTCCGTCAGTCCGTCAGCCGCCAGGTGTCCAGCGCGATCCTGTGCGTCTTCGCGCCCTCGCCCGCGGGCCAGAAGTCCTCGCGCCAGGACAGCTGGATCGCGTACTCCGTACCGTCCTGGGCGATGTAGCTCTGGTCGATCGCGTGGATCGTGCGGTTCGCCTCGTCGGTGTACGTGTACTCCCAGATCGCGCCGTCCTGCCCCTGGAAGGTGTTGGTCTCGAGCCGGATGCGCTCGTAGTCCGACTTGTCGGGGGCCGCTCTGGTGTGCTTCTCGATGTTCGTGAAGTTCTCGTACGAGGTGTAGCGCGCGTCCGTCACGACGCCGACGAGGAACTCCTCACGTCCGGTCGGCCCCGCGTAGGTGATCTGGCCGGGACGCTCGGGGTTCACCGGCTGACGGGTCCAGCCCTCGGGCACCGCGAAGGAGAAGCCCTCCTGGTCGGTCACCCGCTCGGACCCGGCGGGGACCTCCGTCTCACCGGTCGTGCCGGGATCCGTGCTGTCGCTCGCCCCCGGGGTCGGCGAGGCCACCGCGGTGGGAGCACCGCTCGGGCCGCTGCTCGGGGCACCGCTCGGCGCCTCGGACCGGCTGACCGAGGGCCTGTCGTCCTTGCCCGCGCCGTCCGTCTTGTCATCACTGTTGTCCTGCCAGAGCAGGATCCCGGCCGTCGCCCCACCGCCGATGACGAAGGCTACGGAGAGGGTGGCGATCCAGATCCCGGCCCGGCCACGGGGCTTGTCCCCGGGGGGCTGCTGCCCGAGCTGGAAGGCGTGGGCGCCCTGGGTTTGGGGTTGGGGTTGGGGTTGGGGGTGCGGGTGGGCGTACGGGGGCGTGGGGGTCCCTGTCGGGGGCGTGCCGGGAGGGCCGGGCGCCGGTGGGGCGGAGACGCCGAGCGCCGTCTGGGTGGGGAGGTACGCGGCGGGGACGGCGTCACCGGGTGCGGCGGGTTCCTCGGGCGCTTCGGCGGGCGATTCGGCGGAGGCTCCGGCGGGGGCGTCGGCGGTCGGAGATACCGCGGGAGGCGCGGGAGTCGTGCCGACGGGTTCGCCGGTGGAGGGGCCGGCAGGCGTGCCCGGCATCGGCATCGGCATCGGCGGCGTACCGGGCGGCGCGTACGCCGGCGTGACGGCCACCGCACTCCCCTGGCCCACCATCTGCAGCAGGTACGGCCCGAGCAGCGCGGCCGGGAAGATCCACAGCAGCCCGAACAGCAGCGTCTCGGGGATGCTGATCCCCAGCTCCACGCTGCCGTGCCCACTGCCTCCGGAGCCGCCGAGGCCCGAACCCCCGCCCGCCGCCTGGCCGGAGAGATCGACCTGGAGGCCGCTGAAACCGGCGAGCAGCAGCACGAGTCCGAAGAAGACGGCGGCTGCCAGCAGCGCCTCGCCGCGGCCCGCGCAGCGCCGCGCGGCGAACACGCCGAGGGCCAGCGCGCAGACCAGGCCGAGGGCCAACGCGCCCACGACCGCCCAGTCGTTGGTGACGTCGCCCAGTTCGGAAAGGCCGAAGGACTTGGTCTCGTGCCCACTCCCGTACATCGAGCTGCTGCCGCTCACCGAAGCCTCCGCGCCGGCGCCCCAGCCGATGCCGAGCGCCGTGACCGCGAGGTTCGGCAGGACGAGCAGTGCGACCAGGAGCGGTGAGACGTTCGAGTTGTCGAGGTCGGTGAGGTCGCCCAGGTCGTCGATCTGGGTGAGGCTGATGAAGGCGACGACGGAGCAGAGCGCGATGACGACGGCGAGGGCGCGCAGCGCGGCGCCGGTGGCGCGCAGGACGGAGTGCGCGCCGGGACGCGCCGCCAGCCAGTGGGCGAGGCCGGGGCGGAGCAACACCGCGCAGGACACGGCCAGTCCGAGCAGCAGCGCGCCCAGCGCGGCGAGAACCGGGGACGAGGACAGCTCGATCCCCTCCAGCTCCGGCTGCGCGAAGAGGGCGAGCGCGAGGACGCCCGCCGTCACCAACAGCGCGACGCGGGCCGCGGCTTCGAGCCCCGCGGTGCCTCCGCCCTGGGCGAGCGCGCCCCGCCGCACCATGCGGTTGCGCAGCACGCGTACGCCGATGAAGAGGGCCAGGATCCACAGCGCGGTCACGGTGAGCGGGACGAGGTGCAGGGATGCCGCGCCTTCGGCGGCGGACCCCGAGGTGCTCGAAGCGTCCGAGCCGCCCAGGCCGAGGCCGTCGGTTCCGCCAAGGCCGCCGGTTCCGCCCAGGCCGTCGCTGCCGCCCAGGCCCTCCGTTCCGTCGAAGCCCGGCCGCTCCTCGCGGCCCGACAACTCGAAGCCGCCGCCGACCGATTGGAGCAGCATCGCGAGGGAGACCCGCATACGGTCCATGAAGCCGACGGCCGCGTCGTCACCCTGCCCGTACCTCGGGACGGCCAGCGCGGCGGCGCCGGTCAGCAGCAGCACGAGCGGCCACAGCGCGGCCTGCACGGACCCGGCCCAATCCCCGCGGAACGTACGCCCGATGAAGGCTGCCACCGGTGAGGGGGCCGCGGGGGCGGGGGCGTGCGGGGGCGCGAGGGTGGGCGCGGGCGTGTGGGTGGGCGGCGGGGGCGGTGAAGCGGGCGCCGCGGTGGGGGTGGGCGGAGTCTTCGGCGGGACCGGGTCCGACGGTTCCGAGGGTTTCGCGGACTCCGAGGGTTTCGTGGGCTCCGAGGGCTCCGAGGCGTCCGGCAGACGCTCCTTGCCGCACTTCATACAGAAGCGGGCCTCTTCAGGAGCGGGAGCCCCGCAGTGTGGGCAGTACGACGCCATCGAATCGCTCCGTCAGTCCAGAAGTTCACCAGCAACAGGACCGACCCATAAGAACCACATAAGGTTGCGGCCGGGTCGTTACAACGGACACATCTTGCCCGGTGGCCGGTTCCCCCTGACGGGGGTTCCTCGTTCTCGACTGAAGCGTTACGTGCGCTCAGGCCTGCTTGAAGCCTCGGTGCAGCGCCACGACGCCGCCCGTGAGGTTGCGCCAGGCCACCTTCGACCAGCCGGAGTCCGTCAGCCGTGCGGCGAGCGCGGGCTGGTCGGGCCAGCTGCGGATCGACTCGGCGAGATAGACGTACGCGTCCGGGTTCGAGGAGACGGCGCGGGCGACCGGGGGCAGCGCGCGCATCAGGTACTCCTCGTAGACCGTGCGGAACGGGCCCCATGTCGCGTGCGAGAACTCGCAGATCACGACCCGGCCGCCGGGCTTCGTCACGCGGTACAGCTCGCGCAGCGCGGTGTCCGTGTCCTGGATGTTGCGCAGCCCGAAGGAGATGGTGACCGCGTCGAAGGTGTCGTCCTTGAACGGCAGTTTCGTCCCGTCGCCCGCCGTGAACGGCATCCAGGGGTGGCGCTGCTTGCCGACGCGCAGCATGCCGAGGGAAAAGTCGCAGGGCACGACGTAGGCGCCGGCCTGGGCGAACGGCTGGGAGGAGGTCGCCGTGCCTGCGGCGAGGTCCAGGACCTTCTGCGCGGGGCGGGCGTCGACTGCCTTCGCGACCTCCTTGCGCCAGAGGCGGGCCTGGCCGAGGGAGAGCACGTCGTTGGTGAGGTCGTAGCGTTCTGCGACGTCGTCGAACATCGTGGCGACTTCGTGCGGCTGCTTGTCCAGGGTGGCTCGGGTCACCCTGCCATTGTGGCAGGCCGGTCTTCCCTCTTGGCGTCGGCCTCCTCCGCCTGCGGCGCGCTCTCTCGCCTGCGGCGGGCCGTCCTGGGGTGTGCGAGGACCTTGGGCGTCCGCGGGTCCGACCTGGTTGCTCGCGCAGTTCCCCACGCCCCTTGAGCGGTCGGCCCCGCACCCCTTAGGGGGCGTCCTCACGCCCCCCCCTAGCGGGCCCTGTACACCAAACGGCCCGCGATCACCGTTGCCACGCAGGTGTTCGGGCCTCGTCGCACCAGCTCGGCGCGGTCCTCGACGTCGAAGATCGCGAAGCGGGCGGGGGCTCCCGGCGTCAGGGGCGGGAGGAGGATCAACGGGGTCGGGGTGAGGGAGGGTGGGCCCGGGAGGCGGGGTGGGCGGGCGCCTACCGCCAGGGGGGCGCGGCGGACCGCGTCCAGGACCGGGCGGGCGCGGAGTTCACCGGCCACCGCCACCGTGCCGTGGGCCAGCAGGCGCTGGACGCCACGTCGTGCGCTCGCGCCGAGGCGGGACGGGTCCGTGCGGAAGAGGGCCGCCGCCCGGTCGCCGGTGATGGGGGCCGTGCCCAGGCGGTCCGCCTCGCGGGGATCCGGGTGATAGGTGGCCTCCAGGAGCTCGGGACCGTAGGGGTTGAGCAGGCCCGGCGTGAGGATGCCGGGCCAGCGCCGGACGCGGGCCGAGGGGTGGGCCTCGGCCAGCTCCTCGTACGGGCCGACGGCGGCGACGCTCGCCCCGTCGACCAGGAGAGCCGCCTCGGGCGAGCGTTCGGCGACGTGAAGTGTCAGCAAGGCGCGCTCAGTTCGTGGCGAGGAGCTTCAGCTCCGGGTGGGCCGTGCCGCCCTCGATCGCCGTGGACGAGATGTGCGAGGCCACGCGGTCGTCGACCGGGTCGTTCGCCGGGTCGTCGTGCACGACGAGGTGCTCGTACGTGGTGGCGCGCTGCGCCGGGACGCGGTCCGCCGTGCGGATCATCTCGATCATCTCGCGGAGGTTCGAGCGGTGCTTGGCACCGGCCGACGAGACGACGTTCTCCTCCAGCATCACCGAGCCGAGGTCGTCCGCGCCGTAGTGCAGCGTGAGCTGGCCCGCCTCCTTGCCGGTGGTCAGCCAGGAGCCCTGGATGTGGGCGACGTTGTCGAGGAAGATCCGCGCGATGGCGATCATGCGGATGTACTCGAAGATCGTCGCCTGGGTGCGGCCCTTGAGGTGGTTGTTCTCGGGCTGGTACGTGTACGGGATGAAGGCCCGGAAGCCTCCCGTCCGGTCCTGCACGTCGCGGATCATGCGCAGGTGCTCGATGCGCTCGGCGTTGGTCTCGCCGGTGCCCATGAGCATCGTGGAGGTGGACTCGACGCCGAGGTTGTGGGCCGTCTCCATGATCTCCAGCCAGCGCTCCCCCGACTCCTTGAGCGGGGCGATGGCCTTGCGGGGGCGCTCGGGGAGCAGCTCCGCGCCGGCGCCCGCGAAGGAGTCGAGACCCGCCGCGTTGATGCGCTGGATCGCCTCCTCCACCGACACCTTCGAGATGCGGGCCATGTGCTCGACCTCGGAGGCGCCGAGGGAGTGGATGACCAGCTGCGGGAAGTCCTTCTTGATCGCGGAGAAGTGCTTCTCGTAGTACTCGACGCCGTAGTCCGGGTGGTGGCCGCCCTGGAACATGATCTGGGTGCCGCCCAGCTCGACGGTCTCCGCGCAGCGGCGCAGGATGTCGTCGAGGTCGCGGCTCCAGCCCTTCTTGGTGTCCTTCGGGGCGGCGTAGAAGGCGCAGAACTTGCACGCCGTCACGCAGACGTTCGTGTAGTTGATGTTGCGCTCGATGATGTACGTCGCGATGTGCTCCGTACCCGCGTACCGCCGGCGGCGGATGGCGTCGGCGGCGGCGCCGAGCGCGTGCAGCGGGGCGTCGCGGTAGAGGTCGAGCGCCTCTTCGGGGGTGATCCGCCCACCTGCGGCGGCACGGTCGAGGACGGACTGAAGGTCGGCCTTCTCGGTCACCGGGGCGTCCCTTTCGTAAGGGTTGTGGACGGGCTGCAAGCCAGCGTACGCCAGCGTCATCGGCCGCCCGACGTGGGCTCGAGCAGCACGTCCGGCGTGGGCTGAAGCCGCACGTCCGGCGTGGGCTCAAGCCGCGTAGCCGCCGATGAGCAGCCCCACGAACGCCCCCGAGATCAGGAACGGGCCGAACGGAATCGCCGTCTTCCGTCCGGCACGGCGGGCGATGACGAGACCCGCGCCGTACAGCGCGGCCAGCAGGAACCCGGCGAAGGTCCCGAGCAGCAGCACGCCCCACCCGTACCAGCCGAGCACGGCCCCCAGGGCGAGCGCCAGCTTCACGTCACCGAAGCCCATGCCGTTGGGGTTGATCAGGAAGAGCACGAAGTACGCGCCCGCCAGCGCGAGCGCCCCGTAGAGCGCCCCTGACCAGGAGCCGCCCTGCTCCGGCAGGAGCGTGACGGCCCCGAGCAGGCCGAGCGCGGCCCCCGCGAGCGGCAGTGTGAGCACGTCCGGCAGCCGGTGCACGGTGAAGTCGACGACGGCGAGCAGCACGCCGAAGGGCGCGAGCAGGAGCCAGGCGCCCAGTTCGGGCCGGGTGCCGGTGGTCGCGGCGAGGGCGGCGCAGACGACGGCGGTGGTGAGCGCGACACCCGCTGTCCCGGGGCCGTACCACTCGCCCCGCGGGCCCCGCGCGAGCCCGACCCACGAGGTGAGGGGCTGCCCGGCGGGGCTCTCGCCGCGCCACTCCTCCTCGGGCGGCACGGACAGCCGGTAGGCCGCGCGCGGCACGAAGAGCCCGGCGAGGGCGCCCCAGAGGGCGCCGCCGATGACGAGGGTCAGCTCCAAGGAACTCCGTCTCCCTGGTTGTGGTCGGGGGTGTGCCGGTGGAATCTACGGGACCAGCGGGATCCGCGGGACCAATGGGACCGGTGGGACGGCGGCTCGTACGGGTCGTACGGGTCGGGTCGTACGGGTCGGGTCGTACGGGTCGGGTCGTACGGGTCGGGTCGTACGGGTCGGGTCGTACGGGTCGGGTCGTACGGGTCGGGCGTCACCGCCCCACCCGACCCGCACCCGACATCACCCCGCCGCCGTCAGCCCCGTCCGCCACGTCGGCAGCAGCTCGTCCAGCAGCGCCTCGGTCCTGGGCGGCAGACCCCGCGCCCCGCTCCGCGCGACGAGGTCCGCGGCGACCTGCTGGAGCCGCGCCGGGTCCTCCGTCGCGTGCGTGGCGCGGAGCAGCTCGTTCCAGAGCCGCTCGTCGCCCGGCGCGGAGCCGAGCGCCGCGTTCAGCGCCTCGATGGCCTTCTCCGCCCGCCCCTTCTCCAGGTGGAACTCGGAGAGCGCGAGGCCGATGTCGGCGACGAGCAGCGGCAGCTGGGCGTCGATGATCTCGTGCGTGAGCCAGCCGTACCGCCCCCGGGTCCGGTCGGCGAGCAGCGGGCCGCGCACCAGGACCAGCGCGTCGGTGAGCATCCGCCCGCGCACCGCGCGGTTGCCCGCGCCGCGCCCCTGCGTGGCCTCGTGGTAGAGCGAGCGCAGCACGTCCAGGTCGGACACGACGGACTTGGCGAGCGTGAGCCGCCCGGTCCGGTCGACGCGGAGCCGGGGCGAGCCGTCGGGGTCGGTGCCGAGCCACTCGCGCAGCCGGTCGATGAGCGCGTCGCGCACGTCGTCGGTGACGCCGCGCGGCCAGAGCGCGGAGGCGAGCACCCGGGGGTGCACCCCCTCGCGGTGCAGGAGCAGCAGGGCCAGCGCCTCGTGCAGCAGCGCGCTGCGCTCACCGTCCGGGGTTTCGAGGCCGATGATCTCGTACGTACCGACGAGGCGGGCGTAGACCGCGGGCCTGCCCTGCTCGGTGACGTCGACGAGGAACGGCGGAGCGGCGCCCGCGGGGCCGTCGTCGGGGCCCGTGGGGCTGCCGGAGCCCTCCGGGTCGGCCTCCGTGAACAGCTGGACGACGGCCCGCTGCTGGGCCTCGGGCAGCGACTGCGCGGCCAGTTCGAGTCCGAGCAGCGGCGCGAGCAGCTTGCCGTCCCGGGTGATCTCCATCTCCCAGGCGGCGCCGGGCAGGTCGCCCGACTCCGTGCCGACCAGGTATCCGATGCCCAACCGCCCGGCATCGGCCGCGAGTTCCGCGAGCTTGACGGCGTCATCCGCGCTTGGTTCGGCGGCGAGCAGCACGAGGTGCGGGGCCCAACGGGTGTGCTGGGCGGGCCCGGTGCGGCCGGTGAGCACGGAGTCGTGCCCGGCGGCGCCGAGCGCGCCGCGACGCTGCCGCGTCTCGGCCTCCATGGTCTCGATGAGCGCCTCGACGTCCTCCAGGTGCCGCAGCCGGTTGGGCGCGAGCGGGGTGAGGTCCTGGCCGAAGCCGACGAGGGTGATGGTCATCCGGTCCGACCAGCCGTTGGTGGCGAGTTCGGCGGCGACCGAGGCGAAGACGGCGGCGCGGTCGGCCGCGCTGCCGCTCAGCGAGACGATGCCCGGCACGGCCTCCAGGTTGAGGAGCAGCCGCGAGTCGTCCAGGGTGCCCAGGCTGACGAGGCCGGGGTAGGGCGCGGCGGTGTCCACGTCCCCGTACCGCTCGGCGTCGGCGCGCGACAGCATCCAGAACGTCTGGTCCTGCCCCAACTGCCAGGGAGCGGGCGGTCGTCCGGCGGGCTGGGCCAGCTGCAGGTGCAGGTCGCCGTTGCTCAGCCAGGCCGCGTACACGGTCGGCAGGGCGCGGTTCTCCTCGGCGAGCGACGCGGCGAGCCCGCGCAGCGACAGATCGAGCAGGCGTACGCCCTCGGGGTCGGCGCCCACGAGGAGCGCGTCCTGCACGTCGGCGGCGGCCCCGGACGGCGTCGGCGGCTGCATGCCGCCGCGTCCGCCGACGGCGCCCATGGCCGACTGCCACAGGGCGTGCCGGCGCCGGCGGCCGAGCGCGCCGAGCAGCCCGGCGGCGAGGAGGGGCGCGCCGAGGAGCGCCTCGGGGAGCCCGAAGTCGAAGCCGTCGGATTCGCCGCCGGTGGCGGCGGGGGTTTCGGCGGCGGGGGCGTCCGGGGTGGTGGGGGCCTGGGCGTCCGGGGCCTGCGGCATGGCGGGCTTCTCGGGGGCGCCGGGGCGCTGTTCGGGCAGGACGATGTGCGCGGTGTCGTGGTCGACGGAGCTGCCACCGCCGTGGGCGCCGCTCCCCTGCTCGCCCCCGGCCTGCCCCTGCCCGGTCTTGGAGTAGTCGGAGATCTGCTCCTTGACGTCCTCGGAGACCTTGGGCGCCTCGTCGGGCATCTCGACGAGCTCGCCGCCGTGCGCGTCCGCGGGCATCTCCATGATCCAGCCGGGCCGGATCAGGCTGGCCTCGGAGAGCTTCGAACCGTCGGGCTGCTCACGGTCCTTGTTGAGCTGGTAGATCTCCTTGTACCGGCGGCCGTCGCCCAGGTGGCGTTCCGCGACCTCCCACAGGGAGTCGTGGTGGCGCCCCTCGGGGGGCTGGATCCGGTAGTACTTCGTGTCCCCGGCTTTGGCGCTGCTGCCACCACCGGCGTGCGCGGCGGCCTGGTCGGCCTGCACGGCCAGCGCGTCGGCGGCCATCGCGGCCTGCTGCTGCTCCTGCCCGAAGAGGCCGGGCGTCTGCTGGGCGGACGCCGCGGACGCGGGCTTCTGGTTCCCCTCCAACGACTGCCCGAACTGCGAGAGCCCCGGCGCGAAGCTGGCTGCGGTCGCGCCGACGAGCAGCACGGCGGCGACGAGCTGACGCGCGAGCATCTGGCTGCCGCCGGCCCCCGGCACCCGGCCCGGAATCCCGACGCCGGAGAGCGCGGCCTTTATCTCGACGAGCACACAGGCGGTGAACTGCGCCCAGGCGAACCAGACGACGACGGTCAGCACATTGATGAACGTGCTGACGGTGATCTCCTGCTGCAGCCAGCTCAGCGAGGGCGCGCCACCCGGCAACGGCCAGCCCACGAAGACGACGAGGGCTCCGGGCACACCGACGAGGAGCACGGCCAGCGCGACGAAGGCGAAGAAGGCCTTGACGAAGTCCCCGAGACTGCGCCGGCGCCGCGGCAACGGCTGCGGCGTACGGTTCCGCGGGGCCTGCGGGTTCGGCGGGCTCGTCGAGCGTGAAGTGGTGCGCGCCATGGCGGGTGTCCTGGTGTCCTGTGGGAAGGAGTGGATGGGAAGAGGGAGCCGGGTGAGCCTATCGGTGTGATGGTACGGAAGGGGCCGCTGGTCAAACAGAGCCGGACACCGGTGGTTCTCACGCACGGGGATGATTTCATGGCAGCCGAACTTGATCCCGGCGTGTGGCACTGAGAACGCTGGGCTGCGACCGCGTGGGCAGCAGGAGTTGCCGAGGGGGGCACGAAAACACCATGGGCGCCAAAGGCAAGAGCGACCTCTCCATCCCACTCACCGACCTGGAGGACTACGGCAGTCGACTGCGTTCCATCAAGGACCGCATGAACCGCACGAAGAAGACCTTCGAGTCCTACGAGGACGACCTGGGCGACAGCCGCGTCTACGACGCGCTGGACGACTTCGAGTCCAACTGGGAGGACGGCCGCGAGGACATCGGCCAGCAGCTTGACCAGCTCGCGGCCCTCTCGGACGCGGTCGTACGCGAGTTCAAGAAGCTGGAGGACGACCTCACCAAGAAGGTGAACGACGCGGTGAAGGTCAACGAGAAGGGCGGGGGCAAGGACGGCGGGAAGGGGGGCAAGTAGTCGGGGGCGCGGGCAGGGTGGCGGACGGGCACGGGCCCCCTCACCCCACCTCGTTCTCCGCCGTGGCCCTCCCCCTCACCGTCACGTCGCCGCCGTAGAACAGCCCCGTGAACACCGGGCTGTACGTCATCTGGACCTCGACCTCGACGCGCTGCGGGTTCGCGGTCACGCAGTGCGTGTTGGTGATGTCGGCGCCCTTGAGCCCGGCTTCCGCGACGAAGTCCTTGACCCGGGCGCCGCAGTTCTCGAAGTTGATGGGCGCGCCCTTCGCGCCGTCGTAGATGTCCTCGAGTTCCAGGTCCTGCGCGGCGTAGCGCGCGGCCTGCTCCGCGATGTCCGCGGCGCGCTCCCGCTTGGAGATGGAGAGCCCGCCGTCGATGACGAACGCCGAGAGCGCGAGGAAGACGAGGGCGAAGATGATGACCGCACCGGCGCCCGAGCCCCGGTCGTCGAGGCGCGCGCGGCGGGACGCGAGCCAATCACGTACGAGCCCGTCGCGTACGAGCCCGTCGCGCACGGAAGCGCGCCGCGTCACGCCGACCTCCGGTACGGGTCCAGGGGCGAGCTGAAGGACGCCTCGAGGGTCGTCTTGATGTCAAGGCCGAGCATGGCCAGGCCCCGCACCTCGCAGCTGACCTCGACCGTGAAGAACGGGTCGACCTTCTCGTCGAAGCCGTCGCTCTTCTGGACCACCGAGACCGGGCCCGAGCAGACGTCGGCCAGGTCCGCCCGCGCGGCCTTGCGCGCCTCGGACATCGCCGTGCCGTGCTCCTTCTGGATCGAACCCGCTCGCGCCGCGTCCCGCGCCGCCCCGTCGATGGCGCCGCGGCCGTCGACGAGCTGGCCGAAGGCCACGAGGACGAGGATGAAGAGGATCATCACCGGGGCGAGGATCACCACTTCGACGGTGGACAGTCCCCGGTCGTCGTGCCCGCGGAGACGAAGACGGAGACGGGAGAGGGACGCGCGGCGGGACATGGCCGCCGCACGGGGCGTTCGCGCCCGTCTGCCGGTGTCGGCCCCGGGCTCCCCGCCCCCGGCCCCGCCCCCTACGTACCGACGCATCAGCCGTTCTCCTCCACGAACCGTTCCACCGGCCCCGACGACCGTGCGTGCACGGTCAGGTCGAGGCCCGGGAACACCGCGGGGACCCGCGCCTCGATCTCCACGCCGACCGTGTTCTGCTCCGGCTGGATCGTCTTCACGTCCGGGCCGAGCACCAGCTTCGGGCCGAGCTGGCGGATGTACGCGTCGGCCACGTCACGCGCCTCGCCCCGCCAGCCGCCCGCGTTCTCGTCGGCGGTGGCCCGCGCCTTGCGGGCGCCCGCCTGGGCAGCGGCCTGGGCGACATGGTCCGCGAAGAAGTACAGCGCGAACTGCACCGTCGCGAAGATCATGAAGAAGAGCACCGGGGTGAGCAGCACGAACTCGATCGCGGTCATGCCGGACTCGCCGCGGGTGGAGGCGGCCTCCACCCTGCGGCGTACGAACCCACGCAGTCCGCGCAGTCCCCTCACCCCGTCACCTTTCACGATGTCGTCAAAAGCCAGTCGCCGACAGCCAGTCGCCAGCAGCCGGTCGCCAGTAGCCGGTCACCGACAGCCGGTCGTCCTCGTCAGCCGCACCCAAGCCGGCTCAGCAGGTGCCGCTCGCCTCCGCGCCCTCGATGCAGTCGCTGACCTTCTCCGCGCCGCCCTTCAGCGCGGCGTTGATCACCGCTGCCACGACCCCCACGATCGCCACGACGACCGCCGAGATGATGACCCACTCCACCGCGGACGCGCCACGGTCGAGCTCGCCGGAGCGGGCGCGCTCGACGCGGCCCTTCAGGAAGGTCACGAGGAAGTCGACAGCCGGGTGGCTGAAGTTCCGTCCGTTCATGATGAGTTGTCCTCTCGGTTTGGTGGGGGGATGGGTACCGGGCCCCGTTGTCGCCGGCACCGTCGTCGTGGGGTCGCTAGACCTGGAACACGCGCATCGCCGCCGGGAAGATGAGGAAGACCAGGAAGCCCGCGCACAGCAGCAACTGCGCGACCAGCATCGACTGGGACTTCTCGCCCGCACTGCCCTCGATCTCGGACAGTTCGCGGTGCCGCATCGTCTCCGCGCGGGAGGCCAGCGACTCGCGCACCTTCGCGCCGTCGTCCGCCACCAGCGCCAGGGACGCCGACAGGTCCTTCAGCTCTTCCACGCCCAGTTCCTCGCCGAGCGAGCCGAGTGCCTGCCACTGGCTGACGCCGGTGATGCGGGCGTCGGCCAGCGCGCTTCGGATGCGTTGCGTCGCCCATCCGTCGGAGACCTCCGCCGCCGCCATGAGCGCCTCGGGCAGGCCTCGGCCGCCCGCGAGGCTCATCGACACCAGGTCCAGATAGGCGCCGATGACACGGCGCAGGTCGCGCCGCTTCTCCGCCGCGTCCCTGCGTACTTCCAGGTCGGGCAGGAAGAAGAAGAGCGCGCCGAACATCAGCGCGAGCCAGACCGGGATGATCGGGCTCCTGCCGAAGCCGAGCTGGTAGATGATGACGAAGAGGAACGGGCCGAAGAACAGGCCGGCCGCGGCCAGCAGCACCTTCGTCGCGAGGAACTTCTCCCAGCTGCGGTCGAGCACCGCCAGGTCGGCCCTGAGCGAGCGCTGCTCCCACCCCTGCTGGAGGTAGAACTCGGAGACCCGCACGCCCACCCGGGACCGCAGCGACCCGATGCGCCCCGGCTTCTCCGTGTCCGACGTCGCCCGGTGCGACTCGTACGCCGCGCCGCGCGCCCGCATCGCGTCGATGCGCGCGACCGTCGCGACGGCGCTGCGCTTGGACGGCATCAGGGCGCGTACGAGGGCGAAGATGCCGAGGCCGAGGACCGCGCCGATCAGTACCGGCATGGTCAGGTTCATCGACGTACCCCCTCGGACGGGTTGGTGTAGCCGGGCAGGCCCTGCTGGGCCGAGCCCGGCCGCCCGAATTGCGGTGCCTGCGCCGGGTCCCCGGCCGCCGGCGCGCCGCCGGGACCACGGGGACGTACGAACTGCACGCCCGGCTCGTCCCTGACCAGGAAGCGGTCCGGCGTCTCCACCGTCGACAGTTTCCGCAGCCACCAGAAGCCGAGCGCGAACAGGGCGCAGACCATGGCGAGGACGAGCTGGCCGACGGGCGTGCCGTACGGCTCGACGAACTCACGGTTGAAGACGGACAGGCCGAGGACGAAGGCCACGGAGACCGCCACCACGATCTGCACCGAGCGGCGGGTGGATGCGCGCTGTGCCATGACGCGCTGGCGCATGTCGACCTCCTCGCGCGCGGACTTGGCGAGCGCGCCGAGGACCTGGCGCAGGCCGGGGCCGCGCAGCTTGGCGTTGAGGATGAGTGCCGCGACGATGATGTCCGCCGAGGCGTCGTCGATCTCGTCGGCGAGGATCTGCAGGGCCTCGGGGAGCGGGGTGCGGGCGCGCAGGCGGTCCACCAGGGCGTCGAGGTGGGGGCGGAGCACCGGGGCGGCCGCGCGGGCCGAGGCCGGGATCGCCTGTTCGAGGCCGACCGCGCCCGCGATGGTGTCGCGCAGCGATTCCGTCCAGGCGGCGAGGGCCTCGACGCGCTTCATCTGCGCCCGTTCCTCAGCGGCGCCGCCGAAGAGCTTGTCCCAGAAGAAGACGAGGATGCCGGAGGCGAGGCCCGCGACCGCCCAGCGGGTGAGGAGCAGGACGACGAGGCCGACGCCGATGGCCGCCGAGCCGCGCCGGCCGACGAAGCGGATCAGTTCGCTCGCGCGCTCGCTCGCCTTGTGCTTCTCGTGCGCGGGCTTGGCGGGCAGGCCGCGGATCGCCACCGCGAGCAGCGCGAGACCGCCGCCCGCGGCGACACCGCAGCCCAGTGCGTACAGAACGGGCAGCGAGAAGACGCCGCCCATGGAGTCGAGGCCGCCCGCGGCGAGCGCGCCGGCGTCCGGTGCGCCGACGCCCGTACCGGTACCGGTACCAAGTGTGTTCATGTCGTGCTCACCCCCATTGCCCGGCGGGGCGGTAGCCGAACGCGGCCAGGTCGTCCATGCAGGCGATCGGCGCGTGCGCGACGACACGGCCGTCCGGCGCCTCCGCGAAGACCTCGCTGGACAGGACGCGGCCGTCGACGCCGTTGACCTCGCGGACCGAGGTCACCATGCGCTGGAGCTTGCCGCCGGACTGGTAGTTGTTGCGCCGCTGGATGAAGACGACGAAGTTGACCGCGCCCGCCACCAGCATCTGGCTCGCCTCGATGGGCAGGCGTTCGCTGGCCTGGAGGGCGTAGGTGGAAATGCGGTTGAAGACCTCGCTGGAGCTGTTGGCGTGGATCGTGGAGAGCGAGCCGTCGTTGCCCTGCGACATCGCGTTCAGCATCGTCACGATCTCGTCGCCGAGCACCTCACCGACGATGACGCGCGAGGGGTTCATGCGCAGCGAGCGGCGCACCAGCTCCGCCATCGAGATCTCGCCCTGGCCCTCGGAGTTGGGCAGCCGCTCCTCGAACGCGACGACGTTCGGGTGCAGGTCGGCGAACTGGTCGAGGCCGAGCTCCAGGGCACGCTCGACGGTCACCAGACGCTCGTGCGGCGGAATCTCGTTGGCGAGGGCGCGAAGGAGCGTGGTCTTTCCCGCGTTGGTCGCGCCCGCGATCATGATGTTCTTGCGGGCGCGGACGGCGCAGGCGAGGAAGTGCCCGATCTCGGGGGTCAGGGTCCCGTTCCCCACCAGGTCCGACATGAAGACCTTGCCCATGCGGGCGCGGCGGATGGAGAGCGCGGGGCGGCGCGTGACGTCCATGACCGCCGACAGACGTGAACCGTCGGGCAGCCGCAGGTCGAGCTGCGGGTTGGCGGAGTCGAAGGGACGCGAGGACAGGCCCGAGTACGCGCCGAGCACCTGGATGAGCTCGACGAGTTCCTCGTCCGTCTCGGCGACCGGGTCGGCCTTGGCCTCGCGGCCGTCGGCGTATCCGACGAAGACCTGATCGCAGCCGTTGATGTCGATGTTCTCGACCTCGGGGTCGTCGAGCAGCGGCTGCAGCCGTCCGACGCCGAAGAGCGCGGCGTGCACGGCGGCCGCGTACTGCTCCTCGGTCTCCGCGTCGAGGGGGGTGCGCCCGGCGTTGATCTCCGCGCGCGCGTACTCCTCCAGGATCTGCGCGATGACGGCGCGGGCGTAGTGCCGCTCGTCCTCGCCCGACATCGGGGTGACGCCGGAGACCTGGTCGAGGCGGCGCTGCTCGGCGATGCGGTCACCGGCGTCCTGCCGGAACCGCTTCACCAGCTGGTGATCGACGGGCGTGCTCATCGGCCCGCCCCGGGATGCTGCGCGACGGGGTTGGTCCAGGCGGCGCCGTACTGCTGGTACAGGTCGACGGTGACCTTGCGCGCGGAGCGGATGAGCAGCGACTTGTCGAGCCGTCCGCGCTTGCGCCCGGCCAGCTGGTCGGCGCCGGCCGGGTCGTCGGCGAGGGTGCCGACGACGCGGGCACCGGTCTGCGCGGCCATCAGCATGTCGTTGACCTGGTGGACGAGTTTCGCGGACGTCGCCGGGTCCGCGATCAGGAGTACGCCGATGAGGGGCTGGGCCAGCGAGGCGGCGCCGCGCGCACCGCCGTGCAGTTTGGCCGCGAGGGCCGCGGCGCGGTCCCGGACGCGGGCGATGGCCTCGGGCTCGGTGCGCGAGACGAGCAGCACGAGCGCCGCGTGCCCGAACAGCTCGACGGCCGGGGTGTCGCCGCTGATCCGGCCGCAGTCCGCTATGACGTCGGCGGGCGCGTTGGGTGAGTCGGCGAGCTGGGCGAAGGCGCGGCCGAGCGTCGGCCAGATCCCGGCGAGCCCGGCGGCCTGCTCGGCGATGCCGAGCCCGACGAGGACTTCGAGCCCGCCGCTCAACGGCTGGGTGTGGTCCCAGAGTTGGTCGGGCACGAGCCCGCGGCGCGCGGTGGCCGCGATGGAGAGCATGCCGGTGTTGGGGTTGAGCGGGCCGCCGTGCGCGGCGGCGCTGCGGTAGACCAGGTCGCCGCCCGCGGGGTCGGTCTCCGCGACCAGCACGCGGCGCGGCCAGACGGCGGCGAGCGCGACGGCGGCGGTGGTGACGCCGGGGGAGCCCTTGTCGGCGGCGAGAGCGATGAGCGCCATGTCTCTTGTACTCGCCTCTAGTTGTTGTTGTCGGAGACGCGGGCGACAACGACCTTGCCCTCGGAAGCGGCGCTGGCCAGGGCGGCGACCTCCTCCTGCGGGACGAGGAGCGTGATGCTCTGGTTGCCGGTGCTGATGGTCGAGTCGCTCTTGTCCGCGATGGTGTTCACCTTGGCGGCGGCGACCAGCGGGTCGCCGGAGGCGGAGCCGCTGCTGCCGCCCGACCCCCTGCGGGTGGAGGTGCCGGAGACGACGGGGTAGGCGGCGACGGTGTCGCCGACCTTCAGGTCGGAGGGGTACTGGCCCTCCTTGAGGGAGAGTCCGACGGAGGCCTTGCCCGCGGGCAGGCCGGTCTTCTTGGCGAACATCTCTCCGACGGCGACGGCGCCCGCGGGGATGGCGCTCTTGGCCTTCAGCTTCTCGAGGGCGCCGCGCTGCTCCCACTTCACGTAGTTGATCCCACTGCCCTCGGCGACCATCACGTGGTCGATGTTCTTCCCCTCGGCGGGCGACTCGCCCGCCGCGATGGGCGCGGTCACCCGCACGACCTCGATGCGGTCACCGGCGCGCAGCACGAGCACGGTGGCGCCGAGCGCGCCGACGAGGATGAGGAGCACGGCAAGTGCGGCAAGTGCCGGTTTGCGCTCGCGAGGCGGCGCGGGAAGGCGCTCACCGACCGTCGGCTGAACCGGCGCGGCGGAGCGGTTGCTGCCCGCCCCCGTACGCTCCTGGATCTTCACGCAACTGCTCCCCGCACACCCAAGAAGATTCGGTCAATTTTGTTCATTCGTGACACTCGCGACTCTCTTGCCCGTCCCGGGCGAGGTATTGAGCCCCCGCCCCATTCAGTCCCGGACCCAGTGTCAAGTCATCGCACCGTATCAGCAGCACATAAGCCCCTCAAGGCGCGTTAAAGATCGCGAAGCTCACACGCCCCATCGTTATCCACGCGCAATCCACGCCCCCCGGTTCCGATGCCGTTCCTGGCCCTCGGGGGATGAGGATCGTGTGCGTACGCGAACGGAGCGCCGGGTGCCCTGCACCATGATCCGTCAGCCTCCAGAAGGACGCGGCGGGGGGACTGACCGGTTCCCGTCCGCCGAGCCTCACGCCCCCACCGAACACGCCCCACCCCTCCCCACAACCCACGCAACTCGGGCCGCATGGCTGGCGGAATGAACCTCCCCCGCCCCATCCCCCTCTCCCTTTTCAGCGCGAGGGGAACCGTGCGAGTTTGTTGAACGGCTGACCAAGTGTCGTACCGGTCGGCCCTGTTGACGCATTCTGGTCCGGACCTTTCGCGCGTACAGAGCAGTAATGCAGAGCAAGCACTGCGGAACGGCGCAGTGCGAATCCACTGCGCCGTTCAGCAATTCCTGTCGTACGAAAGAGAAGCAACCCCCCATGAGTGTCAAGAGAACCCCCACACGCACGCGCAAGGCTTCCGCGGCCGCGGGCCTCGCCGCGACGACCGCCGCCCTCGCCATGATCGCCACCTCCGCCCCCGCCGCGCACGCGATCATCGGCGGCACCGAGGTCCCGAACGACGCGTACCCCTTCATGACGGCGGTCCTGTCGAAGGGCCCGGGCAGCGTGCGGGACCGTCAGTTCTGCGGCGCGAGCCTGGTCACGCCGGACACGGTCGTGACGGCGGCGCACTGCCTGGTCGACGACGCGGGCAAGCCGGTCAGGCCGAAGAGCCTCCAAGTAGCGGTGGGCCGTACCGTCCTCTCCGCCAAGCAGGGCCAGATACGCGACATCGCCAAGGGCGGCGTGGTCGTGCACCCGCGCTACCTCAAGGGCCAGGAGGCGTACGACGTGGCCTTCCTCCAGCTGGCGAAGCCGGTCCGCGGCATCTCCGCGGTGCAGCTGCCCACCCAGGGCACCGACGCGCTGATCCGCCCGGGCCAGAAGGCGACGGTCGCGGGCTGGGGCAACACGGACACAGACCTGACCCACAGCCCCGACCGGCTCCGCCAGGTGAAGGTCCCGATCCTCTCCCACGCGGAATGCCGCACGAGCTACAAGGAGTACGACGCGAAGGTCAACTTCTGCGCCGGCGTGGAGAACAAGGACTCCTGCCAGGGCGACAGCGGCGGCCCCATCTTCCGCAAGGTCCCCGGCCGCGAGGCCCCGATCCTGATCGGCGTCGTCTCCTACGGCGACGGCTGCGGGGCGCAGGGCGCACCCGGCGTCTACACGTCCCTGAGCTCGTCGAAGCTGTGGAAGACGCTGGACGAGTCGCCGTCGGGCAAGAAGGTCGGACGGGCGTTGAACCGCCGCTGACAGCAGGGTGATTCGGGCGGGCGGCCCGGGACGGACAACCGGGTCCCGGGCCGCCCTTCCCGAATGACCCGGTTCAGCGGATACCCTCGATGAGTTTCTCCAGTGCCTCGTCGCCGGTATCGGCGAGCAGCGTGACACTGTCCATGCCGATAAAGACCTTGCCGTCCGGCGCGATGCCCAGATAGCTGTTGCGGCGGTCGGCCTCGCCGACGGGATACAGATACGCGCCCGCTTCCTCGCTGAGCACGTCGAAGATCTCGTCGTCCCATTCGGCCGCGAGAGGGTCGAGCCGGAAGCCCATGCGGGCCATCGTCCTGCCCGGGCCCCGCTCTTCGCACGCCAGGCCTCCGAATTCGGCGAGGAAGAGCCGCGCCGCCTCGTGAATCTCGAAGCCGCCGTGTTCGTGCAGGACTCTCTCCCACTCGGCCGTGGGCACGGTACGCCCGGGGTGCCAGCCAGCCGGCCGCAGTACGCGGTCGGACTCCACGGACCAACGCCCGGGGGATTCTTCAGTCATCTCCAGGTCACCGCCGTGATTCCGAATCGGTCGAGCACATGCTGACCTGACGAACATGGGGCTTTCGGCACACCGTGTTTCGGATTGCCCACCGCCCGCACATCGGCGTCGGATCCTTCTCCAGATCCAGGACTCACTTCAGTGACCGTATGCGGAAGCGAAGTCACTTGCAGCCCTCTGATCAGGGAAAGCTGTCCCCGCTACGCCGCAAAGCGGAACGTAGAAGTCACCGCGTCGAAAATGTCGAAGAAGGAGTCCGCCAGGTCCAGGATCTGGCTGCTGCCCGAGACGAGCGCGACCTTTCCCTTCTCGCCCGGGACCGGGATGAACGTCTGCATCAGGACGACGCGGATCGTGCGCTCGTCGCCGTCCACGGAGATGTCCTCGATGCCGTACGTGCGGGCCGCGAGGCCGACGCCCGGGATGTCGACCGTCGTCACCTTCCGCCACGCGTCACCCTCCCGCCTGGCCTCGCGCACGCCGAGCTGGGCGACGATGCGCTCGGGGTCGGTGGGCAGCAGGTCGCCGTCCGGGGTGCGGGCGCCGACCAGGGAGACGGTGACCGAGCCCGTGACCGGCGTATCGCCGCCGAAGCTCTCCGCCATGCAGCCGCAGTACAGCGCGCCGGACTGCCAGGCGTCCTTCGCCGCCTTGCGCAGGAACGCCTCGAAGGTGTCCCGGTGCGGGGCCAGCTCAGGACGCGCGCGGACGCGGTCGTTGATCATCTGCCGGATGGCGGCGTCGCGCGACTCGGGGCGCACGTCGAACTCCCACCACGTCTCCGGCACCTTGATGCTGAATCCGCCGCGCGCGATGGTCTGCGGTGGTGTGTAGCGGGCCATGGCTGGCACTCTCCCCGTCCCCGGTCCGACTGGTATGCGAGCGCCAGCCTACGGGGGCCGCCCTGCGGGGCTGCCCACGCGGGCTACTCCCCGGTGGCTCCGTCGATCCGCTCCCTGAGCAGGTCGGCGTGGCCGTTGTGGCGGGCGTACTCCTCGATCATGTGCGTGAGGATGTAGCGGAGCGAGTACGTGTCGCCGCGGAAGTCGACGGTGGCGTCGAGGGAGTCCAGGGCGCCCACGATGGCGCGGGAGCGTTCGCACTCCGTGTGCCATATCTCGAACGCCTCGTCGGGGTCGGCGTCCGCCACGTCGAAGTCGGCGTGCTCGCCGGGGACCCGGCCCTGCCAGTTGGCCCTGGCCGCCTCGCGGTTCAGGACGTTGCGGAACCAGCTCCGCTCGACCTCGGCGAGGTGCCGGACCAGCCCCAGCAGCGACATGTCGGAGGGCGGCACGGCCCGTTCCTTGAGCTGCTCGGCGGTCAGCCCGGCGCACTTCATGGCGAGGGTCTCGCGCTGGTACTGGAGGAACGCGGTGAGGGAGGCGCGTTCGTCGGCGGCGGAGTGTGGGGGTTGGGTTCTGTGGGGGGTGGGGGTCGGTGCGGGGGCGGGGGCTTGGGTTCGGTTCTGGGGAATGTCGTCGGGCATCGGGCCATCATGGTCACTTGGGGGCAGGGGCGCTCGCATTTTGGTGAGGGGGGCCGGTGGTGGGGTTGTGATGATCGGCGCTCCTCCCGGGGTGTGGCCGGGCAGCAAGGAGCTGCGGAGGAACGGAGCAGCGCACGTGCTGCAGGCGTTTCCTACTCCCAGTGCAGTGTTCCTGCCACGGTGTCGAAGAGCCCCACCATGTGCTGGGCAAGGCCTTCCATAGGAGTGGAGAAGGTCAGGGTCAACCATTTCCTACTCGCCGGGACGGGCACGTGGTACGCCACGGTCGTCGTCGCGAGGGTGTTGCCCATCTGACGCGCGGGGTCGGCTGCCTCGGTCTTCTCGGTCCGCACCGCGTCGCCCGCCGCGTCCAGTCGCCGGACCTCCGCGAGGCGTCCGGTCTCGCCCAGTCGGCGGGCCAGGTCGTGTGCCGTACGGCAGCCCGGCCAGCCGTCCGGGAGCACGCTCACGAGCAGCGATGAGGCCAGAGGCAGGCCCTCGACCGTCAACAGCGAGATGTACAGCTCGACGCCTCCCTCACGGTGCGCCTTCTTCGCCTGCTTCTGCAGGTCCCGCATCAGGCGTTCCTTGAGCACGGGTGCGTTGTCGACACCCGCGAACTGGCGGTCGGCCAGCGCGATGATGCCGCGGTCGCGTTCGCCGGGGTCGAGGTGCAGTTGGAACCAGCCGGCGGGAACGAAGATCGTGTAGTTGCCGGGAGGAGAGTCCCACTCGGTGCGGAGGGGCATGTCAGCTTTCGGTGGGGGCGGGGGCGTTGTCCGTGGTGGGCTCCGGGGGGACGGGGAGGAGGCGCATGGTGGGCATGAGGCTGTCGACGAGGCTTGTCAACTCGTCCGTACGCTCGAAGTTCAGCCACCGGGCCTCGACCACCAGGATCTCTTCCTGGCCGTCGGGCCAGACTCCGTACCGGAGCGCTTCGCTCAGCTTCTTACCCCAGCCAAAGCGCCGTTTCTCGGCCAGTACCGCCTGCACCCGGACGGCAGGGCCGATAGGCAGGTGGACGTCGGAGACCTGTGCATCACCTTTCACTTCGGCGTAAGACCACTTCACCAACCGAGGCAGGTACTCCTCTGGGGCGGGCCGCCGGACATCGTCCTCTCCGTATACGAAGACCGACAGATCCGCGAGCAGGATGCCGCCCTCCGTGTAGGCGACTGTTGTCAGGACCGGGCCGGACTCGAACGCCCCCAGCGCCAGCTGCTCCAGCTCATCCTGCAGCGAGGCCTTACTAACGCCGAGCTGCAGGGGATTGAACTGCTCCACAAGGCCTGACGCCATCCGTCGGGCCTCTGCACGAGTGCCTTCGTGGAGTGTCAGGGGGAGCCAGCCGTCATCGAAGTCAAAGTCGACGATGTAGTCCTCCTCAGGGGCGGGACCACTCCCCGTCGCCTCGTTCTGCGCTCGTTCCATCAGCTCACCTCGTCCAGGAGAAGACCACCAGCGGTGATCCCGCTACCGGCTACGTTCAGCGCTGTCACACGACTCGACATTTTGTTGACCGCGAAACCGTCACTCATACCCTTTCCCAGGTGTTTCATTTCCTTGAGGTCTGACGCCACAGAAGCATCCGAGAGGGACAACGACTTGAACCCTCCCTTGATGACGCTCCCATTTCCGCGGTCCCGAAGCACTTGTGCCGATTCGCGGTAGCCACCCTTGAAAGCGTCCGACCAAGTGGACCCCTTGAAGACCTCGGTGACCGGCTCCCGGATGGAATTCGAGATGTCACCCTTCTGAAGACCTGCGACGTGGGCGACATCTCGGTTGAACTTCTGGCGGTTTCGCTTGCCCTGCCGCGGGGTCTGCCTGCCGCCCTTGGCAGCCCTCATACGCTTCAACACCCCCTCCGCATACCGACCACTGACCTTGGACATCGCCTTGCCCGCCCCCATCATCAGCAGACCCACCGCCGCCGTGGCGAGCTTGGTCCAGGACGCGTCGCCCATGGCCACCTGAATCGCCGTGCAGGCGATATTGACCAGCGTGGCCACCATGGAAATGCCGCCCAGTAGCCCTGCGAGGCCTTGGCCGACGACGGGGATCCAGCCGACGGCCAGAGCGGCGAGGCCCGCGTACTTGGAGATGTCTTCGCTCCAGCTCGAAGCCCCCTCCACGAAGTCCGCGAAGTCGTCCCAGAAGCCGTCCTTGAGAGCGTCACCCGAAATGACTTCGTCGATCGCCTCACGGGCCCGGCGGGCGGCCGCGTCGCGGATTTCCTGAGCCTTCCGCAATTTCCCCCGGGCCGCCTCCAAGGACTTTCCGGCGGCCTGTGCCTTGTCCTCCAGGTCCTCTCTGCCCCCTTTCCCGGCCCCCTTCTCCTTCCCGGACAGGACATCCAGCCCTTTCCGAGCAGCACTCTTCTCGGCCTCGGCGTCCCGCGCCTCCTGTCGGGCGATCTCCGCCATCCGCTGCGCCCGGTGGAGTTCGGTGGCGTAGTTCCCGGGCGGGGCCGTCGCGTTGGATTCGTAGTCCGAGCCGTGGTCCACGAGGCGGTCGCCGACCGCGTCGGCCACCGTCTCGTACCGCTTGTGCGCGGCCTCCAGGCGGCCCCGGCACTTCTTCGCCTTCTCGCGGAACTCTTTGCCGGCGTCACTGTCCCAGGAGTCGGCCTCGGACGCCGCTTTCAGGTGACGGACCTGGCGTTTCAACTCGTCGGCGGTCCTGCGTAGTTTGCGGCCGAGCTGCTCCAGGCGGTCGGGATCGCCGGGGACCGGGTCCTGGTCCGCCAGCGGCTGCCAGCCTTTGGGGCGCGCGCCGGCCATCAGGACTTCTTCTTGACGGTCTTGTCGGCCTCGCGGAGTGCTCCGGCCAGTTCGCCGTCGACGCTCTCGTACGTCTTCGCCGCCGCCTTCGCGATCTCGCCCAGCCGCTTGATCTCGTCCCCGAGTTCCTCTCGGTGGCTCTCCCAGTTTTCGACGAAGTCCCCGAACTGCCAGGACAGGTCGTGCTCACCGAAGTCGTCCTCGTACTGCCCCTTCAGTTTCCCGAGGCCGTCGAACGCGTCCTTGATCCGGCCGAGGCCGACGCCCATCTCCCGGATGACGCCCAGGTCGTCGATCCTCGCGTACTCGCCCATCGGGCCCGCCCTCCCCCACTGCCGTGTCGCGGCCTCCCGCCGCCACCAGGGGCAACGAGAACCGGGGGTTCGGCGATACGCCCGGTCCCCCGCCCCGTTTCCGCCAGTCGGAGCCTCCACCGACCGGGCCCAGCGTCACGACCAGGTGACAGTCCCCTCGCATCAGGTGACTTGTCCCGCTATTGAGCCTGGCGGAATCAATAACCCCGTGGATAGCGTCTGCCCGTCGGAGACAACTACGCCCCACCGGGAGTCGACTGTGAACCGCCGCACCATGCCCGTCACCGCCGCGCTCGCCGCGACCGCAGCCTTGCTGCTGACAGCCTGCGGTGGTGGGAACGACGAGAAGTCCAAGGGCGACGACAAGATCGCCGGAGCGGACCAGGGCTCTGAGAAGCCGAAGAAGTCGGCCGACCCGGCCGCGGCGTCGGACGAGGACAAGCCGGACGGTGTGGACCTGTCCCTGCCCAAGGACATGAAGCTGGTCTTCGACTGGGACAGGCCCAAGGACAAGGACGAGGCGGCGGCCATGGATGACGCCGCCAATTACGTTCGCGCCATCTACCGGGGTGTCGACAAGCGCACCTCGAAGGAGGCGGCGGTGGCTGCGTACTCCACCGGTGACGGCCTGCATTACGCGAAGGTCCAGATCGACGACAGGGTCAAGGGCGGCTGGACGGCCACCGGCACCCGGCGCCACTACCGGGCCACCACGCGCTCCGCCCCCAACGGCAAGGCGGTGGAGGTCGCGTTCTGCGTGGATTCGAGCAAGTTCTACGGCAAAAAGATCAAGTCCGGGAAGGTCCTGAAGAGCAAGCCCAGCATCGAGGACTTCGACTACTTCAAGATCGTGATGTCCAAGTTCCCCACGGGTCAGGGCCTGTGGCAGGCCTCCAAGGTGTTCGTCGAGATGAAGGCGGAGAAGTGCCGGTGAACAGACCACGCCTCACATCCCTCGCAGCCGGCGCGGCGGTCCTGACGCTCGCCGTCACAACCGTCGGCCTCGCGGCACCGGCGTATGCCGCGGAACCCTCCAGCAACGGCAACGGAAGGAGCGCTGAACAACAAGGCGGAAGCGACGCCACCGGCATCTACGCCGCCGCGAAGGTCCAGTACTCCGGAGCCGTGGCCAAGGGCCGCAGCAGGGGAAACGTCTCCTCGACCGACGTCAACTGGGCGCCCCCACCCTGCTGGTACGCCCCGATGTACGGCGCCAAGCAGTTCAAGGAGAAGATGTCCAAGGAGCTCAAGGAGGCCGCGAACTCGCCCGGCATGGGCGGGCACGCGGGCGCGGCCATCAATCAGCTGCAGCGCCACTACGAGGACGACTACGGCTGGAGCGACACCCCCGGCTACAAGGACTACAACGTCGACAAGGACGGCGAGGGGATGTTCTGGGCCGCCGTCGAGAACCCCGACGAGCCGGACTACCTCAAGCGGACCTCGTGCAGCGACATCCCCTTCTGGGTCGACAAGGGGGAGGCCCCGCCGCCCCGGTACGAGCAAGCCATCAAGCCGGAAATGCTCGCCGCCCTCGCCTACCAGCGCATGGAGCTGCCGAAGACCAAGGTCAGCCTCGCACCCGACGGCACCACGAAGGTGAACCTGCCCACCTGGGCCTGGCTCGACAAGGCGGACTTCGGTGACGTGAAGGCCACGGCGGAGATCAACGTCCCCGGCTTCCACATCGAGGCGACTACGACCGCCAAGCCCAAGTCGCTCACGCTCGACCCCGGCACCGAGGACGCCACCATGCTCCCCGCCTCCGGGGAGTGCCCCATCGTCGGCGACAGGATCGGTGAGCCGTACGCGAAGGGGAAGGCGAAGGAGACCCCTCCCTGCGGCATCGTCTACCACCGCTCGAGCGGAGGCCGGACTCTCCCGCTCAAGGCCGCCCTCACCTGGGAGATCAGCTGGACGGGGACGGGCCAGGCCGATCCGGTCGGCATGCCGGACGGCACGATCGAGGTGACGCAGGACATCACGGTCGAGGAGGTGCAGTCGATCAACCGTTGACCGATGGCAGGCGGACGCCTGGCGCCCGGCGCCCGGTACTCAGTACTCGGCGCCCGGCACCCAGCCCCAATTCCGTGCCCCCGGTCACGGACGATTGGCATCTCCATGCGTCCATGCGTCCACGCGTCCACGCGTCCTGGCTGGCAAGGCACATGATTCGGCCCCGTCGTCGATAACGGTCCCGCACGACTCGTGGAGTTCGCGTAACAGCGCGGCCACCTTCCGTCCGGATAATGCCGCTTGACCCGTTTTCGGAACTGGTGGCGGCTTCAACCATGCGGTTATCGTCGACCTGCCGGAGCACCTACCAGTGCACCTGCCAGAGCACACTCGTACGCCGGGAAGACACTGACGTCGTCCCTTCACTGGGCACGAGCGTCGTTCCGCGGCCAACCGAATCACTTGCACGGGGGAGACAGATGAGTGGGAGAACACGCGCCGATCTGGACGTGATCAGGGAATGCTCGGAATCGTTGTTCAGGATCCACCGGGAGTTCAAGAACAACAGCAACCCCGCGGACGGATTCGACGACGCACTCGGCAGTGACAAGCTTCGTAACGTCTTCGACGATTTCTCGGAAACCTGGAAGAAGACGCGCAAGAAATTGATGAAGGACATCGAGCAGCTGGCCAAGTTCACGGACACGGCGGCCGACACGTACGAGAAGGTGGACCACGAACTCGCCGAGGCCCTCCGCAAGGCCCGCAAGGACGCGAAGAAGGGGAAGAAGTGACTGCGCGCCCGAGCGACTGGGAACCCCTGTGCAGCGAGGACCCCGTACCCGGTGATCCGTACGAGGTCGCGCGGCTGGGCAAGAAGCTGCGGAACATGGCCGACGAGATCGACAAGCAGGCCAGGAACATCGAGGCCCTGGCGTCCGTGGAGAGCTGGGACAGCGAGGCGGGGCGCGCGTTCCACGAGATCGCCGACGGGACCTCCGGACGTCTGAAGCGGTCGTTCGAGCGCTATGACGAGGCGGCCAAGGCGCTCGGCACCAAGGTCGTCGACGGCGGCGAGTCCAAGGAGTACGCCAGCGAACTCCACCGCGCCCAGAAGATCGCGGACAAGGCGCTGAAGGACTTCCGTGAGGTGGAGGGCGACCTCGGGGACACGAATACGCCGCTCAAGCCGGCCGGGACGAAACCGCCGTCGGACATGTCCGACACCGAGCGTGAGCGGCAGGCGAAGAAGCGGTCGGCGGCGCTGAGCAAGTTGGGCGAATGCCGGGGCGAGATCGATCGCGCCAAAGAGATCCGTGACGACGCCGCCAAGGCCGCGGCGAAACACATCAAGAACATCATTCATCACGACGGCGTCCGGGATCCCGGCGGATTCATGAACTGGCTGGCCGACTGGGCCGACCGGTTCTCCAATCTGTCGGCCATCTTCTCCATCCTGGCCGTCATATGTGCCTTCGTGCCGCCACTCCAGGTGCTGTTGCCCGTCTTCACCGCCCTCGCCGTCATCACCAGTGCCGCCGCGCTGGCCGGGCACGCCTACGACATGACCGCGCGGGGCGGGAAACTCAACCTGTTGAAGCTGGGCCTCGACGCCCTGGGAGTCATGCCCGGACTCGGGGCGCTCAAGGGATTCGGTGCGTTGAAGGGCCTCAAGGGCCTGTCCAAGCTGCGCGGGCTGCGGTTCAGCGGCTCGGGCGCCGCGGCCGGCGTCACGGACAAGTTCTTCAACGGAATCGCGGTGAAAGGGGTCAACGCCCTCCTCAAGAAGGCGGGCAAGCCCGCCCTGGACGGCGAGCGGATCACCGCGGGCATCAAGACCGGAAGTCTCGGCAGCGCGCTGTACAAGATCTTCACCGGCAAGGACGGTGCGGCCACCGGGGACCCGGGCGATCCGGCGCCGAAGCCGCAGGGCACCGTACCGCCCACACCGCGCCCCTCGCCCCAGCCGTCACCCACACCGTCACCCAAGCCGTCACCCAAGCCGTTCCACGCCGCGCTCGCCCACTGAGCCGTCAGTACTCGCCCACTGAGCCGTCAGTAAAGGAGCACGATTCACATGCCGGATGAGGAAGACAGCAATCGCGAACCCGGGCCGTGGGAGTACCGGGCGCGGGAAGGCATCATCAGGAAGATGATTCCCGGCGATGTCTTCGCCGCGGTGCCGGCCGCCCGGGAAGCCGCCGAGGCCGAGGGGCGCAGGCTGCACTTCGACTTCTTCGACGACGAAGCGGTCCTGAAGATGCTGCGCCTCCGCCACATCGACGAGGCCCAACTGAACAGCGCCGGAAAGAAGTTGGCGTGGTCCGCGGTGCCGATCCTCTTCGGCCTCTTCGCCTACTGGGGCGCATACGTCCAGTACTGGGAATCCGCTCGCAACCAGAAGCTCTTCTACGTGGCGGCCGGAGTCATCCTCGCCGGGCTCGTGCTGTACTTCGTCACGACGCTGATCCGCCAGTGGGGAAACCGCCCCCGGCAGAAGGTCCGGGCCAGGGCGGCGGCCTATCGCAAGGTCGCGCACATCGCCGCCGAGAACGGCGGTGACGTCCCTGCCTTCTACCCCCACTACGGGCCGTATCCCTTCGCCGCCAATTTCCACGCGGACGCCGACGAGCTGGAACTGCCGGACAGGAACAGGTTCTGATGAGCGTGGTGATATCGGACGGCGGGCCGTCCTCGTCCTCCCGGGCTGCGTCGGTCGCCGCCGCCACCGAGGGGGAAGTGATCAACGTCCGCTGGGTCATGCCGGAAGGGTTCTTCGAACTCCCCACCGAGGCCGACTCCATCGACGACCTCGCCGACCGGCTCATCCAGCTGGCCGAGGAGATCATGCCCAAGGGCACCCCGGACATGCAGTACCGGTGGGCCGCCATGTGCGTCGCCTCCTACGACGAGCTGGTCGAAGCAGGCGTGCAGTACGCGGGGTTCGTCATCACCGAGGTCGACGGCGTGCGCTGCACCGCGAACGTGAACCTCTCGCTCGTCGACCTGGCCGAGGAGGCCCGGGTCAGTCCGGTCCACAACACCGCGCTTGCCCTGCGGGGTCTCGGCCAGGGCGAGGTGGCCGAGATCGAGCTGCCCTGCGGCCCGGCCGTCTCCTGGGTCGGCACGCGCAAAGCGGTCATCGAGGCGGCCATCGCCCCCTCCGGGCAGGACGAGCCGTTCTGGACGTCCTTCATCAACGTCCAGGTGCCGCTCTCCAACGGCACCGCGGTCGTCCTGGAGATGACCACCCCGACCCAGGAGGGCTGGGACGTCTTCTCCTCCATGTTCGCCGGCATCGCGAAGAGCCTGACGCTGTTCGACACCGAGGGCCGTCCCATGGACACCCGCGGCAGGCTGCTGGAGATCGACGGGTGACCACCGAGACCGCCCCGCCGCCCACGAGCGACGAACCTCCCGAGGACTACCGGCTTCTGGTCCCCCGCGACTGGTTCCGCGTCGATCTCACGCTCGACCGCTGGCGGCCGCAGCTGAAGACGTTCGTCGACCAGCAGGCCGCCGGGCGGCACATGTCCGCGGAGGCACGGCAGGGCCTCTGGACCACCCTGCGCAACACCGCGGAGAGCGGGGTCTCGCAAGGGTCCCTGGAGCTGTTCCTCAGAACGGAGTCAGCCACGTCAGCCACTGCGGCCGCGACGCCGGCGACCTTGCTGGTGTCACTGCTCGCGATGCCGGGCGACCTGTACGCCACTCCGGACGACTGGGCGCGCTCCCTCTCCGACCGCAGAGGCAGCGGCACCGAGGTGACCGTCATCGACCTCCCCGCCGGCCGGACCGTCCGCGCCGCCACGGCGACGGCCCTTGACCTCTTCGTCCACATGCCGGGCAAGGCGGGCTACCTGCTGCTCGCGTTCACCGTGCCACTGAGCGGCATCAACAGCCCCATGGGCAGACTGTGCGAGGCGATGGCTCGGTCGCTGCGGTGGGTGTGAGGGGGGCGGGCGGCTGGGCCACGGGTCGTCTTCGGTGCAGTAGAAGTACAGCTCGGTGATTCCCGGTACGCCTCGAGGACCGGTGACCTTTCGCCCTCCGAGGCCGCCGGCCTCCCCGTGTCTTTGTGGCACAACACGGTGACATTCCGCCGAGCCATGACGGCACGTCAGGTTCGACGCGCCGCTTGATCGGTTCTGGGTGACGGCCCGCTTCAACCACCTCGGCGTGAATCTGGCCGCCACGACGGTCGCGACCCCTGTCGCCCTTCGCGTCGACGCGGGCACGGAGTTCGCGGATCCCAAGTCCTGCGAATACGACCTCACCAAGACAAGTCGGGTTATCGCGTGGACACTTCCAAGGCGCATTGCAACATCGCCTTCAAGGAATCCTCGGGCGACGGTTCCTACCCGCTGCAGGCCCAGGTCACCTGGAAGGTGACCTGGACCGACTCGGCGGACCCCGACGGCGCTCCCCAGAAGCCGACTCTGCCCGCGGGCCTGCCCACTTTCGAACAGGGCGTCACGGTCAAGGAAGTGCAGTCCGTCAACCGCTGACCCGCGTCAGGCCACCATCTGACCGTGAACCGAGGTAGGGGCGGCGGATGCATCCGCCGCCCCGGACCGCTCATGCCGAGTCCGCTACTTGCGCGCAGCCTTCCCCAGCTCGTCGTCGATCTGCTCGTACTTGTCCGCGGCGTTGGTCAGGTAGTCGCCCATGCCGTCCAGACCGTCGATGGTCTTCTTCGCGCCCTCGACGAACTCGTCGAAGTTCTCGTCGAACGCCTTCGAGGCGCTCTTGGTGACGAAGCCCGTCTCGACGAGGTGCTTGATGTACTTCTTCAGACCGTCGAGCTTCTCGTGGAGCTTGTCCTTCTCCTTGACCACGTGCTTGGCCGCGTCTCGCATGTCCTGATATGTGACATCAAGGTCCTTGGCCATGAGGCTCTCTCCTAATCAACTCGCCGCAGGGCCAACCCCCGTGGCTCCCATTACGCGGATGGTGCGATCTTCCGCTCTTGCGCCAGCAGCTTACGGGTGGGGCAGATGGGATCACAGCCCGGTTCAGTCACAGCTCTGCTATGAGCGACTGCGAAGCGGAGCGTGGGGTTTGGCCGGAGGACGGGCGGAGGGCGGGCGCCGTTTCGGGGAGTACCGCACACCGGTGCGCGAGGAGTCCGCGTGCAGGCCGTTGCCCGTGGGAAGGGGGGAGCGGATATCGTCAGGCGCATTGTTCAGCTCCGGGGAGGACGATCGTGCGCCTGACTCTGACCGTCGTCGATCCGTTCGGCGGGGGCGCCGCCGACGTGGTTCTCGACGCCGATCCCGAGTCCACCGTGCAGGACATCGCGGTGGAACTGGCCCGCCAGGTCGGCCACAGCGGGGCTCAGGTCATCCCGATCGGGCAGGGGCGGCACGTGCCGGGCGGCGGTGCCCCGGTGATCTACGTCGACGGGTACGCCGTCGACCCCGGCGCCACCGTCAGCACCTCGCCGCTGCGCGAAGGCGCCGTCGTCAGTCTCGACGACCCCGCCGGGTGCCTGCCGGGCGAGCCCTCGGGCCTGGTCGAGCTGCGCGTCGTGAGCGGGCCCGCGGCCGGTTCCGTGCACCGGCTCGGCATCGGGCGGTACGACATCGGCAGCGGGCCCGCCTCGTACATCCGTATCGACGATCCGGAGTTGCCCGCCCGCGCCCTGACGTTGTCAGTTGCAACCGACGGCACCTGCCAGGCCACCCTCCACGGGGACGCGAAGGACAAGGAGGGCGTCACCCTCGACGGCGATCCCTTCGGTGAGGAGAAGGAGGAGCCCGAGTACTTCGCGCCCGCCCCGCCCGAAGGCGAGTCCAAGAAGGAGAGGAAGGCGCGGGAGAAGAGGGAGAAGCAGGAGCGGAGGGAGCGGAAGGAGCAGCGGGAGGCGCGGGCCAAGGCCCGGGGCAAGGGGCGGCTCGACACCGTCGGCTGGCCCCTCGGCGCGCAGATCGCCCTCGGCAACACCCTCCTCGAACTCGTCAGGTACACGCCCCCGGACGCCGCCCTCAAGTGGTCCGAGGACGGCGCGGGGCTCGACTACAACCGGCCCCCGCGGCTGCGCCCGCCCGAGCGGCAGACCGCCTTCCGGCTGCCCACCCCGCCCCGGGAGTACGAGGCCCGGCCGCTGCCCTGGCTGATGGCGCTGTTCCCGCTGGTCGGCGCCGTCATCGCGGCGATGATCTTCAACCGCTGGTACTACCTGATCATGGCGGGGCTGAGCCCCATCATGCTGTTCGGCAACTACTTCATGGACAAGAAGCACGGGCGCAAGTCCCATGCGAAGCAGGTCAAGGAGTACAAGGAGACCAAGGCGCGGATCGAGAAGGACGCGCAGGACGCGCTGGTCGCCGAGCGGCTCGACCGGCGGCACGCCGTCCCCGACCCCGCGACCGTGCTCGCGATGGGCACCGGGCCCCGCACCCGGCTCTGGGAGCGGCGGCGGACCGACGCCGACCATCTGCTGCTCCGCTTCGGTACGGGGCAGCTGCCCTCCGAGGTCGTGCTCGACGACCCGGAGAAGGACGACCACCGGCGGCAGGTGACGTGGAAGATAGAGGACGCGCCCGTCGCGCTGCCGCTGAAGGGGCTCGGGGTCATCGGGATAGCCGGACCCGACGATTCCGCCACGGCGCTCGGCCGCTGGGCCGTGGCGCAGACCGCGACCCTGCACAGCCCGATGGACGTACAGTTCTACGTGCTGACCGAGAACACCTCCCGGGACAGCTGGGACTGGGTGCGGTGGCTGCCGCACGCCCGTCCCTCCGGCGGCCAGGACGTCAACGTCCTCATCGGCACCGACGCGGAGACCGTCGGCGCCCGCATCGGTGAGCTGACCCAGATCCTCGACGCGCGCGTGAAGGCCGTGGAGGAGAACAAGAGCCAGGGCGCCAACTTCTCCGACCCCGACATCGTCGTGGTGTGGGACGGATCGCGTCGGCTGCGCTCCCTGCCGGGCGTGGTGCGGCTGCTGCGCGAGGGCCCCGCGGTCAACATGTACGCGCTCTGCCTCGACACCGAGGAACGGTTCCTGCCCGGCGAGTGCCTGGCCTTCGTGGTCGCCGAACCGAAGCCGGACCCCCACGCGTACGCGGGCGGAGCGGCTTCCCACGGAATGCCGGCCTCCCACGGGGGGCCGATGTCCCACGGGATGCCGGTCCCCCACGGGGCACCGACCCCGCCCGCGCAGCCGGGGCACGCCCCCGGCGGCTTCCCCTCCTTCCAGGCCTGGCACACCACCGCGCCCGACCCCCACCGGGCCGGCGCCCCGCGCGAGCTGCGGCTCCGCGTCGAGATGAGCGGCGCCGAGCGGATCACTGACGTACGGCCCGACTTCGTGACCTCCGCCTGGTGCCTGCGCCTCGCGCGGGCCGTCTCCCCGCTGCGCGACATCAGCGGGGAGACCGAGGACTCCGCGCTGCCCGGGTCGAGCCGGCTGCTCGACGTGCTGCAGCTGGAGCCGCCGACGTCCGGCGCGATCACCGCCAGGTGGCAGGCGGGCGGCCAGTCGACGATGGCCGTCATCGGTGAGTCGTACGACGGTCCGTTCGGCATCGACATGCGCAAGGACGGCCCGCACGGTCTGATCGCGGGTACGACCGGTTCCGGTAAGTCGGAGCTGCTGCAGACCATCGTGGCCGCGCTCGCCGTCGCCAATACGCCCGAGAACATGACCTTTGTACTCGTGGACTACAAGGGTGGGTCTGCCTTCAAGGACTGTGTGAAGCTGCCGCACACCGTCGGCATGGTCACCGACCTCGACGCGCACCTCGTCGAGCGCGCCCTGGAGTCGCTCGGCGCCGAGCTGAAGCGGCGCGAGCACATCCTCGCCGACGCCGACGCCAAGGACATCGAGGACTACCAGGACCTGGTGCGGCGCGACCCCTCGCACCCGCCGGTGCCCCGACTCCTCATCGTCATCGACGAGTTCGCCTCCATGGTCCGCGACCTGCCCGACTTCGTGACGGGCCTCGTCAACATCGCCCAGCGGGGCCGTTCGCTCGGCATCCACCTGCTGCTCGCCACCCAGCGGCCCTCCGGTGTCGTCTCCCCCGAGATCCGCGCCAACACCAACCTCCGCATCGCGCTGCGCGTCACCGACGGCGGCGAGTCCAGCGACGTCATCGACTCCCCCGAGGCCGGGCACATCTCCAAGAACACCCCGGGACGCGCCTACGTGCGGCTCGGGCACGCCTCCCTCGTACCGTTCCAGTCCGGACGCGTCGGTGGCCGTCGCCCCGGCGCCGCCGACCCGGCCGTGCTCGCGCCCTGGGCCGACGCCCTGGACTGGTCCACACTCGGCCGCGCCTCGCTGGTGAAGCCGAAGGCCGAGGCCCGCGAGGAGGAGGAGATCACCGACCTGAAGGTCCTGGTCGACGAGATCATCGAGGCCAACCGGACGCTCGGCATCCCCGCCCAGCACAGCCCGTGGCTGCCCGCGCTCGGCGAGACCGTGCTGCTCGACGAGATCCCGGTGCCCGCGCCGCGCACCGCACCCGGCGCGCTCGCGCCCGCCGCGTACGGCGTCGAGGACCTCCCCGCCGACCAGGCGCGCCGCCCGGTCGTCGTGGACTTCGCGAGCTTCGGCCACCTGATGATCGGCGGCGCGCCGCGCTCCGGCCGCTCGCAGGTCCTGCGGACCATCGCGGGCTCGCTGGCGCGCACGCACTCCTGCGCCGACGTCCACATGTACGGCATCGACTGCGGCAACGGCGCACTCAACGCGCTGACCCGGCTGCCGCACTGCGGCGCCGTCGTCGGCCGCAACCAGACCGAGCGCGTGGTGCGCCTCATCAACCGCCTCAAGGGCGAACTCACGCGCCGCCAGGACCTTCTTGCCGACAAGGGGTACGCGGACATCGGCGAGCAGCGGGCCGACGCCGCCGAGGACGAGCGGCTCCCGCACCTCGTCGTCCTGCTCGACCGCTGGGAGGGCTGGCTGCCCACGCTCGGCGAGATCGACCACGGCTCGCTGACCGACGAGATCACCACGATCATGCGGGAGGGCGCGAGCGTCGGCATCCACATGATCATGACGGGTGACCGGCAACTCCTGGTGGGCCGCATCTCCTCCCTCACCGAGGACAAGTACGGGCTGCGCCTCGCCGACCGCTCCGACTTCTCGATGCTCGGCATCCCGGCCCGCAAGGTCCCCGAGGAGATCGCGCCGGGCCGCGCCTTCAAGAACGAGAGCGGCACGGAGACGCAGTTCGCGCTGCTCTCGGAGGACTCCACGGGTCAGGGGCAGGCCGCCGCCATCGCCGCGATCGGCGAGCGTGCCGCGGTCCGCGACGCCGACGTGCCGCGCCGGCGCCGCCCGTTCCGCGTCGACACGCTGCCGAGCCGCATCTCCTTCGAGGAGGCGTGGGAGCTGCGCGACCCGGACGCCTCGCGCTCCAAGCTGTGGGCGCTTGTGGGCATCGGCGGCGACGAGGTCATGGGGCACGGCCCCGACCTGGCGCAGGGCGTGCCCGCCTTCGTCATCGCGGGCCCGGCCAAGTCGGGGCGCTCGACGGTCCTGATGAACATGGCGCGCTCCTTCCGCGCGCAGGGCGTACGTCTCGTCGTCGCCGCCCCGCGCCAGTCCCCGCTGCGTGACCTCGAAGGCACCGAGGGCGTGCTGAAGGTGTTCACCGGGGACGACATCGACGAGGACGAGTTCGAGGAGCTCATCGACGAGGCGGACGCGTCGCCGGAGGACCCGGTCGTCGTACTGATCGACGACGCGGAGACGCTGGAGGACGCGGACGCGGCGAGCCAGTTCAAGCGGATCATCCAGCGCGGCAACGAGCAGGGGCTCGCGCTGGTCCTCGCCGGTGACGAGGAGGACGTCTGCAGCGGCTTCTCGGGCTGGCAGGTCGACGCGAAGAAGGGCCGCCGCGGCATCCTGCTCTCCCCGCAGGACAGTTCGAGCGGCGATCTGATCGGGCTCAGGATCTCGCGCAGCGTGGTCGGCGGGCCGGTCACCCCCGGCAAGGGCATGCTGCACCTGGGCACGGGCGAACTGGCCACGCTCACCACTCCGTTGTAGTCGCCGGGCGGGAATGCGGGAGCCGGGCGCCGCGCGCGCCTCACTCCACCGGTGCCAGCCGCGCCTTCGGATCCCCCGCCCCGGGATCGTCCGAGGTGTAGGTGAGGTTCTTGCCGTCCGGCCGCAGGTAGACCGTGTGGGACGACTGCGAGCACTGGCCGCCGTTGCCCTCCGCGCCCTTGCCCGTCGCCACGAGCTCGCTCTTCGTGGCCGACTTCAGGGTCAGGACGTCCGTGCAGGTGTTGCCGATCGGGTCCTTCTGCACGACCGTGCCGAGCCGTTGCCCCGGCTTCGCCTGCCGCAGGGTGACCGTGAACGTGCCGAGGGGCACCGTGCCTGCGTTCGCGTCGGCCTTGCCGCGCCAGGTGCCGAGGTACGCGCCGGGGACCCGGCCGCTGCCCGCGGTGTCACCCGGAGTGCCGGGCGCGGTCGCCGCCGGGGGCTGCCCGTCCTGGTCCTGTGACGCGTCGTCGTGGCCGCTGTCCGGCAGCATCCCGAAGACGAAGACCGAGCCGACGGTGACGGCGGCCATCGCACCCGCCACGGCGAGCGCCACCGTGCAACTCACCTTGCGACCCCGGCCGCTCGCGCCGTCCGGCACGGAGGTCGCGGCGACGGAGACGGAGAACCTGCCGGGCGGCCGGGTTTCCGCCGGGGTGTCGGTCCGGGGGCCCGGCACGGAGGGCGGGTGCGGGGGCGCGGTCGGCGGTACGGGGGGTGCCTGATCGGCGTACCTCCCGGGCGAGGAGTCGTACGAGGGGTCGTACGGCGGATGGAACGTCGGGGGGTACGACGGGTCCGGCGGCCCGAACGAGCCCTGCACGGCCGGGGTGTCGAACGCCACGGGCCCGGAGGGAGCGTTCACCGAAGCCTGCCCCGATCCGGAGACCGGCCCTGTTCCGGAGGCTGGCCCTGTTCCGGAGACCGGCCCAGAGCCCGCGACCGGACCCGAGCCCGAAGCCGCCCCCGTGCCCGGACCCGGCCCCGCCCCCGTATCCAGATCCAGCAACCGCACCGCGCTCCGGCTCACCCGTTCCACCACCTGCCCCGGCAGCCACCCGGACGCCACGAGCCGGGCCGCGCCCTGGGGCGCGAGACGGCGGGCGATCTCCTCCGGAGCGGGCCGCGCCGCCACGTCCTTGGCGAGGCAGGCCGCCGCGAGTTCCCTCAAGTCGCCGGTCAGCGAGCCCAGTTCCGGCTGCTCGTGGACGACCTTGTAGAGCAGGGCCGCCGACGAGTCACCGGGGAAGGGCGACTCCCCCGTCGCCCCGTACACCAGGACCGCGCCCAGCGAGAAGACGTCCGCGGCGCCCGTGACGCCCGTGCCGAGGATCTGCTCGGGCGCCATGTAGCCGGGCGAGCCGATGGACGCGCCGGTGGAGGTGAGCGACGCCGTGCCGTCCGTGGCCCGCGCGATGCCGAAGTCGATGAGGCGCGGCCCGTCCAGGGTGAGCAGGACGTTCGAGGGCTTCACGTCGCGGTGGACGAGCCCGAGGCCGTGCACGTGCGCCAGCGCCTCGGCAAGGCCCGCGCCCAGGACCCGTACGGAGTGCTCGGGCAGCGGTGCGCCCTCCCGTACCGCGTCCGTCAGCGAGGGCCCGGCCGCGTACCCGGTGGCGACCCACGGCACGGGCGCGTCCGGGTCCGCGTCCAGGACGGGCGCCGTCCAGTCGCCGCCGACCCGGCGCGCCGCGTCGACCTCGCGGCGGAAGCGGGCGCGGAACTCCTCGTCGAGCGCGAAGTGCGGGTGGACGATTTTGACGGCGACGGTACGGCCGCCCTCGCTGCGGCCGAGGTAGACCCGGCCCATGCCGCCCGAGCCGAGCCGGCCGAGCAGCCGGTAGGGCCCGATCACGGTGGGCTCGTCGGCTTGAAGCGGATGCATGACCTTGGCCTCCCCCAGGCGTGCCGCCGGACACCTCGCGTTCCTCAGAGCCTCTCTTTGAACCCCCGTCTGCGCCCCGGCGCCCGGCACGCGCCCTCGGCGCACGGAGCCCCAGGACAGGTGGCTCCGCCACATGACCTGGAACTCCGCACTCCGATCGCACGCACCGAACACCGCTGCGCCCGCGCTTCGCGCGGACGACGGGGGTTCAAAGACAGGCTCTGAGCACCGCGATCAGCGTAGTGCGGAAGTGAGCGGGAGAGGGGGTGAGGGAGCGGGTGAGGGGCGCACCCGCCCGGTTCACAGATTTCGCAGATCGCGCAGATCCATACCTTGCCGGTGAATCCGGACTTCTTTCCCCTCCCGCTATCCGGCCATTCGTTCACCGTGGTGATGCCCGAGTGTCGGCTGTGCTCAATCCGGACGCAATGAACTATTACGACGGCAGTGATATCCCGGGGCGGCCGTGAAAGGGCATGTGGGTGCCGGGCGGCGCCCCCCGATATCGCCAAGGCGAATTGCCGGACCGGTCACGGCCGCAGGAGCGACACTTCCACGTCCGCGGGGAAGCCCGCCGTCGGGCCGACCCGGCGGGCGAACTCGGTGACGCCCGCCAGCTGCTCGCCGCCGAAGCGGAAGTCGAGCGTCGTGAAGTACCGCTCCAGGACGCCTGCGTCGAAGGACTCCCAGCGCGCGGCCTGCTCGGCCACCTTCATGACCTCCTCCAGGGAGAGGTCGCGGGAGTTGAGGAACGCCTTGTGCACCTCGCGTACGACCTCCGGTTCCCGCGCCGCGTAGTCGCGTCGCGCCGCCCAGACGGCGAAGACGAACGGCAGGCCCGTCCAGTCCTTCCACATCTGGCCGAGGTCGTACACGTCCAGGCCGAGCCGCGGCCCGTCGATGAGGTTCGCGCGGAGCGCCGCGTCGCCGATGAGTACGGCGGCGTCCGCCTCCCGCATCATCAGCCCCAGGTCCGGCGGGCACGTGTAGTAGTCGGGCTGTACGCCGTACCGCTCGGCGAGGAGCAGCTGCGCCAGCTGTACGGAGGTGCGCGAGGTCGAGCCGAGCGCGACCCTGGCGCCGTCCAGCCGGTCCAGCGGCACCTGCGAGACGATCACGCAGGACATGACGGGGCCGTCGCAGCCGACCGCGAGGTCGGGGAAGGCGACGAGGTCGTCGGCGTTCTTCAGGAACTCGACGAGCGTGACGGGCGCGATGTCGAGTTCGCCCCTGACCAGCTGCTCGCTGAGCTTCTCGGGGGTGTCCTTGGTCAGCTCGAAGTCGAGGAGCGTCCCGGTCCGCGCGAGCCCCCAGTACAGGGGAAGGCAGTTCAGGAACTGGATGTGACCGACGCGCGGCCGGGGGGTGCGGCGGGAGCCGTGTCGCTGTTCGGCGCCTGCCCCCGCGGAGGCGTCCAGGGGAGAATTGTCCACATCGGGGAGGCTAGCCCCCGGACGGTGCGGCGCGCGGGCCGGGGCGCCGACGCGCCTGCCGCCGACCCCGCCGGGAACCGCGTCGTCAACCCCGTCGGAGGCCTGATCAAACCTGCGGGTGACGTGATCTTGCCCCCTATTGCATTCCCCTGCCTGCGTGCTAAGCTCGCCGCAAGTTGCAGTTTGGTTTCCCTTGCAGTACAGAGCCTGCGGAGCATGTAACTCCGTAGGCTCTCGTCGTTTTCAGACTTATGCAGTTGTTTAAACAATCGCTGGTTCTGGAGCAGGGCAACCCTTTGGCCCAAGGAGGGCTTATGGCTACCGGAACCGTGAAGTGGTTCAACGCTGAAAAGGGCTTTGGCTTCATTGCCCAGGAAGGCGGCGGCCCGGACGTCTTCGTCCACTACTCCGCGATCAACGCGAACGGCTTCCGCTCCCTTGAGGAGAACCAGGCCGTTTCCTTCGACGTGACGCAGGGTCCGAAGGGCCCGCAGGCGGAGAACGTCACCCCGATGTAATCGGGCGCCCCACGCGAGTGGGGCGTGTGGTTGCTCCGGTGACCAGATCCGGAGATTGACAGCAGTACCCAAGGAGCCCTGCTCCTCCGCGGTTGCGGAGGCTGCGGGGCTCCTGCCTTTTGCCGGCCGCGCGGTTCCCCGCGCCCCTGGCCCACTAGACGTGCTGCATGATCATGACGAACGTCGTATGCGGTTCCAGGGCCTCGTACGAGTGGGGGACGTCGCCCCGGTACGACATGTAGTCGCCGGGGGCCAGCTCCACCGTCTCGTCCTGCGGGCCCGCCAGGAGGCCGCCCGTGCTGATGATCAGGTGCTCCACCGAGCCGGGAATGTGGGGCTCGGACTCGCGGGGTGCGCCCGGCTCCAGGGCGCCGTGGTAGATGTCGCGCCGTACGCCGGTCGGGCCCGCCGAGAGCAGTGTGCCCGCGTACGAGGAGTTCTCGGCGAGCATGGTCGGGCCTTCGCCCGCGCGGATCACCGTCACCGCGGGCGCCGGCGACTCCACGAGGACGCTGAACGGCACGCCGAGCGCGACAGCCAGCGCCCAGAGCGTCTCGATGCCGGGGTTGCCGGACGCCGCTTCCAGCTGGGACAGCGTGGACTTCGCGACACCGGCGCGTTTGGCCAGCTCGGAGAGGGAGAGTCCGGCCTTGGTGCGCTCGCGGCGCAGCGCCGCGGCCACCCATTCGCGCGGCATGCGGGACCCGTCGGTCATCAGTTCTCTCCCAGCCCTCTCCCCGTTGCGTTCGGTAGAGCGGGCCGATCGTTCGTCTTGACGAACGCGACCCACTCCGCCCATCCTACGACCCATGCGTTCGCCACACCGAACAGATGACCCGTCCTGCCGAACGGACGACCAGGGGCCCGGTGGCCTCGTCCGCTTCTCCGACCTGCCACCCGGCGTCCTGCGTAACATCGCGCTCGTCTGGCTCGCCGACGCTGTCGTCGGCGTCTCCTTCGGCGCCATCGCTGTCGCGGGCGGGCTGCCCGTGTGGGTGCCGGTGCTCATGTCGCTGCTCGTGTACGCGGGCTCCGCCCAGTTCAGTGCCGTCGGCATCCTCACCGCGGGCGGCGGGCCGGTGGCCGCCGCCGCGACCGGGCTGCTGCTCAACACCCGTACGGCCGCCTTCAGCCTGGCCCTCGCCGACGACCTCGGCCGGTCCTGGCCCGCCCGGTTGATCGGCGCGCACCTCGTCACGGACGAGACCGCCGCGTTCGTCCTCGCCCAGCGGGGCGCCGCCCGGCGCAAGGCCGCCTTCTGGATATCCGGTGTCGGCCTGTTCGCCGCGTGGAACCTCAGCGTGCTCGCGGGCGCGCTCGCCGGGTCCGCCCTCGGCGACACCGACCGGTTCGGGCTCGACGCCGCGTTCCCCGCGGTGCTGCTCGCGCTGGTGCTGCCCGCGCTGCGCGGTGACAGCGCGGCCCGGCGCGCCTCGGCCGTCGGCGCCGTCGTCGCGGTCGCCGCCGCGCCGCTGCTGCCCGCCGGAGTGCCGGTCCTGCTCGCCCTCCTCGGCCTGCTGGCGGCGCGCCGCGGACCCCGCCGCCCCCGCCCCCGTCTCCGCCCCGGCCCCACCTCGTCGAGGAGCGCCTCATGAACGCCACGCTCGCCTGCATCCTGGCCCTCGCCGCGGGAACGTACGCCTTCCGTATCGCCGGACCCGTCCTGCACGACCGCGTCGAACTCCCGGCCCGAGTGCAGGAGTTGCTGACCGTCGGCGCCACGGTGCTGCTCGTCGCGCTGCTGGCCACCGGCGCGCTCACCGAAGGGCACGACTTCGCGGGATGGGCCAGGCCCGCCGGGGTCCTCGCGGGCGGGGTGCTGGCCTGGCGCAAGGCACCGTTCGCCGTGGTCGTGGTGGGCGCGGCCGCGACTACGGCGCTGCTGCGTCTGGCGGGGCCGAGCTAGACAGAGGTGAGGCCGGCTGGGCTGCGGCAGCCCAGCCCACCGGCCCCGGCGCCCCCTCCCCGCCCCCCGCGTACAGCTCCTCCACCACCCCCGCGTACCGCTCCGTCACCGCCTTCCTGCGCACCTTCAGGCTCGGCGTGAGCAGGCCGTCCGCCACCGTGAAGTCCTCCTCGACGACGGCGAACGCGCGGATGCGGGCGGGGCGCGAGACCGTGGCGTTGGCGGCGTCCACGGCCTCCTGGACCAGCGCCCGGACGCGCGGGTCGCGGGCGAGCGGTCCGTCCGGCGTCACCCCTTTCCGCGCCGCCCACCCGGCCACCTCCTCCGTGTCGAGCGTGACGAGTGCGACCGGGTAGGGGCGGCGGTCGCCGACCATCACGGCGTGGGAGACGAACCGCGAGGCCTCGATGGCCAGTTCACTCAGGGAGGGGGTGAGGTTCTTGCCGCCGGACGTGATGATGAGGTCCTTCTTGCGGCCCGTGATCGTGAGGAAGCCGTCCTCGTCGAGCTCGCCCAGGTCGCCCGTGTGCAGCCAGCCCTCCTCGTCGAGCGCGGCCCGGGTGGCCCGCGGGTCGTTGTGGTACCCGGCGAAGATCATGGCGCCCCTGGCGAGGATCTCGCCGTCGTCGGCGATGCGCAGCTCGACGCCGTCCACGGCCCGGCCGACGGTCCCGTACCGCACGGCGCCCGGGTGGTTGAGGGTGAGGACGCCCGCCGACTCCGTCATCCCGTACCCCTCGTAGAACGCGATGCCGCAGGCCCGCAGGAAGTCGACGGTGTCGGGCGCGATGGGGGCGCCGCCGGTCAGCGCCCACCGGACGCGCCCGCCGAGGGCCTGCCGGACCAGGCTGTAGAGGGTCTTGTCGGCGGCCTCGTACGCGTCCCTGAGCTCGTCGGGCAGCGCTCCGTCGGCGGCGAGGACGCCGATGCGGATGGCTTCCTCGAACCGTTCGCGTCCGCCCTCCCGCGCCTCGGCGAGGGACAGCACCACCGACCGCACCTTCTCGAAGAGCCGGGGCACGGACGGCAGATGTGTGGGGGACGCCTCGGCCAGTTCGCCGACGATGTCCTCCACGCGCCCGCCGAAGAAGGTGAGCGTGGCGCCGCCGATGAGCGCCCCGAACTCGATGAGCTGGGCGAGGAGATGGGCGAGCGGGAGGTAGAGGTACGTCGAGTCGCCGGGGCCGCCGTCGACCAGCCGCACGGTGGCGGCCTGCACGGCCAGCAGGTTGCCGTGCGTGAGCAGGCATCCCTTGGGCGGTCCTGTCGTGCCCGAGGTGTAGATGATGGTGGCCGGATCACTGCCGCGCCGGGCCTCGGCGCGCTCCAAAAGGGCTTCCAGCGGGCCGAGTTCACGCGGCTCGTCCGTCATCAGGATCACGTGCCGCACGCCCGGCAGCCGCCCCCGCAGCCGCTCGATCTTCGCCGCCTGCGCCTCGTCCTCGCAGATCACCACCGACGCGCCCGAGTCCCCCACCACCCAGGCGACCTCCGCATCGCCCGCCGTCGGATAGACCGGCACCACCACCGCCCCCGCCGCGAGGACGCCGAAGTGCGTGCGGGTCCACTCCGGCCGGGTCTCGGCGAGGACCGCCACCCGGTCGCCGGGACGGACACCCAGCGCGAGCAGGGTGCGGCCCACCCGGCGTACGGCGTCCCTGAGCCCGTCGTACGACAGCTCGACCCACGCCCCGTCGCGCCGGAAGCGCAGGGCGGGCAGCTCACCGTGGCGCCGCGCCGCCCACTCGGTCAGCAGGGCGAGGGTGGGAGGCAGTTCGGCCGGGGCGGGCCGGCCGGCAGGGGCGGGCACACGGGCCGTCGGCGGTTCTTTCCGCGTCTGCTGCATACGTACGACGCTAAGGAGCACGTCCGGCCGCCGGGATGACGGAAAACGTCAGCACCGCTGACCCCGTCGCTCACGCGGTGTTCTGGACCGGCCCCACCGGCGCTAACGTCGTGACATGGCCAGGCGGACGATCACCGTGCACCATGTGCGGGCCGTGCTGCGCGGCGCCGAGCGGCGCGGCGTGGACACCGTGCCGCTGCTGCGGGGGGCACAGATCCCGCCGCTGCTCCTCGGCGACGACCGGGCCAGGGTCACCGCGCCCCAGTTCGCGCGTCTCTTCAGGGAGTTGTACCGGGTCACGCAGGACGAGTTCCTCGGTCTCGGCTCCGCCGTCAGCAGGCCGGGCACATTCGCGATGATGTGCCAGGCCTCCCTGGGCTGCCGCGACCTCGGCGCCGCCGTCGAGCGGGGCACCACCTTCTACGGCCTCTTCCCCGGCGGCCCCGACCTCACCCTGGAACGGCGCGGCGGCGAGGCGGTGTTCGGTGTCCGCAACGACCTCGACCAGGACTATTTCCTCGCCGAGTGCCTCGTCATCATCTGGCACCGGCTGTGCAGCTGGCTGATCGGCCGCCGCATCCCGCTGCGCTGGGCCGAGTTCGGGCATCCGCCGCCGCCGCACAAGGACGAGTACGAGCTGCTCTTCGGCTGCGCCGTGCGGTTCGGCGCCGAGCGCACCGGCGCGGGGTTCGACGCGCACTGGCTGGACGCGCCGCTGATCAGGGACGAGGACGCGCTGGACGAGATGTTGCGCAAGGCGCCCTTCGAGCTGCTCACCCGGCGCGAGTACGGCACGACCGTCGCCGAGCAGGTGCGCCGCGTCCTCGCCCGCGCGCTGCGCACCTCGCCGCGGCTGCCCTCGCTCGGCGAGATCGCGGCGCGGCTCGCGGTGAGCCCGGCGACGCTGCGCCGCCGTCTCGCCCAGGAGTCGACGTCGTACCAGCGGCTGAAGGACGCGGTGCGGCGGGACGCGGCGATCGCGGGGCTCGCGGAGGGCCGTGAGCCGATCGCGGAGCTCGCCGCGCGGCTCGGCTTCTCCGAGGACACGGCCTTCCACCGGGCGTTCCGGCGGTGGACGGGGACGACGCCGGGCGCGTACCGGACGGGGACGGGAGCGCCCCCGTCCACCTCCTACGATTCCACCTCCTACGATTCCTCACCGTCCGCCGCGCCGTCGGGGGCCGTACCGTCGGAGGCCGGTGACGCGCCGGAATCGGGCGAGGCATCGGCATCGGCATCGGCATCGGCATCGGGCGAAGCGTCGGCATCGAGTGACGCGCCAGGGCCGGATGCCGCTCCGGAGCCGGATGGCACGCCGGACGCCTCCTCGCCGAACGGCTGAGCCCCCGCATCCTCGAACACCTTCCCGTTGAGCACCGCGCCGTCGCCCGGCACCGCCGCCTCGCCCTCCCGCTTGCCGAGGCGCCTGCTGGTGCGGCCCAGCGCGATCAGCACCGTGATCAGCGAGGTGGAGTTGCCCTCGATGCGCCGCGTGTACCGCACGGCCTCCTCGTAGGCGACGTGCGCCTGCGTCAGCATCTCCTGTGCGTCGTAGGCGTCGCCCATGTCCTTGAGGACGGAGGCGTACCAACCGGGGTCGCTCTCCCCGTCGACGAGCGCGAGCACGGCCTGGCAGGCGGCCACACCGTCCGCGAAGGCACCCTCGACCCCCAGGTGGCCGAGCTCCTCGTAGGTGAGCGCCATGTTGTGCAGGACCGCGGCCCGCCGCTCGGTGTCCACGATCTTGGGGGCCTCGGCGGCGAGCCTTTCGAGGACGTCCCGCGCCTCGGCCCGCTCGCCCATCGAGACGAGGGTGTTCGCGAGGGCGGTCATCGTGGTGGCGAGGTCGCCCGGGTTGTCGGCCCGCTGCTTGTACGTGACGGCCTGGCGGAAGTGCTCGGCGGCCTCCTTGTACTCGTGGGCGTCGCGGTAGGTGTCGGCGATGTCGTGCAGGATGATGCCGTAGACGCCCGGCGACTCCTCGGGGTCCGTCAGTTCGCGGGCCTCGTGGAAGCAGGCGAGCGCCTGCGCGAGGCGGGCGGGCTGCGGCCGGCTGATCTCTTCCGGCATGGCGGTCCTCCATTCGGAGTCGGGTGGCGGAGTCCCGCTCGCGTCCGCTCGTGTCGTGCCGGAGCCCGCGGCTCCCCCTCTGTGAACGTAGCGCCGGGGCGCCGCCCTGAACACCTGCGAGCCGGGGTCAACGAAGGTGAGCGTCCCGGTCAGCCGGAACTTACTCGCAGGTCAGTACGGTCGTTGCCGGACACCCCCGTCCCTCAAGGACAGTTGGGAGAGCCGCATGCACACACGTACCGGCGTCAGAGCGTGGGCCGCGGTGGCCGCGCTCGGCCTGTCGGCCGTCATCCCGCTCACCGCGGCGCACGCGGACGACCGCGAAAGCGCCGCTCCCTCAGTCTCCGGTTCCGCCGCATCCCCCGGAGACGTCGTGAGCGCCGAGCCGAGCAGCTTCCACCCCCTGCCGGGCCAGCCCACCAACACCAGAGCCTGGAAGATCCACTACCGCTCGACCACGGCCAAGGGCGAGCCGAACACCGTTTCCGGCACGGTCATCGTGCCGCAGGACGGCAGGAAGGGCCCGCGCCCCCTGATCACGTACGCCGTCGGGACCGTCGGCGTCGCCGACCGCTGCGCGCCCAGCGCCGGCTTCCCGCTGGGCACCACCGTGGAGGCCAACCTCATCCAGCAACTCACCCTGCGCGGCTGGGCGGTGGCCGTCACCGACTACGAGGGCCTCGGCACCCCCGGCGACCACACCTACACGGTGGGCCGCGCCGAGGGCCAGGCCGTGCTCGACGCCGCACGGGCCGCGATCCGGCTGCCCGACGCGGGCCTGGACGAGGACACGCCGGTCGGCATCATGGGCTACTCGCAGGGCGGCCAGGCCTCGTCGTGGGCGGCCGAACTGCACGGCTCGTACGCGCCCGACCTCCACGTCAAGGGCACGGCGACCGGCGGCATCCCGGGCGACCTGCTGAAGGTCGCGAAGTTCAACGACGGCTCGTACGGCTCGGGCCTGATCTTCATGGCGGCGATCGGCCAGAACGCGGCCTTCCCCGAGCTGGACCTCGACTCCTACCTCAACCCGCTGGGCAGGGGGCTCGTCGGCGCGATGAAGAACAGCTGCGTCGCGGACGGCTCGGTGCTCGGCTCCTTCAAGACCATAGCGTCGATGACGACGAGGAACCCCCTGGACCAGCCCGACTGGCAGCGGCGCCTGAACGAGTCGCGGGTCGGCACGGTCAAGCCGGACGCGCCCGTGTACCAGTACCACGCGCTCGCGGACGAGCTCATTCCGTACGGCGTGGGCAGGCAGGTCCGCGAGGACTGGTGCGCGAGGGGCGCGAACGTGGAGTGGCACACGGTGCCGGCCGCCGAGCACGTCGGCGGTGTGATCACGCAGTCGCCGTTCGCGGCGCAGTGGCTGGCGGACCGGTTCGCGGGGAAGCGGGCGCGGGGCAACTGCTGAGCCCAGGACCCCGGCGGGGTCGGGAAATGAGTGGGCAGCGTCGATTCATCCCCCTAGGATCTTGAGGTTCGCAGGGATTCCTGAGCCCGCCCTGCGGTGCTTCGAGAACCGGGGGGATGTCTCATCATGCCGACCACGCCCATACTCACGCCCCCGCCGGGCGACCCCTCGCTCGCCGACCCCGCGCCCGGCCCCGACTTCGTCACCCCCGTGGACAACGTCTTCGTCCGTGCCCATCTGGGCCTGCCGAAGATCGACCCGGCCGCGTGGACGCTGACGGTGGAAGGCCTGGTGGAGCGCCCCCTGCGCCTGGATCTCGCCGCACTCCTCGCGCTCCCCGCCTCTCAACTGACCGCCGTGCACGAGTGCTTCGGCAGCCCGCTGCGACCCGACACCCCGACGCGCGCGGTGACGAACATCGAGTGGACGGGTCTCCCCCTGGCCACGCTCCTGGACCGCGCGGCCCCCCTGCCCGCCGCCCGGCACGTGGTCTTCGAGGGCGCGGACGCGGGCTCCTACGGGGGCGACGACGATCTCACGTACGTGAAGGATCTCCCCCTGGAGACCGCGCACCGCGACGTGCTCCTCGCCCACGGCATGAACGGCGAGCCGCTGCGCCCCCGGCACGGGTTTCCGCTGCGGGCCGTCGTCCCTCGCATGTTCGGCACGAACTCGGTGAAGTGGCTGACCCGGATCGTGCTGACCGACGAACGTCCGCGGCACATGTTCACCACGACGCTCTACACGCGGACCCCGCGGGGCGGCGGCGAGGCGCGGCCGGTGCGCGAGGTGGACGTCAACAGCAAGATCCTCTCCCCGGCGGACGGTACGGAGCTGCGGCACGGCTCGCTGACGATCAGGGGCCGCACCTGGTCCACGACCGAGGTCGTCCGTCTCGACCTCTCCGTCGACGGCGGCCCCTGGGAACCGGCCACGCTCGACGCCCTGGGCGCCGAGCCGGCCTGGCAGGGCTTCTCACTGCGCCGTACGTTCCCGCCGGGCCCGCACACGGTCCGCTCCCGCGCGACGGACGCGGCGGGCCGCGTGCAGCCACCCCCCGGCGCCCGCAACTCCGTCCACGAGGTGGCCTTCACGGTGGCCGGGCCCCGCTGAGAGAGGTCAGGCGCGGTCCCCCCAGGCCCACAGCGCGAGCCCGAGGCAGCTGAACGCGGCGCCCAGCGCGCATACGGCGCCCCAGCCGAACAGCGTGTAGAGGGAGGTCGCGGCGAGGGCGCCGGTGGCGCTGCCGATCGAGTAGAAGACCATGTATCCGCCGATCAGCCGGCTGCCCGCGTCCGGGTGCCGGGCGTAGATCAGGGTCTGGTTGGTGACATGGACCGCCTGCACGGCGAGATCGAGCAGGATCACGCCGACGACCAGGGCCCAGAGCGAGTCACGGGTGAGGGACAAGGGCAGCCACGAGGCGGCGAGCAGTGCCAGGGCGATGCCGGTGGTCCGCCGGGAGAGTCCGCGGTCGTTGAGGCGGCCTGCCACCGTCGCGGCCAGGGCGCCGGCGGCACCGATCAGCCCCAGTGCCCCGATCGCGCTGTGGGACATGGAGTACGGGGCCTCGCTGAGGGGTAGCGCGATGCTGCTCCACAGGGTGCTGAAGGCGGCGAAGATCAGCAGACCGAACAGGGCCCGGAGCCTCAGCAGTCGGTCCCGTGCGAACAGGGTGATCGTGGAGCGGAGCAGCCGGCCGTAGCGCAGGGTGGTCCGCTCGGCCTCCCCGTGGCGCGGCAGCGTCCGGTACAGGACCAGGGCGAGCAGGGCGGTGAGCGACGCCGAGGCGAGGTAGACGGAGCGCCAGCCCGCGAGGTCGGCGAGGAGGCCGGACGCGGTGCGGGCGAGCAGGATTCCGATGACCACGCCGCTGGTGACAAGGCCGACGACGCGTCCGCGCTCGGCGGCGGGAGCCAGTGACGCGGCGAAGGCCACCAGGGTCTGCGTGACGACCGCGAGCAGTCCCACCGCGGCCATGCCCGCGAGCAGGGCCACTGCCGCGTGAGCGGTGGCCACCACGGCCAGGGCCACCACGAGCAGCAGCAGTTGGGCCACGATGAGCCGTCTGCGGTCCGCCACGTCGCCCAGCGGCACGAGGAAGAAGAGCCCCACCCCGTATCCGACCTGCGTGAGCGTGACCACGCTGCCGACGAGCCCCGGGCTCATGGCGAGGTCGTGGCCCATGGTCACCAGGAGCGGCTGGGAGAAGTAGACGTTGGCCACCGCGGCCCCGCAGGCGACGGCGAACAGTACGACGACACCGCGGGACAGGACGAACGCGGGACCCTCCCCGCTCCGGGCCTCGGTCGGCCGTGTCACAGCATCGCCTTCGCCCGGCATCAGCACTCCCCCACACACCTGGTTTCATCTTGCTACCGGCACGACGGTAACTACTTTGGTAGCATGTTGCAACCGTTATGGGAGAGGAACGCCATGGTGACCAGAACGCGCTTCGACGACAGCGAGTGTCCCGTCGCCCGCTCGGTGGACGCGATCGGCGACTGGTGGTCGCTGCTGATCGTGCGGGACGCCTTCGACGGAAGCCGGCGCTTCGGGGAGTTCCAGCGCAGCCTCGGCGTGGCGAAGAACATCCTCGCCACGCGGCTCCGCACGCTGGTCGACGGCGGTGTCCTCGCATCCGTCCCCGCCTCGGACGGCAGCGCCTACCGCGAGTACGTACTGACTCCGAAAGGCAAGGCGCTCTTCCCCGTCATCGTGGCCCTGCGGCAGTGGGGCGAACAGCACTTCTTCGCCCCCGACGAACCCCACTCACAGCTGGTCGACCGCCGCCGGGAACAGCGCCTGCGCCCGCTGGAAGTGGTGTCCGCGGACGGTCGGCGGCTGAACCCCGACGACACCACCGTCCACAAGGTTTCCACCCGGTGACCTGAGCGCGCGGGGTGAATCCGTGGCGCGCGGGAGACCGGGTGGTGTCCGGTCACGGCAGGATCTCGACGTACCCGTCGACCCCGTGCACGCGGATCCGCTGCCCGTCCTGGATGCGGCGGGTGGCCCCCTCCACGCCCACGACGGCCGGCAAGCCGTACTCCCGGGCGATGACCGCGCCATGGGTCATCAGGCCGCCCACCTCCGTCACCAGGCCCGCGATGCCGACGAACAGCGGCGACCAGCTGGGGTCGGTGAAGGTGGTGACCAGGATGTCGCCCGCTTCGAGGTCGGCCTCGGCCATGTCGAGGATGACGCGGGCCCTGCCCTCGACGATCCCGGCGGAGACCGGCAGACCGACCAGGGCACCGTCCGGCGCGTCGTCACGCCGGTACGCGCCGCTGATGGCCTCGCCGTCCGAGGTGAGCACCCGGGGCGGCGTGAGCGCCAGGTAGGACCGGAACGCGTCCTTGCGCCGCTGGATGAGCCCGGCGTCCACCCGCTTCGACCGTACGGCGTCGTGGAGTTCCTGGAACGTGAGGTGGAAGGCGTCCTCCGCCTCGGCGAGCACGCCGTCCCGCACGAGGCGCTCGGCCTCCGCGAGCAGGGCCCGCTTGTAGACGAAGAGGCGGCAGATGAGGGCGTACTTCGGGTACTCCCGGTAGCCGATGAAGGTGCGGACCCGGTCGATCATCGCCTTGGTCTCGTCGGCCTTCCGCTCCCCGTCCGGCAGGGCGCGCAGGCGTGCCAATACGTCCCGCTCCTTCTCCTGCGCCTTCCGTCGCCCCTCCTCGAAGCGGCGCGCGGCGGCGCCCGGCTCGAAGAGCCTGACGTTGTCGAGGAGTACGGGCACGAGCGTGTCGGGACGCTCGCTCCAGCGGGGTCGCGTGAGGTCGATCTCGGCGACGCAGCGCATGCCGTACCGGTCGAGGTAGGCCTCGATGGCGTCGCGCGCTTCGGCTCCGCCCGGGAGTTTCGCCAGGTCGTCCAGGAAGTCCGCGCCCCGGACACCTTGCAGGAACGCCACTGCCTCAGGATGCGGACGGATCACATCCGCGACGTCGAGCAGCGCGAGACCCATCTCCGACGTGATGTTGTCGGGGGCGGACAGGGTGAGCGTGTCGGCCGCGTTCTTCTCGCCCAGCCACTCCCCCAGCTTGTCGTTGAGCCACCACGTGGCCTCCATTCCCGCCATGATCGCCTGCATGCTCAGCGGATCGCTCAGCACGCGCTTGTGCTCCGCGAACGCCTCCGGCAGGAAGTCGAACAGCTCCGGCCCCACCTTCGCGCGGATGTCACGCTCCAGTGCGGCGAGGGACGCCTCACTGCGGCGGATCAGTTCGGTGACGAGGGCGGGGTCCGTCGGGATGGGTTCCGGGGCGGGGGCGCCGCCGGGCACCGGGGAGGGCGGCGCTGACGTCACTGACGGCTCCGTGGGTACGAAGTCGTCGCGGTCGAGGACGGTTTCCAGCGCGTCCCTGGTCAGCGGATCGCCCCTGCCCACCATGTCGAGGAAGGGGGCGCGGGTCGCGGGCGAGGTGAGCCGCGCGGTGGCGTCGACGAACAGCCGCCCGCCGGCGTCGATCATCGGCGCCATGGCCGTCAGCTGCCACACGGAGAGCCCCAGGGGCTTCATGGCGTCGGTCATCATCTGCTGGTGCCCGACGGAGAGGTAGACGCGGTTTCCCTCGCCCCCACTGTCGGCGGTGGGGGCGGGAATGGGAAACAGCGTCGTGACCGGCCTGCTCTGCACGATCCGGAAGTCGTCGTCGGCCAGGCACCATTCGATGTCCTGCGGGCCACCGAAGTCCGCCTCGATCCGCCGCCCGAGCTCCACGAGCCGCACGACCTGCGCGTCCGTGAGCGTCGGCTGCCGCTGCCGCTCCGGGGCGATCTCCACTTCCCGCGTACCGCCGCCCGGCAGGGCCTGTACGGCACGCTGCTTGGCGGCGATCGTCCTCTCGACGACCCGGCCGTCCCGCACCTTGAAGACGTCCGGGTTCACCAGGCCGGAGACCAGGGCCTCGCCGAGGCCGAAGCCCGCGTCCACGGTGGCGACCTTGCGGTTGCCGGTGACGGGGTCGGCCGTGAACAGGATGCCGGACGCGTCCGGGAAGACCATGCGCTGCACGACCACGGCCATCTGGACCGTACGGTGATCGATGCCGTTCCGGCGGCGGTAGACCACGGCCCGCTCGGTGAACAGCGAGGCCCAGCACCGGCTGACGTGCCGGAGGACCGCCGCCCGCCCCACGACGTTCAGGTACGTGTCCTGCTGCCCGGCGAAGGAGGCCGTCGGCAGGTCCTCCGCCGTCGCGCTGGACCGGACGGCGCAGGGGGCCTGCTCGCCGAGCCGGTCGAGTTCATGGGTGATCGCCGCCGCGAGGTCGGCCGGAAGGGCGGTGCCCTCGATGACCTCGCGGATCTCGCCGGCGAGCGTGCGGAGCGCCTCGCGGTCGTCCGGGTCGACCCGCGACAACTCCTCAAGGAGAGCGTCGAGCGACGGCGCCTCCGCGACGATCCGCCGGAACGCGTCCGTCGTCACGCAGAATCCGGCCGGCACGTCGACGCCGTCGATCCGTGACAGCGCGCCCAGGTGGGCGCCCTTGCCGCCGACGGCCGCGAGCTGCGTCTCATCGACCTCTCGAAGATCCCGCACGTACTGCTCGTTCATCGCGATGCCTCCGGGGCGGTCGTCTGCCGTTGTGAGCTAGGCCGACGATTTTGCGCCACCCCGGGGGCCTTGCCGCAAGCCCCCCAGTGCGCTATACGTTGTAAGTGGCAGGGAGAGCTCTCCCTGCCCTTTGTTCTACCCGGGCCCTCTGCCTGCTGATGGTCGGGTTCTTGTGCGCCCGGGTGTCAGTTCCCCGCGCCGCCCATGTTCTGCTTGCTGGCGTTCGCCCCGCCCAGCCCCTGCGCGAGCCCCTGCCCGGCCGCCCCGCGCTCCAGCGCGCCGCGCTCCCCTGAGCCGCCTCGGCGCCGCAGCACGAGCAGGCAGGCGCCGATCACCACGGCGGCCACGACCAGTACGGAAACGATGAGCATGCGTCCCTCTTCCCCCGGCGGGTCCGGCGGGCCCACGATGTGGCCCGCCCATTGATCCACATTGTCGCCCGCGCCCTGATCACGGGGCCAGTCTGGTTCCCGCCGGAATTTCCCTTGACGGGTAAGGAAGTTCGGCCCAGACCGTCTTGCCGGGGGTCCGGTCCTCGACGCATGGAGATCCACACGTACCCGCGGTTGATCACCGCTCCGGAAGAAGTCCGTGTACTGGCCGTTCGCTATGGGATCCTGCAAGCAGAGACGCTCACGCCTCGTGATTCGCCGGCTCTGATCGAGAAGATGCTGGGAGACCAATGAGCACCGAGCAACTGAACTGGTTCAAGTCCAGCTACAGCAGCGGCGGAGGCGGCGAGTGCCTCGAAGTCGCTTACCACTGGCGGGAGTCGAGCTACAGCACAGGCGAGGGCGGCGAATGCCTCGAAGTCGCCTACCCCTGGGAGAAGTCGAGCTACAGCAGCGGCGCCGGCGGCGAATGCGTAGAGCTCGCCACCCGCCCCCACGCCATCCACCTACGCGACTCCAAGAACCCCCAGGGGCCGACCTTCTCCGTCAGCCCCACCCCCTGGTCCCACTTCCTCACGTACGCCACATCCTGACGCGTCCTGACACGTCCCGACACGTCACTCAGTCCCGGGGAAGCAGCCACGCCGCCAACGCCGTGGTGACGCACAGAACCGCGCCCACGGCCACGAGCCCCGTACGCATCCCCGCGACGGAGAAGCCGGAGTCACCGCCACCGGCGAGCAAGGCGCCGAAGAGGGCCACGGACATCGCGCCACCCGTCTGGCGAAGGGAGTTGAGGAGCCCGGAAGCCGTACCGGCGCGCTCACCGGGGACACTGTCCATCAGCTGCGCCGTCAACGCGGGTACGCAGAACGCGCCGCCGAGGCCCGTCGGGACGACCAGGAGAAGGACGAGCCACAACGGCGTATCCGCGTTCAGCGGTACGAGGACGAACATGGCGAGGGCAAGAATCGCCTGGCCGAGCACGATGACCCGGCGCCGCCCGAACCGCTCGGCGGCACGGGGCGAGACGAGGTTGGTCCCCGTGATGAACGCGGCGAGCGGCACGAACATCAGGCCCGCCACGACGCCCGACATGCCGCGCAGCTGCTGGTAGTAGAGGCCGAGGAGGAAGGTCACGCCGTAGAACCCGGCGTTGACCGCGAAGCCGACCGCGAGGGCGACACCGACCTGGCGCTGCCGCAGCAGGCCGAGCGGGACCATGGGCGCGGCGTGCCGCTTCTCGGCGATGTAGAAGGCGAATCCGGAGCCGAGGGCCACGGCGAAGGCGGCGAGTACGGGCGCGCTCGTCCACCCCAGGTGCCCGCCCTCGATGACCGCGAACGCGAGCCCGGCGAGGGTGAGGACGGCGGTCGCCTGCCCGGCGAGGTCGAGGGGCGCGGGACGGCGGGGGGAGCGGGTGGTACGGGCGAGGAGTACGAGGATCAGCGCGCCGACCGGCAGGTTGAGGAGGAAGACGGAACGCCACCCGGCGCTCTCCGTGAGCACCCCGCCGAGGACCGGACCCACCGCGACGGCGGCGGAACCGCCCACCGTCCACAGCGCGATGGCGCGGGCGCGTCGACGGGCGTCGTCGTAGGCCTGCCGGATCAGCGCGAGCGAGGCGGGCATCACGATGGCCGCGCCCGCACCCTGGGCGACGCGGGCCGCGATCAGCGCACCGATGCCGGGCGCGAGGGCGCAGGCCAGCGAGGCGGCGGTGAAGAGCGCCACGCCCCAGACGTACGCGCGCCGCGCCCCCGCCCGGTCGGCGAGCGCACCCGCGGACAGCATCAGGGCGGCGAACATGAGGGTGTACGCGTCCACGGTCCACTGCAGCCCCGCCATGCCGCCGTGCAGGTCGGCGCGGATGTCGGGCAGCGCGATGTTCACGGCGGTGACGTCGATGGTGATGACGGTGAAGCCGAGGAGCGCGGCGAGGAGGGCGAGGGCGGGGGAGGAGGAGGTGCGGGGGTGCGGGGCGTCGGGAGCTGGGGGGCGGGGGGCCCGGACGGAGGGGGCGGAGAGAACGCCGGCGGACATGGAACTCCTACGGTGACGGGGCTCACGAGTCGCGGAGCAACGGGTGGGCGGGTGGGAAGCCGCCGCGGAGCGGCGAAGCACAGCCGTCGCGGAGCGACGAGGAAGGACGGCACGAACGGCAGACGGCGGCAGACGGCAGACGGCGACAAACGGCGGACGGCAACGAACGGCGGACGGCACCGGCCACCGCACCGCGGCCCGGTGACATCGCACCCCCTGGGTCACGGTGGCCGGGCCACCCGCACAACCCCCACTCTCCAGGGCGGCAGCCCCCCGTGGCAGGCCGCACCTCACCGGGGTCCCGCGTTCCTGGCCCTGACACGGCCCCCCACGCCGGAGACCCACCAGGGACAATGGCCGGATGACGGAAAGCACAGCGAGCCCGGCGGCCCCGACGGCCGCACCCGCACCGGCATCGGCACCCACGCCCGCGCCCGCCACCGGTACCGAGCTGGGCCGGTACCTCCGCGCCCGCCGCGCCAGGGTGACCCCGGCCGAGGCGGGCCTCCCTGCGGGCACGGGCCTGCGCCGCACGCCGGGCCTGCGCCGCGAGGAGCTGGCCACGCTGGCCGGTGTGAGCGTGGACTACTACACGCGTCTGGAGCGGGGCCGCGAGGCGAACCCCTCGCCCGCCGTCATCGACGCCCTCGCACGCGCCCTGCGCCTGACGGGCGACGCCCACGACCGGCTGCGCGACCTGGCCGAACTGGCCTCGGGCCGCCTCACGGAACCGCATCCCACGGCCGACCACACGGTCCGCGAGTCAGTGCTCCGCATGCTGGACGGGCTCGCCCCGCTGCCCGCGTACGTGGTGAGCAGGCACAGCTACATGCTGGCCGCCAACGCCCCCGGCAAGGCCCTGCTGCCCGGCCTGTGGGACTGGCCCGACGAGCAGCGCAACGTCGTGCGCTACCTCTTCCTGCACCCCATGGGCCGCGTCCTGTACCGGCCCTGGGAGGACACGGTCTCCAGGTCGGTCTCCCACCTGCGCGCGATCGGCGGCACCGACACAGACTCCCCGCAGCTGACGAGCCTCGTCGGCGAACTCCTCCTGAAGTCACCCGATTTCGCCCGCATCTGGGAGCAGTACGACGTCTGCGAGCGCGGCGGCGGCACCAAGACGTTCGAACACCCCAAGGTCGGCCCGATGACCCTCACGTACGAGGTGATGAAGCTGGCGCGCTCGGGCGACCAGCGCCTGGTGGTCTACCAGGCCACGCCGGACACCCCCGACGAGGCGGCGATGCTCCGCCTGGCCCCGCCCCGCTAGGGCCTGTCGTTCGGATCTGTCCGGGGTCGCGGGGTCTGGCACGCACATCTGCGGCGTTGTCGTCGGTTGCCAACGCTCCGCGTTGCCGCCCTCCTCCGCCTTGCAGCTGCACGCACCAGACCCCGCTCAAGCCCCGCCCAAGGCAAGGCCACCCAAGTCCGGCCTGATCCGAAAGACAGACCCTAGGGCCCGGCCCGCCCCAGCCCAGTATCCGGCCCCTCACTCCGCCGCGCAGGAACTCCCGGTCCTGGGCGTCTCCCCGTACAGCAGGAACCCGTCCACCTTGTCCCGCACGCACTGGGACCCGAGGTAGCCGGTGTGCCCGTCGCCCTTGTTGTCCAGGACGACGGCCTGCGGTCCGAGCCGCCGCGCCGTCTCCTCCGTCCACCGGTACGGCGTGGCCGGGTCGCCCCGCGTGCCGACGAGCAGCAACTCGGGCGACTTCACGTCCCGTACCTCCTTGCGGATGTAGTCCGTCCCCGCGGGCCGCCCGAAGCACAGCAGCACCGGCATCAGCATCGACTTGCCGAAGACCGGCGAGGCCTCCTCGAACTCCTTCTGGAGCCTGCCGACTTCCTTCTCTAGGTGCGCGGCGTCGGGCCGGTCGGGATCGTCGGCGCAGTTCACGGCCATGAGGGCGGCGGACGCGTTGTCCATGGGCACGTCCGGCCCGCTATGGCCGGGCACCACAGGCCGCGGTACCACCACCGGCCCCGGTTTCACCCCCGGTCCCGGCACCTGCCCCGGCTCCACCCCGCCCGGCAGCCCGCTGCTCATCCGCATCAGCGCCCGCGGGTCCCCGTCGGCGAGCAACGCCCCGAGCGCCTGCGAGAGCGCGGGCCAGGCCTGCCTGCTGTACAGCGCCTGGGTGAGGACGCCGACGACGTTCTGGCCGGTGAACCGCTGGCCCGCCATGGACCGGAGCGGCATCCTGTCCAGGTCCTTGATGATCTTCACGATGCTGTCCCGTGCCGCACGGGAGTCGGTGCCGAAGACACAGCCGGCGTTCCCGGTGCACCAGGTGAGGAAGTGGTCGAGGGCGGTCTGGCGCCCTTCGGCGGTCGCGAGGGACTGTGCGGCGACGGGCTCGGTCAGCGTGTCCACGCCGTCGAGCGTCATCCGCCCGACCTTCCCGGGGAACTGCGCGGCGTAGACGGCGCCGATCCGCGTCCCGTAGGAGAACCCCAGGTAGTTCAGCTTCTTGTCGCCGAGGGCCTGCCGCATGACGTCCAGGTCGCGGGAGACGTTGACGGTCCCCATGTGCGGAAGGACCGGCCCGGACCGCTCCTCGCACTCCTTGGCGACCTTGCGCAGCTTGCGCAGCACGGCGGCCGCGTCGCCCGCCCCCTCCGTGGTCGGATCGGGATTCCCCCCGGCGTCGCCACAGCTGACCGGATCGCTCAGGCCGACGCCGCGCGGGTCGAAGGAGACGATGTCGTAGTCCTTGCTCAGGAAGCCGAACTCCTTCTGCGCACCGGCGAGCGCGGAGACACCGGGTCCGCCGGGCCCGCCGAAGTTCAGCACCAGGGACCCGCGGGGCTTGCCGCTCGTGCTGGACTTCAGCCGGATCATCGCGATGTCGACGGTTCCGGCGGCGGGCTTCGCGTAGTCGACCGGGACGGTCATGTGCCCGCACCGCAGGTCCTTGGTTCCGCCCGCGGCCTCCGCCATGGTCTCGGTGTCGCCCTTGCACGCGGACCACTTGATCTTCTGCGTGTAGTAGCGCGACAGATCGGGCCGCCCACCACCGTCAGCGGCGGCGGCGGTGGCCCAGGCCATGCCTGGCATGCCCGGCACGCCCGGCACGCCCGCTCCCGCTCCCGCTCCCGCGACGACCAGCACGGTGACACCGGCGATTGCACAAGCTCCACGCACGGCAACCTCCCAGCCTGTTGCCCCTCGCTCACCCTAAGCGGGCCCGCCGGGCCTCGCCCGTTCAGCGCAGGGCACCCGTAAGTACACACCCACTACGCTGCGTAACACCTGCAACCTCGGGGCGGGCGCCTACCTCTCCAGAATCGCGGTGACCCCTTGCCCGCCCGCCGCACAGATGGAGATGAGACCCCGCCCCGGGCGTCCCCGCTCGGCGAGGAGCTTGGCGAGGGTGGCGACGATCCGCGCCCCGGTGGCCGCGAACGGGTGACCGGTGGCGAGCGACGACCCCGCGACGTTCAGCCGCGCCCGGTCCACGGCGCCGAGCCCACGCTTCTCCCAGGCGGCGAGCGTGGCGAGGACCTGCGAGGCGAACGCCTCGTGCACCTCCACGAAATCGAAGTCGCCGAGCCCGAGACCGGCCCGCTCCAGCATCCGGGGCACGGCGTACGCGGGCGCCATCAGCAGCCCGTCGTCGCCCCCGGCGACATCCCCGTGGACGAAGTCGACCGCCGCGCTCTCGCAGGCGGCGAGGTACGCGAGCGGTTCGAGCCCCCGGCTCCGGGCCCACTCCTCACTGCCGAGCAGAGCGACGGCGGCGCCGTCCGTCAGCGGAGTGGAATTGCCCGCGGTCATGGTCGCGCCGGGCGCCCCGGTCCCGAACACGGGCTGCAGCCGGGCGAGCTTCTCCACGGTCGACCCGGGCCGCAGGTTCTGGTCCCGCGCGAGCCCGCGGAACGGCACGACGAGATCGTCCAGGAACCCCCGCTCGTACGCGGCCGCCAGCCGCTGGTGACTGAGCGCCGCCAGCTCGTCCTGCGCCTCACGCGTGATGCCCCACTTCCGCGCGGTCACCGCCGCGTGCTCGCCCATGGAGAGGCCGGTACGCGGCTCCGCGTTGCGCGGGATGTCCGGTACGAGGTGCCGGGGCCGCACCCGCCCCAGCGCGCGCAGCCGCCCGCCCACGGACGTGGCCCGCCGCGCCGCGAGCAGGGCCCGCCGCAGCTCGTCGTTGACCCCGAGAGGGGCGTCGCTCGCGGTGTCGGACCCTCCGGCGATCCCCGACTCGATCTGCCCGAGCATCACCTTGTTGGCGACGGCGGCGACGGCCTGGAGCCCGGTGCCGCACGCCTGCTGGAGGTCGTAGGCGGGCGTACGGGAATCGAGGGCGGACCCGAGCACGACCTCACGGGCCAGGTTGAAGTCCCGGCTGTGCTTGAGCACGGCACCGGCGGCGAACTCCCCCACCACTCCCTGCCCTTGGAGGCCGTACCGCTGAACCAGCCCGTCGAGGGCGGCGGTCAGCATGTCCTGATTCGAGGAGGTCGCGTACGGCCCGTCGGACCGGGCGAATGGAATGCGGGTGCCGCCGAGTACGGCGACGCGGCGCACAGCGGGAAGACTCATGTCTCGACCAGCTCCTGACCCTTGAGTAACCTTACTCGGAAGTAAATTTACGACCGAGCTGGGAGTTGGACAATGGCCGACCGCTACCTGACCTTCACCGCCACCGCGCCCGGCCGCTTCCTGACCCGTCGCCTCGGCCTGCCCCAGCCGGCCCGGCTGCGCCGCTGGTCGCCGGAACGCCCGTCCCTGGGCGGCGAGTTGCTCCTGCTCACAGCGGGTCAGTCCTCGTACACGGCCGACCTGCCCACCCTCCTCACCTCGGCGGGCCACACCATCGCCCCAACGCCCGCGCGTCCCACCGCAGTTGTTCTCGACGCCACGGCGGTGGTCGACATCCGGACCCTCTGCGAGGTGCACGCGGCCCTGCACCCCGTGGTGCGCACGGTGGCGGACAACGGCCGCATCGTGATCATCGGCTCCCCGCCGGACCCGGCCGACCACCACCAGGCCGCGGCCCAGCAGGCGTTGGCAGGGTTCATACGTTCGCTCGCCAAGGAGCTCGGCCGGGGCCGCACCGCCAACCTCGTCCGCGTCACGGGCCCGATCGCCACCGCCGAGCCGACCCTGCGCTTCCTGCTCTCCCCCAAGTCCGCCTACGTCACCGGCCAGGTCATCGAGACAGGCCCCGCCGAGACGCTGGCCGCCCCCGCCGACTGGGAGCGCCCCCTCGCGGGCCGCACCGCCCTGGTGACGGGCGCGGCGCGCGGCATCGGCGCGGCGGTCGCGGAGGTCCTGACGCGCGACGGCGCCGAGGTCGTACTCCTCGACGTTCCCCCGTCCCGGCAGGACCTGGCCCGCGTCGCGGACCGCCTGGGCGGCTCGGCGCTCCCGCTCGACATCACGGCGCCGGACGCGGGCGAGCGCATAGCCGCGGCGCTGCCGGACGGCCGCCTCGACATCCTCGTCCACAACGCGGGCATCACCCGCGACCGCAAGCTGGCCAACATGGCGCGGGACCGCTGGACCCCGGTCCTCGACGTCAACCTCGGCGCCGTCCTGACGACCACGGACGCGCTCCTCAAGGCGGGCGTCTTCGCCCCCGGCGGCCGGATCGTCGCCACGGCCTCGATCGCGGGAATCGCGGGCAACGCGGGCCAGACGAACTACGCCGCGAGCAAGGCGGGCATCATCGGCCTGGTCCACTCCCTCGGGCCGCGGGCGCTCGCGGAGCACGCGGTGACGGTGAACGCGGTGGCGCCCGGCTTCATCGAGACGAAGATGACGGCGGCGGTCCCTCTCCTCATCCGCGAGGCGGGCCGCCGCATGAACTCCCTCGCACAGGGCGGACTCCCCGTGGACGTGGCGGAAACGACGTCATGGCTGGCGCAGGGCGGCGTGAACGCACAGGTGGTCCGAGTCTGCGGCCAGAGCCTCCTCGGTGCGTAGACCGAGTGGGCGGGTGGGTGGGTATCTCCCCCCGCCTTCCGCCTGCGGGCACGAACGGGCCCGCCGCTTCGCGGCGGATGTATCCCACCCACCCACCCGTTTGCCCCGCAGCGCACGGCGGAGGTAGGGGCAGGGGCGGGGGCGTTTGCCCCGCAACGTACGGCAGGACGGGGCCAGCCCCCACCGGGCCACGGTCGCACGCGCTCCCGAGGGGACGTGGGGGTATGTGCGAACGGAGCACCGAGCACGCTATAGCCCCATTGTCCGTGCAGCGCGACGCAGGGATAGCGAGTACGCACATACCCCCACGGCCCCGCCCCACAGACGCACCTCGCCCCAGCGAACCCGCACGAAACCCCACCCCAGCGCAGCCGCCCACAAACCCACGTCCCCGACCACGACCTCACGAAGGAAGACCATGCGAGCCCGAACCCCGCTCCCACTTCTCCTGCTCCGCGCCGCCGCCCTCTCACCCCTCAAGCACCCCGGCGCCCACCCTCACGCCCCCCGAACCCGTCTCACCGCCACCCGCACCTCCGACCCCCGCCACCTCACCGCGTACAACACGGTCTGCGGCTTCGGCTTCCCCACCAACACCGGCACCAGCCCCGAAGAACTGCCCCTCACCTACCCCCACGTCCTCGCGTTCCCCCTGGCCATGCGCCTGATGACCGCCCGCGACTTCCCGCTCCCCCTCCTCGGCCTCGTGCACACCTCCATAGAGATCACCCAGTACCGCCCCCCGCACCCCTCAGAGAAGCTGGAACTCACAGTAGGAACGAGGCAGTTGGCCCCCCACCGACGCGGCACAGAAGCGACCCTCACCACCCAGGTCACCTCCACCCGCGGCGAACTCCTCTGGCAGTCCGGCAGCACCTACCTGGCCCGCCACAAAACACCACCCCAAGCCCCGAGCCCCACCCCAAGCCCCACCCCAACCCCAACCCCAACCCCAACCCCAGCCCCCACCCCCGCAGCCGGAACGCAATGGCACCTCGCCCCCGACCTCGGCCGCCGCTACGCCGCCGTAAGCGGCGACCACAACCCCATCCACCTGCACCCGCTCACCGCCCGCCCCTTCGGCTTCCCGCGCCCCATCGCCCACGGCATGTGGACCTTCGCCCGCTGCCTGGCGGAGAACGGAGCGCAGGGTGCCGTCCGCGTCAGGGCGGAGTTCAAGGCCCCCGTCCTGCTCCCGTCCACGGTCACGTACACCGCCCGGGACCACACCTTCGAACTCCACGACCCCCGCACCGGAAAACCACACCTCACCGGCGAAACCAGCGAACCGCCGAGCCCCGCCCAACGCCCCCACAGCGCCCTCACGCGGGAGCCCAGCGCCGCCCCTCCATCAGGCCACCCAGCCCCGACCACGCGAAGTTCATGAGCGTCGCCGCCGCCTCCTTCGCCGAGACGGACCCCTCCGTGTTGGCCCACCCGGCCAGCGACTCCGCAGCGCCCACCAGCGCCTGCGCGAGCCCCGCGACCTCGCGCTCCGGCAGTGACGGGTCACCGTGCGCCGACCGCGCCGCCTCCGCGATCAGGGAGGTCACGAAGGCGACGATCTCCTCGCGCATGGCGGCGACCTCGGCCGCGAACGGTTCGCCCTGCGTCCGCGCCTGGCTGTGCAGCACGGCCCACCCTTCGGGCTGCTCGGCGGTGTGCGTGAAGAACGCCCGTAGCCCGTCCCACAGTTGGCGGTCGGCGCTCTCGCCGGAACCGGCGGCCCCGCTCGCGCCCTCCCGCACCGCGGCGACGAGCGCCGCGGCCTCCCGCCGGATGCACGCGCTGAAGAGCTCTTCCTTGGAGTTCAGATACAGGTACACGAGCGGCTTGGAAACACCGGCGAGCTCCGCGATCTCGTCCATGGACGCGGCCCGGTACCCCCGCTGCCCGAACGTCCGTACCGCCGCGTCCAGCATCTGCTGCTCCCGCACGGCCCGCGGCATCCGTTTCTGCCGCCGCTTCTCGCCCACCCCGGCCCCCGCCTCTCCACACTGTCCGTCCACACGTCAGCGTACGGTCAACGAGCCCGGAGGCGGGAACGACCGAAGCCCCGCCCCGGAATCGCTCCGGGACGGGGCTTCGACATGACGACGCGACTCAGACCGCGGCAGGCACCTTCTCCGCCGAAGAGGACGAAGAGGAGGGCGACACCGAGGACGCCGGGATCGACCGCGTCCCCTCGGCCTCGTCGTCCAGCTCATCCAGCTCATCCAGCGGCGACGCCGACGCGTTCTCGTACGCCTCCCGGTCGAGGATGTTCTCACGGGCCGCGACGATCACGGGGACCAGCGCCTGACCCGCGACGTTCGTCGCGGTGCGCATCATGTCGAGGACCGGGTCGATGGCGAGGAGCAGGCCGACGCCCTCCATCGGCAGGCCGAGGGTGGACAGGGTCAGGGTCAGCATGACCGTGGCGCCCGTCAGGCCCGCCGTCGCGGCCGAACCGACGACCGAGACGAAGGCGATGAGCAGGTACTCCTTGATGCCCATGTGCACGTCGAAGATCTGCGCGACGAAGATCGCGGCGATGGCCGGGTAGATGGCGGCGCAGCCGTCCATCTTCGTCGTGGCGCCGAACGGCACGGCGAAGGACGTGTACTCCTTCGGGACGCCGAGGCGCTCGGTGACCTTCTGGGTGATCGGCATGGTGCCGACCGAGGAGCGGGAGACGAACGCCAGCTGGATGGCGGGCCAGGCGCCCTTGAAGAACTGGAGCGGGTTGACCTTGGCGACGGTGGCGAGCAGCAGCGGGTAGACGCCGAAGAGGACCAGGGCGCAGCCGATGTAGATGTCGGCGGTGAACGTCGCGTACTTGCTGATGAGGTCCCAGCCGTAGTCCGCGATGGCGAAGCCGATGAGGCCGATGGTGCCGATCGGGGAGAGCTTGATGACCCACCACAGGGCCTTCTGGAGGAGGGCGAGAACCGACTCGCTCAGCTCCAGGATCGGCTGCGCCTTGTCGCCGATCTTCAGTACGGCGACGCCGGCGACGGCGGCCATGAAGACGATCTGGAGGACGTTGAGCTCAGTGAAGGGCGTGACGACGTCCGTCGGGATGATCCCGGTCAGGAAGTCGATCCAGGAGCCCGCGTGGTCGGGGGCCTTGCCGTCCTTCGGGGTGAGGCCGGTGCCGGAGCCGGGGTTGGTGATCAGGCCGATGGTGAGGCCGATGGCGACCGCGATCAGCGACGTGATCATGAACCAGAGCAGCGTGCGGGTGGCCAGCCGGGCGGCGTTGTTGACCTTCCGCAGGTTGGTGATCGACACCAGGATCGCGAAGAAGACGAGCGGCGCGACCGCCAGCTTCAGGAGCCCGATGAAGGTGTCGCCGACCTTGGAGAGGGTGGTGACGAGCCAGTCGACGTCCTGGTTGCGGGCGATCCAGCCGAGCAGGACGCCCAGGACCAGGCCGCCGAGGATCTGCGCCCAGAAGGGGATCTTCAGGAACCCGGGTATTCGGGAGCCGGACCTGGGCGTCCCGGGCGTCCCGGGATTCTCGGAGTTCTGGGGATTCTGGTGCTCGCCTGCCTGGTCGGCGGGCGTCGCGGAATTCGCGGACACGGACACACTCCGGTGAGGAAAGTCAGGGGGAGGGGGACGTACGGGAGCGGCGACCGCGAAGGGTCAGCGGGCCGCTGCATCGGGGGTCACGTTCAGATGTGACAGGCCGCGGACATGCAGCGGCAGAGATCGACATGCAGGCGCGCCACGAGCGGGACGCTCATGGCGTTGTGGTGCGCTGCTGCTGTCTTCATGTCGAACACGTTAACACTTGAGCTTTGAGAACATCAAAGGACTTGTTTGAGGTAGCGCCATAACAGCGACCCCAAGCAGCACGAGGCAACACAAAGAACCCCGGTTCCGGAGCGATGTGCTCCGGAACCGGGGTTCTGAGAAGTGTGCGACGTGTGCGACGTGCCCTGCGAGGCAGGCCCGCGACGCCCGCGAGCCGTCCGCGTCCGCCTACGAGCCCTGCGCCTGCGCGCGACCCTTCGAGCCGTTGGAGCCCTTCGCCTGCGAGCGTGCCGCGTCGTCCGCCTCGTCCTCCTGGGTGCGGTTCGCCTCCAGGTTGGCCTTGGCGCGGTCCACGCGGGCGACGACCTCGACCGAGGCGCGGTCGCGCTCCTTGCGCAGCGCCACGAAGCTGATGGGCGCGGAGACGACCAGCGAGAGCAGCAGCACCCAGAGCAGGTTCGAGTCGCCGAGGCCGCGCGGCAGGATCTCGGAGTAGACGAGGCCCCAGACGACCAAGAAGCAACCCACGAAGATCCCGAGGCGCATCAGCGTGTAGCGGAGCATGTCAATCCACTCTTCCGTTCCGAAATGAGCCCGAGCTGGACGAGCCTCTCCAGTGAAGCATGAGAGGGCTCGTCCCCGGCAAGGGGGTTCAGACCCGCATCGCCTGCGGTTCAGACCCGCATCCGCCTGCGGTTCAGACCCGCATAGCCTGCGGCGTCTCGCGCAGCAGCGGGTCGGGACCCTCGTACTCGCGGATCGCCTCGTAGCGCGTGTTCCGCTCGACCGGGCGGAAGCCCGCCTCGCGGATCAGGTCGAGCAGGTCCTCGCGGGTCAGCTTGTTCGGGGTGCCGAAGTTGTCCGCGTCGTGCGTGATCTTGTACTCGACGACCGAGCCGTCCATGTCGTCGGCGCCGTGCTGGAGGGCGAGCTGCGTGGTCTGGAGGCCGTGCATGACCCAGAAGACCTTGACGTGCGGAACGTTGTCGAACAGCAGACGCGACACCGCGAAGGTCTTCAACGCCTCCGCGCCGGACGCCATCGTCGTGCGTGCCTGGAGGCGGTTCCTGACCTTGCCGTCCTGCATGTCGACGAAGTCGTGCTGGTAGCGCAGCGGGATGAAGACCTGGAAGCCGCCGGTCTCGTCCTGGAGCTCACGCAGGCGCAGGACGTGGTCGACGCGGTGGCGGCGCTCCTCGATGTGGCCGTACAGCATCGTGCACGGGGTCTTGAGACCCTTCTCGTGCGCGAGGCGGTGGATGCGCGACCAGTCCTCCCAATGGGTGCGGTGGTCGACGATGTGCTGACGGACCTCCCAGTCGAAGATCTCCGCGCCGCCGCCGGTGAGGGACTCAAGACCGGCCTCGATCAGCTCGTCGAGGATGTCGGACGCCGACATCCCCGAGATCGTCTCGAAGTGGTGGATCTCGGTGGCGGTGAAGGCCTTCAGGGAGACGTCCGGGAGCGCCTTCTTGAGCTCGCTCAGCGAACGCGGGTAGTAGCGCCACGGCAGGTTCGGGTGCAGGCCGTTGACGATGTGCAGCTCGGTGAGGTTCTCGCCCTCCATCGCCTTGGCGAGGCGGACGGCCTCCTCGATGCGCATCGTGTACGCGTCCTTCTCGCCCGGCTTGCGCTGGAACGAGCAGTACGCGCAGGACGCGGTGCACACGTTCGTCATGTTGAGGTGACGGTTGACGTTGAAGTGGACGACGTCGCCGTTCTTGCGCGTACGCACCTCGTGGGCGAGGCCGCCGAGCCAGGCCAGGTCGTCCGACTCGTAGAGCGCGATGCCGTCCTCGCGGGACAGCCGCTCGCCGTCCCGGACCTTCTGCTCCAGCTCGCGCTTGAGACCTGCGTCCATGACCTCGCCCTTACCTCTCCCAGCGACCTACGATCCGCGACCCGCCGACGGCGACCTGCGACCTGCGACAAACTCCCGCCAACCGTACGCCTAGGACTCTTCCGGCAGCTCCCCGACCCGGTTCTCCCACTTGGTCGAGAGCACGATCGTCGTCCGCGTGCGGGAGACGCCGCGCGTGCCGCTGAGCCGGCGGATCGTCTTCTCCAGGCCGTCCACGTCCGTGGCCCTGACCTTGAGCATGTACGAGTCGTCGCCCGCGATGAACCAGCAGTCCTCGATCTCGTGCAGGTCCTTCAGGCGCCGTGCCACGTCCTCGTGGTCGGCGGCGTCGGAGAGCGAGATGCCGATGAGGGCGATGACGCCGAGTCCGAGCGAGGCGGAGTCGACGGTGGCGCGGTAACCCGTGATGACACCGGCCGCTTCGAGGCGGTTGATCCGGTCCGTGACGCTGGGCCCGGAGAGGCCGACGAGCCGCCCGAGTTCGGCGTACGAGGCGCGGCCGTTCTCCCGCAGGGCCTGGATGAGCTGCCTGTCCACGGCGTCCATAGGTGCGATGCCTTTCATTATTCAGCGATACCGCGAGTCTATGTGTAGAATCTAAGGCGCAACAGGGTTTGCACCCCGCAAATCTTTCTCGAACTCAGCCGATCAGCGATGATCCTTCAGACGATCACTCAGGAGTGAGTCACCCGTGTACTCGATCGAGATGGCCTACGCCCGGATGCGCGAGCTTCAGGACCTGGCCAACCGCTCGCGTGCCCACAAGCCCACCTCCGCGCCGAAGGGCGGCCTGCTCAGGAAGCGCGCCGCCAAGAAGCGCTAATCCCCCCGGGAGCCAGAGCCACCTCCGGATCCGGAACCGAGCTCTCCCTCCCACCGGCGGTACAGGCTGTGCGGCACCCGTGCCGCGTCAAGCACCCGCCCGGCGACGAAGTCCACCAGATCCTGGATGTGCGTCGCCCCCGCGTAGAACGCCGGAGAGGCGGGCAGCACGATCGCGCCCGCCTCGTCCAGGCTCACCAAGTGCTTCAGCGTCTGCCCGTTCAGCGGCGTCTCGCGTACGCAGACCACGAGCCGTCGGCCTTCCTTCAGCGTCACGCTCGCCGACCGCTGCAGCAGGTCCTTCGAGAGCCCGAGCGCCACCCCGGCCACGCACGCCGTGGACGCCGGCACGATCAGCATCCCCTTCGTCGCGTATGAGCCCGAGGACGGCCCCGCCGCCAGGTCACCGGCGGCCCAGTACCGCACGTCGGACACGTCCGCGTCGAACACCCCCGGCTTGCCGTCCGCGCCGCGCCCCAGCCACTGCCGCAGATCGTCCCGCCAGTGCGCGTCCCGGAACGCGATACCCGTCTCGTCCAGCAGCGTCAGTCGCGACGCCCGGGACACGACGAGGTCCACGCTCTCCCCCGCCGCGAGCAGCGCACGCAGCACAGCGGCGGCGTACGGAGTGCCCGAGGCACCCGACACCCCCACGATCCAAGGCCTACGCGGCGTATCTCCTGGGTTCACGCTCTGCAGCCTATCCGTCGGTGTTTCAGACGCTGAGTCCGCGTACGAGCAGATCGAGCAGCGCGCAGGCGAACAGGGCTATCCCGATGAAACCGTTCACCTGGAAGAAGGCGCGGTTGAGGCGGGACAGGTCGTGCGGCTTCACGATCGAGTGTTCGTAGACGAAGGCACCGGCGACGACCGCGAGGCCGAGCCAGAAGAACGCGCCGGCGTCGGTGGCCGCCGCGTACCAGACGAGGAGCGCCGTCGTCACGAAGTGGCAGGCGCGGGCGCCGCGGATCGCCGCCGGGATGCCGAAGCGCGCGGGCACCGACAGCACGCCGACCTCGCGGTCCGTCTCCACGTCCTGACAGGCGTAGATCAGGTCGAAGCCGCCGATCCAGATGCCGACCGCGAGGCCGAGGATCACGGCCTGCCAGGACCACTCGCCGGTGACGGCGAGCCAGGCGCCGATCGGGCCGATCGCCTGGGCGAGGCCGAGGATGGCCTGCGGGAAGTTCGTGAACCGCTTGCCGTACGGATAGACCACCATCGGGATCACCGCGACGGGGGCGAGCGCCAGGCAGAGCGGGTTGAGCAGGGCCGCGGAGCCGAGGAAGACGACGAGCGCGATCAGCGCGCCGGTCCACGCGGACTTCACCGTCACCGCGCCCGTGACGAGTTCGCGGTGGGCGGTGCGGGGGTTGCGGGCGTCGATCTCGCGGTCGATGATCCGGTTCGCGGCCATGGCGAAGGTCCGCAGGCCCACCATGCAGACGGTGACCAGGAGCAGCCGCCCCCAGTGGATGTTCTCGTCGAGGCGGAACATCGCGGTCAGCGCGGCGATGTAGGCGAAGGGCAGCGCGAACACCGAGTGCTCGATCATGACGAGGCGCAGGAAGGCCTTGGTGCGTCCCGGCTGCGGGAGCGCGGCTGATGCTGAACTCACGAGAGTCCGTACTCCTTCCAGCGACGGTCGACCTTCGCCGCCGTGTCCGGGTCGGACTCGACCATGTCCGGCCAGCCCCCGTCCCGGGTGTAGCCCTCCTCGGGCAGCTTCTTCGTGGCGTCGATGCCCGCCTTGCCGCCCCAGAACTGCTGGTAGGAGGCGTGGTCGAGGTGGTCGACCGGGCCTTCGACGACGGTCAGGTCACGGGCGTAGTCGGTGTTGCCGAGCGCGCGCCAGGAGACCTCGTGCAGGTCGTGGACGTCGCAGTCCTTGTCGACGACGACGATCAGCTTGGTCAGCGACATCATGTGGGCGCCCCAGATGGCGTGCATGACCTTCTGGGCGTGCTTGGGGTACTTCTTGTCGATCGAGACGATCGCGCAGTTGTGGAAGCCGCCCGACTCCGGCAGGTGGTAGTCGACGATGTCCGGGACGATCACCTTGAGGAGGGGCAGGAAGAAGCGCTCCGTGGCGCGGCCCAGCGGGCCGTCCTCGGTCGGCGGGCGGCCGACCACGATGGACTGGAGCAGCGGCCGCTTCCGCATCGTCACGCAGTCGATCTTCAGCGCGGGGAACGGTTCCTGCGGCGTGTAGAAGCCCGTGTGGTCGCCGAAGGGGCCCTCGGGCAGCATCTCGCCCGGCTCCAGCCAGCCCTCGATGACGACCTCGGCGTGCGCGGGCACCTGGAGCGGGACCGTCTTGCAGTCGACCATCTCCACGCGCTTGCCCTGAATGAACCCGGCCAGCATGTACTCGTCCATGTCACCGGGGAGCGGCGCCGTGGACGCGTACGTCACGGCGGGCGGGCAGCCGAACGCGATGGCGACGGGGAGCTTCTCGCCCCTGCGGGCGGCCACCTGGTAGTGGTTGCGGCTGTCCTTGTGGATCTGCCAGTGCATGCCGATGGTGCGCTTGTCGTGACGCTGCAGCCGGTACAGGCCGAGGTTGCGGACGCCCGTGTCGGGGTCCTTGGTGTGCGTCAGACCCAGGTTGAAGAAGGAGCCGCCGTCCTCGGGCCAGGTGAAGAGCGCGGGCAGCTGCTCCAGGTCCACGTCGTCACCGGTGAGGACCACCTCCTGCACGGGGGCGCTCTGCGACTTGACCTTCTTCGGCGGTACGTGCGTCATCGCGCCGAGCTTGCCGAACGCCTCGCGCACGCCGACGAACCCGTGCGGCAGCTCCGGCTTGAGCAGACCGCCGATCTTGTCGCTGATCTCGCCGTACGACTTCAGGCCGAGCGCCTTGAGCAGGCGGCGGTCCGTCCCGTACACGTTCATGGCGAGGGGCATCGCCGAGCCCTTGACGTTCTCGAAGAGGAGCGCGGGGCCGCCGGCCTTCTGGACCCGGTCGGTGATCTCGCCGACCTCCAGATACGGGTCGACCTCGGCCTTGATGCGCTTGAGATCGCCCTCGCGGTCCAGTGCCCGGAGCAGGGAGCGAAGATCGTCGTAAGCCATGCGTTCCAGTATCCGGCACCGGCTACCCTGGCCCCGTCACCGGGGGGCACGCACAGCTCCCGCCGCCACCGCTTGGGGGATCGCGCCACCATGCTCAGGTATCTGCCGTTCCTGCTGGTCCTGGCGGTGTGGATCTATGCCTTCATCGATGTCCTGAACACCCCCGAGAAGGAAGTCAGACACCTGCCCAAGGTGGTGTGGGTCATCATCGTGCTGCTCTTCGGCGAAGTGCTGCTCGGCCCCATCGCCTGGCTCGTCACGGGCAAGGTGCGGCACGCGCCCGGCGCGGGCGGCGGCATCGCGGGACGGGGCCGCGGGGGCAGCACGCGGTGGGTGGCGCCCGACGACAATCCCGAGTTCCTGAAGTCCCTGCGGGACGAGGACCCGGACAAGAAGCGGCGGGACCAGGGCGACGAGGGCTGACCGCGGGCTCGCACGGGCACGATGACAGGCATGAGCAGCGCATCCCGCATTCCGACGGTCGATCTGCGGCCGTGGCTTTCCGGCGACCCCGAGGCCCGCGCGCGGACGGCACGGACCGTCGACGAGGCCCTGCGCACGGCCGGGTTCCTCCTGGTGACCGGACACGGCGTCGACCCGGACCTGCGCGCGGCGATCCGGTCGTCGGCCCGCGGCTTCTTCCACCTGCCCGAGCGGGCGAAGCGGCCGTACGCGGTGAAGGTCGGCGGGCGCGGCTGGCTCGGTCCCGGCGCCGAGGCCAACAGCTACGCGGAGGGCACCGCCGCGCCCCCGGACCTCAAGGAGTCGCTGTCCTTCGCCGCCGACGAGCCGACCGGTGACGCGACCGTCGACGCGGAGTGGTTCGCGGCGAACACGTGGCCGCAGGAGACGCCTGAGCTGCGGGCCCTGGTGACGGCGTACCTGCGGGAGATGCGGTCGCTCTCGGACCGCCTCCTCGAACTCCTGGGCGTGGCCCTCGGCGAGGAGGCGGACTTCTTCACCCGCCACACCGCCCACCCCACCTGGGGCTTCAACATCAACTGGTACCCGGGCCGGGAGACGGTGGGCGAGCCGGAACCGGGCCAGTTCCGCATCGGCCCGCACACCGACTTCGGCACGGTGACGGTCCTCGACCGGGAGGCGGGGCGGGGCGGGCTCCAGGTCTTCACGGACGAGGACGGCTGGCAGGACGCGCCGTTCGACCCGGCGGCCTTCACGGTCAACATCGGCGACCTGATGGCACGCTGGACCGGCAACCGCTGGCAGTCGGGCCGCCACCGCGTCCTGCCCCCACCGGCCGCCCTGCCCGCGGAGGAGCTGATGTCGCTCGTCTACTTCTACGAGTGCGACCCGGGCACGGACGTCCGGGGCATCGACTCCCACGCGTACCTGCGGGGACAGCTGGACGCGATCACGGTGGAGCAGTAGCCGCGTACGCGCGGTCAGACTCCGGCGTACGAGTGCTTGCCGGTGACGAAGATGTTCACTCCGTAGTAGTTGAACAGCCAGCAGCCGAAGGCGATCAGGGCCAGGTAGGCGGCCTTGCGGCCCTTCCAGCCTGCCGTCGCGCGGGCGTGCAGGTAGCAGGCGTAGGCGACCCAGGTGATGAAGGACCAGACCTCCTTGGGGTCCCAGCCCCAGTAGCGGCCCCACGCGTCGCCCGCCCAGATCGCGCCCGCGATGATCGTGAACGTCCACAGCGGGAAGATCGCCGCGTTCAGGCGGTACGAGAACTTGTCGAGCGTGGCCGCCGAGGGCAGCCGCTCCAGGACGGAGGTGGCGAACTTGCCGGGCTGCCCGCCGTTCACCAGCTTCGTCTCGTAGCTGTCCCGGAAGAGGTAGAGCAGCGTGCCGACGCCGCCGACGTAGAAGACGGCGCCGCAGAAGATCGCGGTGGAGACGTGGATCCACAGCCAGTACGAGTGCAGGGCGGGGACCAGCTGGTCGCTGGAGGTGTACAGGACGGTGACGGCGAGACCGAGGTCGAGCAGGACCGTCGTGACCAGCGGGAGGCCGAGCCAGGCGATGTTCTTCTTCAGCGCGAGCAGCACCAGGTACACGGCGACGGCGACCGTGGAGAAGGTGATGCTGAACTCGTACATGTTGCCCCACGGCGCCCGCTGCACCGACAGGGCGCGGGTGAGCACACCGCCGAACTCCAGGAGGAAGGCGAGGACGGTGAGCGACACGGCGATGCGGCCGTAGAGGTCGCCCTTCTCGTCGCCCGCCGATGCGCCGGGGCCGTCCGGCACGTCGCGCGCGCCGCTCACGGACCGGGTGACGACCTGGGGCCGCTCCAGCGTCGCGGTGCCGCCCTCCTTCGCCTTGACGGTGACGGCGGGCGCGGCGGCGGCCTGTACGGCCTTGCTCGGCGTGAGCGCCGCCGCGGTGCGGGCGACCTTGCTGCGGCTGCCGAAGAGCCACTCCGCCATGTGCGCGAAGAAGGCCAGGAGGTAGACGGCCATCGCGGAGTAGATCAGCACGTTGCTGATGTGCGCGAGGTTCTCGTTGGGCTCGGCGGCCAGGGTGGCGGCGAGATTCACTTCTCAGCCCCTTCGGCAGGAACAACATCGGGGTCGGCGTCGGAAACGGCTTCCGCGTCCGGGTCTGGCTCGGGCGCCGTCGGCGCCTTGTCGTGCAGCTGGGCGGCGAGCTGGGCGAGCTCCTCGGGGACCTTGGCGGACTCGCTGCGGCCGAGGCCCGCCATCTCGACGACGGTGACGCCGTCGGTGCCCCTGACCGCCCGCACCCACACGCGGCGGCGCTGGATGAACAGCGACCCCGCGAGTCCGGCGACGGCGGCGATCGCGCCGCCGAGCGCCCAGCCGGTGCCGGGCTGCTGGGAGATCTGGAAGGTCGCCCACTCCTTGAGGTTCTTCTCGAAGGTGATGGACCCGGCGCCGTTCGGCAGCTTCATGGTCTCGCCGGGGCGCAGCCGCTGCTTGAGCAACTCGCCGTCGGCGTCCTTGAACTTCGTCATCTTGCGGGTGTCCAGCTGGTACACGTTCTGCGGGACACCGGCGTCGACACCGAGGCTGCCGTGGTACGCGGAGAGCGCGAGCACGGGGTACTCGGCGGCGGGGAACTGCGAGAACATCTGCCCCTTGCCCACACCCGCGAAGGTCGGCACGAAGAAGGCGTTGAAGCCGAGCTGGTCCGGCCTGCCGTTCTTGTCGCGGTAGCCGTCCATGACCTTGATGGCGCCGGTGGCCGTGCCGTTCTGGTCGATGGGCAGCACCGGCACGGACGCCTGGTAGACGACCTTGCCCTTGCCGTCGCGGACGGTGACGGCGGGGGCGAAGCCGTGGCCGATGAGGTAGACCTTCGAGCCGTCGACCTCCAGCGGCTCGTTGACCTCGATCGACTTCTTCTTCTCAACGCCGTCGGGGCCCTCGGAGTAGGTGACGTCCGCCCGGTAGGTGCGGGCCGTGCCGCGGTTGGGGCCGGACTTCTCGTACGTACCGACGAACTTGTCGAGCTTGAAGCTGAACGGCGCCAGGTCCTCGGTGTCGAAGAGGCTGCCGGACTTGAAGTCGTCGTACTGGCTGAGGGTGTTGGCGAACCCGTCGCCCTCCATGACCAGCTTGCCGCCCTCGGACTTGAGGAGCTGTCCGGCGGCGAAGGCGATCAGCATCACGATCAGCGCGATGTGGAACATGAGGTTGCCTGCCTCGCGCAGGTACCCCTTCTCGGCGGCGACCGAGGTGCCCGCGCCGGAGCCCGCCGTGTGCGCGCGGAAGCGGCGCTGCTTGAGCATCACGAGCGCCGCCTCGTGCACCTGCTCGGGCTCGGCGTCGGTGCGCCACGTCGTGTACGCGGGCAGCCGCGTCAGCTTCCTGGGGGCGCCCGGCGGGCGCCCGCGCAGCTGGCCGACGAACTGCCAGCTGCGGGGCACGATGCAGCCGATGAGGGAGACGAAGAGCAGGATGTAGATCGCGGAGAACCACACCGAGCTGTAGACGTCGAAGAGCTGCAGCTTGTCGTAGACCGGGCCGAGCGTGGTGTGCCGGTCCATGAAGTCCTGGACCTTGAGCTCGTCGACGTTGTTCTGCGGGATCAGCGAGCCGGGGATCGCGCCGAGCGAGAGCAGCAGGAGCAGGATGAGGGCGACCCGCATCGAGGTCAGCTGCCGCCAGAACCAGCGGATCCAGCCGATGACGCCGATGGCGGGCATGTTGGGCGGCTCGTCGCGTTCCCGCGGGGCGGTCGACAGCTTCGCGCCGGCGGCGTCGTAGTCGCGTCGCTCCTCGGCGGTCTCGGTCGTGCCGCCGTGGGCTTCGGTCTTGCTCATGGATTCAGATCCCCACCGTGTAGCCGCTGGACCAGACCTGCATCTGCTGCACGATGCTGTCCCACACGCCGGTGACGAGGAGCAGCCCGGTCGCGATCATCATGACGCCGCCGATGCGCATCACCCACACGTAGTGCCGCTTCACCCAGCCGAAGGCGCCGAGCGCCTTGCGGAAGGCGACGGCCGCGAGGATGAACGGGACACCGAGCCCCAGACAGTACGCCACGCTCAGCAGCGCGCCGCGTCCCGCGCTGGCCTGGTCGAGGGAGAGCACACTGACGGCGGCGAGCGTCGGGCCGACGCAGGGCGCCCAGCCGACGGCGAACAGGGCGCCCAGTATCGGGGCGCCCGCGAGGCCGACGGCGGGCTTCTTGTGGAAACGGAACTCCCGCTGGGAGACCTTGGGCATGAGCCCCATGAAGAAGAACCCGAGCAGGATCATCACCGCGCCGAGCACCCGCGTGACGATGCTCTGGTTCTCCTGCAGGGTCCGCCCGAACTCGCCGAAGAGTGCCCCGTACGAGACGAAGACGACGGTGAAGCCGAGCACGAAGAGCCCGGAACCCGCCACCATCCGGCCCCGCTTGGCCTCGGCCATGTCCTGGCCGCTGACCCCGGTGACGTACGACAGGTAGCCGGGCACGAGCGGGAGTACGCACGGCGAGAAGAAGGAGACGAGACCGCCGAGCAGGGCGATGGGCAGCGCCAGCAGGAGCGCGCCGCTCATCACGGTCTGGTTCGGTCCGCTGATGGCGGCGAGGGTGGTCATCACTTCTCCGCGAGCACAGGGTCGATCATCTTCCGCAGCTTCTCTTCGTTCAGCGGCTGCTGCGAGCGGGCCGCGATCTTCCCTTCCCGGTCGATGACGAGCGTGGAGGGAATGAAGTTCGGGTTGAGCGAGCCCTTGGGGAAGCGCAGCATCAGCTTGCCCATCGGGTCGTGCAGACTCGGGTAGGGAATCCCGTGCTGCTTCTCGAACTGGATCGCCGGGCCGCGCCCGGGGTCACGCGTGTTGATGCCGACGAACTCGACGCCCTTGGACTTCGTCTCCTCGGCGACCTTCACGAAGTTCGGTGCCTCGGCCCGGCACGGGGCGCACCAGGAACCCCAGACATTGAGGACGACGATCTTGCCCTTGTAGTCCTCGGCGATGTTCAGCTTCTTGCCGTCGAGGGTCTCCCCGTCGAGCGAGGGGCTGGCCTTGCGGTCGCCCTTCTTGACGGTGGCGATGCCGTCGGAACCGGCGATGAAATTGGTGTTTCCGGAACCGCCCGAGGTGCCGCCGGAACTGCAGGCGGACAGCGCCAGCGCGACGACCGCGAGACCTGCGGTGAGCAGGGCAGCACGGCTGCGACGTTGACTGCTGCTATCGACGCGGTGTGGGGCACGGCAGGCAACACTCATGTGAAAAGTTTCGCATGCCGGTTTCGGGGATCTTCCGCACCCCCTCCGTAGCAGGAATCGCGCTCCTCAGAGCCACTTCGGCCCCTGTCCGGACATGCCTGTGGCCCTCTCCGGAGCTCCGGAGAGGGCCACACGAAATCCGGCGAAAGCTAGCGCAGGCTCTTCCAGCCGCCGGCCGGCTGCTGGCCGACCTCAAGGCCCTGGAGCTTGGCGAGCACCTTCGGGTCCTGCACGTCGAGCCAGTCGACGAATTGGCGGAAGGAGACCAGACGGACGTCCTTCTTGCCCGCGATGTGCTTCAGCGCCTCCTCGACGGCATCCATGTAGATGCCGCCGTTCCACTCCTCGAAGTGGTTGCCGATGAAGAACGGCGCGCGGTTGGACTCGTAGGCGCGCTTGAAGCCGGCTATGTAGGCCTCGGTGGCCTGCTTGCGCCAGCCCGGGTAGTTGGCCGGCGGCGCCTTCGTGGAGTTCTTCGACTGGTTGGCGAGGATGTTGTAGTCCATCGACAGGACCTCGAAGGAGTGCCCGGGGAAGGGGATGCCCTGCAGCGGCAGGTCCCAGATGCCCATCTTCTTCTGCGGCCACTTCTGGCGGCCGCCGGGCGAGGACGCGTCGTAGCGCCAGCCGAGCTTCTTCGCGGTCGGCAGCAGGTTCTCCTGGCCGAGCAGACAGGGCGTGCGGCCGCCGACGAGTTCCTTGTCGTAGTCGAAGGGCAGCGACGGCAGATCGGTCCAGCCGGTGTTCGTACGCCACTTCTTCACAAAGGACTTGGCCTGGTCGATCTCGTCCTGCCATTGCGCGGACGTCCAGTTGGCGACCGTTCCCGTGCCGGCGCAGAAGTGCCCGTTGAAGTGCGTGCCGATTTCATGGCCCTCGAGCCAGGCCTGGCGTACGTACTTCAGTGTGTCCTTGATGTGACCGTCGGTGAGATAACCGATGTCGGAGGCGCCCACCTTGTTGTTCGGCGGCCGATACAGGCGCTTCTTCGATTCCGGCAGCAGATAAAGCCCGGAGAGGAAGAACGTCATGTGCGCGTCGTGGTCCTCGGCGAGCTTCAGGAAACGCGGGAACAGTCCGTTCCCGACCTCGCCCGCACCGTCCCAGGAGAAGATCACGAACTGCGGGGGCGTCTCGCCGGGCTGCAGCGGTACGGGCTTGGCGGGCTGGCGGGGCTGCTTACCGGTATAGGCGGTCGAGCCGTCACCGATCGGCTTGGCCGGCTGCTTCTCGGCGCCGTCCCGGCCGTCACCGGCTTTCCCCGCGGACCCGGAGGAATCGCCTCCACCGCCCGAGCCGCACGCCGCGAGCCCGAAAGCGGCGGCCGTGCCGGCTCCGATCCCGAGCATTCCCCTGCGGCTGATGTCGCGCATTCCATCCCCATTCGTCGCGCCCTTGGGTCCGATCCTGCTGTATCTGCCATGCAAGAGGACAACCAGTTAGAGGGCGCGACGAACACCATGGTTCCGGCCAAGCCGCATTTATTTATGGCGATTTACCGAGAAGGACATACAGTTGCCGCGCGATTACACGCGGTTGATCGAGGGGCCGTTTTATCAGGCCCCGAATGCCTTGCCGTTGCCCTTATTCTTGCCCTTCCCCGGCTTGGCGCCGGCGAGAAGATGTGCGGGCACGAGATCCCGGGCCGGTTCGCTGTAACCCACCGAAACGATCTTGTCGCCGCGATAAGTGAACGTCGTCAGCGACGCCAGCGTGCACTGCCGCTTGCGCGGGTCGTGCCACAGCCGCCGCTTCTCCACGAAGCTGCGCACGATCCAGATCGGCAGCTGGTGGCTCACGCACACCGCCTCGTGGCCGCGGGCCGCGTCCTTGGCCGCCTCAAGGGCGCCCATCATCCGTACGACCTGCTCGATGTACGGCTCGCCCCAGGACGGCTTGAAGGGGTTGACGAGGTGCTTCCAGTTCTCGGGGTTCTTCAGCGCGCCGTCGCCCACCCCGAAGGTCTTGCCCTGGAAGACGTTGTCCGCCTCGATGAGCCGCTCGTCGGTGTTCAGGTCCAGGCCGTGCGCCTTGGCGATCGGCGTGGCCGTCTCCTGGGCGCGGTCGAGCGGCGAGGCCACGACATGCGTGACGTCGCGCCGGGAGAGGTGCTCGGCGACGCGGTCGGCCATCTGCCGGCCGAGCTCGGAGAGGTGGTAGTCGGGCAGCCGCCCGTACAGGATCCCGTCGGGGTTGTGCACCTCGCCGTGGCGCATCAGGTGGACGACCGTCAGCTCGTCGCCCGCTGCCGTGCCGCTCATGCGGTGGCCTCCGTCGCTTCCGCGGCCGCACGCGCGGCACCCGGCAGGGCGGCGGCGATGCGCTCGACGGCCTGCTCATCGTGGGCGGTGGACACGAACCAGGACTCGAACGCCGACGGCGGCAGGTAGACGCCCTGCGCCAGCATCGAGTGGAAGAAGGCGGTGAAGCGGAACGACTCCTGCGCCTTCGCGTCCTCGTAGTTGCGCACCTCGCGGTCGGTGAAGAACACGGAGAACATGTTCGACGCGTTCTGCACCCGGTGGGCGACGCCCTCCTTGGTGAGCGCGTCGGAGACCAGGGCGCGCAGCTGCCCCGACACGACGTCGATCTTGTCGTACGCCGCGTCGTCGAGGAGCCGCAGCTGGGCGATGCCCGCGGCCGTCGCGACCGGGTTGCCGGAGAGCGTGCCCGCCTGGTAGACGGGGCCCGCCGGGGCGAGGTGCGCCATGACGTCGGCACGGCCGCCGAACGCCGCCGCGGGGAAGCCGCCGCCCATGACCTTGCCGAAGGTCATCAGGTCGGGCGCCACGCCGTCGACGCCGTACCAGCCGGCCTTCGACGTACGGAAGCCGGTCATCACCTCGTCGGAGATGTAGAGCGCGCCGTTCTTGGCGCAGGCGTTCTTGAGCCCCTCGTTGAAGCCGGGGCGCGGCGGCACGACGCCCATGTTGCCGGGCGACGCCTCGGTGATCACACAGGCGATCTCACCGGGGTACGTGTGGAAGGCCTCGTGGACCGCTTCGAGGTCGTTGTACGGCACGACGATGGTGTCGCCCGCCTGGGCGCCGGTGACGCCGGGCGTGTCGGGAAGCCCGAACGTCGCCACGCCGGAGCCCGCCGACGCGAGCAGCGCGTCCACATGGCCGTGGTAACACCCGGCGAACTTGATCACCTTGGCGCGGCCGGTGAAGCCGCGCGCCAGACGGATGGCGGACATGGTCGCCTCGGTGCCGCTGGAGACGAGCCGCACCTGCTCGACGGGGTCGATGCGGTCGACGATCTCCTCGGCGAGCGCGACCTCGCCCTCACCCGGCGTACCGAAGGAGGTGCCGCGGGCGACGGCCTCCTGCACGGCGGCGATCACCTCGGGGTGGGAGTGCCCGAGGATCATCGGACCCCACGAGCACACGAGGTCTACGTACTCGCGGCCGTCGGCGTCAGTCAGGTACGGACCGGTACCGGACACCATGAAACGGGGCGTACCACCCACAGCGCGGAACGCGCGCACGGGAGAGTTCACACCGCCGGGCGTCACGGCCGCCGCACGGTCGAAAAGAGTCTGCGAAACTGGGGCGCTATACGGGAAGCTCACACGAGCCATGGTGTCAGAGGGTCCGGACATCCTGCGGACAGGTGTTTCACTCCACGTTTTAGCGGGTGAACGTGGGGGAGGTCACTGACACGATGATCGGGTTGCGTGGCGGGGGCCGCGAGGCCTAGAAAAGACAGGGCCGTGCCGCCCTGGCAAAGCAGTCGGGTGGAGATATGCATCGCGGTGGCGGACTGGGCGAGGGGACCGACGGCCTGGGCCCGCGGCGTGCCCGGCGGGGCAAGCACCGACGCGAGGCGGAAGCGGAACCGGCACAGGCGCCCGACCAGGCGCTCGGCGGCTCCGGCGGGTTCCGGCGGGACCGGGTGAGCAGCAGGAGTGGCGGGGTGGGGGTGACCTACAAATACTTCGGCGCCCCGGACGGCGCGACCGCCGCCCGAGTGCCCATCTCCATGCGGCCCGAGGAGCTCGGCGGCGACGAGCTCGGCATGGGCGGCATGTTCACGAAGATCAAGCCGGAGACGATGGCCGCGATGGTCCTCACCGGCATCGAGGGCATACCCCTGCACAAGGTCCCCCCGCTGGAACTGGTCGTCCTCCACCCCGACTACGCCGTGGTGAAGCTCCCCATGACCGTCGTCGACCCGCTGCGCGGCGTCGGCGAGGAGTCGGTGGGCGCCGCGGCGTTCATATGGTCCACGGTCCCGGACCGCGGCGGCCCGCGCGACGCGTTCAACGTCTACCAACTCCTGCACGAGTGGCAGGACTTCTCGCATCGGCTGCACGATGCGGGGCACCAGGCGTACTGCTTGGTGTGGCCCTGACAGCCTCTCTCCATCTTCGGCTGGCTCCCCCTTCCCTCTCCCCCTCCCCCCACCCCCTTCCTCCGCTCCCCTTCTCCTCAGTCGCGGCCCCAGCGTGGGTCGCGTCCCGTCTCGGCGAGCAACAACTCGAAGTCACGGGCCTGGCCGGGCACCGCCTCCGGCACCGTCACCGGCTCACCGAAGACGCCCATCTTGCGTGCGGTGGGACCGAGCCCGGCGACCGCCTCCCGCAGCCGCGCGACGAGCGCGCCGCTCCCGGCGTCCGGCCGGTACTCCTGCCTCGTGGCCCGGGCCAGGTCCCACGCGTGCACGGTCAGATCGAGCAGGACCATGCAGCCGACGGTCCCGGCCGGCATGTCCATCGCTCCCGTGGTCCCCTCTTCGGCGCCGGGCTCGCCCCAGGCGCGGACGAGCTTCTCCGCCTCGGCGAGAAGGCGCTCGCGCCAGTCACCGCCTGCGGCACCCTCACCGCCCTCGCCGATGTAGTCGGGGGACTCCGAGAAGTCCGCGTTCCGCTTGGCGGCCAGCTCCTGGAACTGGACCACGACGTGGAAGAGGTGGTTGACCAGCGCGCGCACGTCGTAGTCGGCGCACGGGGTGGGATCGCCGAGGCGATCGTCCGGAACGGCGCGGACGACGGGTGCGGCGCGCTCGACGGCCAGAGCCAGCAGCTCACTGATCCCGATGTCCGAGGTGCGTGAAGTGTCCATGGGGCGACCGTACGAGGACGGGTGGGCCCGCGGCTTGAAGAAACGCGACACTCCGCGGGCACCCACGGGCAGGCGCGCCACGACCGCGCACCCCGGATACGCACCCCGGGACCTACGATCCAGCCATGTCAGACGCCTCCGCTCCGCGCCGTGACACCCGGGGCATCGTGGACGCGGCCGGACTCTTCGCCAAGGTCCGCTTCCGCCGCCACGCGCCCGCCGAGGCGCTGCGCCCCTACCTGGAGCACTACTGGCTGATCGACTGGGGCCTGCCCGAGCCCTACGCCACCCACGTGGTGCCGCACCCGTCGGTGAACGTGGTCTTCCAGTCGTACGCGGCGCACCGCTTCGGAGAGGTCGCGGGCGTCGGACTCGACCTCTTCAGCAAGAAGCTGGAGGGTCGCGGGCGGGTGTGCGGGGTGCAGTTCCGGCCTGGCGCCTTCCGCCCGTTCGCGCCGGACCGCCCGGTGTCGGCCTGGACGGGCCGCGGGCTCCCGCTGGAACAGGTCTTCCCGCGCACCCCCGAAGACGCGGCGGACACCGCGGCGGCGATCCTCGCCCCCGACGACGAGCACGCGCGCGTGGCGGCACTCGACACCTTCCTGCTGAGCCTCGGCCCCGCGCCGGACCCGCACGCCGACCTCGCGACGGGCCTCGTCGAGCGGATCCGCGGGGACCGCTCGATCCGGCGCGTGGACGCGTTCGCGCGCGCGGAGGGCATGTCGGTGCGGGCACTGCAACGGCTCTTCGCCGCGTACGTGGGCGTGGGCCCGAAGTGGATCATCCTGCGGTACCGCATCCACGAGGCCCTGGAGCGGGCCGAGTCGCGGGACGACGTGGACTGGGCCGGTCTGGCGGCCACCCTCGGCTACGCCGACCAGGCCCATCTCGTACGGGACTTCACGGCGACGGTGGGTGTGCCGCCGACGGCGTACGGGCCGCGTTGATGGCTCGGTGACCGGGCCGTTGTCAGACCCTCCCTCTACCGTGCGTTCATGGAGCGATCACAGTCACCGCGACCGTCTCAGCCCTCTCGATCAACCAAGCCACCACAGCCACCTCAGCCATCGGCGATGCGGCTCGAACCCTGGTCGGAGGACGAGGGCCGCGCGCTGCTCCTGCGCCTCAACGCCCCCGAGATGACGGATCACTTGGGCGGCCCCGAGACGGAGGAGAAGCTCGCGGACCGCCACCGCCGCTATCTCGCCCTCGACGGCCGCGACGGCAAGGGCCAGATGTTCCGCATCACGCTGGACGGCCGGACGGCGGGCTCGATCGGGTACTGGGAGACGACCTGGCAGGGCGGGACGGTCTGGGAGACGGGCTGGGGCGTGCTGCCCGAGTTCCAGGGCCGGGGCGTCGCGGCGGGCGCGGCACGCCTGGTGATCGAGGCGGCGAGGGCGACGGGCCGCCACCCCTACCTCCACGCCTTCCCCGCGACGGACCACCCCGCGTCGAACGGCGTCTGCCGCAAGGCCGGTTTCACGCTGCGGGGCGAGGCGTCCATCGAGTACCCGAAGGGCAACTGGCACCCGTGCAATGACTGGCGGGTCGCCTTGGGCGGGGAGTGAGGGGCCCACGAGCCGCGCCGTCGTGCCGCCCCGCATGCCACCCCGCACCCCGCACCCCGCATGCCACCCTGTCGACCATGCTCATCGCCCGCTCCGCCGCCCTCTTCGTACTCGCCGCGCTCTTCGAGATCGGCGGCGCCTGGCTCGTCTGGCAAGGCGTGCGCGAGCACCGGGGCTGGGCCTGGATCGGCGCGGGCGTCATCGCGCTCGGCGTCTACGGCTTCGTGGCGACGCTCCAGCCCGACGCCGAGTTCGGCCGCATCCTCGCCGCGTACGGCGGCGTCTTCGTCGCGGGCTCCCTCGCCTGGGGCATGGTCGCGGACGGTTACCGCCCCGACCGGTGGGACGTGGCCGGCGCCCTGGTCTGCCTCGCCGGTATGGCCGTGATCATGTACGCCCCGCGGGGCGACTGACCCGCACGCATATCCTGACGTGAGACCGGACGGAGCCCGGCGGCCCGGCCGCCCCTGCTCCACCCGCCGCACCCACGCCCGACCCGAGGAGCGCCCATGACCGCCGCCGCCCACCGCATCGCGATCGTCACCGGCGCGAGCAGCGGTATCGGTGCCGCCACCGCCCGCGGGCTCGCCGCCGCCGGTTACCGCGTCGTCCTCACCGCGCGCCGCAAGGACCGCATCGAGACGCTCGCCGCCGAGCTCACCGACGCCGGGCACGACGCGGTCGCGTACGCGCTCGACGTCACCGACCGCGCGGCCGTGGACGAGTTCGCCACCGCCTTCCGCGAGATCGCGGTCCTGGTGAACAACGCGGGCGGCGCGCTCGGCGCGGACCCCGTCGCGACCAGCGAACCGGCCGACTGGCGCCAGATGTACGAGACGAACGTCATCGGCACGCTCAACGTCACGCAGGCGCTGCTGCCCGCGCTCACCGCGAGCGGCGACGGCACGATCGTGGTGCTCTCCTCCACGGCGGGCCACGGAACGTACGAGGGAGGCGGCGGTTACGTCGCCGCCAAGCACGCCGAGCACGTCCTCGCCGAGACCCTCCGCCTGGAGATCGTCGGCACCCCGGTCCGCGTCATCGAGGTCGCCCCCGGCATGGTCAAGACGGACGAGTTCGCGCTGACCCGCTTCGGCGGCGACGCCGACAAGGCCGCGAAGGTCTACGCGGGCGTCGCCGAACCGCTCACCGCGGACGACGTGGCGGACACGATCACCTGGGCGGTCACCCGCCCGCCGCACGTCAACATCGACCTCCTGGTGGTCCGCCCGCGCGCCCAGGCCTCCAACACGAAGGTCCACAGGGAGTCGTGACGATGACGCTCCCCGGCGACGACCCGGGCGGACCCGCCTACTCCGCGGACTCCCCCGACCCGCTCGAACGCCTCACCCACGAGCACGAGACCCGCCGCCTCGCCGAGGAGCAGAAGAACGAACGCCTGGTGTGGTGGTACCTCGCGTACTTCCTCTTCGGCATCCACATCGTCGCGTTCATCATGATCTACGCGGTCACCCACGCGAAGTAGCGCGTCAGCCCTTCACGCAGACGACCTGCTTCAGCTTCGCGACGACCTGGACGAGGTCCCGCTGCTGGTCGATGACCTGCTCGATCGGCTTGTACGCGCCCGGGATCTCGTCCACGACGCCCGAGTCCTTGCGGCACTCGACGCCCCGCGTCTGCTCCTCCAGGTCCTTCGTCGAGAAGCGGCGCTTGGCCGCGCCCCGGCTCATCCGCCGGCCCGCGCCGTGCGAGGCCGAGTTGAAGGACGCCTCGTTGCCGAGACCCTTCACGATGTACGAGCCGGTGCCCATGGAGCCCGGGATGATGCCGTAGTCCCCGCTGCCGGCACGGATCGCGCCCTTCCGGGTGACCAGCAGGTCCACGCCGTCGTAGCGTTCCTCGCTGACGTAGTTGTGGTGGCAGGAGATCTCCTGCTCGAACGTCGGCTTGGCCTTCTTGAACTCCTTGCGGATCACGTCCTTGAAGAGGGCCATCATGATCGCGCGGTTGTACTTCGCGTACTCCTGGGCCCAGAACAGGTCATTGCGGTACGCCGCCATCTGCGGAGTGTCCGCGATGAAGACCGCGAGGTCGCGATCGACCAGGCCCTGGTTGTGCGAGAGCTTCTGCGCTACGCCCATGTGGTGGTCGGCGAGTTCCTTGCCGATGTTGCGGGAGCCGGAGTGGAGCATGAGCCAGACCGAATCGGATACATCCACGCAAAACTCAACAAAGTGGTTGCCGGCTCCAAGCGTTCCCATCTGCTTGACCGCCCGCTCCTCGCGGAACTTCACCGCCTCCGCGATCCCCTCGAACCGCCCCCAAAAATCGTCCCACCCGGCCGTCGCCATGCCATGGAAGCGCCCCGGCCCGACGGGGTCATCGTGCATGCCCCGCCCCACCGGAATCGCCTGCTCGATCTTCGACCGCAGGCGGGAAAGGTCACCCGGAAGATCGTTCGCGGTCAGCGACGTCCTGACCGCCGACATGCCGCAGCCGATGTCGACGCCGACCGCCGCCGGGCACACCGCACCCTGCATGGCGATCACCGAGCCGACCGTCGCGCCCTTGCCGTAGTGGACGTCCGGCATGACGGCCAGGCCCTTGATCCACGGCAGCGTCGCCACGTTCTGGAGCTGCTGCATCGCCGAGTCCTCGACCGACCGCGGATCCGTCCACATCCGGATCGGTACCTTCGCGCCCGGAACCTCTACGTACGACATTTCGTCCTCTTTCCCCCGTGATCGCCTACAAGCCAAGAAGCGCAAATACCGGAGCCAAGGTCAACGAAAGGGGTGACGGACCGGCATCCACGGCAGTGCGTGCGATACACATTGTCTCCACCGGCCGCCCACCAGCGGCAACCCAATATCCAGGCAGAGCCAGGTGAGAGGAGCCATCACGGTGCAGCGGAACGGCAGGGCCCGTGTCCCGGGAATCGTCCCGGGAGTCGCCGCACTGCTCGCGGTGATCCTGACCGGCTGCACCGGCGGGTCCGGCGACGACGGGGGCGACGACGCCAAACCGGGCGACAACGGCAGCTCCGCAGCCCCGGCGCAGCCCGGCAAGTACCGCACGCTCCCCGAGCCCTGCGGCGCGGTCGGCCACGGCGCCCTCGACGCGATGCTGCCCGGCATCGTGGAGATCGAGGACGCCGACCAGCGCGAGAAGGCGTACGAGGGCACGCCCGCGGCGACGTACGACACCGACCGGCGCGTGGGCTGCAACTGGAAGATCGAGTCCTCCGGCGCCTCCCACCACCTCCTCGTCGACTTCGAGCGGGTCGTCTCGTTCGACGGCACGGTCAGCGACGACGCCCGCGCCGCGGAGGTCTACGCGACGAAACTGCGGGAGGCGGGGCTGTCCCGGCCCGCCGGGACCTCGACCCCGGACGACGGCGAAGGGCCGGACGCCGAGTCCACGGATGAGCCCGGCGACAAGGCCCAGGGCGGCAAGAAGGGCACGAGCGACGACGACAAGGGCAAAGGCAAGGGCAAGGACGCCGGGAGCGGCGAGGAGAAGGACGAGGGCGCGCAGGACGCCTCCGGCTCGCACCCCGCCACCCCGCCCCCCGGCCTGGAGCCCCGCTCCCTCACCGACCTCGGCGACGAGGCCTTCCTCGACGACGCCCTCGCCACCGCGGGATCCGCCTCCCGTCACCGCACCGTGACTGTGGTGTTCCGCACGTCGAACGTCATCGTCACCATCGAGTACGACGAGCAGCCGGGCCGCCGCACAGACGTCCCCGACAGCAAGGAAATGCAGGACAAAGCGCAGGAACTGGCCGACAGCCTGGCCGGCGAGTTCGACGAGTAGCGGCCGTCCCGAGCGGGTACGGACGGCCGGCCGACTCCCCGAAGCGGAGTCGCCCGCCACCCCGTACGCGTACCGTGGCCCCTCGGACCCGACGACGTCACGAGACGATCTGGACGTCACGAGACGAACAGAGTGAAGGAACCATGCACCGACCTGCACAGCGAAAGCGACAGCTCCGCAGCCGCCTCCTCGTCTGCGCGGCCGCCGTACCGGTGATCCTCGTCGCCGGCTGCTCCTCCGACTCCGGCTCCGGTTCCGACGGGGCCAAGAAGGACTCGGGCGCGAAGGCCTCGGCGCCGGCCAAGGGCGACGACAAGAAGGCGAGCGTGGAGAAGGCGGCGTACGCCAAGCTCCCCGAGCCCTGCGACGTCGTGACGGAGAAGACGCTCGGCGAGCTGGTGCCGAAGGCGAAGGACAAGTCGGGCAAGGCCGGCACGTCCAGCGACACGGCGCTGCGCGGCAGCTGCTCCTGGGACAGCCTCGACAACAACGGCGTGAACGGTTCCCAGTTCCGCTGGCTGCGCGTCTCGCTGCTGCGGTTCGAGTCGGACGCCTCCCTCGGCAGCGGTGCAAAGCGCGCGCAGGACAGCTTCGCCAAGCAGGTCGAGGACGCCAAGGCGACCAAGGACGCCAAGGGCGTCAAGACGGAGCCGGTGCAGGGCGTCGGCGAGCAGGCGACGCTCGTGCGGTACGACCTGAAGAAGGACAAGGACACCTTCAAGCAGCAGACGTTCGTGACGCGCACGGAGAACGCCGTCATCACCGTCGACTACAACGGCGCGGGCCTCGCGGGCGACAAGGCCCCCGACGCCGGCAAGCTGTCGAAGGATGCTCAGAAGGCGGCGAAGGAGGCCGTGGACGCGGTCATCGCGGCCAACGGGGGCGGCGGCAAGGCGTCCGGCGCGGGCGAGCCGTCGAAGAGCGACGCGCCCAAGTCCGGTGACAGCAAGGGCGCCAAGGACGACAAGAGCAGCAAGGACGGCAAGGACGCCAAGGACAGCGCGCCGAAGAGCGACGACAAGCCGAAGGACGGCGCCGGCAAGTCCTGACGGCACACGCCGCGTCCGGCGCCAACAGGCGCCCCCGGCGGACAAGTTGACGGAGCCCGGCCCGCGAGGGGCCGGGCTCCCGGCGTACCGGCCCACGGCTCCTCGCACGCGTGTGCCAGGCTGTCGCTCGCAACAAGCCGACACAGGCCTTGAACAGGGAGGGGATCGCGGGTGGCCGCGATGCAGCTGACACGCACGCACCGGATACTCATCGGCGTGGTCGTCGCCGGAGCGGTCGTCATCGCCGGAATCGGTTTCGCGGGATCGTACGCGGCCGTCCGCGAACTCGCCGAGAAGAAGGGCTTCGGCAGCTTCTCGGCGGTCTTCCCCATCGGCGTCGACGCGGGCATCTGCGTCCTGCTCGCCCTCGACCTCCTGCTGACCTGGCTGCGCATCCCCTTCCCGCTGCTGCGTCAGACGGCGTGGCTGCTCACGGCGGGCACGATCCTCTTCAACGCGGCGTCCAGCTGGGGCGATCCGCTCGGCGTCGCCATGCACGCGGTGATCCCGGTCCTCTTCGTGGTCGCGGTCGAGGCCGCCCGGCACGCGGTGGGCCGGATCGCGGACATCACCGCCGACAAGCACATGGAGGGCGTGCGCCTCACCCGCTGGCTGCTGTCCCCCGTGCCCACGTTCAAGCTGTGGCGCCGCATGAAGCTGTGGGAGCTGCGCAGTTACGAGCAGGTCATCAAGCTCGAACAGGAGCGCCTGGTCTACCAGGCCCGTCTGCAGGCCCGGTTCGGCCGCGCCTGGCGCCGCAAGGCCCCGGTCGAGTCGCTGATGCCGCTGCGTCTCGCCCGCTTCGGCGTCCCGCTCGCGGAGACCGCCCCCGCCGGTCTCGCCGCGGCGGGCATCGAGCCGGTGCTCCTTCCGCCGACCCCGGCGCTCCCGACGACGAACCCCACGTCCTCGGGCGGCCCGAAGAACCCCCATGAGACCAACCAGGCCCACCAGCCCCACCAGCCCCAGCTGACGGCCGCACCGCCCACCGCCGCCGAACCCGAGCCCGCCCACGACCCCGAGCCCGAGTCCGAGCCCGAGTTCGTCGAGGACCCGGCCTCGGCCCCGGTCCCGCCGCCCCAGGCGGAAACCCTCCCCGTGGCGAACCACGCGAGCCCCTGGTTCGCGGCGCACAACGCCTCGTACGAGCCCGTGGCCCCGTACGACGAGTGGTACGCGGAACAGGAGCAGCGGAACCAGGCAGGTCCCCATAACCAGCAGTTCCAGGAGGACCTCCAGCCCCAGCCCGAGCCCGAGCCCGAGCCCCGGCCCGAGCACGGCCCCGCCCCCGCCCCCGGCCCCTCCGAGGACGACCTGTACCAGGTGTTCCGTCACTCGATAGAGGGTGAGGGCATGCCCACTCCGGGCGCCTTCGCGGCCAACGTCGAGGCGGCCTACGGCCTGCGTCTCCAGGCGCGCGAGGTGAACCACTACATGGACGAGTTCATCGCCCGCCTGGAGAACGAGCTGATGGAAGACCACATCGCGTAGCGGCGGCCCGGCCGCCCTGGACCGGTCAGGCCCGCGTCCTTTGGCGCTTCTTCGCGCTCTCCCCGTACACCGCGAGCGCCGCCCCCACCACGAAGAGCGCCACGTACATCGGCGTCGGCACGTCCCACCACTTCTGGAGCATTCCCCAGGGATCGTCGCCGAAGATGCGGCCCGCGGCGCCGAGGGCGCCCTGGATGCCGACGATCCAGCCCACGATGGCGATGATTTCTCTCATACGTTCATGCTCGGCGCCCCGCGACGGGCCCGCGTCCTGCCTCCGGTCGAATTCCCGGTAGTCCGAAGGATGCACCCGGGAACGCACTGGGGCCCCGTTCCCATCGGAACGGGGCCCCAGCCGCGTACACCTACAGGTACATCACAGGTACACCTGCGCGTACCGCCGAGAACGCTACGAACCCAGCAGCTTGCGCACCCGGTCCGCGCCCACGGCCAGCAGCAGCGTGGGCAGGCGCGGGCCGGTCTCCCGGGTGACGAGGAGGCGGTACAGGAGCGCGAAGAACGAGCGCTGCGCTCCCTTGATCTCCGCAGGCAGCTCCTTGGCCGTGGCGTCCGGGGAGAAGCCCGCCTGGACCTTGGGCACGCCGTACACGAGGTGGGTCAGGCCGTCCAGGGACCAGTGCGAGTCGAGGCCGTCCAGGAGCAGGCGCAGCGATTCGCGGCCCGCCTCGTCGAGCGAGGACAGGAGCTCCTCGTCCGGTTCGGCGCGGACGATGGTGCGGGCCTCGGCCGGGACCTGGGTGGTGATCCAGTTCTCGGCGCGGTCGAGGCGCGGCCGGGTCTCGTCCAGGGACGTGATCGGGTCGGCCGGGTCGAGGTCGCGCAGGATGCGGAGCGTCTGGTCCTCGGCGCCCGCGGTGATGTCGGCGACGGAGGCCAGCGTGCGGTACGGCAGCGGGCGCGGGGTGCGCGGCAGCTCACCGGCCGCGGTGCGCACGGCGCGGGAGTGCGCGGCCACGTCGGCGGGCAGCGCCGATCCCTCGGCGACCTTGGACTCCAGCTTGTCCCACTCGTCGTAGAGCCGCTGGATCTCCTGGTCGAAGGCGATCTTGAAGGACTGGTTGGGCCTGCGGCGCGCGTACAGCCAGCGAAGGAGCGGCGCCTCCATGATCTTCAGGGCGTCGGCCGGGGTCGGCACACCACCCTTGGAGGACGACATCTTCGCCATACCGGAGATGCCCACGAAGGCGTACATGGGACCGATGGGCTGTACGCCGTCGAAGATCTGCCGCACGATCTGGCCACCGACGACGAAGGACGAGCCGGGGGACGAGTGGTCGACGCCGGACGGCTCGAAGACGACGCCCTCGTACGCCCAGCGCATCGGCCAGTCGACCTTCCAGACCAGCTTGCCGCGGTTGAACTCGCTGAGCAGGACGCTCTCGCCGAACCCACACGCCGTGCAGGTGTAGACGAGCTCGGTGGACTCGTCGTCGTAGGAGACGACGGTCGTCAGGTCCTTCTCGCACCGGCCGCAGTACGGCTTGTACGGGAAGTAGCCGCTGGCGCCGCCGCTGCCGTCGTCCTCACTCGCCGCGCCGGAGCCCTCGGCGGCCTCCAGCTCGGCCTCGTCGACGGGCTTCTGCTGCTGCTTCTTCGCACCGCCGCCCTTGCCGCCCTTGGAGGGGTCCTTCTTGGTGCGGTACTGGTCGAGGATCGCGTCGATGTCGCCGCGGTGCTTCATCGCGTGCAGGATCTGCTCGCGGTAGACGCCCGACGTGTACTGCTCGGTCTGGCTGATCCCGTCGTACTCCACGCCGAGCTCGGCGAGCGCCTCGGCCATGGCGGCCTTGAAGTGCTCGGCCCAGTTCGGGTACGCGGAGCCGGCCGGGGCCGGGACGGAGGTCAGCGGCTTGCCGATGTGCTCGGCCCAGGACTCGTCGATGCCGGGGACCCCGGCCGGCACCTTGCGGTAGCGGTCGTAGTCGTCCCAGGAGATGAGGTGGCGGACCTCGTACCCGCGGCGGCGGATCTCGTCGGCGACCAGGTGCGGGGTCATGACCTCGCGGAGGTTGCCGAGGTGGATCGGGCCGGAGGGGGAGAGTCCGGACGCGACCACTACGGGTTTGCCCGGGGCACGGCGCTCCGACTCGGCGATGACCTCGTCCGCGTAGCGGGCGACCCAGTCGGCGGTATCGGTGCTCTGAGCAGCCACGATCGGCACGTCCTCTTGTTTCCTCGGGGTTCCTGAAAGCTGGCGTAGGCCATTGTCCCAGACGGAAGGGCCCGGTCCGGGGTCGGCGTTTGATCGGGGGGAAATCAGGGGGAGGTGGTATCCCCGCTCATGGGACACTTGACGCTCACCACGACGCACCTCATTTTCCAGCACTTACGAGAACGGAAGCTCATGGCCCCGGTCACGTCCCTCACCGCCTCCGTCCACCAGCGCCTCGCGGACGCCCTCTCGGCTGCCCTGCCGGACGCCGGCGCCGCGGACCCGCTGCTGCGACGTAGCGAGCGGGCGGACTTCCAGGCCAACGGCATCCTCGCGCTGGCCAAGAAGCTCAAGGGCAACCCCCGGGAGCTGGCGGCGCAGGTCGTGGGCAGGATCGAGAGCGGCGACCTGCTCGCCGACGTCGAGGTCTCGGGCCCCGGCTTCCTGAACGTGACGGTCACCGACAAGGCCATCGTGGACACCCTCGCGGCCCGCGCCGCCGACGGCGACCGGCTCGGCGTGCCGCTGAACCCGGCCGCGGGCACGACGGTCATCGACTACGCCCAGCCGAACGTGGCGAAGGAGATGCACGTCGGCCACCTGCGCTCCGCCGTCATCGGCGACGCGCTGCGCCACATGCTGGACTTCACGGGCGAGAAGACGGTCGGCCGCCACCACATCGGCGACTGGGGCACCCAGTTCGGCATGCTCATCCAGTACCTGATCGAGAACCCCGGCCAGTTGGCCCCGGCCGACGAGGTCGACGGCGAGCAGGCGATGAGCAACCTGAACCGCGTCTACAAGGCGTCGCGGGCGGTCTTCGACACGGATGAGGGGTTCAAGGAGCGGGCCCGCAAGCGGGTCGTCGCCCTGCAGTCCGGCGACAAGGAGACCCTGGAGCTCTGGCAGCGCTTCGTCGACGAGTCGAAGGTCTACTTCTACTCGGTCTTCGAGAAGCTGGACATGGAGGTCCGCGACGAGGAGATCGTCGGCGAGTCCGCGTACAACGACATGATGCCGGAGACGGCCCGCCTCCTGGAGGAGTCCGGCGTCGCCGTCCGCTCCGAGGGCGCGCTCGTGGTCTTCTTCGACGAGATCCGCGGCAAGGACGACCAGCCGGTCCCGCTGATCGTGCAGAAGGCGGACGGCGGCTTCGGTTACGCGGCGTCCGACCTCTCCGCGATCCGTGACCGCGTCCTCGGCCTGCACGCCACGACCCTGCTGTACGTGGTGGACGTGCGCCAGTCGCTGCACTTCAGGATGGTCTTCGAGGCGGCCCGCCGGATGGGCTGGCTGAACGACGACGTCACGGCCCACAACATGGGCTACGGCACGGTGCTCGGCGCGGACGGCAAGCCGTTCAAGACGCGTGAGGGCGAGACGGTGCGCCTTGAGGACCTGCTCGACGAGGCGGTGCAGCGCGCGGCCGAGGTCGTGCGGGAGAAGGCGCGGGACCTCACCGAGGAGGAGATCCAGGAGCGGGCCTTCCAGGTCGGCATCGGCGCCGTGAAGTACGCGGACCTGTCGACGTCGGCGAACCGCGACTACAAATTCGACCTCGACCAGATGGTCTCCCTGAACGGTGACACGTCGGTCTACCTGCAGTACGCGTACGCCCGGATCCAGTCGATCCTGCGCAAGGCGGGCGAGACGAAGCCGGTCGCGCACCCCGAGCTCGCACTCGCCCCGGCCGAGCGGGCGCTCGGCCTGCACGCGGACGCGTTCGGCGACACGGTCGCGGAGGCCGCCGCGGAGTACGCCCCGCACAAGCTGGCCGCGTACCTGTACCAGCTGGCGTCGCTGTACACCTCGTTCTACGACAAGTGCCCGGTCCTGAAGGCGGACTCCCCGGCGCAGGTCGAGAACCGCCTGTTCCTGTGCGACATCACGGCGCGGACGCTGCACAAGGGCATGGAGCTGCTGGGCATCAGGACGCCCGAGCGCCTCTGACCGCCCGAGCGGCGCCTCTGACCGCCCGAGCGCCCCGGAGAGCCTGTCTTTGACCGCCCGAGCGTCTCTTGCGCCCGGGCGGTCCTGACGGGGTACGGGGCGGTCAGGCGTAGTAGTGAATCGTGCCGTTCAGCGCGGCCGTGCCGTCGCTTTCGCAGCGCTGCTTGAACGTCGCGGCGAACGCCTTGAGTTTGCCGGTCTCGTCGAGGGCGAGCTTGGTGACCTTGAACTCCCCCGACGTGGTGTTGCAGCCACGCCCGTCGCCGTAGACGTCGAGTTCCGCGAGGCCGTCGTCGCCGAACCGGTTGGCCTGGTAGGTCTTGCCGACCTCCAGGGTCTGCCCCTTCGGCGCGCCGATGTCGGCCCACCACTCGTCGCGCTTCCCCGAGACCGAGTACCGCACCCCCGAGGCGTCCCCGCTCGCCCTGAAGGTGCTGGTGGAGCCGGTGTAGCCGACGGTCCGGCCGCCGCCGATGTAGTCACCGGGGTCGCTCTGGAAGCGGTACGAGAGCGGGTAGGCCCGGAACTTGACGGCGCCCTTGAGGGCGGGAGCCGTGGCATCCTCGCAGTTCTGGGTGAACGCCGCGTCCAGGAGGGTGACCTTGCCTTCCGCGTCCGTCTCGATCTGGTTGACCGAGAACTGCCCGTACACCTCGTTGCAGCCCCGGCTGCCGCCGCTGACGTCGAGACCGGGCGAGCGGCCGGTGCGGAACGCGGCGCGCTCTGCGCCCCGGTAGACGCCGGGGCGCAGCTTCTCGCCCCGCGGCGCCGCGATGACGATGCTCCACTCCGCGTCGGGCAGCGACACCGTCAGGTACTCCGCGGTCCCGCTGATCCGCACCGGGCTCTGCGGATCCTTGTACGTGCCCGACTTGCCCTGACCGATGTAGTCGCCCTCGGCGCTCGTGTACGCGTACGAGCTGACGGCGACCGGGTCACCGGGGGCGGCCTGCGCGGAGGTGGCTGCCTGCGCGGGGGCGGCTGCCTGCGCGGGGGCGGCTGCCTGCGCGGGGGCGGCTGCCTGCGCGGGGGCGGCTGCCTGCGCGGGGGCGGCTGCCTGCGCGGGGGCGGCGACGGCGAGCAGGCCGCCGGCCACCGCGACGCCGGTCAGGGCACGCCGGAATCTCTTGGCGGGCAGGGTTGAACTGCGCATGGGTGATCCCCTCTGTCCGGTGCGTCCGCACTCCCCGGGCGGACGCACGCTCAACAGGGGTCACCCTAGGCTCGGGAGTCGGCAACTGCCTGCGAAATCACGTGAGTTCGTTCAGTCTTCACCAAGGCCGCGGGCGAGACGCCGCAGCCCCTCCGCGATCTCCTTTGGCGACTGCGTCACGAAGCACATGCGCAGGGTCGACCGGTCCGGCTCACCGGCGAAGAACGGCGCACCCGGCACGTAGGCCACGTCGTGCGCGATGACGGTCCGCAGCAGTTCCGACGTGTCGTAGCCATCGGGGAGCTTCGCCCACACGAACATGCCGCCCTCGGGCCGGATCCAGCTGGAGCCCCGCGGCAGCGCATCGCCGAGCCCCGCGAGCATCGCGTCGCGGCGGTCGCGGTAGATCGCCGCGACGCGGGCGACGTGCGCGTCCAGGTCCCGGTCGGTCAGGTAGCGGGCGGCGGCGAGCTGGTTGACGGTCGGGGTGTGCAGGTCGGCGGCCTGTTTGGCGACGGCGCAGGCGCGCAGCAGCGCGGCGGGCGCGCGCAGCCAGCCGATCCGCAGGCCGGGCGCCATGACCTTGGAGAAGCTGCCGAGCAGGACGGTGCGGTCCTCGGCACCGGGGTACGTGGCGATCCACGGCGCGCGCTCACCCTCGAAGCGCAGCTCGCCGTACGGGTCGTCCTCGACGATCCACAGGCCGCGCTCCTCGGCGACCCGGGCGACGGCCGCGCGCCTGTCGGTGGGCAGGGTGCGGCCGGTCGGGTTCTGGAAGGTGGGCACGGTGTAGAGCAGCTTGGGGCGGTGCAGGGCGACGAGTTCGTCGAGGGCGGCCGGGTCGATGCCCGACGCGTCGCAGGGCACGGGCACGACGCGCGCGCCCGCGAAGCCGAAGGCCTGAAGTGCCGCCAGGTAGCAGGGGTTCTCGACGAGGACGGTGTCGCCGGGCTCGATCAGCGCGGTGGCGAGCAACGAGAGCGCCTGCTGCGATCCGGTGGTGACGAGTACGTCGTCGGCGCCGGTCGGCAGTCCGCGGGCGGCCGTCCGTGCGGCTATGACGGTACGCAGCGCGGGTTCGCCCTCGGTCGTCGAGTACTGGAGCGCCCGCTCGGGCGTCTCGGCGAGCACGGCGCGGAAGGCGGCCGCGATGCCGTCGCCGTCGAAGAGGTCGGGGGCGGGCAGCCCGCCCGCGAAGTTGATGACTTCGGGCCGCGCGGTGACCGCGAGGATGTCCCGCACCGGGGAACCGCCGACCGCGGCGGCGCGCGTGGCGAACGGCGGCATGGGGGCGGGGGCCGGGGCGGCGGTGGGTGCGGGCTCGGTGACGGTCACGGCGGGGCTCCTCGGACGGCTCGGACGGCTCGGCTTGCCCGCACCCTAAGCACGTGGGTGGCCCCTACACCGGCCATTCCGGGATGCGGACGGGGGATGCGGGCGCGGTGGGCAGGGCCGTACCGGAGACACCCATTTCGGCCCACGGCCCGCCGTCCCGCTCCGCGCCCAACCGTCCCGCTCCGCGCCCAGCAGTCCCGCTCCGCGCCCAACCGTCCCGCTCCGCGCCCAGCAGTCCCGCTCCGCGCCCAACCGCCCCGCTCCGCGCCCAACCGCTCCCTCCCGCCCTCAGCCGTCCTGCAACTGCCTCTCCCACTTCGTGTTGCCGGGCGGCCAGCCGTACGTGGGGCGCCCCGACGCACCGCTGGTGCGGAACGGCTTGCCCTGGTCGTCGATGCGGGCCACGCCGTGCCGTTTGCCGCTGGACCACCGCAGTTCGAGGTACCAGCGGACGTCGTGCGACGCGACGTCGGCGTTGATGTAGAAGACCTCGGGGTCGCTCTCGCTGACCTTGTACGGGAAGTCACGCTGGCCCCGCTTGGTCGTGACGCGCGGCGCCGCGTCGTCGAGGTCGACGTTGAAGGACTTGGTGAACACGTCGCCGCCGCAGCCGGTCGCCATCTGGTAGTTGTTCCAGGTCAGCGGCGCGCTGGTGCTCTGCACACGGACGTCCATGCCTTCCAGGACGACGGTTTCCTTGCTGAGGCCCTGCACGGTGACCTCGATGTACTGGTCGCCGGACGCGACCGCGCCGAGGTCGCCGACCCAGCTGGGGGTGTCCTGCGGCGCGGCCGGCGGCTGCGGCACCTCACCCGGCTTGCGGTTGACCAGGAAGTCCCTGCCGCAGGGCTCGTCGTAGGCGTACGGCTTGGTGCGGGTGGTCACCACGTCGAGGTCACCCTGCGCGCCGCCGGCCGCGGGCCCCTTGTCGCCCCGGGTGGAATCGGGTGCCACGTTGCCCTTGTGGGACGGCGTCGCGGAGGGGGCGCCCTGCTTCTCCTTGCCGCCGTCCTTGCCTTTGCCCTCGCCCTTGCCCTTGCTCTTGTCCTGGGCCTCGCCCTTGCCGCTGACCTCGCCGGGGGATTCGGGCGAGGCCGCGCTCGGGCCCGACGATGCGGCGGGCCCGGCGTTCCGCTCGTGCCCGCCGCCCTCGTCGCCGTTCATGGCGAGGGCGACGGAGCCGACCCCGACGACCGCGGCGACGGCGGCCGCGAGGACGAGGGTCCGGCGTCTGCGCGAGGGCCCGGGCGCGTCACCCGGCTCGGACGGCTCCGGCTCCGGGTCCGACGGCTGCTCCGGCTCCGGGTCCGACGGCTGCTCTGCCGGAGCACCGGACCCGGTCTCCCGCGCCGCCTTGCGAGCGGTCGGCGGCTCCGTCTTCCGCCCCCGGTCCGCGTCCGCCAGGATCCACCGCCGGTGGACCTCCACCAGCTCTTCCGGCGTCGCCTTGCAGAGGCGGGCGAACCGCTCCACCGGCGCGAACTCGGTGGGCACCGCGTCCCCGTTGCAGTACCGGTGCAACGTCGACGTACTCATGTGAAGCCGCTTGGCCAGCACTCCGTAGCTGTGCCCCGACCGCTCCTTGAGCTCCCGCAGCAGCTCCGCGAGCGACGCCATCTCCGTCCTCCCCCATCCCAGTCCATCGTTCCAGGGTGATGTCGTCCGCCCTGGTCAGGGCCGGTACGAACGTTCCAGCGTCCCCAACTCCCCCGCGCTTGTGGCGGCTGGGACGAAGTACCGCACAAGCTTTCGTCATCCAAGCATGCCGTTCACGGCACCCGTCACGAAGGACCAGCCATGTTCCGCACCAGTACCGTTACGAACACCCGGCCCAACCTCGCCCTCCGCGCCTTCACCGCCGCCGCGATCACCGTTGGAACCCTGTCTCTCGCGGCCTGCGCGGACGGCACCGGCACCCGCGACGAGGGTGCGGCGACGTTCACGGCGCAGACCGCTGCCAACCACAGCACGGCGTCGCAGCCCACCGCCAACCGGCGCACCGCGGAGGCCGCGAATCCGGTCACCTGCTCGGGAGCCACCACCAAGCTGAAGGTGACCGAAGTCGCCCGCCCCGCGAACCATCTCCTGATCACCGCCACCAACACCGGCACCACCCCCTGCTACGCCTACGGCGCCCCCTACCTCCGCTTCGACGACGCCCAGTCCTCCACCGCCGTCAACAGGGACTCCGTCCCGCAGGCCGTGGTCACCCTGGAGCCCGGCGAGTCGGCGTACGCGGGCGTCCTGACCTCGGCGGCCGACGGCAGCGGAAGCGACGGGTACACCGCCCACCGCCTCGGCGTCCTGTTCGCCAACCGGGCGATGGACGGCGGCGTCGGCAGGGAGAAGGCGGTCAAGCTGCCCGCGGCCGGCGTGTATGTGGACAGCACGGCCACGACCACCTACTGGCAGACGTCGCGGGAGCTCGCCCTGAGCTGGTGAGGGCGAAGGGGTGCCGTGCGGCACCGACGACGCACAGGGGCACGTCATGGACGCCCGCCCCCGAACCCCCAAACCGGCCCGGCCGCGGGCAAGGCGCCGAAGCGCCCGCCCGCGGCCGGTAGGGTTCGTCCTGACACAGGCCCCTCAGAGCTGTCGCGCGACCTCGGTCGCCCAGTACGTCAGGATCATGTTGGCGCCCGCGCGCTTGATCCCCGTCAGGGACTCCATGATCGCCTTGTCCCGGTCGATCCAGCCCCGCTCCGCGGCGGCCTCGATCATCAAGTACTCGCCGCTGATCTGGTACGCCGCCACCGGCACGTCCACCTCGTCGGCGACCCTCGCGAGGATGTCGAGGTAGGGGCCCGCCGGCTTCACCATCACCATGTCGGCGCCCTCCTCGAGGTCCAGCGCCAGCTCCCGCATGGACTCCCGGGTGTTGGCGGGGTCCTGCTGGTAGGTCTTGCGGTCGCCCTTGAGGGACGAGCCGACGGCCTCGCGGAAGGGGCCGAAGAACGCCGAGGAGTACTTCACGGTGTACGCGAGGATGGACACGTCCTCGTGGCCGACCTGGTCCAACGCGTCACGGATGACGCCGATCTGACCGTCCATCATGCCGCTGGGCCCCACCACATGGGCGCCCGCGTCGGCCTGCACCTGCGCCATCTCCGCGTACCGCTCAAGAGTCGCGTCGTTGTCGACGCGGCCCTCGGCGTCCAGGACACCGCAGTGCCCGTGATCGGTCGTCTCGTCGAGGCACAGGTCCGACATGACGATGAGGTCGTCGCCGACCTCGGCCCGCACGTCACGGAGCGCCACCTGGAGGATGCCGTCCGGGTCGGTGCCCTGCGTGCCCACGGCGTCCTTCTTCGACTCCTCCGGCACGCCGAACAGCATGATCCCGGCGACCCCGGCCTCCAGCGCGTCGACGGCGGCCTTCTTCAGGCTGTCGCGGGTGTGCTGGAAGACGCCGGGCATGGCCCCGATCTCCACCGGAGCACTGATCCCCTCGCGCACGAACGCGGGCAGGATCAGATCGGCCGGGTGCAGCCGCGTCTCGGCGACCATGCGCCGCATGGCGGGGGTGGTCCGCAGCCTGCGGGGCCGTGCCCCGGGGAACGATCCGTACTTGGTCACTGTCTCTCTCACCTCACGAAAGGTTCTGGTCCCGGCTGAAGGTTCTCAGCCGGGACCAGGGGAATTCAGCCCGTCCGGCGTTCGAGGACGGACTCGGCGAAGCCGGTGATCAACGGTGCCGGACCGCTCAGGGCGCCGTACGCCTCCGACGGGACCCCGGCCGACGCTCGCTGGGCCGGGTGACAGGATCGCCCGCCTCCAGCGCGGCGGCACGCCGCGCCGTACCGAACTGCGCCAACGCCTCCGCCAGCTTGTGGACCGAAGGCTCCGGGGCCATCACGTCCACCCGCAGCCCGTGCTCCTCCGCGGTCTTCGCGGTGGCGGGACCGATACACGCGATCACGGTCACGTTGTGCGGCTTCCCGGCGATCCCGACGAGATTGCGCACGGTCGAGGACGACGTGAAGAGCACCGCGTCAAAGCCGCCGCCCTTGATCGCCTCACGCGTGTCCGCGGGCGGCGGCGACGCCCGCACCGTCCGGTAGGCGGTCACGTCGTCGACCTCCCACCCGAGGTCGATGAGCCCGGCGACCAGCGTCTCCGTGGCGATGTCGGCCCGCGGCAGGAACACCCGGTCGATCGGGTCGAAGACCGGGTCGTACGGCGGCCAGTCCTCCAGGAGCCCGGCGGCCGACTGCTCACCGCTCGGCACCAGGTCCGGCTTCACACCGAAGGCGATCAGCGCGTTGGCGGTCTGCTCACCGACGGCCGCGACCTTGATCCCGGCGAAGGCACGCGCGTCGAGCCCGTACTCCTCGAACTTCTCCCGCACCGCCTTGACGGCGTTGACGGAGGTGAAGGCGATCCACTCGTAACGCCCGGTCACCAGGCCCTTGACCGCGCGCTCCATCTGCTGGGGCGTGCGCGGCGGCTCCACCGCGATGGTCGGGACCTCGTGCGGCACGGCGCCGTAGGAGCGCAGCTGGTCGGAGAGCGAGGCCGCCTGCTCCTTCGTGCGCGGCACGAGCACGCGCCACCCGAAGAGCGGCTTCGACTCGAACCACGACAGCTGGTCGCGCTGCGCGGCGGAGGAACGCTCGCCGACCACGGCTATGACGGGCTGGCCCCCGTCCGGCGAGGGCAGCACCTTCGCCTGCTTGAGGACCTGCGCGATGGTGCCGAGCGTCGCGGTCCAGGTGCGCTGGCGCGTCGTCGTACCGGCCACGGTCAGGGTCATCGGGGTGTCCGGCTTGCGGCCCGCGGCCACCAGCTCACCGGCGGCCGCGGCCACCGAGTCGAGCGCCGTCGAGACGACGACGGTCCCGTCGGACGCGCCGACCTCGCTCCAGCAGCGGTCGGAGGCGGTACGGGCGTCGACGAAGCGGACGTCCGCGCCCTGCGCGTCGCGCAGCGGCACACCGGCGTACGCGGGCACGCCGACGGCCGCCGCGACGCCCGGCACGACCTCGAAGGGGATGCCCTCGGCCGCGCAGGCGAGCATCTCGCCCGCCGCGTACGAGTCGAGGCCCGGGTCGCCGCTCACCGCACGCACGACCCGCCTGCCGCCCTTCGCGGCCTCCATGACAAGATTGGCGGCAGCTCGGAACGGCGTCGCGTCGGCGGTCATTGACGTGTCGTCAGCTGTCGGCCGGGGTGTGTCCACACCTCCCCTGGCATGCACGCGGACGACGTCGAGCACATCGGGCTCGGCGATCAGCACATCCGCTCGGGCCAGCGCCTCGACGGCGCGCAGGGTCAGCAGTCCCGGATCTCCGGGTCCGGCACCGAGAAAGGTGACGTGCCCGTGTGCGGGAAGGCCGGGAAGGTTCGAGGTGGGGCTCAAAGTGCTCGCTCCCCCATCAGACCGGCCGCGCCCTTGGCGAGCATCTCGGCCGCGAGTTCGCGGCCCAGCGCCATGGCTTGGGTCTCCGTCTCAGGCACGGGACCGGTGGTGGACAGCTGCACCAGCGTCGAGCCGTCGGTCGTACCGACGACGCCTCGCAGGCGCATTTCCTTGACAATCTGCCCGTCGGCCAGGACGTCGGCCAGCGCACCCACAGGTGCGCTGCAACCGGCCTCCAGGGCGGCGAGCAGGGACCGCTCGGCGGTGACGGCGGCCCGGGTGAGCGGGTCGTCGAGCTCGGCGAGCGCGGCGGCGAGTGACGCGTTGTGCGCGGCACACTCGATCGCCAGTGCCCCCTGGCCGGGGGCGGGCAGAACGGTGTCGACCGACAGGAGCTCGGTCACCTCGTCGGACCTGCCGACGCGGTTGAGTCCGGCGGCGGCGAGCACGACGGCGTCGAGCTCCCCCTTGTGCACGTATCCGATGCGGGTGTCGACGTTCCCGCGGATCGGCACGGTCTGGATGGTCATGCCGTGGCTGCGCGCGTAGGCGTTCAGCTGCGCCATGCGGCGCGGCGAGCCGGTGCCGACGCGAGCTCCGTCGGGGAGCTCGGCGAAGGTGCGTCCGTCGCGTGCGATCAGCGCGTCGCGCGGGTCCTCGCGCGGGGGCACCGCGGCGAGGGTGAGCTCTGCGGGCTGCGCGGTGGGCAGGTCCTTGAGCGAGTGGACGGCGAAGTCCACCTCGTCGCGGGACAGGGCCTCGCGCAGGGCGGCGACGAAGACGCCGGTGCCACCGATCTGCGCGAGGTGCTCGCGCGAGGTGTCGCCGTACGTCGTGATCTCCACCAGCTCGACGGGTCGCCCCGTGAGTTCCGTGACGGCAGCGGCCACCTGGCCGGACTGGGCCATGGCCAGTTTGCTGCGCCTGGTCCCGAGCCTGAGGGCCTTCTCGTTCATGCCCGGCCTCGATTCGGGTCGTCGTTCTCGTTGTTCATGTGGTCAGCACGGCTGACCGCCGCGACCGTCTGCGGGTCGAGGTCGAAGAGGGTGCGCAGCGCGTCCGCGTATCCGGCGCCGCCGGGCTCGCTCGCCAGCTGCTTGACCCGCACCGTCGGCGCGTGCAGCAGCTTGTCGACGACGCGGCGCACGGTCTGGGTGATCTCCGCGCGCTGCTTGTCCTCCAGGCCGGGCAGCCGTCCTTCGAGCCGCGCCATCTCACCGGCCACCACATCGGCGGCCATGGTGCGCAGGGCGACCACGGTCGGCGTGATGTGCGCGGCCCGCTGCGCGGCGCCGAACGCGGCGACCTCGTCGGAGACGATGCCGCGCACCTGCTCGACGTCGTTGGCCATGGGTGCGTCGGCGGAGGCCTCCGCGAGCGACTCGATGTCGACGAGCCGCACGCCGGGGACGCGGTGCGCGGCGGCGTCGATGTCGCGGGGCATGGCGAGGTCGAGGAGGGCGAGCACGGCCGGGCGGGCAGCGCCGGCCGACGACGACGCCGGGTTGCGCCGCTCCGGGAGCCGGCCCGTGACGCGAGCGGCGGCCGCGAGCGCGGCGATCGCCTCGGCCTCGGCCCGCGGGTCCGGGGCCTGCTCCTCGCGCCGCTCGGCCGGGGCGTTGTCCATCCAGGCCGCGTGCTGTTCCAGGGCCGCCGCGTCCATTCCGGCGACGGCCGCCTCACCTGCGACGGAGAAGCCGCGCGGCGCGGACAGGTCGACCGGGCAGCCCTCGTCGGCCACGGTGGCCGTCCGGGTGCCCTGGTCCGCCGGGCCGTTCCCGGCCTGCGGGGGCGCCTCGCCGGTCCGGCCGTCCGAGGCGGGTACGCGCCCCTCGACGGCGGCGACGACGGCGTCCGCGGTCAGCACCAGGCCGGTCGCGCCGGTGCAGGAGACGGCGACGTCGGCACGTGTCAGTTCTTCCGCCACGGCGTCCATGGGAACGGCGCGGGCGCGCAGGCCGCGGTCACCGGCGGACTCGCCGAGGATCTCCGCGAGCCGCTCCGCACGCTCCAGCGTGCGGTTGGCGACCACGATCTCCGCCATGCCGGCGCGCGCGAGCGTCGCCGCGGCCAGCGAGGACATGGACCCGGCGCCGATGATCACGGCGCGCTTGCCCGCCGCCCAGGCGTCGACCGGCTCGCGCCCGGCGAGCTGTTCGAGGCCGAAGGTCACGAGCGACTGCCCGGCCCGGTCGATGCCGGTCTCGGAGTGCGCGCGCTTGCCGACCCGCAGGGCCTGCTGGAAGAGGTCGTTGAGGAGCTTGCCCGCGGTGTGCAGCTCCTGGGAGCGCGCGAGGGCGTCCTTGATCTGCCCGAGGATCTGCCCCTCGCCGACGACCATCGAGTCGAGCCCGCAGGCCACCGAGAAGAGGTGGTGGACGGCGCGGTCCTCGTAGTGGACGTACAGATAGGGGGTGAGCTCCTCCAGGCCGACGCCGCTGTGCTGCGCGAGCAGGGTGGACAGCTCGGCGACGCCCGCGTGGAACTTGTCCACGTCGGCGTAGAGCTCGATGCGGTTGCACGTGGCGAGCACGGACGCCTCGGTGGCGGGCTCGGCGGCGAGGGTGTCCTGCAGGAGCTTGGCCTGCGCGTCGGCGGACAGCGCGGCCCGCTCAAGGACGCTCACGGGGGCGCTGCGGTGGCTCAGCCCCACGACCAGGAGACTCATGCCGGCATCACGGCGGGTACGTCCCCGTCGGGTCCCTTCCGCTGCTGCTTGGCGGCGACGGGCGGCACGGGCCCCTCGGTGGCCGCGTCCTCACCGGCCTTGCGCTGCTCGTGGAAGGCGAGGATCTGCAGCTCGATGGAGAGGTCGACCTTGCGCACGTCGACACCGTCCGGCACGGAGAGGACCGTCGGAGCGAAGTTCAGGATGGAGGTCACACCGGCGGCGACGAGCCGCTCGCAGACCTGCTGGGCGGCGCCCGCCGGGGTCGAGATGACGCCGATCGAGACGCCGTTCTCCTCGATGATCTTCTCGAGGTCGTCGCTGTGCTGCACCGGCATGCCCGCGACGGGCGTGCCCGCCATGGCCGGGTCGGCGTCGATCAGCGCGGCGACGCGGAAGCCGCGGGAGGCGAACCCGCCGTAGTTGGCGAGGGCCGCGCCGAGGTTGCCGATGCCGACGATGACAACCGGCCAGTCCTGGGTCAGCCCGAGTTCGCGGGAGATCTGGTAGACGAGGTACTCGACGTCGTAGCCGACGCCGCGCGTTCCGTAGCTGCCGAGGTACGAGAAGTCCTTGCGCAGCTTCGCGGAGTTGACTCCCGCGGCGGCCGCGAGCTCCTCGGAGGAGACCGTGGGCACCGAGCGCTCCGACAGTGCGGTGAGGGCTCGGAGGTACAGCGGAAGCCTGGCGACGGTGGCCTCGGGAATCCCTCGGCTGCGGGTCGCCGGTCGGTGAGTTCGGCCAGTTGCCACGGTGCTCCTGCGGGTAGAGCGGGGCTGCAGGCGGTCACTCGTCCCCAGACCGCCCCGTCGAATGCAGGCTATGTCTTTGTGAACGCGTGCACAAAGATGGTGTCCGATTTGCCCGGCCAACGTGACCGGGGTCACGCGCCCCCGGCGCACCATCGTGGAACCGGCGCGCGGGCCGCGTCGTTGCTCATCTACCGGGGGCAAAACCGCACACACTCCTCACGATCATCGCCCCCGAGACCAAAACCGCCCCAAAGCGTAAACGAAATCGCGCACCCTTTGGACTGGTCGGTCAGTAGGTGCCGGAGCTACCCGGTCAATTCCCGCCGCAGCCGGTTCTCGTCCACCCGCCAGAAGGTGTGCTGCTCCCCGTCCACGAGCACCACCGGGATCTGCTCCCAGTAGGCCCGGTGCAACTCCTCGTCCTGCGTGATGTCCTTCTTCTCCCAGGGCGTGCCCACCTCCCCGCAGACCTTCTCGATCACCGACTGCGCGTCGTCGCACAGATGGCACCCCGGCTTGCCGATCAGGGTGACAAGCCGCTCCTGCGGCTTCTTCTTCGTACGACCGCCACTACGACGAAAAATCGGGCTCATGGCCGCCATTCTCACCCCATCGGCGCGGGCCCCTTAACGGCATGGACGCGGAGAGTTCACAGGCCCGAATCCTCCCGACTCCGGAACCACCGGACCGACTGGCTATGCTCACCGCATGGCCGCTCTCGGATGGCTCACTCCCCGTAGGCGCTCCGCCACGGCGCGGAGCGTGTTGGCAGGCGAGGCCTCCGCCGAGGCCGCCCGCAAGTCCTCCCAGGAGCTGGAGGAGCTCGAAGGCCTGGCGGCGCGGACCGCGGCCGGCGAGGAGCCGAAGGAACCGGAGTTCCCCGTCGTCGGCGACGTCAAGGCCGCCGCCTTCTTCGACCTCGACAACACCGTGATGCAGGGCGCCGCGATCTTCCACTTCGGCCGCGGCCTGTACAAGCGGAAGTTCTTCGAGCGCCAGGAACTGTTCCGGTTCGCCTGGCAGCAGGCGTGGTTCAGGCTCGCCGGGGTCGAGGACCCCGAGCACATGCAGGACGCCCGCGACAGCGCCCTCTCCATCGTCAAGGGCCACCGCGTCGCCGAGCTGATGTCCATCGGCGAGGAGATCTACGACGAGTACATGGCGGAGCGCATCTGGCCGGGCACCCGCGCCCTGGCCCAGGCCCACCTCGACGCGGGCCAGAAGGTCTGGCTGGTCACCGCCGCCCCGGTGGAGATCGCCACGGTCATCGCCCGCCGCCTCGGCCTGACCGGCGCGCTCGGCACCGTCGCCGAGTCCGTCGGCGGCGTCTACACCGGCAAGCTCGTCGGCGAGCCCCTGCACGGCCCCGCCAAGGCCGAGGCCGTCCGCGCCCTGGCCGCCGCCGAGGGCCTGGACCTCACCCGTTGCGCCGCGTACAGCGACTCGCACAACGACATCCCGATGCTTTCGCTCGTCGGGCATCCCTACGCGATCAACCCCGACGCCAAACTGCGCAAGCACGCGCGGGAGCGGGAGTGGCGGCTGCGGGACTACCGCACGGGCCGCAAGGCGGCGAAGGTCGGCATCCCGGCCGCCGCGGGCGTCGGCGCGCTCGCGGGCGGCGCCGCCGCGGCCATCGCCCTGCACCGCCGCCGTCACTGACACCCCGTCCGCCAGGGCACGCGCGTTCCTGCGCTGCCCGGCCCGGCATTCCGACGCTCCTACCCCGGCCCGGCTCCGGCCAGTCACGGCGGTAGCACTCGACCACAACACGCCTCACCCCGACACGGAATGTGAACTGATTCGATCAACAATCGGTCACTCTCCGGTACTTGAACAGGCGTCAGTCGGTTACGGAAGCGACGTAATCGATGATTTTAGCAACTGGGTGTAGTGCTGCCTGTACGAAGCGTTATTCTCCTCAGACGCATAAGGGACCCCGCACGTCGCTACGACGAGTGAAAGGTCCTGTACTGCACGTGATGGAAGCTCTGCCTCTGGGAGTCCCGTGTACCCACACGTCGGGGTTGACGCCTCGGGCCTGGCTACGCTGCGCGCAACGGTCATCGACCGCTTGCGCGGCTTCGTCCCCACCGCGTACGCCGTCCCCGCCGTCCCCGCCCTCGCCGTCCCCGCACCCGCCGGGCCGTGCTACGCCCTGGCGAACGGCATCGAAGAGGTGCCGGCACGCAGTGCCGTCCTTGAGGGGCGGCGGTCGGGAGACGGACGGGCTGTCAGCAGACGGTCCCGCTCCGGCGCCGCTGCCGCCACCTCCGCCCCCACCCCCCGCCGTCCCGCCGCGGACAGCGACAGCGCCCGCATGATGGAACTCGTCGAGCGCGCCCAGGCCGGCGAGTCCGACGCCTTCGGCCGCCTCTACGACCAGTACAGCGACACGGTCTACCGCTACATCTACTACCGCGTGGGCGGCAAGGCGACCGCCGAGGACCTCACCAGCGAGACCTTCCTGCGCGCACTGCGCCGCATCGGCACCTTCACCTGGCAGGGCCGCGACTTCGGCGCCTGGCTGGTCACGATCGCCCGCAACCTGGTCGCGGATCACTTCAAATCGAGCCGGTTCCGCCTCGAAGTGACCACCGGTGAAATGCTCGACGCCAACGAGGTCGAGCGCAGCCCCGAGGACTCCGTCCTGGAGTCCCTCTCGAACGCGGCGCTGCTCGAAGCCGTCCGCCGCCTCAACCCCCAGCAGCAGGAGTGCGTGACCCTGCGCTTCCTCCAGGGCCTCTCCGTCGCCGAGACCGCGCGGGTCATGGGCAAGAACGAGGGCGCGATCAAAACCCTCCAGTACCGCGCGGTACGCACGCTCGCCCGCCTCCTGCCCGACGACGTCCGCTAGCCCCGCCCGCGCCCCCCACCCCTCCACCCACGGAAACCACCGCCGCCGTAATGCTCCGTAACCTCCAACTCACCTTCCGTGGCGGCCAGATGGCCGCTGCGGACTTGTCGCGGTCCGATCATCTTTCGTCCGTAACCCAAGTGCCGCGACGCTCGTTGTGCGGGATGCAGGCTCCCTGTGGTCGCTACCTGTCCGGCTCCGCTCACGAGATCGTGTGGAAATGGTCAGGACATGCAACCCTCAGGACCCCCTGGGGAGTCGACCGTCTTGACGAGAGGAGGTGCCGCCAGTGATCGCGAACGTATCGGCCCACCGGCGGGCGAACGCCTTCGCCCAGGCCCTGGAGGAGCATTCCGACCAGGGTCCGGCGGCCGAGCAGTCCGAGGACTCCGCGCCCACATCCGCACCCGCGGCCGCATCCGTGGAGTCCGCCGAAACCACCGCGGCCCGTTCCGAACCGACCGAGCAGAGCCACCTGCTGGCCCTGGCGGAAGGTCTCGACGCGCTGCCCAAACCCGCCCTCGACCCCGAGGTCAAGGTCGTCCAGCGCGCCCAGCTCGTGGCCGCGATGGAAGCCATGCTTCTCGAGGGCAACAGTCCATCGGTGCCCGAACAGCGCTCCCGCAAGGGCGCGCACCGAGCGGGCGCCCTGCGGAAGCTGCGGCCGCGCTCCCGTCTGTCCAAGGGAATCGCGGCGGGCGGCCTCACCGTCGGCGTCGCCGCGGGCGCGTTCGGCGGAGTTGCGGCCGCCAGTTCCGACGCGCTGCCCGGCGACTCGCTCTACGGCCTCAAACGCGGCATGGAGGACTTCAAACTGGGCCTGGCCGACGACGACACCGACCGCGGCCAGATCTACCTCGACCACGCGTCCACCCGGCTCAGCGAGGCACGCAGGCTCATGGAACGGGGCCGCTCCGGCACCCTCGACCACGAGTCCCTCGGCGAGGTCAGACGCGCCCTCTCCGGCATGCGGCACGATGCCACCGAGGGCCGCCGCCTGCTCCTCGAGGCCTACGAGCGCGACGGCTCCCTCGGCCCCATCCAGGCGCTGTCCTCGTTCTCCCGATCGCACCGCGAGGCGTGGAGCGACCTCCAGGGCCGCCTCCCCGTCCAGCTGGGTGACGTGGGCCAGCAGGTGAGTTCCGTCTTCGACGCCATAGACGACGAGGTCGACCCGCTGCGCGCCAGGCTGCCCCACCCCCCGGAGCGGGGCGGCGCGACCGGCCGGACGCCCCGGAGCCCCAGCGGCTCCGGCGACTCCGACCGGCGCCCCTCCCATCCCTCGGGCGGTGGCGGTTCGCACAGCGGCGGCACCAGCCACGACAGCAAGCCCAGGCCGAGCACGTCGCACAGCAAGGACGACGGCCTCCTCGGCGGGACCACGGGCGGCCTCCTCGACCCACCGGCCGAGAAGACGTCCCCGACCCCGTCGGACGGCAAGGGCAAGGGCAAGAGCAAGCCCGGCCAGGACGCGTCCCCGGCCAAGCCCGACGTCACCCTGCCCCCGCTCCTGCCCGGCCTGCTCCCGGAGCTGGGCGTCAAGGGAGAGGACGCGAAGTAGTCGCAGGCGGTACGTGATCGGGGGCGCCCTCCTGGCGAGGAGAGCGCCCCCGATCAGTCATGCGGCCGAACGGCCTGAAAGAACACGGCCTGAAAGAACACGGTCCGGGGGAACACGGCCTACAAGAACACGGCCTAGAAGAACACCGACCGCCGCTGCACAAGCAGCTTGTACAGCGAATGCTGGATCTGCTCCCGCACCTGATCCGTCAGGTTGAACATCAGCATCGGATCCTCCGCCGCCTCCGGCGGATAGCCGTCCGTCGGGATCGGCTCCCCGAACTGGATCGTCCACTTCGTCGGCAGCGGCACCGCGCCCAGCGGCCCCAGCCACGGGAACGTGGGCGTGATCGGGAAGTACGGGATCCCGAGCACCCGCGCCAGCGTCTTCGCGTTGCCGATCATCGGGTAGATCTCCTCCGCCCCGACGATCGAGCACGGCACGATCGGCGAGCCCGTGCGCAGCGCCGTCGAGACGAAGCCGCCGCGGCCGAACCGCTGCAGCTTGTAGCGCTCGCTGAACGGCTTGCCGATGCCCTTGAAGCCCTCCGGCATCACACCGACCAGCTCACCCCGTCCGAGCAGCCGCTCGGCGTCCTCGGCGCAGGCCAGGGTGTGCCCGGCCTTGCGGGCCAGCTCATTGACGACCGGCAGCATGAAGACCAGGTCGGCGGCGAGGAGCCGCAGATGCCGGCCCTGCGGGTGGTTGTCGTGCACCGCGACCTGCATCATCAGGCCGTCCAGCGGCAGCGTGCCGGAGTGGTTGGCGACGATCAGCGCCCCGCCGTCGGCGGGGATGTTCTCGATGCCCTTCACCTCCACCCGGAAGTACTTCTCGTAGAACGGGCGGAGCAGCGACATCAGGACCTGGTCGGTGAGCTCCTCGTCGTAACCGAAGTCGTCGACCTCGTACTCGCCGGTCAGCCGCCGCCGCAGAAAGGCAAGGCCGCTCGCGATGCGCCGGTCCCAGCCGCCACCGCGCGGCTCCGGGGCCCGTCCGGCCGGCCCGGGGGCGGTCGCCCGCGCCTCCTCGGCCCGTGGCCCTTCCGGCTGCGGTCCCTCCTGCTGCCCGGGCAGCGCCTTCACCCCGGCCACGGGATCGCCCGGGCGCCGGGGCGCAGGCCTGCGGCGCGCCGCGCGCTGTGCGCCGCCGCGCGACCGGTCGTCGTCGAACGGAATGACCTTGGCGTCCGCCATCGTTGACGCTCTCCTCAGTTGGCGCTCTGGTGGCCGCCCGCGAGGGGCAGCGCGGCGATCCGGTCGACTGCCCCCGCGAGGGCACTTGGCGGCAGCAGCCCGGGGCCCCGGCTGCGTACGAAGTCCGCGAAGGTCTCCGCCGTCGTGTACTTCGGCCTGAACCCCAGTGTCTCGCGCATCTGCCGGATGGCCACGACCCTGCCGTGCGTGAGCAGTCTGATCTGCTCGGGCGAGAAGTCCGTCATGCCGAGCGTGCGCAGCGCCGAGCCGACCCAGGTGACGGCCGGCAGGAACACCGGGACGGTGGGGCGGCCGAGCCGCCGCGAGCACTGCGAGAGCAGCAGCTGCCCCTCGCCCGCGATGTTGAACGTGCCGCTGTTGAGCGTGCCGCGCGCCGGTTCGTGCGAGCCGAGCCGCAGCACCTCGACCGCGTCGTCCTCGTGGACGAACTGCAGGCGGGGGTCGTAGCCGAACACGGTCGGCAGGACCGGCAGCGAGAAGTACTCGGCGAGCGGGGAGTCGGCGGCGGGCCCGAGGATGTTGGCGAAGCGCAGTACGCACACCGCGACGTCAGGGCGGCGCCGCGCGAAGCCGCGCACATAGCCCTCGACCTCGACGGCGTCCTTGGCGAAGCCACCGCTGGGCAGCGATTTGGGCGGGGTGCTCTCCGTGAAGACCGCGGGATCCTTGGGCGCCGAGCCGTACACGCTGGTGCTCGACTTCACCACGAGCCGCTGCACCGTCGGCGACTTCTGGATGGCCCCGAGGAGCTGCATGGTGCCGATGACGTTGGTCTCCTTGACCGAGCCGCGGCTGCCCCTGCCGCCCCGGCCCAGGGCGGTCGCCGTGACGTCCATGTGGACGACCGTGTCCACGCCGTGCTCGGCGAGCACGCGGGCGATGGTGGGCTGGCGGATGTCGGCCCGGACGAAGTCGGCGCCGCCGAGATGGTGCTCTGGCGGGACCGCGTCGACGGCGACCACCCGGTCGACGTCCGGGTCACGCTGGATACGCCGGACGAACCGCCCGCCCAGCTGTCGGGCCACTCCGGTCACGAGCACGACCTTGCCCAAGATCAGCGCCTGCCTTTCCCCAAAGCCTCACCGCGCTACCGTCCGCTGTGCTGCGACCACGCTATCGGGTGGACGTTGCGGGGTGATGTCCGTGGGCCCGGAGACGGCCGAAAACACCGAAGCCCTCCCGTCGGATGACGGGAGGGCTTCGGAATTCGCTGTGCAGCGGCCGCCTACTTCTTGTTGCGACGCTGAACGCGAGTGCGCTTCAGCAGCTTGCGGTGCTTCTTCTTGGCCATCCGCTTACGCCGCTTCTTGATAACAGAGCCCACGACTACCCTCGCTCACTTCTCTTCACTCGGTGCGGGGCAGCAGACTGGGCCCACACGACCTACGTCGGCCTAGCCTACCCGCCCCCGCGTGAGGGACGTAATCGAGGGGCCATGACCCCTGCCGCGAGAGCCCGCGAGGCCCCTCGCTCAACCTGCTTCGACCCCCACATAGGACTCGCGGAGGTACTCGTGAACCGCCTGCTCCGGTACCCGGAAGGACCTCCCGACCCGGATGGCGGGCAGATGACCGCTGTGCACCAAGCGGTACACGGTCATCTTGGACACTCGCATCACCGAGGCGACTTCCGCCACGGTCAGAAACTGAACCTCGTTCAGCGGCCTCTGGTTCTCAGCCATGACACCCCACCTGAACCTTCCGCACATGACGGGCACCGGCTTCCCCTTCCGGTGACTCTTCGTCGCTATGCGCTCACTCCCCAGACTAGGGGCGGATGATGCGAGTGGGGAAGAGGAGCAGCCATCGGCCGCCTACTGTGACAGACACGCTCGATTGAGTACATAGCGAGTAAGCGGTCGGTAGTAATCAGACCGCACAGCGTCATCAAGCGGAACGACGACGGACACCCGCCCCTCGGCCTCTCCGACGAACAGCGCGGGGTCGTCCGTATCCGCGAGCCCGATCGCCTCGAACCCCAGCTGACCTGCCCCGCAGACCCATCCGTGGTCCCCCACGACCAACTCTGGAAGCGGCCCGCCGGCCTCCGCCGCGGCGTCCAGAACCGCCCGAACCGGCAGTGGTGAGTGGGTGTGTGCGCCGGTCTCACTCCCGGTGGGCCGCACGCCGGGTTCGCGCACCAGCGCGACTCCTTGTACGTAGTCAAGGTTGTACGTGCGTAGGCCGAACCGGGTCGTTATGTCGACACTGTTGCCCTGCGCGGGGGTGAGGACGGTGCACCCCGCCGCCGACAAGGCGTCCGCCAACGCGGCGTAGAACCCGAGCAGCCGATGCGGATGACCGGTCCCGAGGAGCACCGGAAGCCGCCGTCGCGCCGCGTCCGCGAGCCGCTCCGCAAAGGCGTCGAGCGCGGCCAGCGTCCGCTCCGGATCGATGACATCGGCCCCCGTGGTGAGCCGCGGATCGGCGGACACCCCGCACTTGTCGGCCATCAGCCCCAGCAGATCGTCGGCCCCCCAACTCCACTCGGGGTCGAGCCCGAGCAGTATCCGCGGATCCCGGGCCGCGAAGAGCCGATAACTGCGCAGACTCTGCTCCCGCGAAGTGGCCACGGGCCCGGCCAACCGAGCCGCCAACAAATGCGCACGCAGCGCGCCGGTGCTCAACACGCTGCCGATGCTGGCGCATCCCCCACCCCGAAACATACAAAACCCCGAAAAACCCCAACAGTTGGGCTAACGGGACTACGGTCCGCCCCGGCCGACAGGCGAGGCACCGGGGGCAATCGCAGCCCCTCCGGGCCGGGGCCGAAGCCCCCGGTTACGGGAAGGGCCGGGACAGGGGAAAGCCCCCTACGCCAACAACCCCCGCAAGGGAAACACCGCCCGACGAGCCGCAACCACGGCCTGGTCGAGCCGATCCGCGGGGTCGTACCCCGACTCCCACCCCCGCCACCCCACGGGCCACCGCCCATCCGTCATCCGCCCCGGCCCCAACTCCCGCGTCCGCGCGAACACTTCCCGCCGCCACGCCTCGGGAACAACCGCCGTCGGCTCGACGGGCCGCCCCGCCGCGACCCCCACGAGATGCGTCCACGACCGCGGCACCACATCCACCACGGCGTACCCCCCACCCCCCAGAGCGACCCACCGCCCCTCGGCGTACTCATGGGCCAGCTCATGACAGGCGACCTGCACGGCCCGCTGCGCGTCCAGCGATACGGCGAGGTGCGCGAGGGGATCCTCGAAGTGCGTGTCGGCCCCGTGCTGCGTCACGAGGACCTGTGGCCGGAAGTCGGCGAGCAACTCCGGCACCACGGCGTGAAAGGCGCGCACCCACCCCGCGTCCCCGGTCCCGGCCGGCAGCGCGACGTTCACGGCGGACCCTTCGGCCACCCCGTCCGCCCCCGTCTCCTCGGGCCACCCGGTCTGCGGGAACAGCGTGCGCGGATGCTCGTGGAGCGAGATCGTCAGGACCCGGGGGTCCTCCCAGAAGGCGGCCTGCACCCCATCCCCGTGGTGCACGTCGACATCCACGTACGCGACGCGCTCGGCGCCCAGCTCAAGGAGGCGCGCGACGGCGAGCGCCGCGTCGTTGTAGATGCAGAACCCGGAGGCGCCCCCGGGCATCGCATGGTGCAGCCCGCCCGCGAAGTTCACCGCGTGCAGCGCGTCCCCGCGCCACACCGCCTCAGCCGCGCCGACGGACTGCCCGGCGATCAGCGCCGACACATCGTGCATCCCGGCGAAGGCGGGGTCGTCCTCCGTACCGAGCCCGTACTCCCCGCGCGCGGAGTCCGGATCGGCGGAGGCGGCCTTGACCGCTTCCACGTAGTCCCCGCGGTGCACGAGCCGCAGCGTCGAATCACCGGCGCGCTTTGCCGCGACCACATCCAGCTCCTGGTCGAGCCCGAAGGCGCCGACCAGGCTTCGGGTCAGCGCGAGCCTGACCGGGTCCATCGGGTGACCCGGGCCGAAGTCATAGCCCGTTACTGCCTCGTCCCACATCAGCTGTGCGCGGCCGCTCATGCCCGTCACCGTACCGGTCCGTTCCCGGGGCGAAGGAACGGGCGTACAGCAAGGTCAGGAGGACCAACACCAGAGGAACGACCATGGCGCCCCGATAGTTCCACGCATCCCCGAGCCCACCCACCAGCGGTGAACCGATCAGAAAGCCCACATAGTTGAAGATATTCAGTCGCGCGACGGCCGCGTCCGAAGCCCCCGGGAAGAGCCTGCCCGCCGCGGCGAACGTCTGCGGAACGATCACGCACAATCCCAGCCCAAGGACCGTGAACCCAGCGATCCCCACCCACGCGCCGGGCGCCACCGCCACCACCGCGAACCCCGCCGCGGCCACCACGGACCCGCCCCGCACCACCGCCGCGGCCCCGAACCGCCGCACACCCAGATCGCCGAGCCCCCGCCCCACCAGCGTCATGACCATGTAGACGTTGTACGGAACGGTCGAGACCTCCTCGGAACTCCCCAGCACGTCCTGCAGGTATTTGGCGCTCCAGTTGGAGACGGTCGAGTCCCCGATGTACGCGAAGGTCATCACCAGGCAGAGCGGCAGCAGCACCCTGAAGACGACACTCCCGCCCTCTCCCGCCGCCCCGGACCCCGCACTCGCCTTCTCCGCCCCCGCATCGGCGTACCACCGGCTCCCGACCAGCGCAGTCGGCAGCAGCACCACCACGACCGGCAGATAGGAGACGAAGAGCGACAGGTCCCAGTGCGCCCCGACCCAGGCCAGCGAGGCCCCCACGATCCCGCCCAGGCTGTACGCGGCGTGAAACCCGAGCATGATGCTGCGCCCGTAAGCCCGTTGAAGACTCACCCCGAGCATGTTCATCGACGCGTCGAGCGCGCCCACCGCGAGCCCGAACACCCCGAGCGCCACGGCCGCCTGCCACAGCGCCTCCCCCGCGCCCACCCCGAGCAGCGCGAGCAGCACCACGGGCTGCGACCACCTCAGCACCACACTCGGCGGCACCCTCTTGACCAGCTGCTCGGTGCCCACGCTCCCGGCCCCGGCCAGGATCGGCACCGCCGCGAGGAAGACGGGCAGCAGCCCGTCGGATATCCCGTAGCGATCCTGGATCGCCGGAATCCGCGTCACGAGCAGGGCGAAAGTCGCTCCCTGCGCCAGGAAGGCGAACGCCAGCGAGGCCCTGCCGCGCCGCAGCTCTTCGGTCATGGCTGCAGAGCGTAGGGCCCCGGGCTACCCATGGGTAGATGGATCACGATGGATCTCTGGACCAATTCCGGCGCCCCACGACCACCGGGGCGACCGCTCGGCCAGCCGCCTGGGCGACCGCTTAGGCAGCCGCCTGGGTGACCGCTTAGGCGACCGCCCGCGCGGCGTCCTTGCAGACCATCTTCTCCATCGGCTCGACGACCAGGCGACCGCTGACGGCGACGGTCAGCGTGATCGTCACCGCAGCGATCACCCCGCCCAGCCACACCATGGTGTCGATGGGCAGCGTGTACGCCCCCACGACCCGCAACAGCGCCTCTCCGAAGAGTGCCAGTCCCCACCCGGCGGAGAACATCCGCTCCAGCCGCGCGAACCGCCCACGCTCGGCACTCAGCCGCTCCCAGGCCGCGGTCCGCGCCGCGTCCCCCTTGGTCACCCAGGGCTTCAGACCAGTGGTCATCAGCGGCCGCCCGGCCACCACCGACAGCAGGACCGCGATCCCCACGGTGGCGGTGATCCCGCTGTCCTTGGCGAGCATCAGCCGCGGATCGCCGGCGATCAGGCTCAGCAGCAGCCCGACGACGTTGGCGGCGAGGATCAGCGCCGCGAGCCCGTTGACCCGCCGCTCCCTGACCAGCCCCCACACGGTCCGCCCGGCCGGCAGCACGCTGCTCCAACCCAGGGCCGCCATGGTCCCCATCCCGAACCCCTTGCTCAGCAGGTAGTACGAGGCGGTGGGCACCAACGCGTCGAGGACCAGCGGCTTCAGCGACTCCAGACGGGCCTTGCGGGCGTCACCGGTGACGGCAGCGCGGACATCGGAAACCTCAGGGACGGAGGCGACCGGCGTGATGTTCTCGGCAGGGGCCTCGACGGCGAGCTGAGTCATGATCGTGTTCCTCCGTGTTGGGGCTGCGTAGTCCCGGTTCCGCCGCGTTCCTTCGCGACCACCTCAGCTTCGCCGCCGGCCCCTGCCCACCGATAGAAACGATCATCCGGATCTGATGGTGACAAATGTCAGTGCCGACCCCCGGCCCACGTCATACGAGCAGGTCAGCCAAGTCCCGCAGATCCCCGAACAGTTCAGTCGCGCCTACGAGCCGCTCCGGAGGCGTCATGGCGGTGAACCCGAGGACGTCCATCCCGGCGGCGTTGGCGGCCCGCACGCCCAGCGGACTGTCCTCCACGACGACACATCGCTCCGGAGCCACCCCCATGCGCTCGGCGGCGTACAGGAACAGATCGGGGGCCGGCTTCCCTCGCCCCACATCCTGAGAGCTGAACACCCGGCCGTCGTCGAACCACTTGTCGAGCCCGGTCTTCCGATGCCCGACCCGAATCCGCTCATGGCTTCCGGAGGACGCGAGACAGTACTCCACCCCGTCCTTGGCCAGCTTCTCCAGCACTTCCACCGCCCCGTCCACGGGTTGCAGCTCCCGCTCGAAAGCGGCGAACACCCGCCCGTGAAAGACGTCGTCGAAATCCTCGGGCAGCCGTTGCCCGGTGCGCTGAAGAATCAGATCGTGTACGCGATGGATGGCGGCCCCCATGTAATCCCGCAGGGAGTCCTCGTACGTGGTGGGGTGCCCCAGCTCGGTCAGGTACCCGGCGAGGATGGTGTTGGAGATCGGCTCACTGTCGACGAGGACGCCGTCATTGTCGAAGATGACCAGTTCGTAGCGCATATCCCGACTCTAAGCCTCGACACCCTGAGCCTCGATTGAAGTACCCGGAACGCAGAAAACCCCCGCACCATAAGGTGCGGGGGTTTCCCATTCAAAATTAGTTCGGCGGCGTCCTACTCTCCCACAGGGTCCCCCCTGCAGTACCATCGGCGCTGTGAGGCTTAGCTTCCGGGTTCGGAATGTAACCGGGC
>NZ_JBWKFZ010000010.1:0-51962 GCF_056433985.1 Streptomyces sp. NPDC044106
CACCCGCTACGACAAGACCCGTGAGTCCTACCAGGCCACCGTCACCATCGCCTCACTCCTGCTCTGGATCTGACCCTTTGAAGACGATCTCTAGGTCCGCACGGGAATACGTCCGCTTCGGGCCGCCTCCTGGGCGCACGAAAAAGTCCCGGACCACAGGTCCGGGACTTCCTCGTGCGAGTCGAGGGCTCTAGACGGCCGCCGTCGCCGCCCGCTTCTCCGCCATCTTCTGCCGCACGATGCCGATCACTGCGAGAGCCAGCGTCAGCGCGCCGGTGGCGAGGAGCTGCTTGCGCGTGTCCGGCTGGTCCGTCATCAGGTAGAAGACGTACGCCATGGCGGCCAGCGCCACCCAGGTCAGGAACGGGAACGCCCACATCTTGATGACCAGCGACTCGGGCGCATCACGCTCGGTGCGGCGGCGCAGGATCAGCTGCGAGACGGCGATGAAGACCCAGACCATGAGGATCATCGCGCCGATCATGTTGAGCAGCCAGGGGAAGACGTCGTCCGGGCGCCAGTAGCTGAGCAGTACGCAGACGAAGCCGAAGACCGAGGAGGCGAGCACCGCGAGGCGCGGCACGCCGCCCGAGACCTTGCCGAGCGCCCGGGGGCCCTGGCCGCGCTCGATCAGGGAGTACGACATGCGCGAGGCGCCGTAGATGTTGGCGTTCATCGCGGAGAGCAGGGCGATAAGGACGATGACGTTCATGATCTCGCCCGCGGCGGGGATGCCCAGGTGGTCAAGCGTGGCGACGTACGGGCCCTTGGCGACGACCTCCTTGTTGTCCCACGGCAGCAGCGTGACGACGACGAGCATCGAGCCGACGTAGAAGACGGCGATGCGCCACATCGCGGTGCGCACGGCCTTGGCGACGCTCTTGACCGGGTTCTCGGACTCGGCGGCGGCGATCGTGACGGTCTCCAGGCCGCCGTACGCGAAGACGGAGGCGAGGAGGCCGATGATCAGGCCGTCCGTGCCGTTCGGCATGAAGCCGCCCTCACCGGTGAGGTTCTCCAGGCCGGGGGCGGAGGTGTCGGAGCCGGGCAGGATGCCGAGGATCGCGAGGACGCCGATGCCGAGGAAGAGCGTGATGGCGCCGACCTTGAGGGCGGCGAACCAGAACTCGAACTCGCCGAAGTTCTTCACGGCCGTCAGGTTCGCGCCGCAGAACACCAGCATGAAGAGGGCGACCCACGCCCACTCCGGGCTGTCGGGGAACCAGCCGACCATGATCTTCGCGGCGCCGATGCCCTCCAGGCCGACGGCGACGCAGAGCAGGAACCAGAAGCCCCACCCCGCGGTGAAGCCCGCCCAGGGGCCGATGGCCCGCTCGGCGTGGACGGAGAACGAGCCCGACGCGGGGTTCGCCGCCGACATCTCGCCCAGCATGCGCATCACGAGCATGACGAGCGCGCCGGAGACGGCGTAGGCGAGGACGATCGAGGGTCCTGCCGCGGCGATGCCCGCCCCGGAACCCACGAAGAGCCCTGCGCCGATCACGCCACCGAGGGCGATCATGGAAAGATGGCGCTGCTTGAGGCCGTGGACGAGCGGGGAGTCGGCCTTCGGTGCTGCGTCGGGTGCTGCGTCCTCAGAGGTGGACGTCCGAGCCATGGGCGTGCCCTGTTCAGTAGCCGAGACGGGGGAGAGAGCGGCCCACAGTTTGAGGTCCGGTACCGCTGACAGGGAACAGCTGACCGCTATACGGACACGACGCTCACACGTTGTGAAGATTTGTGCACATCAAGTTCATGTGTTGTTCATGCGGCCCGCGCGCCACTCCCGCAGCCCCGCGACCGCGAGGACGAGCCCCGTCGCCCCCGCCGACCACAGCAGCTGCGGCCGCGCCCCGTCGTCCGTCAGCATCAGCACGAGCACGGCGGCCATCGCGGTCAGCGCCGCCCACGTCAGGTACGGGAACGCCCACATCCGCAGCACGAGCCGCTCCGGAGCCTCTCGCTCGATGCGCCGGCGAAGGCGCAGCTGCGACACCGCGATCAGCGCCCAGACGAAGAGCAGCACCGCGCCGACCGAGTTGAGCATGTAGAGGAAGACGGAGTCCGGCCACTTCAGATTGAGGACGACCGACACGAACCCGAAGGCGACGGACGCGAGGACCGCCCGGCGCGGCACCCCGCCACCACCCGTCCTGAGCAGGGCCTTCGGCGCCTCGCCGCGCTCGGCGAGGGAGAAGACCATGCGGGAGGAGCCGTAGAGGTTGGCGTTGAGCGCCGAGAGCAGCGCCACGAACACCACGATGTTCATGATGGTCCCGGCGGACGGCACGCCGATCGAGTCGAGGACCGTGACGTACGGGCTGGCCCCGGCCTTCTGCGCCGTCCACGGCAGCACGGTCACGATGACCAGCATCGAGCCGACGTAGAAGAAGAGGATGCGGTAGACCGCGCTGCGCACCGCGCGGGCCACCGAGCGCACCGGGTCGTCGGACTCGGCCGCGGCGATCGTCACGACCTCGAGGCCGCCGAACGCGAAGACGACGGCGAGGACCCCGGAGACCACGCCCGACCAGCCGTTGGGCAGGAAGCCGCCCTGCCCGGTGAGGTTCGTGAGGCCGACCGGATCCGTGTCGGGGAGCACGCCGAAGGCCGCGAGCAGGCCGAGGACGAGGAACGCGACGATCGCGAAGACCTTCAGGGCCGCGAACCAGAACTCGAACTCGCCGAAGTTCTTCACCGAGGCGAGGTTGGCGGCGGTGAACACCACCATGAAGATCAGTACCCAGGCCCACTGCGGCACCGCGGGCGCCCAGCCGTTGGCGATCTGCGCGGCGCCGGTCGCCTCCACGGCGAGCACCACCACCAGCAGGAACCAGTAGAGCCAGCCGACGCTGAAACCGGCCCAGCGGCCGAGCGCGCGCTCCGCGTGCACGGAGAAGGAGCCCGACGCGGGCATCGCGGCCGACATCTCGCCGAGCATCCGCATCACGCACATCGCGAGCGCGCCCGCGATCAGGTACGAGACGACGATGCCGGGGCCCGCGACGGAGATCCCCGCGCCCGATCCCACGAAGAGCCCGGCGCCGATGACGCCGCCGAGGCCGAGCATGGTGAGGTGGCGCTGTTTCAGGCCGCCGGCGAGCGGTTCGCTCCGCACGTCCCCGGTGCCGGGTGCCGATCCGTCGGGCGGTGCGTCGTGCATGTCGCTCAGGCTGCTCTCGGGGTCACAGGACTTTGGGGGGACTCCACAGTCTCCCCGGGGGGTGGCCCCTCGCGCAAAACGGGCCCCTACCCCGCCGACCTCCGTGACGAGCGTCACGCCGCCCGAGGTGTACGCGGCTCTCTTTGTGCGGAGCCCACCAAGGCCCGGCCCCCGGGTTGTCACCCGGAGACCGTGTTGCCGCGCCGGGGCCTGGGATAGCGTCGACGCGTCCTCACCTGCCCACATCCCCGCGGAGTCCCCGATGAGCATCGCCGCCGCTGCCACCACCCGCCCAGGCCAGGTCCTCGCCGACCTGCTGCCCGCGTCCCGCGTGAAGGACGCGGCGCTCGTGCTCGGCGGCGCCGCGCTCACCGGCATCGCCGCCCAGATCGCGGTGCCCGTGCCGGGCTCCCCGGTGCCGGTGACCGGACAGACCTTCGCCGCGCTGCTCGTCGGCACCGCGCTCGGCGCCCGCCGCGGCTTCCTCTCGCTCGCGCTGTACGCCCTGGTGGGCATGGCCGGCATGCCGTGGTTCGCGCAGACCGGCTCCGGCGTCGCGGCGCCCTCCCTCGGCTACGTGTTCGGCATGCTGCTCACCGCCACGGTGGTCGGCGCGCTTGCCCGCCGCGGCGGCGACCGCTCCGTGCTGCGCACCGCGGGCACCATGGTCCTCGGTTCCGCGATCATCTACGCGGTCGGCGTCCCGTACCTGGCCGCCGCCACCGGCATGTCGCTCACCCAGGCCGTCGCCGCCGGGCTCACGCCGTTCCTGATCGGCGACGCACTCAAGGCCGCGCTCGCGATGGGCGCGCTGCCGACGGCGTGGAAGCTCCTCGACCGCTGAGGCCCGGTCGCTTCGGTCTTCTTCCTCTTCGAGAGTCGCTTTCCTCTTCGAGAGTCGCTGAAGCTCGACCGTCAGACCGTCACAGAACGTTGTAGTTGCGCCTGAAGAGGTTCGCCGGGTCGTACGTGGCCTTCAACGCGGCGAGCCTCTTCAGCGTTTCCGGGTCGTACAGCCCCTCGGTCCTGTCGTTGCCGCCGTAGAGGAAGTTGAGCGAGCGCCCCAGCGTCCGCGGCGCCACCCGCCCGAACGCCTCCGCGTGCAGCTCCCGCAGAGCCGCGACGTCCGTGCCGTCCAGCGGCGACAGGATCCGGATCAGCCACTGGGCCTCGCGGTGGGGCACCGCGTTCGGCGCGGGCCGGGACAGCGCCCCGCCCAGGTGGTTGATCTGCACGATCTGCATGGAGGGGGCGGCGCGGCCGGTCAGCGCGAGGATCTCGCCGGCCGCCGCGACGTCGAGGCCGCTCAGGAGCCGGTTGTCGCCGTAGTAGGCGTGCGGGAAGTCGGGGTCGCCGTGGATGGTCGGGCTCTCGGTGTACGGCATCTCCCGCAGCGTGTCCGACACGGTGGGCCCGAGCCCGCGCAGCGGCGCCACGAGCCGTTCGCCCTCGGCCGCCGAGCCGGTGGACGCCACCCGGATCTGGACGAGGTGGCGACCCTTCAGGTGCGGTGGGAGGCCGGGCAGGTCCGGGTAGACGAGCGCCGCGAGCGACGAGGTCACCTCGTCGGGCAGGGTCCGCGTCCACTCCTCGTAACCACGCAGGACGGCGGCCGGGTCGACCTCGTCGCCGTCGAACGCGAGGGCGCCCCCGTACAGCCGGGCCACCGGCACCAGACCGATCTCCAGCTCCGTGACCACCCCGAGGTTCGCACCGCCGCCGAGCAGGCCCCAGAAGAGCTCCGGGTCGCCGTCGGCCGTCACGTGGCGCGGGACGCCGTCCGCGGTGACGACGTCGAGGGAGCGGACGTGGTCGGCCGCGTACCCGAACTCGCGGCCGAGGATGCCGAGTCCGCCGCCGAGGGTGTAGGAGACGGCGCCCACGGACGGCGCCGAGCCGTTCAGCGGGGCGAGGCCGTGCGCCGCCGCGGCCTTTGCGACCTGGCCCCAGCGGGCGCCCGCGGCGATGGTCGCGGTACGCGCCCCGGGGTCGATCCGGACGGCGGCCATCCGCCGCGTGACGATCAGCACGCCGCCCTCCGAGGACCCCGGTACGCCGTGCCCGGTGGCCTGCACGCCGACGGGCAGACCGGCCTCGGCGGCGTACGACACCACGGAGACCACGTCGTCGGTGCTCGCGGCGTCGAAGACGATGGCGGGCCGCGTCGCGAAGCCGGTCTGCATTCCGGCGACCCGTTCCTCGTAGCCGGTGTCGCTCGGCAGGAAGGCGAGTCGCTGTGCGGTGTGGTCCACGGGAGCCTCCGTCAGGTGTCCGGTCCGACGGGTCCTCCGTCCGACGAGACGGAGCATCCCGCAATAACCTGACACCTGCCGTCAGCTTTTCCGGCGGGGGTGGGTCAGGCGTCGACCTGGTCTACCGGAGCCTTCGCGGCCGGGTCCGTGCCCGCCGCGTCCCGGGGCCGCACCTTCTCCCGCACCAGCGAGAACGCCACCACGAACGCGGCGGCGAGGAGCGAGAGCAGCACCTGCTTGCGGCCGGCCTCGTCGGTCAGCATGTAGACGAGCACGAACGAGATCATCGCGATCGTGACCCACGTCAGGTACGGGAAGAGCCACATCTTCACGACGAGCTTCTCCGGCTCCTCGCGCAGGATGATCCCGCGCATCCGCAGCTGAGTGAAGCTGATCATCAGCCAGACGAAGAGGGCCACCGCGCCCGAGGAGTTGAGCAGGAAGTCGAAGACGGTGTCCTTCCACTGGTAGTTGAACCAGACGGCGACGAAACCGAAGACGACGGAGCCGAGGATGGCGGCCTGCGGCACGCCGCGGGAGTTGGTGCGCGCGAACGCCTTGGGCGCGTCACCGCGCTGCCCGAGCGAGAACGCCATGCGCGATGCCGTGTAGAGCCCGGAGTTGAGGCAGGAGAGCACGGCGGTGAGGACGATGACGTTCATGACCTGGCCGGCGTGCGGGATGCCGATCGAGTTGAGCGCGGCGACGTACGAACCGTCGTCGGTGATCGACTTGGCGTTCCACGGGAGCAGCGTGATCACGACGAAGATCGAGCCCAGGTAGAAGACGCCGATGCGCCAAATGACGCTGTTCGTCGCCTTGGTGACCGCGCGCTGCGGGTCCTCGGACTCACCGGCGGCCAGTGTGACGATCTCGCTGCCCATGAAGGAGAAGACGACCATCAGCACACCGGTGAGGATGGCGCCCGCGCCCTTGGGCATGAAGCCGCCCGCATCGGTGAGGTGCGCGAATCCGTCGCCGGGGTTGTCGGAGCCGGGCAGCACGCCGAAGACGGCGAGCAGGCCGATGATCACGAAGCCGCCGATGGCGACGACCTTGATGCCGGCGAACCAGAACTCGAACTCGCCGTAGGAGCCCACCGAGACGAGGTTCGTCGCGGTGAGTACGACCATCACGATGAGCGCCCAGCCCCACTGCGGGACGGCCGGCACCCAGCCGTTGAGGATCACCGCGCCCGCGGTGGCCTCCACCGCGAGGACGACGACCCAGAAGAACCAGTACAGCCAGCCGATGGAGAAGCCGGCCCAGCGGCCGAGCGCCTGGTCGGCGTAGGTGGAGAAGGAGCCGGAGGCGGGCCGTGCGGCGGCCATCTCGCCGAGCATCCGCATCACGAGGACGACCATCGTGCCGACGAGGGCGTACGAGATGAGGATGGCGGGCCCGGCGGCGGCGATGCCGGAACTGGAACCGACGAAGAGGCCCGCACCGATCACGCCACCGATGGCGATCATGGAGAGGTGGCGGTTCTTGAGACCCGCTTTCAGGCCGTCGCCGGTGTCACCGCTGCCGCCAGACCGCGGTTCCCCAGGGGATGAGGGGGTGCTGTCTGCCTTCGCAAGGGAGGGTTGCGAGGTCATGAACGAATCCTTAAGTTCTCGGGTCGCGAGCCCCCGCATTCAAACTCAGGGGCGAACGGGACGGAAGTCCTGAATCCGTATCGTTGTATTCCGGCCAAAGGCCTGGACCAAGGTCCCGACCTGGGACATCAAGGACCCGCCCCGGTCGCGGCTACCCGGCGCCCGGCGTGCCACACTCGGACCCATGCGCGTGTACCTCGGCTCGGATCATGCCGGCTACGAACTCAAGAACCACTTGGTCGAATGGCTCAAGAGCCACGGCCACGAGCCCGTCGACTGCGGGCCCCACATCTATGACGCCCAGGACGACTACCCGCCGTTCTGCCTCCGCGCCGCGGAGAAGACGGCGGCGGACCCCGAGTCGCTCGGCATCGTGATCGGCGGCTCCGGCAACGGCGAGCAGATCGCCGCGAACAAGGTGAAGGGCGTGCGGGCGGCTCTCGCCTGGAGCGAGCAGACCGCGGCGCTCGGGCGCGAGCACAACGACGCCAACGTGATCTCCATCGGTGGCCGGATGCACACGCGGGAAGAGGCGACCAAGTTCGTCGAGATCTTCCTCGCGACGCCGTACTCGGGTGAGGAGCGTCACACCCGCCGCATCGAGATGCTCTCGGCGTACGAGGAGACGGGCGAGCTGCCCGCGATCCCCGCTCACCACCCCCAGCCGTAGCGAGGCCACGGGGCTCCGCCCCGAACCCCGCTCCTCAAACGCCGGAGGGGCTGATTCCGCAGCCCCTCCGCACTCCCGGAGGAACACCGTGCCTGAGGGGCACACCATTCACCGGCTCGCTCAGGACCACCTCGCACGGTTCGCCGGGCGCCCCGCGACGGTCCACAGCCCGCAGGGCAAGTTCAGCGACAGCGCCGCCCTCCTCACCGGCCAGGTGATGGACACCGCGGAGGCCCACGGCAAGCACCTCTTCCTCGGCTTCGCCGACACCGGCTGGATCCACATCCACCTCGGCCTCTTCGGCAAGTACACCCTCGGCGAGACCCCCGCCCCGCCCCCCACGGACACCGTCCGCCTGCGCCTCCTGAATGACGCGTACCACTCCGACCTGCGCGGCCCCACCACCTGCGCCCTCATCACGGACGACGAGAAGCGCGCGATACACGACCGGCTCGGCCCCGACCCGCTCCGGGCGGCCGACGGCCCCGGGAAGGCCTACCGCCGCGTCTCCCGCAGCCGCACCACCATCGCCGCACTCCTCATGGACCAGAAGGTCATCGCGGGCGTCGGCAACGTCTACCGCGCGGAGGTCCTCTTCCGGCACGGCATCGACCCGTACACCCCGGGCAAGGACATCACCGAGGCGCAGTGGAACGCGATCTGGGCGGACCTCGTCGAGCTGATGCGCGAGGGCGTCAGGCTCAACCGCATCGACACCGTCAGGCCCGAGCACACGCCCGAGGCGATGGGCCGCCCGCCGCGCGTCGACGACCACGGCGGCGAGGTGTACGTCTACCGCAGGGCGAACCAGCCCTGCCATCTCTGCGGCGGCGAGATCCGCACCGCAGGCCTCGCGGCACGCAACCTCTTCTGGTGCCCGAACTGCCAGCGCCCGGCCGTGGAATGAGCAAGAGCCGCCACGCAGGCCCTGGCTAGAACCCGTGCGGCAGCCAAGGCGCCACGTCCGAGCCGAAGGCCACCGACGCCTCGGTCAGCGCCCCCTGCCGCAGCTCCCGCACCCGGCCCGCCGCCGCCAGCGACGTGAGGGGCACACCGCCGAGGTAGGCGGCGCCCAACTCCTGTATGGGCAGGGCGAGGTCGGCCGCGTCCTCGGTGCGCTCGCAGGAGGCGCCCTTGGCGTCGCCGGTGAGCCGCCAACGGCCCTCGTTCCAGGGGCAGAAGGCGTCCTCGACCTCGAACACCACGTCCAGGGGAGTCTGGTACGTACGGGCCTCCAGCGCCGCGCCCACATCCACGAGCCGCACGTGCAGCGAGTCCCGCACCGTGACGTCGCAGCGGCGGATGTCGGAGACCAGCCACAGCAGCGCGTCGTCCACCGGACGGTTGCGGACGACGACCGACGTCGTCAGGTCGATGCCGAACAGGAACCGCCACAGCGCCGCGTTGGCCGCCGGATCCAGGGCCTCCAGATCGCGCAGCTGGACCACGCCCTTGGGGCCCTTCCACTCCCACTCGGGCTTCACGGCGAACCGCGCGTATCCGACGAGTTCACCGGCCCGTTCGGCGACCACGCACTGCAGCGGTGAGGCGCCGCCCCGCTCGCTCGGCGGGTCGAGGAGCCCGAGGCGCTCCCAGCCCGGCTGCCGGGCCAGCATGCCCGGACGCTCCGTCACCCGGCGTGCGTAGAGCGCCTCGCACGCGTCGTGGACTTCGGCGGGCTTCGCGTACCGAAGATGTACGTCGTCCACGCCCGCGGGGAGGGACAGACCGACCCGGGTCGTATCGATGTCGGCCTTCATCTGGCGGGTGGCCGCGCCGTACCCGAACCGGCCGTAGATGGCCGGCTCCGACGCGGTGAGCACGGCCACCGACTCGCCCCGCGCGCGTACGTCGTCCAGCTGCCGCCGCATCATCGACGTCAGGATCCCGCGCCGCCGGTGCGTGGCACTGACGCCGACCATCGTCACGCCCGCCGCGTCCACCAGGGCGCCTCCCGGCACCGCGAGACGGAAGGAGAACGCCCCCGCCGTCCCCACGCACGTCTCCCCGTCCCACACGCCGAGCGACCGGTCGAACTCGGCGAGCGTGCGCCACAGTTCCTGCTCCTCGCGCGATTCGGCGACACCGCCGAACGCGAGCTCCAGCGCCTCGTACCACGTCTCCCAGTCGGCCTCGCCAAGGACCCGTACGTCTGTTGTCATATGCCATGACTACCAGGGCGATACGCCGGTCGCGACAGGATTTCCGGGCTCCGCGCGGCCCGTCGCCCGCCGTCCCCGCGATGCCTCTGACGGGGGACAAGTGGGACCTCCCGTGCGAAGTGCGCGGCCCGCTGGATAAGGTCCACGAGCAATGGCGGTACGAAGAGAAGGGCGCGCACGGCGCGAGCGGGGCGAGCGGCGTGCGGAAGCCGATACGTTCACGGCCCGGATGAAGAAGCGGCTGCACCGGGTCCGTATCGTGCTGCGCAAATCCGGGGTCGACTACTTCCGCGGCGACGGCTCCGACTGGGTCGCCCTCGCCGGTCTCCTCCTGACCGTCCCTGTCATCACCGTCTGCACGATCGTCAACAACGTCTGGTGCTCACCGGCCGCGCTCGTCCTGCCGATCGTCGCGGGCGGCCTGCTCCTGCGCCCCGCCAGCCTCCTCGGCCTGTACGCGGCGTCGGCGGTGGCCCTCATCGTGGAGTCGGTCCAGCTCGGCCCGTACCCGGAAGGCGTCTCCCGGGTCACGCCGGGCACCGTCCTCGTGGTCGCCGCCTGCGGCTTCTTCGGCCTGCTCATCGCCCAGTTCCGCAGCCGGGTCGGCGTGCCCTGGCGCGGCGGCGGCACGATGCTCTTCGACCTGCGCGAACGCATCCGCGTCCAGAGCAAGTTGCCGAGGCTGCCGCGCGGCTGGCACCGCGAGATGGCGCTGCGCCCGGCCGGCGGCCAGTCCTTCTCCGGTGACTTCGTGGTCGCCGCCCGGACGAACGGCGGGCGCACCCTGGAGGCCGTGCTCACCGACGTCTCGGGCAAGGGCATGGACGCGGGGTCGCGGGCGCTGCTGCTCTCGGGGGCGTTCGGCGGCCTGCTCGGCTCCCTGCCCCCGCACGCCTTCCTGCCCGCCGCCAACGGCTATCTGCTCCGCCAGGACTGGGACGAGGGCTTCGCGACCTCCATCCACCTCGTCCTCGACCTGGAGACCGGCGACTACGAACTCTTCTCGGCCGGCCACCCGCCGGGCCTCCAGCTCAGCGCGGGCAGCGGCCGCTGGGAGGAGAAGACGGGCCAGGGCCCGCTCCTCGGGGTGTACGACGGTGCGCAGTTCGACCCCGTCAAGGGCGTCCTGCGCCCCGGCGACGTCCTCATGCTCTTCACGGACGGCCTGGTCGAGACCTCCGACCGCGACATCGCCGAGGGCATGGACCGGCTGACCGGAGAGGCCGACAGGTACGTCGCCGGGGGCTTCCACGGCGCGGCCTGGCACCTCATCGAGGCGGTCGCGAAGGACGTGAACGACGACAGGGCGCTGCTGTTGATCTGCCGGGAGGCGTGAGCGGACCGGCTTGTGCGGAGCCGGGGCCCGACGGCACCGGCTCCGACACCGCATGAGCACCGCCGCCCGGCAGGACCCGCGCCAGCCACTCCGACCGTCCCGCCGCCAGCGGTCCGAGGACCGCGAGGAGCAGTACGTATCCCGCGATGAAGGGGGAGAGCCGCTCGTCGAGGCCCGCGCCCGCCGCCATCGTCGCGAGGATCAGGGCGAACTCGCCGCGGGCGAGCAGCGTGGTGGAGATGTTCGCCGCGGGGCCCGCACCGAAGCCGTACACGCGCGCCGCGCCAAGACCGGCGAGGACGTTCATCGCCAGCGTCACCGCGACCGCGGCGAGTACCGGCCACACCACCACCGGCAGGTCACCGGGGTCGATGGAGAGTCCGAACGCGAAGAAGAAGATCGCCCCGAAGGCGTCCCGCAGCGGATGCACCAGCTTGCGGACGCGCTCGCCGGACGCCGTGCTGCCGACCATCAGGCCGACCATGAACGCGCCGATCGCGTCGGCGACGCCGAACCACTCCGAGACCCCGGCGACGAAGACCGCCGCTCCGAGGAAGGAGATGACGAGGAGTTCGTCGTCCCGGGTGTCCATGAGCCGCCCGACGACCTTCGTGCCGAAGCGGGCGACGAGGGCGAGCAGCAGCAGGAAGCCGAACGCCTTGCCGCCGTCCATGACGGCCGCCGCGAGGCTGTCGGCGCCGGACAGGACGGGCTGCAGGGCCGCCAGGTAGAGCGCGAGGAAGATGTCCTCGACGACGATGATGCCGAGGATCGGCTTGGTCTCGGGGTTGCCGAGCCGGCCCGTGTCGACCAGGACCTTCGTGACGATCGCGGAGGACGAGATGCCGAGCACCCCGGCGAGGACCAGCGCTTCGGAGGTGCCCCAGCCGAGCGCGAATCCGAAGCCAAGGCCTGCGCCGACGTTCAGGGCGAGGTAGGTGCCTCCGGCGAGCGCCATCCTGCGGCCGCCCGTCTTGAGGTCGTCCAGGTGGAACTCGAGGCCCAGGTAGAAGAGCAGCAGGACCAGGCCGAGCGCCGAGAGCATCTCCAGGTCGTGCGGGTCGGAGACCAGGACGACGCCGGGGGTGTGGGGGCCGAGGAGGATCCCGGCCAGGATGAAGAGGGGGATCGTGGGGAGTCCGATGCGGCCGCCGAGGCGGGCGAGGACGGCGGCGGCGAGGAAGGCGCCGCCCATGGCTATCAAGGTGTCTGCGTGTCCGATGGGCCCGTTCCTCCTGTGGGGTCGGTGCGAGTCGGCAGGGCGAAATAGGCGCCCTTGGCAAAGGAATCGTCAAGAACGCGTCAATACTTAGGTTACCAAACGACCGGCGCGGCCCTTTTCCGTACGACCGGGGTGGGGTTCTCCCCACCCCGCGTTCGCCAGCCGTCCTCATGGTCGCGAGGGCCCCCGGATCCGTACGTTCGAGACATCGATCAGGACGTACGAACGGAAGGCGGGCACAGCCATGGGGCTGCGACGGAAGAACCGGGCCGAACAGGGCACGAAGGCGGCCACGATGCCTCCGATGCCGAGCGGCCGGCCCGGTGACTGGGCCGTCGAACTGCGCGGAGTCCGTCGGCAGTACGGCCGCGGCCCGGGTGCCGTGCACGCCCTCGCCGGCATCGACCTCGCCCTGCCCCGCGGCAGCTTCACCGCCGTCATGGGCCCCTCGGGATCCGGCAAGTCCACCTTCCTGCAGTGTGCGGCGGGCCTGGACCGGCCGAGCGCCGGCACCGTCCACCTCGGCGGCACCGAGATCACCGGCATGAGCGAGAACAAGCTCACCGCCCTGCGCCGCACCCGCCTCGGCTTCGTCTTCCAGGCCTTCAACCTGCTGCCTTCGCTGACCGTCGAGCAGAACGTCGTCCTGCCGATGCGCCTCGCGGGCCACCGCCCCGACCGCCGCAAGGCCGCCGAGATGCTGGCCCGCGTCGGCCTCGGCGACAAGGGGCGCCGCCGCCCCGGACAGCTCTCCGGCGGCCAGCAGCAGCGCGTCGCCATCGCCCGCGCCCTGGTCACCGAACCCGACGTGATCTTCGCCGACGAACCGACCGGCGCCCTGGACACCACCACCGCCACCGAGATCCTCGGCCTGCTCCGCTCGGCCGTCGACGGGATGAACGCCACCGTCGTCATGGTCACCCACGACCCGGCCGCCGCGGCCTACGCCGACCGCGTCCTCTTCCTCGCCGACGGCTCCATCGTCGACCACCTGGAGCGTGCCTCCGCCGCGCGGATCGCCGACCGGATGACGACCCTGACCGTCCCGGCGTACGCGGGGGTGGCCGCGTAATGGCGTACGCGCCCAACGGACTCGCCCGCGCGGCCGTCCGCTTCAAACCCGCCGCCTTCGCTGGCACCTTCGTCGCCCTGATGATGGCCTCGCTGATCGTGGCCGCCTGCGGCATCCTCCTGGAGACGGGGGTGCGCGCCTCCGTGCCGCCCACCCGCTACGCGGGCGCCCCCGTGGTCGCCGCCGCCGACCAGTCCGCCCACTTCGTCACCGGCAGCGGCGACAGCAAGTCCGAGACGGACACACCGCTGCCCGACCGGGCGCGGATCGACGGCTCCCTGGTCGCCGAGGCCGGTGCGGTGCCCGGCGCGCGTACCGCCGTCCCCGACGTCACCTTCCCCGTCCGCTCCGGCGACAAGGGCGTCACCGCGCACGGCTGGGGCGCCACCGCCTTCACCGGCGAGAAGCTGACGGCGGGCCGTGCCCCGCACCCCGGCGAGGTCGTCCTCGCCGCGCCCGGCGCCGCCGTCGGCGACCGCACCACGCTCACCACGGCGGACGGGCCGCGCGACTTCCGGGTCTCCGGCACCGTGCGCACCGCGGACGCCCCGCCCACCGCCTGGTTCGCCGACTCCGAGGCCGTCCGCCTCTCCGGCCACCCGGGCCGCATCGACGCCATCGCCGTCCTGCCCAAGGCGGGCGTCTCGCCGGACACCCTGAAGGCGCAGGTGGCAAAGGCGCTCGGCGACAGGGCCACCGTCCACACCGGCGACGACCGCAGCGCCGCCGAAGGCTCCGAACTCGCCTACGCCAAGGACATGCTGACCGGCCTCGGCGGCTCCTTCGGCGGCATCGCCACCCTGACCGCCGTGTTCACCGCCGCGGGTACCGTCGCCCTCTCCGTCGGCCAGCGCGCCCGCGAGTACGCGCTCCTGCGCGCCATCGGCACCACCCCGCGCCAGATCCGCCGCACCATCGCCACCGAGACCCTGCTCGTCGCGCCCTTCGCGGGAGCGATCGGCGTGCTCCCCGGGATCGCCCTGGCCAACTGGTGGTTCGGCCGGCTCAAGGAGAAGGGCGCGATCCCCGGGGCCGTGGACCTGTCGGTCTCCTTCATCCCGCTCGTCTCCGCCATCGGCGTCGCCGTCCTCACGGCGCTCGGCGCCGGATACCTCGCCGCCCGCCGCCCCTCCCGCATCAAGCCCGGCCAGGCGCTGAGCGAGGCCTCCGTGGAGCGGGCGGGCCCCGGCTGGATCCGTACACCGCTCGGCGTCGCCGCGGCGGTCGGCGGCGTCGTCTTCGCCGGGTTCGCCGCGAACAACACCGGCGAGGACGCGGCGAACGCGGCGCTCGGCGTCATCATGCTCTTCATGCTCGCCGTGGCCCTGCTCGGCCCGCTGGTGGCCCGCGGCTGCGCCGCCCTGTTCGGGCTCCCGCTGCGCGGCGCGGGCGCGTCCGCCTCGCTCGCGGCCGCCAACTCCCGTACGAACGCCCGGCGGCTGGCCTCCGCGATCACCCCCATCGTGCTCGCCATGGCCTTCTCCTCCGTCCTCGTCTTCATGCACACCAGCGAGGACCGCGTCGCCGCCGACCAGCAGCGCGCGGGCATCACCGCGGACCACATCGTCAGCCGCGAGGCGGGACTCGCCCCGGGCGAGGTGACGAAGGCGGCCCACGCCGACGGCGTCACCGCGGCCGTCGGCCTGCTCAAGACGTCCGTCCTCGTCCCGGTGGGCTCGGGCGGCGACCGCTGGCTGGAGTCCGCGTCGGCGCAGGGCGTCACCGGCTCCGCCGCCGACCTCGCAGAGGTCCAGGACCTGAAGGTCGAGACGGGCGCCCTCGCACTCGGCAGGGGCGAGGTCGCCGTCGACACCCGCCTCGCCGACTCCGCGCATGTGAAGACCGGCGAGCGCATCGACGTCCGCCTGCCCGACGGCACCAAGGCGTCGCCGAAGGTCGTGGCGACGTACGGCAGGGGTCTTGGCCTCTCCCAGGTGACCATGGCCGCCGCCGACCTGAAGCAGCACGTCACCTCGTCCTTCACCCAGGAGATCTGGGCGAAGGGGGGCTCCGCGCAGGCCCTCGCGGGACTCGGCACCCTGCGGGACCGCGACGGTTACGCCACCGCCCAGTCCATGGACCGCGAACTCAACGCCTGGGCCAACACCACGATGGCGGCCGTGCTCGGCGGCTTCGCGGCCGTCGCCGCCGTCAACACCCTGGTGATGACGGTCCTCGACCGCCGCCGCGAACTCGGCACGCTCCGCCTGATCGGCTCCACCCGCCGCCAGGTCATGCGGATGATCCGCTGGGAGGCGCTGCTCGTCGCCTGCGCGGGCATCGTCATCGGCTCGGCCATCGCCCTGGCGACCCTCGTCCCGATGATGAACGGCCTGACCGGCGAGGCCCCGTACGTCCCCCCGCTGGTCTACGGCTCGTTCGTGGCCGCGATCCTGACCCTGGGCCTGGCCTCGGCGACGATCCCGGCGAGGGCGGCGTTGCGGGCCAGGTGATGCAGCTCTTGGGGGTCCCCAGGAAGCCGAACAATGACAAGGGCGCGCCTGACGGAGAAGTACACCGTCAGGCGCGCCCTGTCGCGGCTGCAGCGCGTCGCGCTACGTGGCCCTGGTCCGCTCCCTGGCCAGCGCCGCCGCGTCCCGCTTGAACGCCCACTCCATCTTGGGCTCCATCGCGAAACGGAACATCCGCTGTACCGGTGGCGTGCACAGGAGGGTCACCACGGTCGCGGCGACCACGGTCACGAAGATCTCGCCGGCCGGCCGGTGCAGCCAGTCGTAGGTGTCGAACCAGCCCCAGAAGCGGGAGCCCTTGGCGAGGAAGCCGTGCAGCAGGTAGCCGTACAGCGTGCCGGCGCCGAGGACCGTGAACCACATCTTGCGGCGCGGCACCCACGCGAAGAAGCACGCGGTGAGCACCACCGAGCAGCCGAAGAGCGCCAGCGTCATCACGATGCCGACCCACCACGGGACGCCCAACTCCTGGGCGCTGTCCCGGCGGTAGAACCACACGGAGGTCATCCGGGGCGCCGCCCAGTACGCGAGGACGAGCGCGGCGGCGAAGACCGGCACCGACAGGATCCGCACCTCACGGCGGCGCACCAGCTGGAAGTACTCGGGCTTCATGAAGAGGCCGAGTACGAAGAACGGCATGAACTGCAGTACGCGCTGCAGGTCGAGGTCGTCGCCGATGTCGGGTGAGATCACGGCGAGCATGGCGATGGCCAGGGCGAGCGGCACGGGCCAGCGCACGATCTTCCACAGCGGCACGGTGAGCCGCCACACGAAGAGCGCCACCAGGAACCAGGTGAGGTACCAGGGGTCGAGCAGACTGATCGGCTGGCCGGGGTCGTCGTCCGCCCAGCGCTTGAACAGGGAGTACGCGACCTCGAAGATGACGTACGGCACGGCCACGCCGGTGACGAGCCGCTTGAGGCGGTCGGGCCGCATGTCGAAGCTGCGCGAGAAGTAGCCGGAGATCAGGATGAACGCGGGCATGTGGAAGGTGTAGACGGTCATGTACAGCGCCTCGGCGGCGCGGCTGTGATCCGTCAGGGGTTCCCATGCGTGGGCCATCGCCACGAGGACGATCGCCAGGTACTTGGCGTTGTCGAAGAACGCGTCGCGCTGCTTGGCGGGCTTCGATCCGCTCGGGGTGGTGCGGTGGCCGCTCGTGGTGGGGGTCGTGGCGGCCTGCGGGATCGGATGGTGGGCGCGGGGAGTCGGGACTCCGGCCGCCGGCACCTGGGCCGGGGGGAGCGGCGCCCGGTGGCGTCCGTGCGGGTGCACCGAGTTGGTCACAGGCCCTCCCACCAAGAGCTCGGTGGGACGCCCCGGGACCGCACTGCGCCTGCGGGGGTGGTGGCAGTGTGGAACATCTGAGGCACCCTAGCCGCGCCCCGGCGATTTCGTAAAACCCTCGTCACTAACGGCATCGCAATCTCTGTCAATGACGGAGCGGAATCCCGTTTAAGGGCTGTGGAGCACTCGGGATTCGCCCGAGTCGACAAAGAGATGCGGCGATGTTCTGCCCTGTACGTCACAACTCATCCGGTTTAAATGGTGCATAACGTCTGCGGGCGACTCCGGTGGAATGTCCGGTTGGCCGGAGAGTTCGACGGAGTTACGCGTCGGCGGTGTGCGTCTGGCGACAATTCGAATTTCCTGCGAACGCCGTGTGTGGCGATGGCAACGATCACGTCGAATTCCGGCTGCCCGCGCGCTGCCGAATTGCCGCGCGCGGACGCGCCGTTCATACGCCCCTAGGGCGGCCCCGCCCGCCGGGCCCGCAAAGCGTTGGCCGACGATGTGTCACCGCCCGCATAAGGGGGCCGCGTTGGTGGCACGATGGTCCCTGGCGGGGGTGTGCGGGGCCGTACCCCCCGGGCCGGGAGAGTGACCGACCTAGGGTGTGATCAGTGTGGCCATTTCGCTGTCAGTGGTACTGCTGTTGGCGATCATCCTTGTGGTGCTGATCCGCGGGGGATCGCTCAAGGCGGGCCCCGCGATCGTCGCGGTGCTCTTCGGCTTCTTCCTCGCCTCGACCGGCATGGCGCCCTCCATAAACCGCTTCCTGAACCAACTGGCGGAGACCATCAACTCGATCAGCTTCTGAGGCCGGCGCCGCCGGAGCCGTCCGCTCGGGACGCTCCCTGCAACGCCCGTAGCGACGCCACCAGTTGGTCCACGTCCTGTGACGTGTTGTAGAGCGACAGCGAGGCCCTGGCCGCCGATTCCAGGCCGTAGTGCGCGAGCGCGGGCTGCGCGCAGTGGTGGCCCGCGCGGACGGCGATCCCGTCGCGGTCCAGCCAGTCGGCCACCGTGGCCGGATCCCGGCCCGCGAGCGTGAAGGTCAGCACCGCGATCCGGTCGGGCGCTGAGCCCAGCACGGACAGCCCCGGAACCGTGGCCATCGCCTGCTGCGCGTATGCCATCAGCGCGTTCTCGTACGAGGCGATGGCCTCCCTGTCGAAGCCGGACAGCCAGTCCAGCGCGGCCAGCAGGCCGACCACGCCGGAGATGTGCCCGGTGCCCGCCTCCAGGAGGTGCGGCGGGGGAGCGAACGCCGTCCGCTCGAAGGAGACGGACTCGATCATGTTGCCGCCGCCCTGCCACGGCTTCAGCGCCGCCATGACCTCCGGCTTCGCGTAGAGGGCGCCGATACCGGTGGGCGCGAACAGCTTGTGCCCGGAGAACGCGTAGAAGTCGGCTCCCAAATCCTGTACGTCGACGGGCATATGGGCGACCGCCTGGGCGCCGTCCACGAGCACCTTGGCGTCGTAGCGGTGGGCGAGCGCGGCCATCTCCCTGACCGGCGGCACGGTGCCGAGCACGTTCGACGCCTGGCTGACCGCGACCAGCCGGGTGCGGTAGGACAGCAGGTCCGCGAAGGCGTTCTGGTCGATCTGCCCGTCGGCGTCCAGCGGGACAGGGACCACCCTGGCCCGGGTCTCCTTCGCGATCATCTGCCAGGGGACGATGTCCGAGTGGTGCTCGAGGACGGGGACGAGGATGTCGTCGCCGGGGCCGAGGTTGGCCCGCCCCCAGGTCTGCGCGACCAGGTTGATCGCCTCGGTCGTCCCGCGCGTGAACGCGACGGTCTCCGGCGACTCGGCCCCCAGGAACGAGGCCACCGCCGCGCGCCCGCCCTCGTACAGCTCCGTCGCCTCGCGCGCCATGGTGTGGGCGCCGCGGTGGATGTTGGAGTTGGCGGTGGCGTAGTACGCGGTGAGGGCCTCGATGACCTGGCGCGGCTTCTGGGTGGTGGCGGCGTTGTCGAGCCACACCAGCGGATGGCCGTTCACCGTGCGGTGCAGGATCGGGAAGTCCTGCCGCACCGCTTCGGCGGAGAAGGCGCCGGGCGCGGCGGCGGGCTCCACGACCGGTGGCGCGGCGGCGGGCTGTGCGGGCTGCGGAGCGGCGGCGGGCTGTGCCACCTGAGGAGCGGCGGCGGGTGCGGCGGCCGTGCCCACAAGGTCACGAATAGTCATGGTAGGTGCCCACCTCGACGTTCTGGAGGACCGCGATGGCGTCCTCCACGAGCACCGCCGTGTTGAAGTACGCCGTCATGAGGTGCGAGGTGATGCCCTTGTTGTCGACGCCCATGTTCCGCATGGACAGACCGGGCTCGACCTCGTCGGGCACCTCGGTGGGCCGCAGCCCCACCACGCCCTGCTCGGCCTCGCCCATCCGCATCAGCAGGATCTCCGTGGTACCCGTGTGGGCGCCCACGCCGTTGCTGAACCGCACCTTGTCGGACGGCAGCAGCGGCACCCCGCGCCAGGTCAGCAGCGGACTGCCGAACCGGTTGTCCGTCACCGGGGGCACACCCCGCCGCGTACATTCCCGCCCGAACGCGGCTATCGCCTTGGGGTGCGCGAGGAAGTAGCCGGGCTGCTTCCACACCTTCGCGAGGAGCTCGTCCAGGTCGTCGGGGGCGGGCGCCCCGGTGCGGGCCTGCACGCGCTGCCCGGCGGAGACGCTGTTGAAGAGGCCGAACTCCGGGTGGTTCAGGAGCGAGGCCTCCTGCCGCTCCCGCAGCGCCGCGATGGTCAGGTTGGCCTGGGCCCGGGTCTGGTCGATGGGGCCGTTGTAGAGGTCGGCGACGCGGGTGTGCACGCGCAGCACGGTCTGGGCGAGCGTCATGTGGTACTCGCGGGGCGCGTCCTCGTAGTCCACGAAGGTCCCCGGCAGGTCGGGCTCGCCGACGTGCCCCGAGGCCAGGTCCACCGGCACCTCGCCGCCCGGCAGCGACCCGTCGTCGGCGGTGTAGGCGGCGATCGCCGTGCACGTCACCTCGTCCCGCTCGGCGATCGCCGTGAGGGCCGCGCGGTCGGCGCAGAGCGCGGTGCCGCGGGTGAGGGCCTGCACGCGGTACGGCATCGGCTCCTCGCCGGTCCACGCGCAGAGGTCGAAGAACTGTCCGTCGCCGACGACGTCGAGCAGCGCGTCCTCGCCGTACCGCCCGGTGACCCGCTTCTCGGCCCGCCCCTGCACGAGCACCCACAGCCGGTCCGCCCGGTCGCCCTCCTGGACGAGCACCTGACCGGGCTCGAACGTCACCTCGGTGAAGGCGTCGGCCAGCTCGGCCACGGTGGCGTCGTCGGCCTCGCGCAGGTAGGGCACCTCACGTAAGTCGCCGGGCACCACGCGCGTGGTGCCGTTCTCGTCGTACGTGGTGATGCGGTCGTCGCCGAGAACGTAGGTGCGGCGGCGGTTGACGCGGTAGACGCCGGAGTCCACGTCGACCCAGGGCAGGGCCCGCAGCAGGTACCGCGGCGTGATGCCCAGCATCTGGGGAACCGTCTTGGTGGCGGTCGCCAGCTGCCGTGCGGCATCCGGTCCGAGAGACAGGCGATCGGTCATCGGATTCCTCCTGGAAGTACGGGTGGGGGGGACCGATCGTCCGAGAGTGATCCGCGGACCCACAAGGGTTCATTTGTCACGATTGAGCGTGACAGGCCGGAAACAGCCGGTGACGGCGAAGCTCCCGGTCCGCTGAGCGGCGCGGCAGCCGCGGAGCGCCGGACTCCGGCGGACCGGCAGGCCGGTATGGGGCGCGATACGTCCCTGAGGGCGCGCTATGCGCCTGCCCTACAACCCGTTATGGGGCGGGGCGCAAAGACCCCTCACGGACCCGCGCCCTCCGGTGCTGCGCGCCGGTGCGCGGGCGGCCCGGCGGGCCGCCCGGAACGCAGAAAACCCCAGACCGTTCCCGGCCTGGGGTCTTCTCGTGAGAGCGGGCGACGGGAATCGAACCCGCGTAGCTAGTTTGGAAGACTAGGGCTCTACCATTGAGCTACGCCCGCACAGTTCGCGCCACGACGCGGAAGCCGCGGCACGACAGGCATCGTAGCGGGTCATGGGCCCTCGCCGCACGCCCCCCTCACTCGGTCCCGCTCAACCGGGGGCCGCACTGCCTGCGGGCATGTACCCTACGTGTCGCACCGACGGGGTGTGGCGCAGCTTGGTAGCGCGTCCGCTTTGGGAGCGGAAGGCCGTGGGTTCAAATCCCGCCACCCCGACCACCTTGTTCCTCCCCACCTCCCCCTCCGTGGGACGCCCTGCAAGATCGCATTGTGGCTCGGCTCCTGCATGCCGTTACTATGCAAGCTGTGTGCCCGTGTGTCTCTGAGCCGGGCTCAATCCCAAGAAGTCAGCCCCAAGGAGACCGAACCGTGAAGAGCGCCGTGGAGACCCTGAACCCGACCCGGGTTCGGCTCACTGTTGAGGTGCCCTTCGAGGAGCTCAAGGACAGCCTCGACGCGGCCTACAAGAAGATCAACCAGCAGGTCACGGTGAAGGGCTTCCGCAAGGGCAAGATCCCGGCCCGTGTCATCGACCAGCGGTTCGGCCGCGGCGCCGTCCTCGAAGAGGCCGTCAACGACGCGCTCCCGAAGTTCTACACCGAGGCCGTGAACGAGGCCGAGCTCAACGTCCTGGGCCAGCCCGAGGTGGACATCACCGAGCTGAAGGACAACGAGACCCTCAACTTCACCGCTGAGGTCGACGTCCGTCCGGCCATCGAGATCCCGGACTACTCCGGCATCGAGGTCGAGGTCGACGCGGTCGAGGTCAGCGACGAGGACGTCGACAAGGCCGTCGAGGAGCTGCGCGAGCGCTTCGCCTCCACGTCCCCGGTCGAGCGTGCCGCCGAGGACGGCGACGTCGTGACGATCGACCTGGAGGCCAAGGTCGAGGGCGAGGTCCTGGAGGACGGCGTCGCGTCCGGCGTCTCCTACACGATCGGCTCCGGCGAGCTCCTCGAGGGCATCGACGACGCCGTCAAGGGCCTGGAGGCCGGTGGCGAGGCCACCTTCACCTCCGAGCTCAAGGGCGGCTCCGCGGCCGGCAAGGAGTCCGAGGTCACCGTCAAGGTCACCCAGGTCGCCAAGCGCGAACTGCCGGAGCTGGACGACGACTTCGCGCAGCTCGCCTCCGAGTTCGACACCCTCGACGAGCTGAAGGCCGACAGCCGCAAGCGCCTCGAGAACATGAAGCAGTACGACCAGGCCACGCAGGCCCAGGAGCGCGTCCTGGAGAAGCTGCTCGAGCTGGTCGAGGTCCCCGTCCCCGAGAAGCTCCTCGCGGACGAGATCCAGACCCGCAAGCACAACCTGGTGAACCACCAGCTCGGCCAGATGGGCCTCGACCTCGCGAAGTACCTGGAGATCCAGGGCAAGACCGAGGAAGAGTTCGACGCCGAGACCAAGGAGCAGGCCGAGAAGGGCATCAAGACGCAGTTCGTCCTCGACGAGCTCGTCAACAAGGAGAAGCTGAACGTGAACCAGGAGGAGCTCACCGAGCACCTCATGCGTCGCGCGCAGTCCTCCGGCATGTCCCCCGACCAGTTCGCCCAGGCCGTCGTCGAGGGCGGCCAGGTCCCGATGCTGGTCGGCGAGGTCGCCCGCGGCAAGGCCCTCGCGGTCGTCGTCGAGGCGGCGTCGGTCAAGGACACGAACGGCGAGGTCGTCGACCTGGACGACGAGGACGAGACGGCTGCCGCCGAGGGTGAGCAGACCGAGGCGACCTCCGACGCCTCCGAGGAGAAGACCGAGGCCTGAGCCTCGCTCTGACGCTCGCACACCGGGCCCCCAGGACTTCTCGGTCCCGGGGGCCCGGTGTCTTTGGGGGCGCGGGGAACTGCGCGATCAGCCCCCACGGGGCCGCGGGCGCGTCTGCCGCCGCGAGACCCATGGCGGGCGCGGCTTGTGGGGGTTGCTCGCGCAGTTCCCCGCGCCCCTTACGGGGCACGACCGGCACTGGTCAAGGCTCCCCCGCCAGAACCTGCGCTCACAGCGAACAGTTGGTTCTCCGGGATTCCCGGAGGGACCCCGCGCGTTAGGGTCCATGAATACGAGGGCAGGGGAGTCCCCGAAGCCGCCCCGGAGCGGCGAGCACGCGGGGTCCCAGGTCCCAAGAAGACGTGAGACGGCCCGGCGCCGTCGCAAGACGAGCAGGTGGATACGTGACGAATCTGATGCCCTCCGCCGCCGGCGACCCCTCCATCGGTGGTGGCCTCGGCGACCAGGTCTACAACCGGCTGCTCGGTGAGCGGATCATCTTCCTCGGCCAGCCGGTCGACGACGATATTGCCAACAAGATCACCGCACAGTTGCTGCTCCTTGCCTCCGACCCGGACAAGGACATCTACCTCTACATCAACAGCCCGGGCGGCTCGATCACGGCCGGCATGGCGATCTACGACACCATGCAGTACATCAAGAACGACGTGGTGACGATCGCGATGGGCATGGCGGCGTCGATGGGCCAGTTCCTGCTCAGCGCCGGTACGCCGGGCAAGCGCTTCGCCCTGCCGAACGCCGAGATCCTGATCCACCAGCCGTCCGCGGGCCTCGCGGGCTCCGCGTCGGACATCAAGATCCACGCCGAGCGCCTCCTTCTCACCAAGAAGAAGATGGCCGAGCTCACGGCGCACCACACCGGTCAGACCGTCGAGCAGGTCACGCGCGACTCGGACCGCGACCGCTGGTTCGACCCGCAGGAGGCCAAGGAGTACGGCCTCATCGACGACATCATGTCCAGCGCCGCCGGTATGCCGGGCGGGGGCGGCACCGGAGCCTGAGCCCGTGCTCAGCGCCCCGAAGCCAGTACCCAAGCCCCTCCCCTCTCAGGAGAAACCAGAGATGAACAACTTCCCCGGCAGCGGCCTCCTCGGGCGCGCGCAGGCCGAGAGCGGCCAGGCCGAGTTCACCGGCGCCAGCGCCGAGTCCCGTTACGTCATCCCGCGCTTCGTCGAGCGCACCTCGCAGGGTGTGCGCGAGTACGACCCGTACGCGAAGCTCTTCGAGGAGCGCGTGATCTTCCTCGGCGTGCAGATCGACGACGCCTCCGCCAACGACGTCATGGCGCAGCTCCTGTGCCTGGAGTCGATGGACCCGGACCGCGACATCTCGATCTACATCAACAGCCCGGGCGGCTCGTTCACGGCCCTCACGGCCATCTACGACACGATGCAGTTCGTGAAGCCCGACGTGCAGACCGTCTGCATGGGCCAGGCCGCCTCCGCCGCCGCCGTGCTCCTCGCGGCCGGTACGCCGGGCAAGCGCATGGCCCTGCCGAACGCGCGCGTGCTGATCCACCAGCCCTACAGCGAGACCGGCCGCGGTCAGGTCTCCGACCTGGAGATCGCCGCCAACGAAATCCTCCGGATGCGTGCGCAGCTGGAGGAGATGCTGGCCAAGCACTCCACGACGCCGATCGAGAAGATCCGCGACGACATCGAGCGCGACAAGATCCTCACGGCCGAGGACGCGCTCTCCTACGGCTTGGTCGACCAGATCATCTCCACCCGGAAGATGAACAATTCCGCGGTTGCCTGACGCAGAGCTGTAGCATCTGCCGCTCCTTGGCATGGTTCGCGTACGACTCGCGTCGAAGTGAACCGTGCCAAGGGGGGCCCGAACGGGGGGCCCGGCAGGGTACCGTCGGATATGAGGCACCAGGAGCCGCTGAACGTGGCGTCTCCCAGGCGAAGGGGAAGCACCTCGTGGCACGCATCGGTGACGGCGGCGATCTGCTCAAGTGCTCGTTCTGCGGAAAGAGTCAGAAGCAGGTCAAGAAGCTCATCGCAGGCCCCGGTGTGTACATCTGCGACGAGTGCATCGACCTCTGTAACGAGATCATCGAGGAAGAGCTCGCGGAGACGAGCGAGGTGCGCTGGGAGGAACTTCCCAAGCCTCGCGAGATCTACGAATTCCTTGAGGGCTACGTCGTGGGCCAGGAGCCCGCGAAGAAGGCCCTCTCGGTAGCGGTGTACAACCACTACAAGCGGGTCCAGGCCGGAGAGAACGGCGGCGCGCAGGGCCGTGACGACGCGATCGAACTCGCGAAGTCCAACATCCTGCTGCTCGGCCCGACAGGATCCGGCAAGACGCTCCTGGCACAGACGCTCGCCCGCATGCTGAACGTCCCGTTCGCCATCGCGGACGCGACGGCGCTGACGGAGGCCGGCTATGTCGGCGAGGACGTCGAGAACATCCTGCTCAAGCTGATCCAGGCGGCCGACTACGACGTCAAGAAGGCCGAGACCGGGATCATCTACATCGACGAGATCGACAAGGTGGCCCGCAAGAGCGAGAACCCCTCGATCACCCGCGATGTGAGTGGCGAGGGCGTCCAGCAGGCGCTCCTGAAGATCCTGGAGGGCACCACGGCCTCCGTACCGCCGCAGGGCGGCCGCAAGCACCCGCACCAGGAGTTCATCCAGATCGACACGACGAACGTGCTCTTCATCGTGGGCGGCGCCTTCGCCGGCCTCGAGAAGATCATCGAGTCGCGGGCGGGCGCGAAGGGCATCGGCTTCGGCGCCACCATCCGCTCGAAGCGCGAGCTGGAGGAGAAGGACCAGTTCGAGGACATCATGCCGGAGGACCTGGTGAAGTTCGGGATGATCCCCGAGTTCATCGGCCGACTCCCCGTGATCACCTCGGTCCACAACCTCGACCGCGAGGCCCTGCTCCAGATCCTGATCGAGCCGCGCAACGCGCTCGTGAAGCAGTACCAGCGCCTGTTCGAACTCGACGGCGTGGAGCTGGACTTCGAGCGCGAGGCCCTGGAGGCCATCGCGGACCAGGCGATCCTCCGCCAGACCGGCGCGCGCGGCCTGCGCGCCATCATGGAGGAAGTCCTTCAGTCGGTGATGTACGAGGTGCCGTCCCGCAAGGACGTGGCCCGCGTCGTCATCACGGCGGACGTCGTCCGTTCGAACGTCAACCCGACGCTGGTGCCGCGCGAGGCGCGCGGTCCGGGTGCCGGGGAGCAGAAGTCCGCGTAACGGCGAAGCAGGTCGGCAGTACGCCGAAGGGGACGCCCCGCGAGTGATCGCGGGGCGTCCCCTTTCGGTGTGTCAGACCTTCACGCGGACCGCCTTGCGGACCTTGAGCGTGGTGGCCGAGGCGTTGCTGAGCGAGACCTTGCCCGCCATGGCGTTCGCGACCTCGACGGGGACCACGACGCCGAGCGTGCTGTGGTCGCTCCAGATGCAGACCGGCATGTGGATCTCCTTGGGGGCCGACGAGCTGCTGCCCGCGCTGTCGTTCTCGATCACCGACTCCTGGCACTTGAGGGCCGCGGCGCTCGTGCCGAAGTCCTTGGGGCTGCCGACCAGTTCGCCGGTCTCCGAGTCCTTGCCCTGCGAGTCCTTCTCCAGCTTGGCGAACATGGCGTCGACGACCTTCGCGGGGTCGTCGATGTCGCCGTAGACGCCCATGAACTGGATGGCCTTCTGGCCCAGGGGATTGCTGTCGTCGCCCGCCTGGTAGGTGGCGTCGACGTCCTGGGGGTCCTGCACGCCCGCCTTCTCGGCGGCCGTCAGGTCGCTGGAGTTGAAGCCGCCGCTGTCGTCGTCACTCTTCTCGTACTCGCCGAGGATCGTGGCGGGTGTGGTCAGGGTGTGGGGCCCGTCGTCCTTGATGCCGCCGTCCGCGACGTTCGATGAGCCGCCGTTCTTGCCGCCGCCCTTGTCGTCGTCGCTGCCCGCGAAGAAGAGGTAGCCGCCGACAGCCGCGGCGGCGACCACGGCGACGGCGGCGATGATCAGGCCGGTCTTCTTCCTGCCGCCGCCCGGGGGCGGGGGCGGGACCTGCCCGTAGGGGACCTGCGGGGGCATCTGGCCGTAGGGGGCCTGGAGCTGCTGCCCGTAGGGGCCCGGCTGCTGGGGCTGGCTGTAGCCACCCTGCTGGGGCGCCTGCTGCGGGTAGCCGTAACCGGGCTGTGACGGGGGAGCCTGCTGGGGATAGCCGTAGCCGGGCTGCGGGGCTTGTGGGGGCTGCCCGTAGGGGCCGGGCTGCTGCGGCGGGACGCCCTGCGGCGGCTGACCGTACGGGCCGGGCTGTGGCGGCTGCTGCCCGTACGGGCCGGGCTGCGGGGGTTGCTGTCCGTACGGGCCCGGCTGGTTGAAGCTCATGGGTGGGGTCCCCCTTCGGAACGTTTATGTGTTCCTGACATCCTGACGCAGCGGGGCCCGGCCTGATGACCGGGCCCCGTCATGCCGGGAACGACGGGCCGCGGCGGGCCCGGCAGGGCGTCAGCTCTTGACGCGGACCTCCGCGCGGAACTTGGCCGTGGTGGTCGCGGCCTCGTCGAGGTCGACCGACGTACCCGAGAGCGCGCTCGCGACGTCCGTGGTGACGACGTAGCCGATGGTGCTGTGGTCGCCCCAGATGCAGGTGGCGGCGGACATCTCGCTCGGTCCCGAGGCGCCGGCCGAGGAGCCGGAGGTACCGGCCGTGGAGCCGGAGGCGCCCGCTCCGCCGCCCATGGCGACCTTCATCTCCTGGCACTTCAGGACGGCGCCGTTGAGCTCGGCGGGCTTGTACTCCTTGGGCTCGCCGACCAGCGTGACCTTCCGGCCGGTGTCGCTGCCGGACATCTCGTTCTTCTCCTTGGCGTTCGTGAACATGTGGTCGACGACGCCCTCCGGGTCCGCGATGTCCCCGTACACGCCGCCGAAGCTCAGTATCTTCTGCGCCATCGGGTTGTCCTTGCTGCCCGACTGGTACCCGGCGTGCACGTCCTTGGGGTTCTTCACCCCGGCGGCCTCGGCCTTGTCCAGGTCGATGCTGTTGAGGCCGTCGGACTGCTCCTCGTTCTTCTTGTACTCCGTCAGGACGGTCGACGGCGTGGTCAGCGTGTGCGGACCGTCGTCCTTGATGCCGCCGTCCTCGCCACCGCCCCCCGCGACGTTCGATGAGCCGCCGTTCTTGCCGCCGCCCTTGTCGTCGTCGCTGCCCGCGAAGAAGAGGTAGCCGCCGACAGCCGCGGCGGCGACCACGGCGACGGCGGCGATGATCAGGCCGGTCTTCTTCTTGCCGCCGCCGGGCGGCGGGGGCGGGACCTGCCCGTAAGGGGCCTGCGGGGGCATCTGGCCGTAGGGGGCCTGGGGCTGCTGCCCGTAGGGGCCCGGCTGCTGGGGCTGGCTGTAGCCACCCTGCTGGGGCGCCTGCTGCGGGGCTTGCGGGGGGTAGCCGTAGCCGGGCTGGGGCGCCTGCGGCGGCTGGCCGTAGGGGCCCGGCTGCTGCGGCTGCTGGCCATACGGCCCGGGCTGCTGGGGCTGCTGCCCGCCGTACGGGCCCGGCTGGTTGTAGCTCATTACTGGGGTTCCCTCCCGATGCTTATATGTTGCGAACATCCTGTCGGACGTACGTACGGGGTTGGGCCCCAGGGCCGGATCGATGCGAGGTTGTTGAACGGCTGTTCCAGAGGCCGGACGTACGGGCGGTCGTGCGGGCGTGCGTACGGCGGACGTCATGGCCCCGGGACGGCGCACCGCCCCGGGGCTTCGTCCACCCGCACTCCGCTACGCCTTGACGCGGGCCGCCTTGCGCAGGTCGGCGGCGAACCCGGCGACCTCGTCCGCGGCCAGACCGCCACCGCCGCCCTTCGCCATCGCCGCCACGTCCACGCCGAACACGATGCCGTACGTACTGTGGTCGGCCCAGATGCAGATCGGCAGCTTCGTCTCGTCGCCGTCGTCCTTGATGCTTGCGGTCTGGCACTTCATGACGGCGTTGTCGAGGCCGTCGGGGTCGACGCTCTCGGGGCTGCCGACGAGTTCGACCTTGTCACCGGCGTCGGTGGACTTGTCCGACTCCTTCTCGGTGTTCTCGTCGGCCTTGGCGAAGCCGTTGTCGACAGCCTTCTCCGGGTCGTCGATCTCGCCGTACATGCCCTGGAAGCTCATCTGCTTCCCCTTCATGGCCGATCCGGAGCGGTACGAGGCCGCCACGTTCTCGGGGTTCTTGATGCCGACGGCTTCGGCGTTCTTCTTGTCGCCGGAGCCGAGCGGACCGTCGTCGGGACCGTCGTCCCCGCCCTTCTTGTACTCGCCCACGGAGGCCGGCGGCACCAGCTTGTGCGCGCCGTCGTCCTCGACCGAGGCCGAGTCGCCCCCGCCGAAGACGAAGTACGCGCCGACGCCGATGGCCGCGACCACGGCGACGGCGGCGATGACGAGGCCGGTCTTCTTCTTGCCGCCACCGGGCGGCGGGGGCGGCGGGACCTGCCCGTACGGGGCCTGGGGCGGCTGCTGAGGGTAGCCGTAGCCGGGCTGGGGCTGCTGCGGCTGCTGGGGATGGCCGTAGCCGGGCTGGGGCTGCTGCGGCGGCTGACCGTAACCCTGCTGGGGCTGCTGCCCGTACGGCCCCGGCTGCCCCGGCTGCTGCCCGTACGGGTCCGGCTGGTTGTTGCTCATGGTGTGGGTCCCCCCGAGAATGCTGACGTGTCCCGGACATCCTGAACGAAGCCGGGGTTCCGTGGGGGCCCCACGGCCAACCGTTACCGAAGATTCCGGTTTCGGGACCGCCGCGCGACCCCTCTAAACTGACCGCGTGACCGAGAACGCTCAGCAGCAGCCCCCAGCGACCACTCCCGAACTGCCGACCCAGTACGCGCCGGCCGAGGTAGAGGGGCCGCTGTACGAGCGCTGGGTAGAACGCGGTTACTTCTCCGCCGACGAGAAGAGCGAGAAGCCCCCGTACACCGTCGTCATTCCGCCGCCGAACGTGACGGGCGCGCTCCACCTGGGCCACGCCTTCGAGCACACGCTGATCGACGCCCTCACCCGCCGCAAGCGCATGCAGGGCCACGAGACGCTCTGGCAGCCCGGCATGGACCACGCGGGCATCGCCACCCAGAACGTCGTGGAGCGCGAGCTCGCCAAGGAGGGCAAGTCCCGCCACGACCTCGGGCGCGAGGCGTTCATCGAGCGCGTCTGGAAGTGGAAGGGGGAGTCCGGCGGTCAGATCTCCGGGCAGATGCGCCGTCTCGGTGACGGCGTGGACTGGTCGCGTGAGCGGTTCACGATGGACGAGGGCCTCTCGCAGGCCGTCCAGACGATCTTCAAGAAGCTCTACGACGACGAGCTGATCTACCGCGCCGAGCGCATCATCAACTGGTGCCCGCGCTGTCTGACGGCGATCTCCGACATCGAGGTCGAGTACCAGGACGACGACGGCGAGCTCGTCTCGATCAAGTACGGCGAGGGGGACGAGACGCTCGTCGTCGCCACCACCCGCGCCGAGACGATGCTCGGTGACACCGCCGTCGCGGTCCACCCCGACGACGAGCGGTACAAGCACCTGGTCGGCAAGCAGATCAAGCTGCCGCTCACCGACCGCACCATCCCGGTCGTCGCGGACGAGCACGTCGACCCCGAGTTCGGCACCGGCGCCGTCAAGGTGACCCCGGCCCACGACCCGAACGACTTCGAGATCGGCCAGCGCCACTCGCTGCCGAACATCGCGGTCATGGACGAGCACGCGGTCATCACCGCGCACGGCCCCTTCCAGGGACTGGACCGCCTGGAGGCCCGCTCCGCCATCGTCGGCGCGCTGCGCGCCGAGGGCCGCATCGTCGCCGAGAAGCGTCCGTACACCCACTCCGTCGGCCACTGCTCGCGCTGCAAGACCACCATCGAGCCGCGCCTGTCCATGCAGTGGTGGGTCAAGGTCGGCCCGCTCGCGAAGGCCGCGGGCGACGCGGTCCGCGACGGCAAGGTCAAGATCCACCCGCAGGAGATGGAGAAGCGGTACTTCGACTGGGTCGACAACCTCCACGACTGGTGCATCTCGCGCCAGCTCTGGTGGGGCCACCGCATCCCCGTCTGGTACGGCCCGAACGGCGAGGTCGTCTGCGTCGGCCCCGACGACGAGGCGCCCACCGGCGAGGGCTGGCGCCAGGACAACGACGTGCTCGACACGTGGTTCTCCTCGGGCCTGTGGCCGTTCTCCACGCTCGGCTGGCCCGAGCAGACCGACAGCCTCGCGAAGTTCTACCCGAACTCCGTCCTGGTCACCGGCTACGACATCCTCTTCTTCTGGGTCGCCCGGATGATGATGTTCGGCTTGTACGCGATGGACGGCACCCCGCCGTTCCACACGATCGTGCTGCACGGCATGGTCCGCGACCAGTTCGGCAAGAAGATGTCGAAGTCCTTCGGCAACGCGGTCAACCCGCTGGACTGGATGGACAAGTACGGCTCGGACGCCCTGCGCTTCACGCTCGCCCGCGGCGCCAACCCCGGCACGGACGTGCCGATCGGCGAGGACTGGGTCCAGGGCTCGCGCAACTTCGCCAACAAGATCTGGAACGCCACGCGCTTCGCGATGATGAACGGCGCGACGATCGAGGGCGACCTGCCTCCGGCCGAGCAGCTGTCCGCCACCGACCGCTGGGTCCTCTCCCGCCTCAACGCGACGGTCGCCGAAGTCGACGCGCTCTACGACGACTACCAGTTCGCCAAGCTCTCCGACGCCCTCTTCCACTTCGCGTGGGACGAGGTCTTCGACTGGTACGTCGAGCTGTCCAAGACGACGTTCATGGCGGGCGGCGAGGGCGCGAAGGTCTCGGCCCGCGTCCTCGGCGAGGTCCTGGACGTCACCCTGCGCCTGCTCCACCCGATCGTGCCGTTCGTGACGGAGACGCTCTGGACGGCACTGACCGGCGGCGAGTCGCTCGTCATCGCCGACTGGCCGTCGGACAGCGGCTTCCGCGACGCGGCGGCCGAGCGCGAGATCGAGACCCTCCAGCAGGTCATCACGGAGGTCCGCCGCTTCCGCGCCGACCAGGGCCTCCAGCCGGGCCAGAAGGTCCCGGCCCGCCTGACCCTGGACGGCACCGCGCTGGCCCCGCACGAGGCGGCCATCCGCCAGCTGCTGCGCCTCCAGCCCGAGGGCGACGCCTTCACGGCGACGGCGACGCTGCCGGTCTCGGGCGCCACCGTCGCGCTCGACCTGTCCGGCACGATCGACGTCGAGGCCGAGCGCAAGCGCCTGGCCAAGGACCTGGCCGCCGCCGAGAAGGAGAAGGCGCAGGCCACGGCGAAGCTCGGCAACGAAGCGTTCCTGGCGAAGGCGCCCGACCAGGTCGTGGACAAGATCCGCGGCCGCCTCACCAAGGCCGAGGCCGACATCGCCCGCCTGCAGGCGCAGCTGGAGGCACTGCCGGCCGCGTAGCACCCGCGCAGTCGAAGGCCCCGGGACCGCCACATCGGTCCCGGGGCCTTCGCGCGTACGGCCAGACGTACGGCCAGGCGTATGGCCAGGCGTACGGCCAGATGTACGGCCAGGCGTACGCCTAGGTGATCGACTCGGCGACCGGGCCGGTGGCCTGCCGGCCGATGGGCCCGTGCTCCTCAGGAACGCGCGGCAGTAGGTCCAGACCGAGCCGTTCGAGTTCCGCCTCGGCCAGCGCCTCCAGGGTCTGCGGATCGCCGTTGCGCCAGCCCTCGGCGAGGCTGCCCGGCGTCGCGCCCGCCATGTTCGCCGCCATGATCGCCACTTCGTGCAGCGGTCTGAGCAGGGTGCGCAGGGCGAGGATCTCGCGGCCGTCGTCGGAGGCGGCGAGGTCCCGGGCGGCGGCCGCCTGCCGGATCCAGCGCAGCCTGCGCGGCAGCCAGGCGGCGAGCATGAGGCCGACGGGCAGGACGAAGAGGGCGAGGGCACCGACGGCCACGGCGATCCGGACGATCACCGGATCCATCGCGTCGACGGCCTCGGCGAGACGCCGCAGCACGAGGTCGACGCGCTCGCCGACCAGTGGCAGCGGCGCGCTGTGCTCCTGTATGGCGCGGGGGAGGGCGAGCAGACAGGCCAGCCGGTACGCGATGACGGCGACGGTGGCCCACAGCGCGGTCCACAGGAGCACCCCGGCGTCGCCGGCGAGCTGATGGGTCCGCCTGGAGGGGTTCTGGGCATACCACATGGTCCGATTTGACCCCCGGAGTGCACCGAGACGGCGCAGCCGCGCCGAAAGTACACCCGTTGTGTGCACAACCGGATGATTCGCCCACAAGGGCGCGGAGTGCGGCACATCACCAAATCGAGGACCTAGGTCCGGTGGAAAGGGCCGAAAGACCTTGGATGATGGAAGGCATGCGCAACCTGCCCGCCGCCCAGGCGATTCGCCAGGCGGCGGCCGCGGTGGGCCGCCTGGATGATCGCTGGTCGCAGTCACCGCGCACGCAGGACGTGCTCACGGCGGCCAGTGCCTTCGCCCTGATGAGCCTGGACGTCCCCGGCCTCGCCGAGGCGGACAACTCCCTCACGGGACCACTCGCCGCCCTGGTCCTCGCGGCCGGCGCGTCCTTCCTCCTGCTGCGCCGCAGGCTGCCCTGGTTGCCGTACGCGGTCGCCCTCTTCCTGCTGAGCTGGCTGCACGAGCTGACCCTCGCCCAGTTCGCGCTGTACTCCCTGGCGCGCTACCGGGGCCGCCTCGCGGGCACGCTCGGGGTCATCGGCTACGTCGGCTTCGCGTACGTGATGTTCAACCTGCCGGGCTGGCCGGCGCACCGGGGGGACACGCTCGGCGCCTTCCTGAGCCTCGTCGTCCCGATCGGTGTGCTCGCGGCGGGCGTCGGCGTCGCGGCGAACCGGCAGGACCTGGTCCGCGCGCTCGCCGCGCAGCGCGCGGAGACCGACACGCTGCACGCCGTCCAGCAGGAGCGGGCCCGCGTCGCGCGGGACGTGCACGACTTCGTGGGGCGCGAGCTGACGCTGCTGAGCGTGCGGTCGCAGGTGCTGGGGCGCAGGGCCGCGGGCGGGCCCTTCGAGAAGGACTTCGAGGAACTCTCGGAGGCGGCGCGCAGCGCGCACCGGATGCTGAACGAGATCATCGTGCAGCGCGGCACGGACGGCGCCCCGACCCCCGGCATCGACGCGCTCCCCGAACTCGCCGAGCGCAGCGGCCGCGCGGGCAGCCCCGTCGACCTCCTGATCGACGACGCGGCCCACCGCCTCTCCCCGCTCCGCCAGGCGGCGGTCCACCGGGTGGTCCAGGAGTGCCTGACGAACGCGGCGAAGCACGCGCCGGGCGAGAGGGTGACGGTCCGTGTGGACCTGGAGGGCGACCGCCTGCGGATCACCGTCAGCAACCCGCTGCCCGCCGCGGCCCCCGTGACCGCGCCGGTCTCCGCGGGCACCGGGACGACGGGAATGGCGGAGCGGATCCGGGCGGTGGGCGGAACGTTTGCGGCGGGGCCGCGGGGGCGGGTGTACGAGGTGTGCGCCACGTTGTCCGCGGGGCGGCTGGCCGAGGCGTGAGGGGGCCGTCGGCCGGGTGCGGGTCCCGGTGCCGGGTGCCTGGTGCGGGGCTGTTGGGGCTGAACGCGTTCTTCGCCTGCGGGCCGCCCGGGGCCGAGCGCGCAGTTCCCCGCGCCCCTGGGTGGTCCTGCCTCGCCGCCCGTCGAAGGTGCCGCCAAGGGGGCGCGGGGAACTGCGCGACCAGCCACGTCCGGCCCGCGGCCGAGCCACAGCAGCCTCCGGGAGGGGGACGCAGGCCGCCGCCCCCGCACGGGAGGCCTACGCCGCGGTCAAGCCCCGTTCGAGCCCGTCGAAGTCCTCCACGCACTTCCCGCAGCCCAGCGCCACACTGTCCAGCGGGTCGTCCGCGACGAAGACCGGGATCCCCGTGGCGGAGGCGATCCGCAGGTCCAGCGCGGGCAGCAGCGCCCCGCCGCCCGTCAGCACGATGCCGTGCTCCATGATGTCGCCGGAGAGCTCCGGCGGGCACTCCTCCAGCGTCGCCTTGACCGCCGCGATGATCTGCTCGACCGGCTCGTCCAGAGCGGCCCGCACCTCTCGCGCCGTCAGGTCCACGGTCTTGGGCAGGCCGCCCACCTTCTCTCGCCCCCGCACGGTGAACGTCCGCATCTCCAGCGCGTCCTCGCCCGGCACCGGCCACGCGGACCCGATGGCGACCTTGATGTCCTCGGCGGTGCGCTCGCCGATGAGCAGCGCGTGCTCCTTGCGCACGAAGTCGGTGATGGCCGTGTCGAGGCGGTCGCCGCCCACCCGCAGCGACTGGGCCGTGACGATGCCGCCCAGGGAGATCACCGCGACCTCGGTCGTGCCGCCGCCGATGTCGACGACCATCGAGCCGCGCGGCTCGGCGACCGGAAGGCCCGCCCCGATGGCCGCCGCCATCGGCTCCTCGATCAGGTGCACGGCCCGCGCCCCGGCCCGCTGCGACGCGTGCACGATCGCGCGCCGCTCGACGGGCGTGACCCCGCTCGGCACGCAGACGACCATGCGCGTACGAGGCCTGCGCCCGGGTACCGCCTTGCGCACGAAGTGCCGGATGAGTTCCTCGGCGGCCTCGTAGTCGCTGATCACACCGTCCCGCAGCGGCCGGATGGCGGTGATGGACCCGGGTGTGCGCCCGATCGTCTCCTTGGCCTCCGCCCCCACGGCGAGCACGCCGCTCTTGCCTCCACGGCTCGCCCGCACGGCGACCACGGACGGCTCGTTGAGCACGATGCCCTTGCCGCGCACGTAGAGGAGGGTGTTCGCAGTGCCGAGGTCGATACCTATGTCCATGATCGCCAAGTTTGCCCGGTGGGGCCGCCGAACGGAGGGTCGAAGGTCCCGAATCGGACAGGTCGAAAGTCCCGACGAAGGCCCTGGAGGGCCGCGTGAGGTCCGCGTAGGGTCCGCGTGCGGTCTGTGCGCCGAACTACCTGGAGGTCCTGACCGCGCGTGTCGGCGCCGCTCCGTAGACTGGCGTGCGTGAGTGACCTCCCCCCGCATGACGACGACCGACCCGCCGAGCCCGACGACGCCTTCGAGGAGATCGTCGGCGCCGAGACGGACCGCGATCCCGACCTCGCCGTGATCGAGGCGGGCAGCCGCACCCTGCGCACCCAGGCGGGCCCGCCCCAGGGCGACGTCCCCGCCCGCCCCACCGACCCGGAGGTGGACAGGGCGCTGCGCGAGGTGGAGGCGGAGCTCGCGGGCCGCTGGGGCGAGACGAAGCTGGAGCCCTCCGTCAGCCGCATCGCCGCGCTGATGGACGTTCTGGGCGAGCCGCAGCGCGCGTACCCCTCGATCCACATCACGGGCACGAACGGCAAGACGTCCACGGCCCGCATGGTCGAGGCGCTGTTCTCCGCCTTCGACCTGCGCACCGGCCGTTACACCTCGCCGCACGTCCAGTCGATCACCGAGCGCATCAGCCTGGACGGCGCGCCCGTCGAGGCCGAGCGCTTCATCGAGTCGTACAACGACATCAAGCCGTACGTGGAGATGGTCGACTCCCAGCAGGAGTACCGCCTCTCGTTCTTCGAGGTGCTCACCGGCATGGCGTACGCGGCCTTCGCCGACGCCCCCGTGGACGTGGCCGTCGTCGAGGTCGGCATGGGCGGCAGCTGGGACGCGACGAATGTGATCGACGGCTCGGTCGCCGTCATCACCCCCATCGACCTGGACCACACGGACCGCCTCGGTTCCACGGTCGGCGAGATCGCCAAGGAGAAGGCCGGCATCATCAAGCCGGGCGCGACGGTGATCATGGCTCAGCAGCAGGTGGACGCCGCGCAGGTACTCCTGAAGAAGTCCGTGGAGGTCGACGCGACGGTGGCCCGCGAGGGCCTGGAGTTCGGCGTCGTCGCCCGCCAGGTGGCGGTCGGCGGCCAGCTCCTGACGCTCCGCGGCCTCGGCGGTGAGTACGAGGAGATCTTCCTGCCGCTGCACGGCGAGCACCAGGCGCACAACGCCGCGGTGGCGCTCGCCGCCGTCGAGGCGTTCTTCGGCATCGGCTCGCAGCACACGCGCGCGCTGGACATCGAGACGATCCGCAAGGCCTTCGCTTCGGTGTCATCGCCGGGCCGCCTGGAGGTGGTGCGCCGCTCGCCCACCGTCGTCCTCGACGCCGCGCACAACCCGGCGGGCGCCCGCGCCGCGGCCGCCGCGATCAGCGAGGCCTTCGACTTCAGCCGGCTGATCGGCGTGGTCGGCGCGAGCGACGACAAGGACATGAGGGGGCTCCTCGAAGCGTTCGAGCCGATCTTCGCCGAGGTCGTCGTCACGCAGAACTCCAGCCACCGGGCGATGGACGCGGACACGCTGGCCGGACTCGCCGTCGAGGTCTTCGGTGACGACCGCGTCCAGGTAGAGCCGCGTCTGGACGACGCCCTGGAGGCGGCGATCACCCTCGCCGAGGAGGAGGGGGAGTACGCCGGTGGCGGCGTACTCATCACTGGTTCCGTCATCACGGTCGGCGAGGCCCGACTGCTCCTGGGGAGAGGCTGATTCCTGTGCGTATGCTCTGCGCCTCGACGCTGATCGGCGAGTTCTTCGTCATCGGCTTCGCGGGTCTGGTCGCCATGAAGGACGACGACCTGTCGATGGGCACGGTCTGGACGGTCTGCGGCATCGCGATGGCGGTGTCCCTGCTGCTCTGCGGAATGATCACCCGGCCCGGTGGGGTGCAGCTCGGCTGGGCGCTGCAGATCGCGCTGATCGCGAGCGGTTTCGTGGTGCCCACGATGTTCTTCCTCGGCGCGGTGTTCGCCGCCCTGTGGTGGGCGTCGGTCCACTTCGGCCGCAAGGTCGACGAGGCGAAGGCCCGGTTCGCGGCCATGACCGAGGGGCAGGCGCAGGGGCAGCCGGAGGCCGGAGGTAACCCCGCGTAGCCGTCCCCGGTATCGTGCGGCCCAATCCCGTTGACAGAACTCTTTTGGAGCCGCACATGAGCCAGCGCACCCTCGTCCTGCTGAAGCCCGACGCCGTCCGTCGTGGTCTGATCGGAGAGATCATCGGCCGCATCGAGCGCAAGGCGGGCTGGACGATCTCCGCGCTGGAGCTGCGCTCGCTCGACCAGGAGACCCTGGAGCAGCACTACGGCGAGCACAAGGGCAAGCCCTTCTACGAGCCGCTGGTCGCCTTCATGTCGTCGGGCCCGGTCGTCGCGCTCGTCGTCGAGGGCGAGCGGGTCATCGAGGGTGTGCGCGCCCTCGCCGGGCCGACCGACCCGATCGCCGCGGCGCCCGGTTCGATCCGCGGCGACTTCGGCACGATCGTCCGGGAGAACCTGATCCACGCCTCGGACTCCGAGGAGTCCGCCGAGCGCGAGCTCAAGATCTTCTTCCCTGGTGCCGCCTGAGTCGGACGCCCCTGACGTGAAGTCAGAACGGCGCCGGGCCAGCCGGAACGGAGCCGGGACGGCCGGAGGAATTCGGCCGTCCCTTGGCATATGCACCCCGATCGGGGGAACGCATGCCCCCTATGGCACGTCTCCAAGGGCGAGGCGGCACATCATCTGCTGACAATGGCGAAGACCCTCGCGCCGTCTTCGCGCGGCCGAGACTACGATGGAAGCCTCCACTGCCACACAGCACCCACCTCGCCTACCTAAAAAGCCATCAAACGCTCCACTAGGGAAGGCCAGACGCATCCTCATGGGGAACAACATGTCGTTCATCGGCCGTGACATGGCTGTCGACCTCGGGACCGCCAACACGCTGGTGTACGTCAGGGGTCGGGGGATCGTACTCAACGAGCCGTCCGTCGTCGCGATCAACACCAACACCGGTGGCATCCTCGCGGTGGGCGCCGAGGCGAAGAAGATGATCGGGCGCACGCCCGGCAACATCGTCGCGGTGCGTCCGCTGAAGGACGGCGTCATCGCCGACTTCGAGATCACCGAGCGGATGCTCCGCTACTTCATCCTGAAGATCCACAAGCGGCGCTACCTCGCCCGTCCGCGCGTCGTCGTCTGTGTGCCCTCGGGCATCACCGGCGTCGAGCGCCGCGCCGTCATCGAGGCCTCCTCACAGGCCGGCGCGCGCCAGGTGCACATCATCGAGGAGCCCATGGCCGCGGCCATCGGTTCCGGTCTGCCGGTCCACGAGGCCACCGGCAACATGGTGGTCGACATCGGCGGCGGCACCACCGAGGTCGCCGTCATCTCGCTCGGCGGAATCGTCACGGCACAGTCGATCCGCGTCGCGGGCGACGAGCTGGACAACGCGATCATCCAGCACATCAAGAAGGAGTACTCCCTCCTCCTCGGCGAGCGCACCGCCGAACAGATCAAGATCACCATCGGTTCGGCGTACGACATGGACGCCGACGAGCACACCGAGATCCGCGGCAGGGACCTGGTCTCCGGGCTGCCCAAGACCGTCGTCATCTCCGCCGCCGAGGTCCGCAAGGCCATCGAGGAGCCGGTCAACGCCATCGTCGACGCGGTGAAGACCACCCTCGACAAGTGCCCGCCGGAGCTCTCCGGCGACGTGATGGACCGCGGCATCGTCCTCACCGGCGGCGGCGCCCTGCTGCGTGGCCTCGACGAGCGGCTGCGCCGGGAGACCGGCATGCCGATCCACATCGCCGAGGACCCGCTCGACAGCGTGGCGCTCGGCTCCGGAAAGTGTGTCGAGGAATTCGAGGCGTTGCAGCAGGTGCTGGACGCCCAGCCGCGCAGATGATCTGACGCGCGAGGATCCGCCGTACGCGTGCTTGCCACGTCGTGCGGCGGATCGTTGATATAGAGGCAAGACAGAAAAATCCAGGCAACGCAGAAAATTCCCCCGAACCGCGTGGAACGCGCAACTTCCACGCCATTCCGATTGAGGAAGGCACGCCGCCGCACGTGAGGGACACACGAGAGAGCCGGCTGCTTCTGGTGCTGCTGGTAGCCATCGCGTTCGCTTTGATCACGGTGGACATCCGCGGTGGTGAGGACTCGCCGGTCGACGGTGCCCGCAGGACCGCCGCGACGGTGTTCGGTCCGGTCGAGGAGGGGATGTCCTCCGCCGTCGACCCGATCGGGAACGCCATCGGCGCGGTGCGCGACTCCGGAGAACGCCACAACCGCATCGCCGAACTGGAGCGGCAGAACGCCGCCCTGAAGGCGAAACTCGGCAGCGACGACCGCAACCGCAGCCGTGTGCAGCAGCTCGACAGCATGCTGAAGAAGGCCGGCGCGGGGCAGTACGGCATCAAGGGCGCCGAGGTCATCGGGATAGGAGCGGCCCAGGGCTTCTCCTGGACCGTCACCATCGACGCCGGCGCCAACGACGGGATCAAGCGCGACATGACCGTCCTGAACGGCGAAGGCCTGGTCGGCCGCGTCACCACGGTCGGCCCGAGCACCGCGACCGTCCTGCTCGCCAACGACCCCGACTTCACCGTCGGCACCCGCATGGAGAAGACCGACGAACTCGGCTTCGCCACCGGCCAGGGCGACCGTCCGCTCTCCGTCCAGCTGCTCAACGGCAAGGCCAAGGTCAAGAAGGGCGACCGCCTGGTCACCTTCGGCTCGCGCAAGGACAAGCCGTTCGTACCGGGCGTCCCGGTCGGCGAGGTCGTCCGCGTCGACCCCTCGGGCGGTGACCTCACCCGCCGGGTCTACGTGAAGCCGTACGCCGGGTTCACCAGGCTCGACATCGTCGGCGTGGTCGTCGAGGCGCCCCGCGAGGACCCGCGCGACACGGTCCTGCCGAAGAAGCCCGCAAAGCCCAAGCCCACCCCGACGGTGACCGTCACGGCCACCCCCTCGGGACAGCCCCCGGCCGACGGCGCCGACGACGGCAACGAGCAGTAGGAGACCGGACCCATGCGCTTCAACCGAATCCTGCTCTCCACCGCCCTCGTCGTCGTCGCCCTGGTCATCCAGGTCAGCGTCCTGGCCCGGCTCCAACTGCCGGGCGCGGTGCCGGACCTGGTGCTGCTCACCGTCCTCGGCCTCGCCCTCGTCTACGGTCACGTCGGCGGTGCCCTCGTCGGCTTCGGCGCCGGACTCCTGTCCGACCTCGCGCCGCCCGCCGACCACGCCGCCGGGCGGTACGCGCTGGTCCTCTGCGTCGTCGGCTACCTCGCGGGCCTCGCCAAGCCCGACAACGGCCGCCTGCGCTCCGCCACCGGACCGCTCGTCGTGGTCGTCAGCGCCGCCATCGGCTCGACCCTGCTGTACGCGGGCGTCGGCTCCCTCGTCGGGGACACCGCGGCCCGCCATGTCGGCCTGGTCGGCCTGCTGTTCACCGCCGCGCTCTACGACCTGGTGCTCGCGCCCTTCACCGTGCCGCTGATCATCGCGCTCGCCCGGCGCGCCGAGAACGACCCGCTCGGGGAGAACTCACCCGTCAACAAGGCGGCCGACGTCTCCTCCGGCTGGCTCTCCTCCGGCACCGGGCTGAGCATCGGCAACCAGCGCGGCGGCGGCCTGCGGGCCAAGGCAGCCAAGGCCCGGGTCGCCCGCGCCGGCCGTATCAAGGGGGTCAAGCGCCTGTGACGGCGACTCACTTCGCTGACGCACCCAGGGGAGGGAAGAAGTGACCAACATTCCCGAGACGGGCCGGACCCCACGCGTCCAGATCCGTCTCATCGTCATCCAGATCCTCGTGGTCTCCCTCCTGCTCACCCTCGGCGGCCGCCTCTGGTACCTCCAGGTCCGCAACGGCGACGAGTACGCCGAGGAAGCCTCGGGCAACCACGTCCAGCAGGTCGTCCAGCCGGCCACCCGCGGCTCCATCCTGGACGCCCGCGGAGTGCCGATCGCCGACAACGAGACCCGCCTCGTCGTCTCCGCGTCCCGCACGGACCTGATGAAGATGAAGGACGACGGCAAGGCGGTTCTCGCCAAGCTCGCCGACGTCCTCGACATGAAGCCCGAGGACGTCCAGGGCAAGGTCCGCCTCTGTGACGCCAAGACGCCGCAGCCCTGCTGGAACGGCTCGCCGTACCAGCCCATCCCGGTCACCGACGAGGCCACGCCCCGCCAGGCCCTGCAGATCCGCGAGCGCTCCGAGGACTTCCCCGGCATCACCGCCGAGCCCACCGCCGTGCGCCGTTACGCCGCCCCCGGCAAGTCCAACACCGCCCAGGTCCTCGGCTACCTCTCGCCCGTCACCGACGAGGAGATCAAGAAGGCCGAGAACACCTCCTCGCCCTACCTCCGCTCGGACATGGTGGGCCGCTCCGGCCTCGAGCGCACGTACGACAAGCAGCTGCGCGGCAAGGCCGGTGTCACCCGCTACGAGGTGGACAACCTCGGCCGCGTCATCGGCAAGGCCGAGGCGGACGCGGCCAAGCCCGGCGCCAACGTCGTCACCAGCATCGACGCGCGTGTGCAGGCCGTCTCCGAGTACTGGCTGAACGACGCGATGAAGAAGGCCCGCAAGGAGTTCGACAAGAACACCGGGGAGAACTACAAGGCCGACGCGGGCGCCGTCGTCGTCATGGAGAACAAGACGGGACGCGTCGTCTCCATGGCCTCCAACCCGACGTACGACCCGAACGCCTGGGTCGGCGGCATCTCCGGCAAGGACTACACCAGGCTCACCGGCAAGCAGTCGAACTACCCGCTGCTGAACCGCGCCATCCAGGGCCAGGCCGCCCCCGGCTCGATCTTCAAGGTCATCCCGACGACCGCGGCGGTCAACGCGGGCTACGACTTCAACGGCCGCTACCCCTGCCCCAGTTCGTACTCCATCGGCGGCCAGACCTTCCAGAACTACGAGTCCAAGGGCCACGGCTCCATCTCGCTCGGCCAGGCCCTCGAAGTCTCCTGCGACACCGTCTTCTACAAGCTGTCGCACGACCAGTGGCGCAAGGACGGCGGCAACAAGCCGGTGAAGAACCCCAAGGACTGGTTCTACCGGACCGCCCACCAGTTCGGCCTCGGCAAGGAGACCGGCATCGACCTGCCCAACGAGGTATCGGGACGCGTCCCCGACCGCCAGTGGAAGAAGGACTACTGGAAGGCCAACAAGGACGCCTGGTGCAAGCAGGGCAAGAAGAGCGGCGGTGACTACGCCGAGCGCATCGCCTACGAGAACTGCCTCGAAGGCATGAAGATGCGCGCGGGCGACTCCGTCAACTACTCCATCGGCCAGGGCGACACCCTCGTCACGCCGATCCAGATGGCCACGATCTACTCCGCCATCGCCAACGGCGGCACCCTCCACGACCCCACCGTCGGCAAGGCGATCGTCAGCGCCGACGGCAAGCGGGTCGAGGAGATCGCGCCCAAGTCGCACGGCAGGCTGCCGATGGACGCCAAGCTGCAGAAGGACATAGACGGTGCCCTCTCGGACGTCGCCACGCGCGGTACGGCCGCCTGGCGGTTCCAGGGCTGGCCGCAGAAGAAGATCCCGATGCACGCCAAGACCGGTACCGCGGAGGTCTACGGCAAGCAGACCACCTCGTGGTTCGCGACGTACACCAAGGACTACACGATCGTGATGACGATCTCCCAGGGCGGTACGGGTTCCGGTGCGTCGGGACCCGCCGTCCGCCAGATCTACAACGCGATCTACGGCCTGGACGACGACGGCAAGCAGGACATCAAGAAGGCACTCCTGCCCGAACCGCAGAAGAAGCTGCCGAAGATCGAGACCGACGGCTCCATCGACTCCCCGGAGATCAAGCCGTACAAGCCCCGGGCGCCCAAGCCGCCGGCCGAGCAGCAGCAGCTGGCCGGGGCCCCGGCCGAGAACTGGAGGCGTGACTGATGACCGCCGGCGGCTTCTCCGTCTCCGGGTACGGCCCGGAGCGTTCCGGCATGTCGCGGATGCTCGCCCGCGACTCGATACTGCGCCGGCTCGACTGGCCCATGCTGTTCGCGGCGATCGCGCTCTCCGGGATCGGCACCGCGCTCGTCTACTCCGCGACCCGCAACCGCACCGAGCTCGTCGGCGACGACCCGTGGTCCTTCGCGCTCAAGCACGTCCTGAACACCGGCATCGGCTTCGCCCTGATGATCGGCACCGTCTGGCTCGGCCACCGCACGCTGCGCACGGCCGTGCCGATCCTCTACGGCATCTCCGTCTTCCTGGTCCTGCTCGTCCTCACCCCGCTCGGCGCGACGATCAACGGCGCGCACGCGTGGATCGTGCTCGGCGGCGGCTTCTCGCTGCAGCCCTCCGAGTTCGTGAAGATCACGATCATCCTGGGCATGGCGATGCTGCTCGCGGCCCGCGTCGACGCGGGCGACCGGGAACATCCCGATCACCGCACGGTCGTGCAGGCGCTCGCCCTCGCCGCCGTGCCGGTCGCGATCGTGATGCTCATGCCGGACCTCGGTTCGGTCATGGTCATGGCGATGATCGTCCTTGGTGTGCTGCTCGCATCCGGCGCCTCCAACCGCTGGGTGTTCGGCCTGCTCGGCGCCGGCGTCGCCGGTGGCGTCGCCATATGGCAGCTCGGCGTCCTGGACGACTACCAGATCGCCCGCTTCGCCGCCTTCGCCAACCCCGCGCTCGACCCGGCGGGCGTCGGCTACAACACCAACCAGGCGCGCATCGCCATCGGCTCCGGCGGCCTGACGGGCACCGGCCTGACCAAGGGCTCCCAGACCACCGGCCAGTTCGTCCCCGAGCAGCAGACGGACTTCGTCTTCACGGTCGCGGGCGAGGAGCTCGGGTTCCTCGGCGCGGGCGCGATCCTGCTCCTGCTCGGCGTCGTCCTGTGGCGCGCCTGCCGCATCGCGCGCGAGACGACCGAGCTGTACGGCACGATCGTCGCCGCCGGGATCATCGCCTGGTTCGCCTTCCAGGCCTTCGAGAACATCGGGATGACCCTCGGCATCATGCCGGTCGCGGGCCTTCCGCTGCCCTTCGTCTCGTACGGGGGTTCGTCGATGTTCGCGGTCTGGGTGGCCGTCGGACTACTTCAGTCGATCAAGGTGCAGCGCCCCATGTCGGCCTGAGCGAGGACGCCGGACCGTCCGAGGCATGTTTGCCGCCGCGTTTCGCGTCTAGATTCAATCCATGGCGGAGACGAAGCGCGAGATCGAGCGGAAGTACGACGTCGGGGCGGACGCGACGCTGCCCGACCTGTCCGGCGTCCCCGGGGTCGCGGACGTCGTCGACAGAGGCGTCGTCGAACTGGACGCCGTCTACTGGGACACCGCCGACCAGCGCCTGGCGGCCGCCTCGAGCACGCTGCGGCGGCGCACCGGCGGCCCCGACGAGGGCTGGCACCTGAAACTCCCGGTGTCGCTCGCCGACGGCGTACGGGACGAGATCCACGCCCCGCTCTCGGACACGGTGCCGCCCGCCCTCGCCGCACTCGTGCGCTCCCGGGTGCGCTCGGCCGAACTGGTCCCCGTCGTCCGTCTGCTGTCCGCGCGGACCCTGTGCCACCTCCTCGACGCCCAGGGCGCCCTGCTCGCCGAGGCCAGCGTCGACCGGGTGCTCGCCGAGCGGCTCGCCGGGGACGCCGGCACCGTCGAGTGGACCGAGGCCGAGGTCGAACTGGCGGACGGCGGCGACCCCGCGCTCCTCGACAAGGTCGAGAAGAAGCTCAAGAAGGCGGGCGCGCGGCGCTCCTCGTCCCCGTCGAAGCTGGCCAGGGCGCTCGCGAGCACCGAGCAGCGGGAACACACCGGGAAGAAGGCCGGCAAGAGCGAGGCCGTCGCCGATGCGGTGCACGAGGCCGCGGGCGAAGGAGCAGGGAGCGCCGGTGACCACGTCCTCGGCTACCTCCGCGCCCAGCGCGACGCGCTCGTCTCGCTCGACCCCGCCGTCCGCCGCGACCTGCCCGACGCCGTGCACCAGATGCGCGTCGCCACCCGCCGGATGCGCAGCGCCTTCAAGTCGTACGGGAAGATCCTCGACCGCACGGTCACCGACCCCCTGGGCGATGAGCTCAAATGGCTCGCGGCCGGGCTGGGCGTCGCCCGCGACCAGGAAGTCCTCGCCGAGCGGCTCGGCGCCCGCATCGGCGCGCTGCCCGAGACCCTCCTCCTCGGTCCGGTGCGCGGGCGGCTGCGGATCTGGGACGTCGCCAGGAGCACCGACGCCCGGCGCGGCGCGCTCGCCGCCCTCGACAGCGAGCGCTACCTCACCCTCCTGGACACTCTCGACGCCCTGCTCGCCGCGCCCCCACTGCGCCCCGCCGCGGCCAAGGCGCCCGCGAAAGCGCTGCCCAAGGCCGCCCTCAAGGACTACGCCCGGCTGGCCACCCGTATCGACCACGCCCTGGAGCTGCCCCCGGGCCCCGCGCGCGACGTCGCCCTGCACGCCGCCCGCAAGGCCGCCAAGCGCGCCAGGTACGCGGGCGAGTCGGCGGTGCCCGCGCTCGGCAGGCCCGCCAAGCGGTTCGCCAAGCGGATGAAGGCCGTGCAGAGCCTCCTCGGCGACCACCAGGACAGCGTGGTCGCGCGCGAGGCGCTGCGGGCCCTGGCGATCCAGGCGCACCTGGCCGGGGAGTCCGCCTTCACCTGGGGACTTCTGTACGGCCAGGAGGAGGCGGCGGGCGCGGACCGGGAGCGGGAGCTGCCGGGGGAGTGGGCCGCGGCCTCCCGGGCGAAAGTGCGGGCGGCGCTCGGCGGGTGAACACCGGGGTACGCTTGATGGTCACCCCTGCCCGCTCATGAAGGTTCGCGATGTCTGCCGAGTCGGTCTTCCCACAGCTCGAAGCTCTGCTCCCGCATGTGCAGAAGCCCATCCAGTACGTCGGCGGTGAGCTGAACTCCACCGTCAAGCCGTGGGATTCCTGCGACGTCCGCTGGGCGCTCATGTACCCGGACGCGTACGAGGTCGGACTGCCCAACCAGGGCGTCCAGATCCTCTACGAGGTCCTGAACGAGCGCGAGGGCGTGCTCGCCGAGCGCACCTACAGCGTCTGGCCGGATCTGGAGGCCCTGATGCGCGAGCACCGGGTGCCCCAGTTCACGGTCGACTCGCACCGCCCCGTCGGCGCCTTCGACGTCTTCGGTCTCAGCTTCTCCACCGAGCTCGGCTACACCAACATGCTGGCCGCCCTGGACCTCGCGGGCATCCCGCTGGAGTCCAAGGACCGCACCCTGGACGACCCGATCGTCCTCGCGGGCGGCCACGCCGCCTTCAACCCCGAGCCGATCGCCGAGTTCATCGACGCCGCGATCATCGGCGACGGCGAGCAGGCCGTGCTCGACATGACGGGGATCATCCGCGCCTGGAAGGCCGAGGGCCGCCCCGGCGGACGCGAGGAGGTCCTCTTCCGCCTCGCCAGGACCGGTTCGGTCTACATCCCGGCGTTCTACGACGTCGAGTACCTCCCCGACGGCCGCATCGGCCGCGTCGTCCCCAACCGCAGCGGCGTGCCGTGGCGCGTGTCCAAGCACACCGTCATGGACCTCGACGAGTGGCCCTACCCCAAGCAGCCCCTCGTGCCGCTCGCCGAGACCGTCCACGAGCGGATGTCCGTGGAGATCTTCCGCGGCTGCACCCGCGGCTGCCGCTTCTGCCAGGCCGGCATGATCACGCGCCCCGTGCGGGAGCGAAGCATCACCGGCATCGGCGACATGGTCGAGAAGGGCCTGAAGGCGACCGGCTTCGAGGAGGTCGGCCTGCTCTCGCTCTCCTCCGCCGACCACAGCGAGATCGCCGACGTCGCCAAGGGCCTCGCCGACCGGTACGAGGAGGACAAGATCGGCCTGTCCCTCCCCTCGACCCGCGTCGACGCGTTCAACGTGGACCTCGCCAACGAACTGACCAGGAACGGCCGCCGCTCCGGCCTCACCTTCGCCCCCGAGGGCGGCAGTGAGCGCATGCGCAAGGTCATCAACAAGATGGTGTCCGAGGAAGACCTCATCCGCACCGTCGCGACCGCGTACGGCAACGGCTGGCGCCAGGTGAAGCTGTACTTCATGTGTGGCCTGCCCACCGAGACCGACGACGACGTCCTGCAGATCGCCGACATGGCGATGAACGTCATCCAGAAGGGCCGCGAGGTCTCCGGCTCGAACGACATCCGCTGCACGGTCTCCATCGGCGGCTTCGTGCCCAAGCCGCACACGCCGTTCCAGTGGGCCCCGCAGCTCTCCGCCGAGGAGACCGACGCCCGCCTGGAGAAGCTCCGCGACAAGATCCGCGGCGACAAGAAGTACGGCCGCTCCATCGGCTTCCGCTACCACGACGGCAAGCCCGGCATCGTCGAGGGCCTGCTCTCGCGCGGCGACCGCCGCATCGGCGCCGTCATCCGCGCCGTCTACGAGGAGGGCGGCCGCTTCGACGGCTGGCGCGAGCACTTCAGCTACGAGCGCTGGATGCGGTGCGCCGAGAAGACGCTGCCCGAGGTGGGCGTCGACGTCGACTGGTACACGACGCGTGAGCGCACGTACGAGGAGGTCCTGCCCTGGGACCACCTGGACTCCGGCCTCGACAAGGACTGGCTCTGGGAGGACTGGCAGGACTCGCTCGACGAGACCGAGGTCGAGGACTGCCGCTGGACGCCGTGCTTCGACTGCGGCGTGTGCCCGCAGATGGACACGCACATCCAGATCGGCCCGACCGGCAAGAAGCTCCTGCCGCTGACGGTCGTCAAGTAGCCGGACCGGTACCGGAACCGAAGCGCCGAGCAGCAAGCACATGCCGCGACTCGCCCTGCCCACCGCCCAGGTGCACCGCTCCTACATCGCCGCGATGGAGGAGTTCCGGGCCGAGGGGCAGGGCGGGCCCGGCGACGACACGACGCTCGGCAGCACCCTGCGCCACTACGGCGCACGCTGGCGGGACCCCGCGGTCTTCGCGTCGTACGTCGCCGAGGTCCGCGCCGCCGCCTATCCCGCCGAGCCCCTCGCCGTCCCCGTCACGACCCTCTGGTACGTCGAAGGCGCCGACTACCTCGGCCGCATCACCATCCGGCACACCGTCGCCACCCGCTTCCTGCGCGAGTACGGCGGGCACATCGGCTACGAGGTCCGCCCCACCGCCCGCCGCCGCGGCCACGCCACCGACATGCTCCGCGCCTGCCTCCCGTACGCCGCCGGACTCGGCCTGGAATCCGTCCTGGTCACCTGCGACACCGACAACACCGGTTCCCGCAAGGTCATCGAGGCCGCGGGCGGCACGTTCGAGGACGAGCGGGGCGGCAAGCTCCGGTACTGGATCGGGACCGGCCGCATCCGAACCGACGCCTCGCGCGTCTAGGACTACATGGACCTCGAGAAACGGCCCCCGCGGCCCGCCGAGCACGTGGCCGCCCAGCCACCCGCGACCGCGCGGCCGCAGCCCGAGGGCTGTCTCGCCGTCGCGATCCGCATCCCGGTGCGGATCGTGGTGCTCGTCCTTGTGGTGCCCGTACGCCTGGTGTGGGACGCGCTCGCCGTATCCGGCCGCTTCCTGTACCGCACCGCGCTGCGCCCGCTCGGACGCGGCATCGCCGCCGTACTGACCTGGCTGCTCAAGGCGGTCTTCGTCTGGCCGTGGGTGGGCCTGTGGCGGTACGTGGTGGTACCGGTGGGTCTCGGGCTCGCCTGGCTGGGCCGGACGCTGATCGGCATCCCCGCGAAGTGGCTCTACGCGCGCGTGCTGACCCCGATCGGGCACGGCATCGCCTGGCTCGGGCGGGGCGTCGCCGCCGGGGTGCTCGGCATCGGCGCGGGCCTGGCCTGGCTGGCCCGTGTCCTGCTCGTCGTGCCCGCCGGATGGCTCTACGCGCGCGTGCTGACCCCGATCGGGCACGGCATCGACTGGCTCGCGCGGGCCATCGGCACGGGCGCCGCCGCGGCCGGACGCGGCATCGGCCTCGTCCTGCTCTGGCTGTTCAAGGCGGTCTTCGTCTGGCCGTGGGTGGGCCTGTGGCGGTACGTGGTCGTGCCGGTGGGTCTCGGGCTCGCCTGGCTGGGCCGGACGCTGATCGTCGTGCCCGCGATGTGGCTCTACGCGCGCGTGCTGACGCCCGTCGGGCACGGCATCGCCTGGACGGCCCGCGGCATCGGCGCGGGGATCGCCTGGCTGGCGCGCGGCCTGTGGACCGTCGTCACCACGCTGGGCCGCTGGATCTTCGTCGTACCGGCCGCCGCCCTGTGGCGGTGGGTGCTCGCGCCCGTCGGCCGGGCGGTCGCCGTCGTCGCCCGTGAGATCGGCGACGCGCTCGGCCACGCCTGGCGTGTCGCCGGTCACATCTCCCTCGTCGTCGGCCGCTTCCTCGGCAGGCTCCTCCGGTGGATCTTCGTCGAACCGGTGCGGTGGGTGTACCGGACGGTGCTCACACCCGTCGGGCACGTGATCCGCGACGCGGTGTGGCGCCCCGCCGCCGAGGCCGCCCGCAGCGTCGGCCGCACGACGCGGCAGGCCCTCGCGTCCGCGCGGGAGAGCGTGCGCCAGGCCCGGGCCGATGTGCGGCGGATGCTGTTCGGGGTACCGAAGGAAGCGGTGCCCGTGGCGGTTCCGGTGGCCCGACGGGAACCGGACACGCCGACGGCACGTACTCTAGGTAGCAGTACGACCGCACTCACGAAGGACTGAGAGAACTGGGCAAGCGACAGCCCGTAGGCCCGCCGCCCGCACCCGCGGTGCAGCGCATCCGACTGCGTTACACCAAGCGCGGCCGCCTCCGGTTCACCAGCCACCGTGACTTCCAGCGCGCCTTCGAGCGTGCGCTGCGCCGCGCCGAGGTGCCCATGGCGTACTCGGCGGGGTTCACCCCGCACCCGAAGGTGTCGTACGCCAATGCCGCACCCACCGGCACGGGCAGTGAAGCCGAGTACCTGGAGATCGCGCTCACCGCGCCCCGCGACCCGGAGAAGCTGCGGGAGCTCCTCGACGAGTCGATGCCCGCAGGGCTCGACATCGTCGACGCCGTCGAGTCCCACACCTCGGGACTGGCCGACCGGCTGACGGCGTCCGTCTGGGAACTGCGCCTCGACGGCGTGGAGCCCGCGGAGGCCGAGCGCGCCGCCGAGCTCTTCGCCGCCGCCGAGCAGGTCGAGGTCCAGCGCCGCACCAAGAACGGCATGCGCACCTTCGACGCACGCGAGGCCGTCGTGAGCCTGGCAACGGTCACCGACGGTGAACCGATCGCTTCCGACGCTGATAGGCCGACCGACAAGCCCTGTGCGATACTGCGGCTGGTTGTTCGGCACGTGACACCTGCCGTACGACCTGACGACGTCCTGTCCGGTCTCCGAGCTGTGGCCGACCTGGCGCCGCCGGTCCCCGCAGCGGTGACCAGGCTGGCGCAGGGGCTTTTCGATGAAGAGACCGGCACGGTGACCGACCCGCTCGCGCCCGACCGCGAGGCAGTAACGGCCGCATCACCCATGGCCGCCGTACCTGCCGCCGCGAAGGCGCCGGTGCCGGAAGGCCCCCGTTAGGGACGTACGTCAAGCGCAGCCCTGGTACTCGGGAGCCACCTGGGTCGGGCAGCGCACTGACCGAGACTTTCGCCAGGCCGTCCGCATTTGGGCGTACGGAACCGGCGAGACAAGACAGAGAGCTCCCGTGCGGCGCCCACGCCCCCGGATGGCGGCCCCGCGCATCTAGCGCGAGCCGCGGACATCACGGACCAGGCGCGGCGCCCGGGAGCGTGACGGGAGAACCGCCCGCATGCTTGAGCCGACCGACCCCACTGAGGGCTCGCAGAACAACACCCCGAGCGACACGCTGCCGCCGCGCCGCAGGCGCCGCGCCGCATCGCGTCCCGCGGGCCCGCCGACGGGCGCCGCCGAAGCCGCGGCTCCGGCCATACCGGCCACCCCCGCCGCCCAGGACACAGCAGAGGTCGAAGAGACCGAAGAGAGCGAAGTGCTCGCGGAGACCACCGGGGCTCCGACGCCCGTCGCCGAGCCGGAGCCCGAGGCCGCCCCGGCCCCGCGCCGCCGCCGCGCGACCCGCCGCGCCTCCGCGCCCGCCGGTACGCCGCAGGCCGCCGAGGTGACGGAGCCCGCCGCCGAGACCCCCGCGCCCGCCGTGGCGGAGCAGGAGCCCGCCGAGGAGGCCGCACCCGCCCCGCGCACGCGCCGCCGTGCGACCCGCCGCGCCTCCGCTCCGGCCGGTGCGCCCCAGGCCGCAGCCGAGGAGAAC
>NZ_JBWKFZ010000010.1:52057-157023 GCF_056433985.1 Streptomyces sp. NPDC044106
AGACGGCCGCCGCTGTCGAGGAGGCCCCCGCGCAGGCCGAGCCGGTCGCTGAGCCGGTGGCCGAGGAGGACGCGCCGAAGGGTCGTACGCGTCGCCGCGCCACGCGCAGCGCTTCCGCTCCGGCCGGTGCGCCCCAGGCCGCAGCCGAGGAGACGGCCGCCGCTGTCGAGGAGGCCCCCGCGCAGGCCGAGCCGGTCGCTGAGCCGGTGGCCGAGGAGGACGCGCCGAAGGGTCGTACGCGTCGCCGTGCCACCCGTAGCGCTTCCGCTCCGGCCGGTGCGCCGCGGGCCGCCGAGAAGGAGGTGGCCGCGAAGCTCGCCGAGCAGCCGGCCGCCGCCGGGACGGCACCGGCCGAGGCACCGGCCGAGAAGGCCCCCGTCGAGGAGGCCGCCGCTGACAGCGAGGCACCCGCCCCGCGTCGTCGCCGAGCCACCCGCAAGACCGCCGCCGCCGGGTTCTCCGCCCCCGCGGGCCACAAGGCACGCAAGGCCCGCGGCGCCGACGAGTCCGGTGAGGACGGCGGCCGCAAGCCCCGCCCCGCCGTCGCCGTCTTCCAGGCGCCGGTGTTCGCCGAGCCGATGTTCCAGACCCCGGAGCGCGCCGCTGCCGCGGCCGCCGCCGAGGCCGCGGAGCCCGAGCCCGCCGAGCCCGTCGCCCCCGTGGTGGAGGAGGAGCCGGCCCCGCGTCGGCGCCGCCGCCGTCGGGCCGCCGACGAGCAGCCCGCGGCCGTCGAGGAGCGCGAGCCCGTCAAGGCCGCCGATGAGCAGCAGGCCGACGAGGACGACCACATCGACGCCCCCGCCGCCGAGCAGGCGGATGCCGACGACGACACGGAGGACTCCGGCGAGCGCCAGGGCCGCCGTCGCCGTCGCGGTGGCCGTCGCCGCCGTCGCGGTGACGCCGCCGACCAGGACGGCGAGCAGCACGACGTGCCGGGCGAGTCCGACGACGCCGTCGAGCAGTCGGCCGACGAGGACGCCACGGACACCGCCGAGCAGGCCGACGAGGACGCGGACGCCGAGGAGCACGCGGAGTCAGGCGGTTCGGGCTCCAGCAGCAGCCGTCGCCGTCGCCGCCGTCGTCGCCGCGCCGGTGACTCCGCCGAGGGCGAGCCGGCCGACGGCGACCCCGAGCGCACGGTCGTCAAGGTCCGCGAGCCCCGCAAGAAGGAGGAGCGCGAGCTCGGCACCGGCGCCGACGAGGTCCAGTCCATCAAGGGCTCGACGCGCCTTGAGGCCAAGAAGCAGCGCCGCCGCGAGGGACGCGAGCAGGGCCGCCGCCGCGTGCCGATCATCACCGAGGCCGAGTTCCTGGCGCGCCGCGAGGCCGTCGAGCGCGTGATGGTCGTCCGCCAGAACGGCGAGCGCACCCAGATCGGCGTCCTCGAGGACAACGTGCTCGTCGAGCACTACGTCAACAAGGAGCAGGCCACCAGCTACGTCGGCAACGTCTACCTGGGCAAGGTCCAGAACGTACTGCCGTCCATGGAGGCCGCCTTCATCGACATCGGCAAGGGCCGCAACGCCGTCCTGTACGCCGGTGAGGTCAACTTCGAGGCGCTCGGGATGGCCAACGGCCCCCGCCGCATCGAGTCCGCCCTGAAGTCCGGCCAGTCGGTCCTCGTGCAGGTCACCAAGGACCCGATCGGCCACAAGGGCGCCCGCCTGACCAGCCAGGTCTCCCTGCCGGGCCGCTACCTCGTGTACGTGCCCGAGGGCTCCATGACCGGCATCAGCCGCAAGCTCCCCGACACCGAGCGCGCGCGTCTGAAGACCATCCTCAAGAAGATCGTCCCCGAGGACGCGGGCGTCATCGTGCGCACCGCCGCCGAGGGCGCGAGCGAGGACGAGCTGCGCCGCGACGTCGAGCGGCTCCAGGGGCAGTGGGAGGACATCCAGAAGAAGGCGAAGGCGATCTCCACGAGCTCGCCGAGCCTCCTGTACGGCGAGCCGGACATGACCGTCCGTGTCGTCCGCGACATCTTCAACGAGGACTTCTCCAAGGTCATCGTCAGCGGCGACGACGCCTGGCAGACCATCCACGGCTACGTCTCGCACGTCGCGCCCGACCTGGCGGACCGCCTCTCCCGGTGGACCTCCGAGGTCGACGTCTTCGCGACGTACCGCATCGACGAGCAGCTCGCGAAGGCCCTGGACCGCAAGGTCTGGCTGCCCAGCGGCGGTTCGCTGGTGATCGACAAGACCGAGGCGATGATCGTCGTCGACGTCAACACCGGCAAGTTCACCGGGCAGGGCGGCAACCTCGAAGAGACCGTGACGAGGAACAACCTCGAAGCGGCCGAGGAGATCGTGCGCCAGCTGCGCCTGCGCGACCTCGGCGGCATCGTCGTCATCGACTTCATCGACATGGTCCTGGAGTCGAACAGGGACCTGGTCCTGCGCCGCCTGCTCGAATGCCTCGGGCGCGACCGTACGAAGCACCAGGTCGCCGAGGTCACCTCGCTGGGCCTGGTCCAGATGACCCGCAAGCGGGTCGGCCAGGGGCTCCTGGAGTCCTTCTCCGAGACCTGCGTGCACTGCAACGGCCGCGGTGTCATCGTGCACATGGAGCAGCCCGCCTCCGCCGGTGGCGGCGGCAAGCGCAAGAAGCGCGGGCGCGGCGGCCCGGAGCAGGACCAGGGTCACGAGCACACGCACGAGCACGAGGCCGACGGCTCCGACGCCATCGAGACCGAGGCCGAGGTCGCGGCGGAGGCCGCCGCCCCGGTGGCGCTGCCCGAGCCCGCGTTCGTCGCGGACGAGGAGCTGTACAGCAGCGCGGCCGAGGCCGAGGCAGCCGCTTCGCGCGGTGGCCGCTCGCGGCGCCGGGCGACCCGGCGGGCATCGGCCCCTGCGGGTGCCCCCCGCGCCGAGGCCGCCCCGGTCGCGGAGAACTCCCAGGAGGAGTCCCCGAAGGAGGAGGCTCCCAAGGCGGAGGCTCCGAAGGCGAAGAAGTCCGGCCGGCGGGCCAGGGCCGCCGAGAAGGCCGAGCGGGCAGCCAAGGCGGAGGCCGAGAACGCCGAGGTCCCGGTCGTCGAGTCCGAGGTCGCGCGCACCGAGGCGCCGGCCGTCGAGGACCCGATGGTGGGCTCGCCCGCGGCCGTCGAGGCGGCGCAGGAGGCCCACGCCGAAGCGGCTCCCGAGGCTCCCGCCGAGGACGCCGCGCCGAAGGGCCGTACGCGCCGTCGTGCGGTCCGCAAGGCGACGTCGCCCGCCGGTTCGCCGAAGACCGCCGAGAGCGCGTCCGAGGCCGCCGAGGTGGTCGTGGCGGAGGCGCCCAAGGCGGAGCCGGTCGCCGAGCCGGTGACGGAGCCCGTGGCCGAGGCGCCCGCCGCCGACGCCGCGCCGCCCCGCCCGCGTCGCCGTGCGGTCCGCAAGGCCACCGCGCCGACCGCGTCCGAGGAGGCGGCCGTCATGGTCGTCCCGTCGGCCGAGAAGCCCGCGGACAAGTCTGCGGACGAGCCCGCCGGGCGGACCGGGGCACAGGCCGAGGCCCCGGCCGACGAGGCGGCCCCGGCCAAGAAGACGGCGCGCAAGACCGCGGCCAAGAAGGCGCCCGCGAAGAAGGCGGCCGCCAAGAAGACCGCGGCCAAGAAGACGGCCGCGAAGAAGACGACGGCCAAGAAGGCGTCGAAGACGACGGCGAAGAAGGCCGCGGCGGCGGAGCAGACGCCGTCCGGTGTCTCCGCCAGCGCGTCGAGCGAGGACTGACCTCTTCGCGACCAGGTGCCCCCTCTCCCGCGTCCGCGCGGGGCAGGGGGCACCGGCATGTCACCCCGGTTTGTCCCGCGAACGGGATATTGCGCCCCGAAAGCGTGAAGCGGTCCCCCCTGCCTTGGAGCACGGGGAGATACCTGTAAAACTCATGCGGTCTGATAAGCGCAGTGAGGCGCGAGCGTGCGGTTGGGGAGACGGTGCGCGTGCGTCAGGGGAGGGATGACAGATGGCGCACGCGCGCCTGCGAGGCACGGGACGCCACCGTGCCGTGAAACCGGTCAAGGGCGGCCGCCAGGCGGTGGCGCTGGCCACGGTCCTCTCGGCGGCGGGCATCCAGGCCGCCGGCTCCGTGGGGACCGCATCGGCGGAGCCGGGGCCCACCTGGACGGAAGGGCCGATCTTCAACGATCCCAAGGGCTCCGTCGACCAGCAGTACGCGGTGCGCACCCGGCTGGTCGAGCTGACGAATGCCGCGGTGCCGGGCTCGACGATCAAGGTCGCGGTCTACCACGTGTGGGAGGCCACGGTCGTCGACGCGCTCGTCGCCGCGAAGAACCGCGGCGTGCACGTGCAGATCCTGCTGGACTCGACCAGCAGGACGGACCGGCCGACGAACCCCTCGTACAACCAGCTGAAGAGCGCGCTCGGCACGGACCGGAGCAGGACGTCGTTCGTCTCGGTCTGTCCGACGGACAAGTCCTGCCTGGGCAATCCGGCGTACGGCAAGTCGATCATGCACAACAAGTTCTGGCTGTTCTCCCAGGTCAAGGGCGCCAGGGACGTCGTCGTGCAGACCACGTCGAACTCCACGCCGTCGGCGCACACGAAGTTCTACAACGACGCGCTGCTGCTGCCGGACAACCCCGCCATGTACGACGCGTACGCGGACTACTTCACCGACATGCTCGGCAAGCGCTGGGCCGACTGGGACTACCGCACGGTCAGCAGCGGCCGCTACAAGGCCTACTTCTTCCCGCGCAACGGCACGGTCAACGAGACCGACACCATGTACTCGGTCCTGAACAACGTGAAGTGCACGTACAAGGACGCGGCGGGCGCCACCCGCCACACGAAGGTCCGCGCCGCGATCTTCAAGATCACCCGGAAGCAGATCGCCGACAAGCTCGTCTCGCTGAAGAAGGCGGGCTGCTCGGTGAGCATCCTGTACGCGGAGACGGACAGCGCCAAGAGCCAGGGCGGCACCCCGGGCACCTGGGAGCAGCTGCACAAGGCGGGCGGACCCTCGGTGCGCTGCTTCAACGACGACCGGGACCCCCTGCACCCCGGCACGCCCCTCACGACGCCCTACATCATCCACTCGAAGTACCTGCTGGTCGACGGCGTGTACGACGGCAAGCGGAACAAGGTGTCCTTCACCGGCTCGCAGAACTACACGGCGCCCGCGCTGCGCGAGAACGACGAGGCGATCGTCAAGATCGACGACGACTCGGTGCACGACACGTACCGCTCGCACTTCGACAGGACGCGGGCGGTGGCCTGGCCGGGCAGTGCCGACAGGACGGACCTGTGCAAGGGTGTCAAGCCGCTGCCGCAGGACGGTGAGAAGGCGATCAGGTGAGCGGGGGAACAGGGCCGGTTTGACCCGTCCGGGTGTGCCCCGTAATCTTGACCGTCGGCGTGTTCCTATGCACCGCCACCCCCTGTAAACCTTTTTCCTTCCGAATCGCGGGCACTGTTCGTCGTGGACGCCGTTCCGGGTCGGGAGAGGCTGCCCGCTCTGTGGGCGGCTGGACTGCGGGGGCCCCGTTCCGAGCGAGAGAGAGATCCGCGTGTACGCCATCGTGCGCAGCGGTGGTCGCCAGCACAAGGTTGCTGTCGACGACATCGTTGAGGTTGACAAGATTTCCACTGCCAAGGTTGGCGACACGGTCGAGCTCTCGACCCTGCTCGTTGTCGACGGCGAAGCCGTGACGAGCGACCCGTGGGTGCTGGCCGGCATCAAGGTCCAGGCCGAGGTCGTGGACCACCACAAGGGCGCGAAGATCGACATCCTTCGCTACAAGAACAAGACCGGCTACCGCCGTCGTCAGGGTCACCGTCAGCAGTACACGGCGATCAAGATCACCGGTATCCCCACGGCTGCGAAGTAAGGGACTGAGACAAGATGGCACACAAGAAGGGCGCATCGTCCACTCGGAACGGGCGCGATTCCAATGCTCAGCGGCTCGGCGTGAAGCGCTTCGGCGGTCAGACCGTCAACGCCGGTGAGATCCTGGTCCGCCAGCGCGGCACCCACTTCCACCCGGGCTCGGGCGTCGGCCGCGGCAAGGACGACACCCTGTTCGCGCTGGACGCCGGTGCGGTGGAGTTCGGTACCCACCGCGGCCGCAAGGTCGTGAACATCGTTCCGGTCGCCTGAGTCCGTCTTCACTGACTGATCAGGCGCTCGTCGAGCGAGTTGTGCGAGGGCGGACCTTCTTCCCGGTGATCGGGAAGCGGGTCCGCCTTTCGCGTGTTACAGCTAAGACATTTCCGTACGCCCCCTCTGCCCCGAAGGCGTGGGGGGACCCTCAGGAGGCACCGAACCATGACCACCTTCGTGGACCGCGTCGAGCTGCATGCCGCCGCGGGTAACGGGGGCCACGGCTGTGCCTCCGTCCACCGTGAGAAGTTCAAGCCGCTCGGCGGCCCGGACGGCGGCAACGGCGGCCGTGGCGGCGACGTGATCCTGGTCGTCGACCAGGACGTCACGACGCTCCTCGACTACCACCACAGCCCGCACCGCAAGGCCACCAACGGCCAGCCCGGCGCCGGCGACAACCGCTCGGGCAAGGACGGCCAGGACCTGATCCTGCCCGTCCCCGACGGCACGGTCGTCCTCGACAAGGAGGGCAACGTCCTCGCCGACATGGTCGGCCAGGGCACCACCTTCGTCGCGGGCCAGGGCGGCCGCGGCGGCCTCGGCAACGCGGCCCTCGCCTCCGCCCGCCGCAAGGCCCCCGGTTTCGCGCTGCTCGGCGTGCCCGGCGAGGAGCGCGACCTCGTCCTTGAGCTCAAGACCGTCGCCGATGTGGCCCTCGTCGGCTACCCGAGCGCGGGCAAGTCCTCGCTGATCTCCGTGCTGAGCGCGGCCAAGCCCAAGATCGCGGACTACCCGTTCACGACACTGGTGCCCAACCTCGGCGTGGTGACCGCGGGCTCGACCGTCTACACCGTCGCCGACGTGCCCGGCCTCATCCCCGGTGCAAGCCAGGGCCGCGGCCTCGGTCTGGAGTTCCTGCGCCACGTCGAGCGGTGCAGCGTGCTCGTCCACGTACTCGACACGGCGACCCTGGAGTCCGACCGCGACCCCGTCTCCGACCTCGACGTCATCGAGGCCGAGCTGCGGCAGTACGGCGCGGGCCTGGAGAACCGTCCGCGCATCGTCGTCCTCAACAAGATCGACGTGCCCGACGGGCAGGACCTCGCCGACCTGGTCAGGCCCGACCTGGAGGAGCGCGGCTACCGCGTCTTCGAGGTGTCCGCCGTCGCCCACAAGGGCCTCAAGGAGCTCTCCTTCGGCCTGGCCGAGCTGGTGGCCGCGGCGCGTGCCGCGAAGCCGAAGGAGGAGGCGACCCGCATCGTCATCCGCCCCAAGGCCGTCGACGACAGCGGCTTCACCGTCACCCGCGAGGACGACGGCATCTACCGCGTCCGCGGCGAGAAGCCGGAGCGCTGGATCCGCCAGACCGACTTCAACAACGACGAGGCCGTCGGCTACCTCGCGGACCGCCTCAACCGCCTCGGCGTCGAGGACGAGCTGATGAAGGCGGGCGCTCGCAGCGGCGACGGCGTCGCCATCGGCCCCGAGGAGAACGCGGTCGTCTTCGACTGGGAGCCGACGATGATGGCGGGCGCGGAGATGCTGGGACGCCGTGGCGAGGACCACCGTCTCGAAGCGCCCCGGCCGGCCGCGCAGCGGCGCAAGGACCGCGAGGCGGAGCGGGACGAGGCGCAGAAGGCTTACGACGACTTCGAGCCGTTCTAGGCGGTTGCCGGTGGCGGCGCCTTGAGCGGTGCCGGGGTGTTGCCTCCGTCGAGGTGCCCGGCACAGGGATAGATGAGAAGGCCCCCGGAGCCAGAGCTCCGGGGGCCTTCTCAGGTGTTCGGCGGGGGCCTTCTCAGGTGTTCGGCCCGGTCACGCGGTGACCGAGTCCTCCGCGCCGTTCTGTTCGGGCTGTTCCGTCGGGTCCTGTTCCATTTCCTCGGCCGCTTCCTCCGCGGCGCGCTGGCCGGGGATGTCCGCGTCGACGCGCTGGCCCATGCGGGCGCGGCGGGCGTCGGCCTGGGCGCACAGGGCCAGGGCCGCGGCGTTGAAGCGGGTCAGGGAGGGCGGGTCGGAGGGGCCGAGGAGGTGCTCCTTGAGCTCGGCGCGGGCCTCCGCGTGGGAGTCGAGCTCCGGGGCGCGCACGGACGTCAGGAGGGCCGCAAGGCCGCCCGCGTCGGGGGTGAGGATCGCCGCGGCCGACGCCGTCGGGAAGCTCGCGCGGAACTCCGCCTCTGACATGCCCGCCGTGTTGGCGACGGCGTACGGCTTCGCGCTGCTCAGCCAGTCGGAGACGACCGAGGAGACATCGCTGATCAGCAGGTCGGCCTGGTTGAAGCAGGAGAAGATCGCGGGGCGCGCGGAGGTGATGATCTGGTGCTCCCACTCGGGGAAGGACACCCAGAACGCGCTCTCCCACGCGGCCGTCGCCGCGGCCACCGCGGCCTGCTGGTCGCCGTCCGGCGAACCCTGGAGCATCATCCGCTCCTGTTCGTCGGCGCTCTTGCGGAAGGATCTGGCGGTCAGCCGGTCCAGCTCGGCGGTGCGGCGGGTCAGCTCGGCGGCGGCCTCGGGGCCGGGCCGGGCACCGGAGCGCTTGGCGTTGGCCGCGAGGATCATCGCCTTGATGCGCTCGTTGGCGGCACCGGCCTCGGGGTTCTGCGAGCCCGTCATCGGGTGCGGCTTGTAGAGGAGGCGTACGCCCGGGTCGGCGAGGAGCTCGCGGACGATGTTCTCGCCGGCCAGGACCACCGAGGTGTTGCCGGGGTTGCCGTCCCAGCCCTCCCAGGTGGGGGCGTACAGGACGGTCGTGTACGCCCCGGTGGGCGGGCCGGAGTACGGGCGGATCGGGGACAGCTGCGGGCGGCCGACCTCGACCACGTCCTTGTCCTCGACGCCGATGTCCGCGAGCTGGTAGCGGTCGCGGGCCGCGGGGCCCGCCACCCACACCTGGTCGTACGCCTTCGCGTAGGGGTTGCAGGAGGAGAGCTTGTCGCTCTCGCCGTGGTTGATGAAGGCGTGCTTGATCGTGGGGATGCGCAGGACCTGGGAGGTCTTCGCGGCGTTCGCCGGGTGCAGCATCATCTTCAGCGTCGACGTCTCCAGGGAGAACATCGTGGCGACCTTCGGGAAGCAGATGATCGGGACGTCGGTCGCGTCGATCTTCTGCACCATGAACCGCTCGCGCAGCACGATCAGCGGCTTGCCGTCGAGCGCGGAGAGGGTGGAGAGCCACATGTTGGCCTGGTACGCGGAGGTGGAGCCGCCCGAGAAGTACATGGCGACGGTCGGCTTGTACTCCGCGAGCCACGCGTCGAGCCACTCCATGACCTTCTGGTCGTTCTTCGCCCGCTTCTTCGGGAGCAGCCAGGTGGCGAGGTAGAGCGCGCCGGCGCCGATCAGGACGATGGAGACGGCGAGTCCGATGCCGCCCCAGTACGCGTCGGTGGTCGCGGAGGTGAGGAGGAGGCCGACCGTGCCAGGCACCGAGAACGTCAGGAGGCGGTGGGCCTGGCGGCGGGAGAGGATCCGCGGCGGGGCGGCCGTCAGGTGCAGCTTGGAGGTGTCGATGTTGCGCGTGACGATGGGCAGCGTACGGGTGCGCCGCACGAGCACGGCGACGGCCTGGCAGCCGAAGTGCAGGGCGTAGAACGAGAGCAGCGCGATGGTCAGCGGCGACTGCTCGGCCAGCGGCTCGATGCCGTCTATGCGCAGCAGGCCCACCAGGATCAGCATGTCGCGCAGCAGCTGGCGGACCGTGACGTCGAAGCGGATCTTGCCAAGGAGGGAGAGGAGGCCCGGCTGCTTGTACTGCAGATAGATGTCGAGCGCGAGGTTCGCGGCGGCCGCGGCGATGAATACCGGGACGTAGGGAATCAGCGCGGTCGCGAGCTGTGTCGCGAAGAGCGCGAACATCGCGAACAGCGCTGTCAGCTGCACGATGCGACGGGGTGCGAGTCCGGCAGAGGGCACGGGCTTGGGCTCCTGGCGGGGATGGAGGGGGAATGGGGGGAAGTCGACCACTGACCGTATGACGTGCGGTGGCCCGGTAGCAATCTCCCGTGACGTCAATCACCGGATAAAGGGGCAAAGAGACTGAACCACAAGGTTACTTTTCCCCTCTGACTGAAATACGTCCGCGCGCGCCGCGTGTTGCGGTCCGCCCCTCGAAACACCCGGGCGCGCCGCACCCGGGCTCACGTAGATTGCAGGTCCGGAGAGTGCAGGTCCGGGACACCGGGATCATTTGGGGAAGCGCGTGGCATCGGCAAGGCAGTCAGTGGCAGAGGCCCGTCGGGTCGTCGTCAAGGTCGGATCGTCGTCCCTGACCACCGCGTCGGGGGGTCTGGACGCGGACCGTGTCGACGCCCTCGTCGACGTCCTCGCCAAGAGCCGCGGCGCCGGCGAGCGGGAGATCGTGCTCGTCTCGTCCGGCGCCATCGCCGCGGGCCTGGCCCCGCTGGGCCTGGCGCGGCGCCCCAAGGACCTCGCCCGGCAGCAGGCCGCCGCCAGCGTGGGCCAGGGGCTGCTCGTGGCCCGCTACACCGCCTCCTTCGCGCGGTACGGCGTACGGGTCGGACAGGTGCTCCTCACCTCCGACGACATGGCCCGCAGGGCCCACCACCGCAACGCCTCGCGCACTCTCGACCAGCTGCTCGCGATGGGCGCGCTGCCAGTCGTGAACGAGAACGACACCGTGGCGACCGACGAGATCCGCTTCGGCGACAACGACCGGCTTGCCGCCCTGGTCGCCCATCTGGTCCACGCCGACCTCCTCGTCCTCCTCTCCGACGTGGACGGCCTCTACGACGGCGACCCCGCGAAGCCCGGCACCTCCCGCGTCGACGAGGTCAGGGGCCCCGGCGACATGGCGCACGTCGAGATCGGCAGCGCGGGCAGGGCGGGCGTCGGCACCGGCGGGATGGTCACCAAGGTCGAGGCGGCGCGGATCGCCGCCGCCGCCGGTATCCCGGTCGTCCTCACCTCCGCCAGCCAGGCCGGTGACGCCCTCACGGGCCGTGCCACGGGCACGTACTTCCACCGGACGGGCCGACGCTCCGCCGACCGGCTGCTCTGGCTGCAGCACGCCTCGGAGCCGCGCGGCGCGCTCGTCCTCGACGAGGGCGCGGTGCGTGCGGTTGTCGAGGCGCGCAAGTCGCTGCTGCCCGCCGGTATCGCCGGGGTCGAGGGCGACTTCACGGCGGGCGACCCGGTCGAGCTGCGGGACGCCGGGGGGCGGGCGGTGGCGCGTGGCCTGGTGAACTTCGACGCCAAGGAGGTCCCGCTGCTCATCGGCCGCTCCACGCGGGATCTCGCGCGCGAACTCGGACCTGCGTACGAGCGGGAGGTCGTGCACCGGGACGACCTCGTCCTGCTGCACGGGTAGGGCCGGAGAAGTCCCAGCTCGCGTCGGACCGCCCGCCCCGTCCGCCCCACGAGCCTCGGCCGAAAACCGCCGCGAACGGCCACGGCGGCCCGGCCCGTGCGAGGTGAAACTCCCCAAAACCGCCCCGCGGGACGGCTTGGCCTGCTCAACTTTGTTGAAGACAGTTCCGCACGACCATTGCGTATCTGCATCACCATTGCGTAGAGGAGGCCGTCGTGAGACGAGTGCGCCCAGGGGCGGCGTCCCGCGGCTCGGCTGAGCGGACGCTGACGAGCGTCGCGGCGGGGGCAAGGTACGAGAGCGAGCCGCACGGGGTGCGGGAGGGGGACCAGGGCGAGAGCCGGGAGGGCGAGAGCGCGCGGACGCCCCGCCTCTGGCACGTCACGCTGAGCGTCTCCGGCGCCGAGGCCCCGCTCGACGAGCTCAGACGAGGGCTCGAACAGCTCGCCCACGACCATCCCTTCCTGCTCACCAGCAGATACGCGCCGGACCACGCCGAGATCCGGTACTGGGAAGAGGCCCGGGATCTGCACGACGCGGCCGCCGTCGCCCTGCGGCTCTGGGGCGAGCACCGGCAGAGCGCGCAGTTGCCGCCCTGGGAGATCGTGGGGCTCGAGGTGATCGGCAGGGACACATATCACCAGCGGATAGCCGAGGGCTACGGTCCGTTACCGGCCACTCCGGTGGGCGTGCACCCGTTTTGAGCCGTCGTGCCGGCCCGGCGGGGCGGTCTCGGTAACTGGGATGCCGGGTGGACGCCCAGGGCGGGGGGATTACCCTGCGGGCATGACGTCGCTCTCTCCCGTCTCGCCCTACGACAACCTCTCGCCGGTCGCCCAGGCCGCCTACCGCGCCCGCGGCGCCGCCGCCACGCTCGCGCCACTGCCGCGCGCCGCCAAGGACGACGCGCTGCTCGCGATCGCCGACGCCCTGGAGGTTCGGACCGCCGAGATCGTCGAGGCCAACGGCAAGGACGTCGAGCGCGCCCGCGAGGCCGGGACCGACGAGGGCATCGTCGACCGGCTCACCCTCACCCCCGAGCGGGTCCGCGCCATCGCCGCCGACGTGCGCGACGTGGCCGCCCTGCCCGACCCGGTGGGCGAGGTCGTCCGCGGCTCGACGCTGCCCAACGGCATCGACCTGCGCCAGGTCCGCGTCCCGCTCGGCGTCGTCGGGATCATCTACGAGGCCCGCCCGAACGTCACCGTCGACGCCGCCGCCCTCTGCCTGAAGTCCGGCAACGCCGTCCTGCTGCGCGGCTCGTCGTCGGCGTACGCCTCGAACACGGCCCTCGTGCGCGTCCTGCGCGACGCGGTGCACGGCGCGGGACTGCCCGCCGACGCCGTCCAGCTCGTCCCCGGCGAGAACCGCGACTCCGTGCGCGAGCTGATGCGCGCCCGCGGCCTGGTCGACGTCCTCATCCCGCGCGGCGGCGCCTCGCTGATCAGGACCGTCGTCGAGGAGTCCACCGTCCCGGTCATCGAGACCGGCACCGGCAACTGCCACGTGTACGTCGACGCCGAGGCCGACATCGACATGGCCGTCGACATCCTGATCAACTCCAAGGCCCAGCGCCCCAGCGTCTGCAACGCCGCAGAGACGCTGCTCGTGCACCGCGACATCGCCGACGCCTTCCTGCCGCGCGCCCTGGACGCCCTCGCCGAGGCAGGCGTCACCGTCCACGCCGACGAGCGCGTCCTCACGTACGCGGACGCCACCAAGGCCACCGTCGTGCCCGCGACCACCGAGGACTGGGAGACCGAGTACCTCTCGTACGACATCGCGGCCGCCGTCGTCGACACCCTGGAGCAGGCCGTCGAGCACATCCGGCTGTGGACCTCCGGGCACACGGAGGCCATCGTCACCACCTCGCAGCGGGCCGCGCGCCGCTTCACCCAGCTCGTGGACTCCACCACGGTCGCCGTGAACGCCTCGACGCGCTTCACCGACGGCGGCCAGTTCGGCTTCGGCGCCGAGATCGGCATCTCCACGCAGAAGCTCCACGCGCGCGGCCCGATGGGCCTGCCCGAGCTGACCTCGACCAAGTACATCGTGACGGGCGACGGCCACGTGCGCTGAGCGCCCGCCGGGTTGAACGCCGTACCGGTCGAATTCCCTTACCGGCTGCCCAAATTGCCCCCTCCAGGTCTACTCTGGAGGGGTGCCGGAGGACGTGGGGGGCACGCCGTCGTTCCCTGACGGCTGGGAGCCCGACGACGAGCGCGACCACGGGGGTGCGGACGAAGAGTTCGCCTCCGTGGTCTTCGACGAGAACTTCGTGCGGGCCGCGGAAGTCCATGAACCCTCCGCCGTGGAACGGCTGTTGGCCGCCGCGCAGGCACGCGCGGACGCCTCCGAGGCCGAGGCCCGCCGGGCCCGCATGCGAGGCCGCGGCGCCGACGCGACGGACGACGAGCTCCACGAGGACGGCTTCGGCCCCGACGACGGCGTCTTCGGCCGGGACGACGACCTCGACGAGGCCTACGAACACGACCCCCTCATCGAGACGTACGGCCGCCCGGGCCGCCACCCCGGCCGGATCCGCTGGCACCGCCCCATAGCGTGGATGCTCGCCCTCCTGATGGGCATCGGCATGGTCGCCCTCGCCTTCACGGCCGTCTACCGCGGGGCCTCGGGCCGCCAGGACCAGATGCCATCGCCCGCCTCGACCGAGGTCGGGCGGAGCACCGGCGAAAAGGTGTCGTCCGCCCCCTCCGACTCGGCCGAGTTCAGCCAGCCGACGGTGCCCGCGGTACCCCACAGACCGTGAGCGCGACCCCGCCCGGCCAGGCACATCGCAGCCGTACCCGGCCGTGAGGAGTTGTCGGAACTTGTCGTGTACCAGGGCGTTTACCTGACGGCCGGGAGACCTACCCTGAAGGTATGGGCGGTCCAGGAGATCCACCGGCGGGGATGCCCGAGGGCGCCCCAGGCGGCGGCGAGGACGAGTACGGATCGGTTGTCTTCGACGAGTCGTTCGTCCGCGCTGCCCGCCTCCAGGAATTCTCCGCGCAGGAGCGTCTCGACGACCACACCCGGGCCGTACGCCGCCGCCCCGGACTCCACAAGACCCTGTCCCGGCAGCTCGTGATCCTCGTCGTGCTGATCGCGGCCGCCTTCGGCACGGCGATCTACATGGGCGTACGACAGCCGTACCAGTCCCCGGTGGCCAGGCACCCCGAGCCGCTGCGCATGACGGTCGTCCCGCTCGCCCCCGCGGACCGCGTGCCCGGCTCCGGAAGCGTCGCCGACCTCTACGCGCACAGCCCGGCCGCACAGTTCCGGATCGGCGCGGGCGGCATCAACCTCCCCGCGGTGCGCCGCACTTCGCATTTCGCGGACAGCCAGGTGATGGCCGCGCTGATCACCGCCAAGGACTACCTGGTCGAGTCCTCGCTCGACCCGGACGTGCTCACCGGCGACTCGGCGCGCTCCGTGCGGATCCTCCTCGACCCGGAGCAACTGCGCCAGTTCGACCGGAGCCTGGCCCGCCCGGTGACCGACGGGCGGCACGCGGCCACCGGCTGGCTGGTGCGGTTCGACCCGGCGCGGACCGCGCTCGCCGACAAGCGGGTCAGGACCGACGGCACGCTGCGGGTCGCCGAGGCCGACAAGAACACCCTCGAAGTGATCTCGGACCACACGTTCGTGTACGCGCTGCGGCCGGTCGCCCGCAGCACCGGCGAGGACCGGGCCGAGGCGTCCCTGTTCACCGTCCGCCGCGCGCTGCACTTCCGCTTCGACCGCGACGACCTGCGGATGCACCGGGCCGAGCTGATCACCTCCACCATCGAGGCGGGACCGCTCGCCTGCGCCTCCGACACGGCGGGCCGGCTGCGGCCGCTGCTCGCGGGACAGAAGGCGAAGGCGGGCGGCCCGGCAGGCACCGATCCGTACGCGACCGGGGACGCGACGGCGCTGTGCGGCTCACTGGCGGCGACCGCACAGCCCTCGCTTCCGGCCTCGGCCCCGACGTCGTCGGCGGCGGTGTCGTAGGGGGGCTGCTCGCAGCGTGCCCCGTGGGGCTACTTGCCGCCGTCGTCCCGCCGGTCATCACTCCGCGCGTCCCCGCCGCCCTGCCCGGTGAACTTCCCGCGCAGCTTGCCGCCCAGGTCGCCCGCGCCGCCCGCGATGTCGTTGACCAGCTTCATCAGCGGGTCCTTGCTGTTGCGCACGTCGTCGGCGTATGACGACGCCGACTGCCGGAAGGAGTCGGAGACCGAGGTGTCCTTGTCCTCGTCGCGGCGCGGGTAGTGGCCGTCCATGATCCGCTGGAAGTCGCGGGTCTCAGCCCACTTCTTCAGCTCGGCGGCGCGCACCGTGGCGAAGGGGTGGGTGCGCGGCAGGACGTTGAGGATCTTCAGTACGGAGTCGCGCAGGTCGCCCCCGGCCTCGTACTCCTCGGCCTGCTCCAGGAACGCGTCCACGTTCATCTCGTGCAGGTGGTTGCCGCCCGCGAGCTTCATCAGGCCGCGCATCGACGCCTTGAGGTCCTGTCCGACGAGCAGCCCCGCCCGGTCCGCCGACAGCTCGGACTTGCGGAACCACTCGCGCAGGGCCGTCACGATCGCCATGATCGCGACATTGCCGAGCGGGATCCACGCGACCTTCAGCGCGAGGTTCGTGAGGAACAGCAGGATCGTGCGGTAGACGGAGTGGCCGGAGAGGGCGTGGCCCACCTCGTGACCGACGACCGCCCGCATCTCCTCCTCGTCGAGCAGCTCCACGAGGCCCGTCGTCACGACGATGATCGGCTCGTCGAGGCCGATGCACATCGCGTTCGGGTTCGGGTCCTGGTTGACGTACATCGGCGGGACCTTCTCCAGGTCCAGGATGTAACAGGCGTCCCGCAGCATGGTGTTGAGGTGCGCGAACTGCGCGTCGGACACCCGCACCGAGTCCGAGAGGAACAGGAGTCTGAGGCTCCGCTCGGGCAACAGTCCGCTGAGCGCCTTGAAGACGGTGTCGAAGCCGCTGAGCTTGCGCAGGGCCACCAGGGCGGAGCGGTCCGCCGGGTGCTCGTAGGCTCGTGACGAGATGCCGGGGAAGCGCCTGCGCTGCCGGCTCGGCACGCGCTCCTGGCCCTCGCCGTCCCCGCGGTGGTTGTCGTCGGTCATGCCGCATCCCCCATGTGTCGTCTCCTCCTGCCCCCGAGGTTTGGCCCAGCCTAGGCGGAGATACCGTGACAGGGCAGCACACAGAAGGAGTCATCCGTCATGGAGCACAACCCCGGAGCCGACTGGCTCACCGAGGCGGCCAAGGCCGCGGAGCGGCAGGGTCCGGGCAATCTGCTGCGGATCGTGCTGATCGTCATGGTCGTCGGATGCGTACTGGTCGGCTGGTTCCTGCTGCGCGGTTACCGCCAGAGCAGCGACAGCGGTTCGGTCCGCGGCGTGGAGCACATGCCGCAGGGCGCGCGCGGCGCAGGCAAGGACGGCGTGCCCGGCGAAGACAGCGCGGGCGGCGAAGACGGCGAAGACAGCGCGGGCGGCGCGGGTACGGGCAGCACACCGCGCAGTGCGCCGGAAAGCACGTCCGACAAGAGTGCCGACCACCGCAACGGCTGAGTCGGCGTAAGGCGGAACGAGCCCCCCGCTTACGATGGGCCGGAAATCTTTATGTCCATCCCACCTCCGGATAGGTCCTGCCTGAGATGAGCCTCCACAGCAACGCCGCCCAGCTGGTCACTCTCGCCTCCGAGGGCGGCGAGCACGGCGGCAACCACGAAAGCCTCAGCCCTCTCCTCACCGGCGGCGGCGCGTTCGTCGTCCTCCTGCTCCTCCTGTGGATCACCACCCGCTTCAACCGGGACCGCTGAGCGGGGAGCGTCCCGAACGGGACCGCTGAAACAGGGCCCGTCCGCCGGGCCGGTAGGGTCTGCACGCATGGGAGAGCAGGACATGCCTACCGGTCCGGAGACCGGTCCGGTGAGCAACGGCAAGCGCCGCCTCGGCGTCATGGGCGGAACGTTTGATCCGATCCACCACGGACACCTCGTGGCGGCCAGTGAGGTCGCCGCGCAGTTCCACCTCGACGAGGTGGTGTTCGTGCCGACCGGCCAGCCGTGGCAGAAGAGCGACAAGCAGGTGTCACCCGCCGAGGACCGTTACCTGATGACGGTCATCGCGACCGCGGAGAACCCGCAGTTCTCCGTGAGCCGCATCGACCTCGACCGCGGCGGGGCGACCTACACGACGGACACGCTGCGCGATCTGCGTGCCCTCAACCCCGATACGGACCTCTTCTTCATCACGGGCGCCGACGCCCTCGGCCAGATCCTCACCTGGCGGGACACGGAAGAGCTGTTCTCCCTCGCGCACTTCATCGGGGTCACCCGGCCCGGCCACACGCTGGCCGACCCCGGACTTCCCAAGGGTGGTGTCTCCCTGGTGGAGGTGCCCGCCCTGGCCATCTCGTCCACGGACTGCCGCGCGCGGGTCGCCGCCGGGGACCCGGTCTGGTATCTGGTGCCCGACGGCGTGGTGCGTTATATCGACAAGCGTGAGCTGTACCGCGGCGAATGAGCCGAGAGGGGCACCGGTGAACGACCGACAGTACGACCCTTATGCGGGCAGCGACCCGTATGCGGGCGAGTACGCGGCTGATCAGTACGAAGTCGTCGGGTACGACGAGTACGGGCGACCGGTGTACCAGCAGGTGCGGCCGCAGCAGCCCCAGCAGCCGCAGGTGCCTCAGCAGCAGGCGTACGGGTACGACTCCTACGCGGGCGGGCAGCAGCAGGGGTACGACGCCGGGGCCTACGGGGCCGGCCCGTACACCGGCGGCACGGGCTACGACGCGTACGGCACCACCGGGGCCTCGTACGACAGCGCCGGGACTTCGTACGACAGCAGCGGAACCTCGTACGACAACAGCGGCGCCCCCTACGGCACGGCGGCGGTCCAGGACACCGGCTGGATCCCCCAGCAGCAGCAAGCGCCGCAGCAAGCGCAACCACCGGCCCCCGTCGCTCAGCCGGAGCCCGAGCCGGAGCAGGGGCGCGAGCGGCCGGGTGAGTACAAGACCGAGCAGTTCTCGTTCATCGAGGAGCCGGACGAGGACTCCGAAGACGTCATCGACTGGCTGAAGTTCACCGAGAGCCGCACCGAGCGGCGCGAGGAGGCCAAGCGGCGCGGGCGCTCCAGGGTCGTCGCGCTGGTCGTGGTGCTCGCGCTGGTCGTCGCGGGCGGCGTCGGCTATCTGTGGTTCGCGGGCAAGCTGCCGGGCCAGTCGGACGGCGGGGGCGGCCCGGCCGCGGCGTCCGGACCGCAGAAGCGCGACGTGGTCGTCGTCCACCTGCACAACACCAAGGGCGGCGGCACCTCCACCGCGCTCCTGGTGAACAACGCCACCACCAAGCAGGGCGCCACCGTCCTGCTGCCCAACTCCCTCGGCGTCTCGGACGACGACGGTACGCCGACGACGCTCGGCAAGTCCGTCGACGACGACGGCTCCACCGGCACCCGCGAGGCGATCGACACGGTGCTCGGCACCGAGGTCGAGGGCACCTGGCGCCTGGACACCCCGTACCTGAACAACCTCGTGGAGCTCGTCGGGAACATCGACGTCGACACGGACACCGACGTGCCCGACCCCAAGGCGAAGAACGGCGAGGCGCCCCTCGTCAAGAAGGGCGAGCAGCAGACCCTGAGCGGGCCGATGGCCGTCGCATACGCCACCTACCGCGCGTCCGGCGAAGCCGAGTCCGCCCAGCTCAACCGGTTCGGCCAGGTCATGCAGGGCATCCTGCGCAAGCTCTCGTCGGACCCGCAGGCGGCCACGACCACCGTCCAGTCACTCGCGCAGATCCTCGACCCCTCGCTTGAGGAGAAGGACCTGGGCGCCTTCCTCGCCAAGCTCGCCGACCGGGCGAAGGGCGGCGACTACAGAACGACGCTGCTGCCGGTGCGGCAGGACGGCACACTGACCGAGCAGGCCGGTGACACGGTGGTCAAGGACGTCCTCGGCGGCGCGGTGAAGAGCCCGGAGAAGGGCGCGGCCGTGCGGGTCGGCGTCAAGAACGCCTCCGGGAAGAAGGCCGCGGCCCAGGACGCCCGGGTCACCCTGGTCAACGGCGGCTACACCTTCATCGACAGCGGCGCGGGCAGCACGGCCGAGGCCACCTCGCAGGTCACCTACGCCGACGCGGCCAAGAAGACGCAGGCCACCGAGGTCGCCAAGACCCTCGGCCTGCCGGCGAGCGCGGTCCGCAAGGGCAGCACGCCGCGGAACGCCGACGTCTTCGTGGTCCTCGGCCAGGACTACCGGAAGGGCTGAGGGAGGCCGTGCGGGGGCGGTGACGTAATCGTCTGGGGCTCTGTCGGTGGTCCGTGAGACCCTGGGGGTGTATCCACCACCCGAAGGAAAGCTCACTAGTGACCGCCACGGACCGCTCCACCGAGCTCATCACCGTCGCCGCCCAGGCGGCTGCCGACAAGCTCGCGCACGACATCATCGCGTACGACGTCAGCGACGTGCTGTCGATCACGGACGCCTTCCTGCTCGCCTCCGCGCCCAACGACCGCCAGGTCAAGTCGATCGTCGACGAGATCGAGGAGCAGCTGAACAAGCAGCTCGGCGCCAAGCCGGTCCGCCGTGAGGGCGACCGCGACGCCCGCTGGATCCTCCTCGACTACGTGGACATCGTGGTGCACGTCCAGCACAGCGAGGAGCGCGTCTTCTACGCGCTCGAGCGCCTGTGGAAGGACTGCCCCGAGATCGACCTGCCCGAGGACGCCAAGGCGACCCGCGGCAAGGCCGCCGAGCACGCCGAGCAGCGGGCCGCGGAGGAGGCCGACCTGGACGGTGAGCTGCGGTGACCAACCGCGGCTGCCGGATCATCCTGTGGCGGCACGGCCAGACCGCCTGGAACCTGGAGCGCCGCTTCCAGGGCTCCACGGACATCGAGCTGACCGAGACGGGCGTCGCCCAGGCCAAGCGCGCCGCCCGTCTGCTCGCCTCCCTGAAGCCGGACGCCATCGTCTCCTCGGACCTCAGGCGCGCGGCCGCCACCGCAGGTGAGCTCGCCGCGATCACCGGCCTCCCCGTCGCGTACGAGGAGGGCCTCCAGGAGACGTACGCCGGGAAGTGGCAGGGCCTGACGCACGACGAGATCATCGCCCGCTTCGGCGACCAGTACGCCGCGTGGAAGCGCGGCGAAGCGGTGCGCAGGGGCGGCGGAGAGCTGGAGACCGAGGTCGCCGACCGCGCCGCTCCCGTCGTCCTGCGCCATGCCGAGAAGCTCCCGGAGAACGGCACGCTGGTGGTGGTCAGCCACGGCGGCACCATCCGCACCACGATCGGCCGCCTCCTCGGTCTTGAGCCCCACCACTGGGAGGGGCTCGGCGGTCTCACGAACTGCTGCTGGTCGGTCGTGGGCCAGGGCGCGCGCGGCTGGCGCCTGCTCGAGCACAACGCCGGCACTTTGCCGGAACCGGTGCTCGGCGACGACGACTGAGCCCTGCGGAACCACTTCGGAACCGCTCCGGCGGGCGGCCACCCCCGGATTTCACATTCCGGCTGGTCGCAGGCTAAAGTTCTTCTTGTTCGCCCGCCGAGCGGGAAGAACACCAGGGGCTATAGCTCAGTTGGTAGAGCGCCTGCATGGCATGCAGGAGGTCAGGAGTTCAATTCTCCTTAGCTCCACAGTCCCGGAAATCCCGTCCCCGTCAGGGGGCGGGATTTTCTTGTGTCCCCGAAGCCGCCGCTGCCGCCGCCACCGCCGTCGTTCTCAGCCGGTGCAGCCGCGCCGTGTGCCGTCTGCTCTCCTCGTCGTCCGGGGTGTAGACGACCATCCGGCATTCCGGCATCCCATCGATGCTCAGGGAGACGGATGTCATGCGCAGCTCACCTACCGCGCGGTGCCGGACGGTCTTCACGCGCGGTCCCGGAAGTATCACGTCGCCGCTGTTCCAGAGCTCCGCGAAGTACGGGCTCGCGGCGGACAGCCTGCGCAGAAAGCTCTCCCAGGCGGGCTCGCCCACATGCGGGCCGTAGGCGCTGCGCAGGGTGGCCACCATGACTGGCAGCTCCGAGTCGCGGAAGACCAGCGGGCACTCCTCGGCCGGCACGGTGAACAGCGCCCACAGCACGTTCGGGACGCCGGTGCCGGGGGCCTGGGGGAGGAGGAAGAGGGCGCGGTAGGCGGGGTTGGTGGCGAGGATGTCGTACCGCGCGTTGTAGACCACCGCGGGCTGGGGGTCCATGGCGTCGAGGATGCCCTGGATCTCCGCGTCCACCGCCTGCGCCGCGGCCTCGCGGCCCGGGGCGTACGGCACCTCGGCCAGGTGGTAGAGATGCTCGCGCTCCGGCTGGTCGAGGCGCAGGGTGCGCGCCACGGCGTCCAGGACCTGGGGCGAGGCGTTGATCGGGCGGCCCTGTTCGAGCCAGGTGTACCAGGTGACGCCGACCCCGGAGAGCTGGGCGACCTCCTCGCGGCGCAGCCCCGGCGTGCGGCGGCGCAGGCCCGGGGCCATCCCCACGTCGGCCGGTGTCACCCGGGCCCTGCGGCCGCGCAGGAAGGCGGCGAGCTCGGAGCGGCGCCGCCGACCCGCGGCCGGGCGGCCCCGCGCGGGCGCTCCCGTATCCCCTGGTGCGCTCGTCATCGTGGTCACGTCCCCCATCGTCCCTGCCCGCCGCGGTCGCTGACAGGTGCTGTCAGTACCAGCATCGGCGGGCTCTCGTCACCCGTACCGAACCGCCTCCACGCTCGTGGCATGACGACGACCTCCCCACCCGCACCCGCGGGCTCAACTCCCGTAACCAGTAAAGCGCCCGGCACTGACAACCGGCCCCGGCTGCTGCTCCCGATCGTGCTGGCCGCCCAGTTCATGGCGTTGCTCGACGTCTTCATCGTCAATGTCGCGGCGCCCACCATCCGCGGCGAACTGCACGCGTCCGGGGCAGAGTTGCAGCTGGTGGTGGCCGGATACACCATCACGTACGCCGTCCTCCTGATCACCGGCGCGCGGCTCGGCGACCGCGTCGGCCACCGCCGGGTCTACCTGGCGGGGCTCACGGTCTTCACGGCGGCCTCGCTCGCCTGCGGACTCGCCCGCAGCGCCGACGCGTTGATCGCCTTCCGGCTGCTGCAGGGCGCGGGCGCCGCGGTCCTCATCCCGCAGGTGCTCAGCCTGATCCAGCGGAACTTCGCGGGTGAGGCGCGGACGAAGGCGCTCGGCGCGTACGCGGCGGTCCTCGCGACCGGCGCCGCCGCGGGGCAGGTGCTCGGCGGGGTCCTCGTCAGCGCCGACCTGTTCGGCACCGGCTGGCGCCCGGTGTTCCTGGTCAACGTGCCGGTCGGGGCGGTCCTCCTCGCCGTGGCGGTGCGGATGCTGCCGCGCGACGACCGCGGGGAGCGGGCGGCGGGCCGGGCACGCGGGCTCGACCTGCCCGGTCTTGTGCTGCTCGGCGCCGCCGTCTCGCTCTTCACGGTGCCACTGGTGCTCGGGCAGCAGAAGGGCTGGCCGCTGTGGTCCTTGCTCTCGATGACCGCCGCCGCGGTCTGCTTCGCGCTCTTCTGCGCGTACGAGTCCCGGCTCGCCCGGCGGGGTGGGGCGCCGCTGATCGCGCCCCGGATCCTGCGGACGCCGGGCGCGGGCCTCGCGGTCTTCCGGATCTGGGCCGTGATGGCCGTCAACGGAGGCTTCCTGTTCGTGCTCACCCTGCACGTCCAGGGCGGCCTCGGCCACAGCGCGCTGCGGGCCGGTCTCACCTTCGCGCCGACCGCCGCGGTCTTCGGCCTGGTCGGCCTGACCTGGCGGCGCTGGCCGCAGGCGGTCCAACGCGTCCTTATCCCCGGCGGTTTCGCGCTGACCGCGGTGTCGACGGCCGCCGTGGGGCTGCTGCTCAGGGACGGCGGTGACGGCGGACCCGGGCTCTACGCGGCTCTCACCGGAGTGGGCGCGGGGCTCTCCCTCGGCTTCAGCCCGACCCTCACCCGCACGCTCGCCACGGTGCCCGCCGAGGACGCGGCGGACGCCAGCGGCCTGCTCGCGACGGTCACCCAGCTCGGTCAGCTGACCGGTGTCGCCTGCTTCGGCGCGCTTTTCCTGAACCGGTTTGAGTCGGCAGGTGCACCTGGGGCGTATACCTCGGGGAGCGCGCTCTTGGTGTGCGCCTACGCGCTGGCTGCGGTGGCCGCGCTCGGTGCCGTGTCCGGACTGGTACGAATGCGTCGCTGACCGGTCCGCTCGGAGCGTGGCAGAATCGGACGGCCGGAAGGAGACGCAGCCCGACGGGAGGGAGAGCGCGATGCCTGCGAGCATCCTCGGAGAGGCCGACCGCCTCTTCGAAGCGGCGGCCGTACGAGAGCGTGCCGCGCTCCGCACGCTCCTCAACTGCCCTTCCTGCGGCTCGACCAACGTCGCCCAAGTTCTGGGTGACAATGGCGGAGTCTCGTACGTGTGTACCGCCTGCGGCCACAGCTGGAGCTGATCGATGGGTGCACACAGGCGGAAATGCGACTGGTGCGGCAGTGGCACACCGATCGTCCGCGACATGGAACCGGTCAACCCGGACTATCAGTACTGGTGCGAGGAATGCGCACGGGCGCTGATCATAAAAGGCGATCCCATCGAGACGTACCGCGAACTCGAAGGGGAGCCGATCTACGGCCGGCTGCTTGACGAGCACTGCACGCTCAAGCGGTTCTACTCGTTCGCCACCGCGTGAGCGCCACCAGGAGGAACCCGAAAGCGGTCACTACGTAGAGGGCCGACAGCGTCATCTGGCCACAGTTCTGGGCGAGTTCGCGCCGTCCCGCTCCGTGCGGCACCCACCACAGGGCGTACGAGCAGAAGACCAGGCACGCGGCTCCGGTGCCGGCCCACCGCGCCCGGCCGCCCCGGCGCACCGCCTCGGACCCCAGGAGCAGCACCATCGGCACGCACCACACCCAATGGTGCGACCACGACACCGGGCTCACCAGGAGCGCCGTCGCCGCGCAGGCGAGCGCGGCCCAGGCCCGTTCCCCGCGCAGCGCGGCGGCCACCGCGACCGCCAGACCGAGCACCCCGGTCACGGCCGCGGCGAGGGCCCAGCGCGCCCCGGGCTCCCCGGTGTGCAGCGACCGGGCGAGGACGCCGCGCACCGACTGGTTCGCGGTGTCCTCGGCGAACCCGACCCGGCCCGCCTGGAAGACCATCCGCGTCCAGAAGCGCCGCGAGTCGTACGGCAGGACGGCGGCCGTGAGGAGCGTCGCGCCGGCGAACGAGACGACCGCCACACAAGCGGCGCGCACCGCCGGCCGCCACGGTCCGCTCCGCAGGGCTTCGGCGGCGCCGGTGAGCAGCAGGAACGCGGCGAAGAGCGCGGGGGTGAGCTTGATCGCCGCCGCGATGCCGATGCCCGTGCCCGCCCAGCGGTGCCCGGGGTGCCGGGACAGGTCCCACAGGACGAGGACGGCGAGCAGCAGATTGATCTGCCCGTAGCGCAGCGTCGTCCAAACCGGCTCGCACCAGACGGCGAGGGCGGACACCCAGAGAGCACCCTCCACGCGCGCGCGGCGCTCGCCGTGGATCAGCCGCAGGGAGAGGTGCGCGAAGCCGACCAGGAGCAGCAGGTTGGCCAGGGTCGCGAGGGCGCGCAGGTCCGCCGTGGCGAGGAGCGTCAGCGGGGTGAACAGGAGCGCGGCGAACGGCGGGTAGGTGGTCGGCAGATGGGCCTCGGTGGTGCGCAGGGCGTAGAGGTCGCCGCCCGCGCGCACGGTCGCGCCCTCGGCCCGGTAGACCATCAGGTCGATCATCGAGACGTCGGCGGCGCGCTGCGCGAGCCAGAAGGCCGTGAAGGAGAGCAGGCAGGCCCCGGCGGCCAGCGGCACGCGGCGGCGGACGGCGGCGAGCGCGATCACGGTCACGAAGGCTGACAGTACCGGCCGTATCCACCCAGACCGGAAACGATTTGGTGGAGCACGGGTATGACCGTGTAATGTTGGCGGAGCCGCCGGGGGAACCGGGCGGACAGGCAAGGGGCTATAGCTCAGTTGGTAGAGCGCCTGCATGGCATGCAGGAGGTCAGGAGTTCAATTCTCCTTAGCTCCACAGGATATGAGCGGGCCACCCGGATCGGGTGGCCCGCTTTTTCGTCGTGATCGGGATCCGGCCGTCACCGCTCCGCCGTCACCGCCCTGCGCCGCGCCGTCACTGCCGTCCGCTGCCGAGCGCCCTGCGGCGCCGGCCCGGCGGGAGCGCCGCGGGCAGCGCCGATCCGGCTCGCGGCGTGGTCTTCGCGGGCTCCTCGATGCGCAGCGCGAGTGCCGGGCAGCGGCGCACGGCGCGCGCGGCGCGTGCTTCGGAGTAGCGCGGTACGGACGCTTCCGCCACCGAAGGGAAGCCGTCCGGGCCCAACTGGATCAGTTCGGGGACGATGTCCGCGCACAGCCCGTGGCCCTGGCAGAGCGTCCAGTCGACGGCCAGTGTGCGGCCGCTTGGCGCCTCGGCCGGGGGCTCGTCCTCCTGGAGGGGCAGGAACCCCTCGACGGGACGGCCGCAGCCACTGCCCAGGACGTGTGCCGCGAGGTCGTCCGTGAACGTCGAGACCGTCGACTCCAGGAAGGCCGCCGAGCCGTCCGGGTGCTTGCACGCCCCGCGCCGCTTCACCGCCCGGGTCACCTCGCGCAGCGCTTCTAGAGCGGTCGGCCCGCCGCCCTTAAGGACGTCCGCGAGGCCACGGGCCGCCGCGGGGAGGCCGAGGTAGCAGGGGCCGCACTGCCCGGCGCTCTCGCCGGCCAGCCACTTCGCGACGCGCAGCGACTCACCGAGCGCACAGGTGCCCTCGCCGATCGGCAGGATCGCCCCGGCGCCGAGCGCGCCCCCGCAGGCGTCCAGGGACGCGCGTGAGACGACCGCGTCGTGTGCCGTGATGCCGTCGAGCCACTTGCCGTGATAGCCGCCCGTGAGCACCCCCTGGGGCAGTGCGGGGGCACCGGCGAGCTGGAGGACGTAGCTCAGCGGCACTCCGGTGGGCACTTCGACGACCATCGGCCGGGCGACCGCTCCGGAGAGGGTCAGCAGGACAGTGCCGGGCTCGTCGCGCAGTCCGGTGCGGCAGTAGCGGTCGGCTCCGGTCCGGGCGGCGACGGCGAGCTGGGCGAAGGTCTCCGCGTTGGAGAGCAGGGTGGGGGCGCCGCCCACTCCGGAGTCGGACGTACGCGCCTTCCGCCCCGGGGGCAGCGGCGGGCCGCCGTCCGCCGAGCGGACCAGGGCGGAGGACTCCCCGGTGACCATGCGCACCGGATTGCGCTGCACGCGCGCGCGAAGGGCCGGTCCGCGCCGGTCGCCGAGGCCCCGCTCGGCCAGGGCGGTGCGCATCGAGGCCTCGGTGGAGTCGCGCGTCACGCCGATGACGAGGGTGCGCGCCCCCAGGGCCTCGGCGGCGAGCAGGGCGCCGTCCAGGATGAGGTGCGGGGCGCGGTTGAGCAGGACGGTGTCCTTGCGGCAGGCGGGCTCGTCCTCGCTGCCGTTGACGACGACCACGGGGCGTACGCCGCGACGTATCGCCGCGTCGGCGACGGCCCGCAGCTTCTGGGCGAACGGGAAGCCCGCGCCGCCCCGGCCGCGCAGCGCGATGTGCTCGGCGAGCCGGGCGAGCGGTTCGCCCGCCATGGGCTCCAGGGGGCCGTGCACCTTCAGGTGCATGGCCAGGTCCAGGCGTTCGACGAGATCGAAGCCCGAGGTGAGCAGGGGCAGGCCGACGACGCGGACCTCGGGGACGTCGGGCAGCGGCGCGTTCACGGATGGCCTCCGGTGGCGGCGTTCCAGGGCTCGCCCGAGCTGGGGGCCCGAAAGGGCCGGGGCAGCGGCTCGGTGGCGGGGCCACTGTCGTACGCGGGGTCGAGGGGGGCGTCGTACGAAGGGTCGTGGACGGGCTGGGGGATCGTGCCGTAGGTGGGCTGAGGTGCGATGTAGGGGGACTCGGTGGGCGGCGGCGGGCAGGGGGCGGGCCAGCGGGCGTCGGGTGCGGTGCGGGGGGCGGGGACGGCGGCGTGCGGGGCCGGGGCGTCGGGGGCCAGCGCGTGGTAGGCCGCCGAGATGCCGATCGCCGGGTCCGGTGCGGAGGCGGTGTCCCGCGCGGGAGGCTCTTCGCGGGGCGGGACGGGGGGTTCCGGTTCGAGCAGGGCCAGGATGCGCGCGGCGACCTTCCGCTTGACCGGGAGCGGCGCCGTGCGCAGCGCCAGGGCTCCGGCGACCGCGACCAGGCACAGGCAGTACAGGGCGACCACCCACGGCTTCGGCTCGCGGCCCGCGTACAGGCCGTGGACGAGCGCCGAGCACCAGGCCGGGTAGGCCAGCATGTGCAGCGCGCGCCACCGTGACGCGATGCGCGCGGGGGAGGCGAAGGCGCTGCGCAGGGCGCCGGTGACGCCGGTGGCGATCATGAGCAGGCCCGCGAGGGAGCCGAGCCCGATGAGCCCGGCGCTGCCGGTGACGCCGAGTCCGAACGGCATGACCGCGCCGAACAGTGACACGTGGTCCAGGGCGACCTTGACGGTGCCGTGCAGCAGCAGGAAGCCGATCGCGGAGACCGAGGTGGCCCGGTGCACGGCTTGGGCGAGCAGGCGCTGGCGCGAGCGCAGGAACAGGCGGTCCGTGGCGACCAGGCCCCAGACGACGGCGGCGGTGAGCGAGACCAGGGACAGCACACCGGCGGTGAAGTCGAGGGCGGCCCGTAATCCGTCGCTGCCCGCGAAGACGAGGACGGGTATCAGGAACAGCGCTCCGGCGCTCAGCGCCCGCGAAGGCGGAACGGATCCGAGGGAAGAACGCGAAATCGAACGTGGAGACGGTCGGGGCTGGGAACGGCTCTTGCGGTGCGGGTGCAGAGGGTTCATGGGGCGACTCCGAAATGGTTCGGTCCCGCCGCATGCTAAGTCGCTCCATACCGGTGGGTACGAGGTTTGAGTTATTGCGTTGTTATCAAAGCGCGACACGATCTTGGTGTTGCCCCGATAATGGGCGGTACGCGGAGTAACCCTTGGCCAAGGGCTGGGGTCGCCGCGTGTTCCTGGCGGCGCCCGGGAAGGCCGTCGCGGGCCGCACGGGCGCTGCGGTACCCTGACGCCATGCGTGCCGTACGCCTTCTGCTTAGCGGGCCGCGCTGATCAGTCCCCACCGCCGGTGAATAGCGGTGGGAATCGGCGCGGCGTCCCCTCCTGTGCGAGGGGCATTTTTGTTTGACCCGCCCGGTCAATTCCGCAGGCAGAGACGATCGATGGAGCTTTGAGGATCATGAGCGAGACGAATTCTGCTGCCGCTTCCGAGGTGGCCGCGCCGCACCGCTATACGGCCGCTCTGGCCGCTGAGATCGAGGCACGCTGGCAGGACTTCTGGGACGCCGAAGGCACCTACGAGGCGCCGAACCCGAGCGGCGACATGGCCGCGCGGAACGAGGCGGAGGCCGCACTGGTGGCCAAGCCCAAGAAGTTCATCATGGACATGTTCCCGTACCCCTCCGGAGCGGGCCTGCACGTCGGCCACCCCCTGGGCTACATCGCCACGGACGTCTTCGCGCGCTTCCAGCGCATGACCGGGCACAACGTCCTGCACACCCTGGGCTTCGACGCCTTCGGCCTGCCCGCCGAGCAGTACGCCGTCCAGACGGGCACCCACCCGCGGGTCTCCACCGAGGCCAACATCGCGAACATGAAGGCCCAGCTGCGCGCGCTGGGCCTGGGGCACGACAAGCGGCGTTCGTTCGCGTCGATCGACCCCGAGTACTACAAGTGGACCCAGTGGATCTTCGTCCAGATCTTCAACTCCTGGTACGACGCCGACGCGGGCAAGGCCCGTCCGATCGCCGACCTGGTCGCGCAGTTCGAGAGCGGTGACCGCGCCGTACCGGGCGCCACGCGCGCGTGGAGCGAGCTGGACGCCGCGGAGCGCGCCGAGGTCCTGAGCGGATACCGCCTGGCCTACGCCTCCGACGCGCCCGTCAACTGGTGCCCCGGCCTGGGCACCGTCCTGGCCAATGAGGAGGTCACCGCCGACGGCCGCTCCGAGCGCGGCAACTTCCCCGTCTTCAAGGCCAAGCTGCGCCAGTGGAACATGCGCATCACCGCCTACGCCGACCGGCTGCTGGACGACCTGGACGCGCTGGACTGGCCCGACGCCATCAAGCTGCAGCAGCGCAACTGGATCGGCCGCTCCGAAGGCGCCCGCGTGGACTTCCCCGTGGGCATCGAGGGCGACCGGATCACCGTATTCACCACCCGTCAGGACACCCTGTTCGGCGCGACCTACATGGTCCTGGCGCCCGAGCACGACCTGGTCGACAAGGTCGTCCCGGCCGCCTGGCCCGAGGGCACCCACGAGGTGTGGACCGGCGGGCACGCCACGCCGGCCGAGGCCGTCGCCAAGTACCGCGCCTTCGCCGCGGCCAAGTCCGACGTGGAGCGCCAGGCCGACGCCAAGGAGAAGACCGGCGTCTTCACCGGCGTCTACGCCACCAACCCGGTCAGTGGCGAGCAGGTCCCCGTCTTCATCGCCGACTACGTCCTGATGGGCTACGGCACCGGCGCGATCATGGCCGTCCCCGCGCACGACAGCCGCGACTTCGCCTTCGCGCGCGCCTTCCACCTGCCGATGCGCTGCGTGGTGGAGCCGTCGGACGACCGCGGGACCGACCCCAGGACGTGGGACGACGCCTTCTCCTCGTACGAGGCGAAGCTGATCAACTCGTCCAACCAGGAGATCTCGCTGGACGGCATGGATGTCGAGGGCGCCAAGGCCCGCATCACCGGCTGGCTGGCCACCCGCGGCATCGGCGAGGGCACCGTCAACTTCCGCCTGCGCGACTGGCTGTTCAGCCGCCAGCGCTACTGGGGCGAGCCCTTCCCGATCGTCTACGACGAGGACGGCGTCGCCCACGCGCTGCCCGAGTCGATGCTGCCCCTGGAGCTGCCGGAGGTCGACGACTACTCCCCGCGCACCTTCGACCCGGACGACGCGGACACCTCTCCGGAGACGCCGCTGTCCCGCAACGAGGACTGGGTCAACGTCACCCTGGACCTGGGCGAAGGACCCAAGCAGTACCGCCGTGAGACCAACACCATGCCCAACTGGGCCGGTTCCTGCTGGTACGAGCTGCGCTACCTGGACCCGCGCAACGACCAGCGGCTGGTCGACCCGGCCGTCGAGCAGTACTGGATGGGCCCCCGCGAGGGACAGCCGACCGGCGGCGTCGACCTGTACGTGGGCGGCGCCGAGCACGCGGTGCTGCACCTGCTGTACGCGCGCTTCTGGTCGAAGGTCCTGTTCGACCTGGGGCACGTCTCGTCGGCCGAGCCGTTCCACAAGCTGTACAACCAGGGCATGATCCAGGCGTACGTCTACCGGGACAGCCGCGGCTTCCCGGTGCCCGCCACCGAGGTGGAGGAGCGCGACGGCAAGTTCTACTTCGAGGGCGAGCCGGTCAAGCGCGAGCTGGGCAAGATGGGCAAGTCCCTGAAGAACGCCGTCACGCCGGACGAGATCTGCGACGAGTACGGCGCGGACACCCTGCGCCTGTACGAGATGGCGATGGGCCCCCTGGACGTCTCCCGCCCCTGGGACACGCGCGCGGTGGTCGGCCAGTACCGGCTGCTGCAGCGGCTGTGGCGCCTGATCGTCGACGAGTCGACCGGCGAGGTCACCGTCGCGGACGTCGCCGACGCCGACATCGACGAGGCGACCCTGCGCGCCCTGCACAAGGCGATCGACGGCGTCCGCCAGGACCTGGACGGCATGCGGTTCAACACCGCCATCGCCAAGATCACCGAGCTGAACAACCACCTGACGAAGGTGGGCGGCACGGTGCCGAGGTCGGTCGCGGAAACCCTGGTCCTGCTGATCGCGCCGCTGGCCCCGCACATCGCCGAGGAGCTGTGGCGCAAGCTGGGCCACACCGACTCGGTCGTCCACCGGGACTTCCCGGTCGCCGACCCGGCCTACGTCGTGGACGAGTCCGTGACCTGCGTCGTGCAGATCAAGGGCAAGGTCAAGGCGCGCCTGGAGGTCTCGCCCTCGATCTCCGACGCCGAGCTGGAGAAGGTGGCCCTGGCCGACGAGAAGGTCGTCGCCGCGCTGGACGGCGCCGGGATCCGCAAGGTGATCGTGCGGGCGCCGAAGCTGGTGAACATCGTCCCGGCATAGCCGCATCGGGGTCTTCCCCTACGGGCAGGTTGGGGGTTCTGCTGGAACCCCCGGCCTGCCTTCTCCGTTTACGGTGGAAGGAGTCGCTGGAGCGGACGGGATGCGGAGAGGAGCGTCATGGAAGCCGTGGGCGCAATCGTGGCGCTGCTGGTCGTGCTGTTCTTTGTGCTTGGTGTGTACGCGACAGTGAAGGTGGTCCGGGCCGCCAAGCGGGGCGTGGACCGCACCATCCAGGAGGCCCGCCGGACGGTGGAGGACACCACGCTCCGGGCCAAGAGCTTCGCGCAGGTCGGCACGGCCGCCGAATTGGCCCAGCTGCGGCTCTCGTTGCGTGCGTCCATGCGCTCCACGCAGGACGTCCTGCACGCGGGCGCGGCCGACGACGCCTCACTGAAGGAGACCCTCGGCCTCTTCGACCGGCTCAGCGCCCATGGGCACGAGCTGGACGACGAGCTACGGCGTCTGGAGCGCGACCCGGACAAGGCCGCTCTGGCCGAGCGCCTTCCCGAACTGCGGGAGCGCACGGCGCAGATCACCAAGGCGGCGGACTCGCTGCGCTGGTCGGCACGGGACCGGGCCCGCCGCTTCGCGGGCGACGATCTGGACTCGCTGAGCACGCAGATCGACATGGAGGCCGGCGCACTGCGGCACTGGACGAAGGAGCCGGCCCCCGAGCAGACCTGGCCCGAGCCGTCCGAGGCCGACCGGAAGGCGGCCCACGAGCCGACGCCGCCCGCGATCACGCCGCCCCTCGCGAGGACCACGTATCCGTGGGAGAAGAAGACCAAGCCCGAAAGCACGACCTGATTCGCCCGGTGAGAACGGGGAACTCCACCGGAACGGACGGGGAACTTCCCGGAACAGGGCGACCAGGGGCCGGGCTGCCGCCCGGCGGAACAGACAGGTAACCTCCAGCTCATGTCCCGCCATGTCGCGATCGTCACGGATTCAACGGCCTACCTGCCGCAGCGGACGATGGAGCGGCACGGCATCACCGCGGTGCCTCTGACCGTGGTCCTCGGGGACCGGGCGCTGGAGGAGGGCACCGAGATCTCGGCCCGGTCCCTCGCCCAGGCGCTGCAGAAGCGGAAGTCGGTGACCACATCCCGGCCCAGCCCCGAGGTCTTCGCGCAGGCGTACCGGAAGGCCGCCGAGGCGGGCGCCACGGACATCGTCTCGCTGCATCTGTCCGCGGAGTTCTCCGGCACGTACGACGCCGCGGTGGTCGCCGCGAAGGAGGCGCCGGTGCCGGTACGGGTGGTGGACACCGGCATGGTCGCGATGGCCCTCGGCTTCTGCGCCCTCGAAGCGGCCCAGGCCGCGGAGACGGGCGCTTCGGTGGACGAGGCGGTGACGGCCGCGGAGAAGCGGGCCGCCGACACCTCCGCGTACTTCTACGTCGACACCCTCGACTATCTGCGCAGGGGCGGCCGCATCGGTGCCGCGCAGGCCCTGCTGGGCTCGGCGCTGGCCGTGAAGCCGCTGCTCAAGCTGGACGGTGGCCGCATCGACATGCTGGAGAAGGTGCGGACGGCCTCGAAGGCGATCGCCCGCCTCGAGGAGATCGTGGTCGAGCGGGCCGGCGCAGGCCAGGTCGACATCGCGGTGCACCATCTGGCGGCGCCGGAGCGTGCGTCGGTGCTCGCCGAGCGCCTCAGGGAGCGGGTGCCGGGCCTCATGGAGCTGCACGTCAGCGAGGTCGGCGCGGTGATCGGTGCGCACACGGGGCCGGGGCTGCTGGGGGTTGTGGTCTCACCGCGGCGGTGAGGTGTGGCGTCCCCCGTACGGGTGACGGAGTTTTCCACAACTGCCGGGTAATCCACGGGAATTGAGCAAGATCAACAACTTTTCCCGGCGGTGCCTAACGTCGTCGGCATGGCGATTCGATCACTTTCCAGGACTTCTTCCGCAACGAGCGGACCCGGTCGCGGCCCCGCGTCCGACGGCCGCGCGAACCACCGTCACGACCGCGGGCGGGGCAGGCGCAGAAGCGCGTCGGAGGAGGCGGTACGGCTGCGGGCGGAGAGGCTCTTCGTCGAGCCGGTGTCTCAGCCGCCGCCGTCAGGGGTGGGAGCGCAGTCTCGGGCGCAGGCGCAGGCGCAGGTGCAGGCCCAGGCACAGCGACCGCCGAAGTCGCAGTCTTGGTCTCAGCCGCAGCCGCAGCCGCAGCCGCAGTCATCCCGGCGTTCGCCGAGGCTGGATGTGGCGGCTGCCGATGCGGCGTTGGTGGGGGAGGCCTCGGCTGCTGGCGCTTCCGGGTTGCGCGGGTCCGTGCCTGGGTGGGCGCGGGAGGATGAGGTGGAGGAGGCCGCCGGGCCCGCTGGCCCCGACGTCTCCGCCGCACGGCTGGGGGCGCCGCCGGGACCGTCCGCCTGGCGGGAGCGGATCGGACTGGCCGTGCGGGAACGGCTGCCGGTGTGGTTGCAGTCACGGTGCGGTCTCGAACGGCGCGGCGTCGCCGCGCTCGCCGTGGTCCTCCTGATCGCCGGGGCCTTCGCCGCTCAGTACTTCTGGGCCGGGCGGACGCACTCGGTACGACCGCCCGACGTGGTGGGCGAGGCGGGGGCCGACCAGCGGGGTGCGGAGCCGGTTCCGTCGCCGGGGGTGCCGGCGCAGGCGGGGAAGACGTCGGCGGGCGGCCCTGGTGGCCCGGGCGGTGCTGTGGTCGGCGGTGTGGCGGGCGCCAGGATCGTCGTGGACGTCAGCGGAAAGGTCCGCCATCCGGGGGTGCGGCGGCTGCCCGCCGGGTCCCGGGTGGCGGACGCCCTGCGAGCCGCGGGCGGGGTCAGGCCCGGCACGAAGACGTACGGCCTCAACCGAGCACGGTTCCTCGTGGACGGCGAGCAGGTGGTCGTGGGCGCCCCCGCGACGGCGGCCGGAGGCGGTGCCGGGGCGAGTGCCGGTTCAGTAGGTCAGGCGGGAGGTGCAGGAGGCACGGGAAGCACAGGAGGCATGGGTGGAACGGCCTCCGCTACCGGTCCGGTCGGATTGAACACGGCCACGGCCGAGCAGCTCGACGAACTGCCTGGCGTTGGCCCCGTGTTGGCGCAGCACATCCTCGACTACCGCGCCGAGCACGGCGGTTTCCGCTCGGTCGAAGAGCTCCGTGAGGTCAACGGCATCGGTGACCGGCGCTTCGCCGACCTCCAAGATCTCGTACGGCCATGACGCGCGCGGCGGTTCACGTCGCGTCGGGTCACCGTCTCGGTGCCTCGCACCCTCGGCAGGAGGGCCCGGCCGACCTCCGGTTGGTGCCGCCCGCCCTGGCGGCATGGGCGACGGCCGCGTTGATGGTGGATGCTCCGGCCCGGTGGGCGGTCATCACGGTGGTGGGTTGCGTCCTGGTGGCCGGAGCGCTGCTGGTGACATGGACGACCCGGGACCGCCGGGCGCGGGGGCCCGGGCAGCGCGGGGCACTGGCGGGGCAGCGGGGTTGGGGGCGGCTTTCGGTGGCCGCGGTCCTGCTCTGCGTCGCCGGGGCGGCGGCTTCCGCGGCTCTGCACGGCGCGGATCTGCGCCGGGGGCCGATTCCGGGCCTGGCGAGCGAATACGCGCAGGTGGAGGTCGAGCTGGAGGTCACGTCCGACCCTCACCGCACCCGGCCCCGCGTCGCGAGCGCGCACATGATGCCGCCCGCCGTAGTCCTCGACGCGGAGGTCGTCCGCGTCAGGGGGACCGACGGCACGTCGACCGGGACGCGCACCCCGGTCCTGGTCGTCGTGCGAACGGAGGCACCGGACTCCGCGAAGGGTTCGCAACCCGTCGGCGCGTGGCTCAGGCTGTTGCCGTCGACCCGGCTGCGGGTGCATGGGCGCCTGGCTCCGCCGTTGCCGGAGGGGGACAAGGTCGCGGCGGTGCTACGGGTGTCCGGGGAGCGTGCCCCGCACGTGGTCGGGGCCCCGTCCGCGGCGCAACGGCTGGCCGGGAAGCTGCGGGGCGGCCTGCGTGAGGCCACGGAGGGATTGGACGCGGACGCCAGAGCGCTGATTCCTGGGCTTGTCATCGGGGACACCTCCCGTGTGCCGGCCGAGCTGGACCAGGCCTTCCGGTCGACCGATCTCACGCATCTGCTCGCCGTGAGCGGTGCGAACCTCACACTGGTGCTCGTCCTGCTCATCGGCCCCCAGGGCACCGCTCAACGGGTCGAACGGCGTGGGCTCGCGCCCAGATTGGGCATCCCGCTGCGCGCGACGGCGTTGCTCGGCGGGGCGCTCACGCTCGGGTTCGTCCTCGTCTGCCGGCCCGACCCTAGTGTGCTGCGCGCCGCTGCCTGCGGGTTGATCGTGCTCCTCGCCCTCGCCACCGGCCGACGCAGGTCCCTCATCCCGGCGCTGGCGACGGCGGTCCTGCTGCTCGTCCTGTACGACCCGTGGCTGGCCCGGAGCTATGGATTCCTGCTCTCCGTCCTCGCCACCGGAGCGCTGCTCACTCTCGCGCCTCGCTGGGGTGCCGCGCTGCGGAGCCGGGGTGTGCCGCCGCGGTTCGCCGACGCGCTGGCCGCCGCGGCCGCGGCTCAGGCGGTGTGTGCGCCCGTTGTCGTCGTCCTGGCGGCCCGGGTGAGTCTGGTGGCGGTGCCGTGCAATCTCCTCGCCGAGTTCGCCGTCGCGCCCGCCACGGTGCTCGGCTTCGCGGCGCTGGCGGTGGCGCCGGTCGCGATGCCCGTGGCCGAAGGGCTGGCCTGGGGCGCGAGTTGGCCCACCGGATGGATCGCGGGGATCGCCCGTACGGGGGCGGGACTGCCCGGAAGCGGGATGGACTGGCCGGGCGGCTGGCGCGGCGGTGCCCTGCTCGCGCTCGCCACGGTGGTCCTCGTCGTGGTGGGCCGCAGGCTTCTGCGGCATCCGTGGCTCATCGCTGCCTGCGCCATTCTGCTCTTCCTGGTGGTCGTCCAGCCCCCGCCCGTCACCCGGGTGATCGCAGGCTGGCCGCCGCCGGGGTGGCGCCTTGTGATGTGCGATGTCGGGCAGGGGGACGCCATGGTGCTGTCCGCGGGTGACGGGGCGGGGGTGGTGGTCGACGCGGGGCCCGACCCGGTGGCGGCCGACCGCTGCTTGCGTTCGCTAGGGATCACGCGTGTGCCGCTCATCCTGCTCACCCACTTCCATGCCGATCATGTCGCGGGGCTGCCGGGGGTGTTGCGGGGGCGGGAGGTTGGGGCGATCCAGACGACGGGGTTCCGGGAGCCGCCGGAGCAGGCCGAGTTCGTACGGGAGCAGGCGGCGTCCGCGCGCATTCCGGTGATCCCGGCCGTGGCGGGGGAGCGGCGCCGGACTGGTCCGCTGGACTGGCAGGTGCTCTGGCCGCCGGGACCGTCGGGGCCGGGGCCGTCAGGGCCGTCAGGGCCGACGGGGCCGACGGGGCCGCCGGGAACGGAGGGGGCAACCGGATCCTCGGGGTCCGCAGGAACATCAGCCGCACCGGCGGTGCCGCGGCCCGACGGGCCGAACGACGCGAGTGTCACATGGCTCGTACGGACGGGCGGACTGACTCTGTTGCTCCTCGGGGACCTCGAACCGCCCGCCCAGCGGGCCCTGCTCCGCACCCCGGCCGGCGCCGCCCTCGCCTCCGTGGACGTGCTCAAGGTCGCCCATCATGGCTCGGCCCATCAGGACCCGGAGCTTCTGCGCAGGGCGGCACCGAGGCTGGCGCTCGTGTCCTGTGGTGCCGACAACTCATATGGTCACCCTTCGTCCGTCACGCTCGCGGCACTGCGGGCGGGAGGAGCGGAGGTGCTGCGCACGGACACGGACGGGGCGATCGCGGTGGTGGCGGCAGGGGGAGGGCACAAGCCACGGCTCGAAGTGGCCACCCGACCGCCTTAGCGCACCACCCCACCGCGCGCACCACCCCACCGCGCGCACCGCCCTACCCCGCGCACCGTCTCCGCGCGCCCCGTCCCGCAATTCGGGTGAGTCGCGACAGTTCAAGCGCATCGGCAGCATTGCAGCGATCTGGGTCCGTGTTGCGTCTAAAGCCGCAACAGTGATCGAATGCCCTTTCGTTGCAGTTTGCAGGTGTTGTCGATAACGCGGGGATGTGTCGCAGGGTGTTCGGCCGTTGGCTGGGAAACCGTTTGAATCGGGCCGGACGGACGGGGCTGTTGTCGGCGCTCACGGTTCCGTCGAGTGCGGGGGTGCTCAGCTGCCGGGTGCTGGACCCGGTCAATGAACCGGTGCGGAACGCGGAGTTCGTCGTCAGCGACGCTCTGGGGCGCAAGGTGGTCAGCGGGGGTACGGACCCCTTCGGCTCGTTCGTGACGGCGGCCCCGGCCGGGGAGTACCGTCTCGCGGTCTCCGCGGAGGGGTTCACGCCGTACCGGGCGAGCGTCACCGTGGGGGAGGACGCGCACGCCTCGATCGGCGACGTCATGCTCCAGGTCGCCCAGCCCCCCGCGCTGCCCGAGCCCGGCGACTGGGAGATCGACCCCCTGCACTCCTCGGTGGGCTTCACCGCGCGTCACATCGGGCTCGCGCGCATCCGCGGCCGGTTCAACACCTTCGCGGGCGCGATACGGATGGGGGAGCGCATGGAGGACTCCGCGATGCACGTCGTCATCGACGCGGCGTCCATCGACACCGCGGTCGCCATGCGCGACGATCATCTGCGTTCCGGCGACTTCCTGGACGTGGCGCGCTTCCCGACGATGGAGTTCTACAGCGATCGCTTCGTCCACAAGGGCGGCAGCCGCTGGGCGATATCCGGCGGCCTGACGCTGCACGGCGTGACGCGTACGGTGACGCTCGACACGGAGTACCTCGGGGTCGGCAAGGGGCTCCAGGGGGAGACCCGTGTCGCCTGCCGTGCCACCACCGAGCTGCACCGCGACGACTTCACGATCACGTGGCAGACGATGCTCGCGCGCGGCATCGCGGCCGTCGGACACAGCATCACGATCGACCTCGACATCCAGGTCATCCCCAAGAGCAGCAGCGCCGAAAGCTGACCGCCGCTCCCGCCGCTCCCGCCGCTCTTCCGCCGGAAGGCCGGTCGACCGCCACTAGGGAGCTTCCAGCCAGCCCTCGTGCTCGGCGGCCAGTTCGTCGAGTGTCGCCGGGTCGAGGCGGGAATCGGGGTCCTCGACCACGACCAGCCACTGGGCGTCCTCGGCGTCGTCCTCCCCGGCCAGCGCGTCGCGGACGAGTTGGGGTTCCTCGGCCACGCCGAAACGGTCGGGGAGCTCTGCGGCCACCACCTCCGCGGCGTCGCGGTCGGGCAGTACCAGGACATGTCGTACGTCGGTCACGGGCCCATTCTCCGACATGGGGACGAGGGCGCACGGCGCGGGGCGGGCCATGTGGGGCGGGCTGTCAGTGGTGCGTGGGATGCTGGACCGCGATGGCCAGGAAGACAGCAAACGACGATCCGCTCGTTCCTCTCACGCTCGCCGTGGGGCAGGAGGACCTGCTCCTCGACCGCGCCGTGCAGCAGGTGGTCGCGGCCGCCCGCGCCGCCGACGCGGACACGGACGTGCGGGACCTCACATCCGACCAGCTCCAGCCCGGCACGCTCGCCGAGCTGACGAGTCCGTCGCTCTTCGCCGAGCGCAAGGTCGTCGTCGTGCGGAACGCGCAGGATCTGTCGGCGGACACGATCAAGGACGTCAAGGCGTATCTCGGGTCGCCTGCCGAGGAGATCACCCTCGTCCTGCTGCACGCGGGCGGTGCCAAGGGCAAGGGGCTGCTGGACGCGGCGCGCAAGGCGGGGGCGCGTGAGGTCGCCTGCCCGAAGATGACGAAGCCCGCGGACCGGCTCTCGTTCGTGCGGAGCGAGTTCCGTGTGCTCGGCCGTTCGGCGACGTCCGAGGCGTGCCAGGCCCTGGTCGACTCGATCGGCAGCGATCTGCGGGAGCTCGCGTCCGCGGTCTCCCAGCTGGCGGCCGACGTCGAGGGGACGATCGACGAGGAGGTCGTCGGGCGGTACTACACGGGGCGGGCGGAGGCCTCCAGCTTCACGGTGGCCGACCGGGCCGTCGAGGGGCGGGCCGCGGAGGCGCTCGAAGCGTTGCGGTGGTCGTTGTCGACCGGGGTCGCGCCCGTCATGATCACCAGTGCTCTCGCGCAGGGTGTCCGGGCGATCGGCAAGCTCTCCTCCGCGCGCGGGGGGCGTCCCGCGGATCTTGCCCGTGAGCTGGGCATGCCGCCCTGGAAGATCGATCGGGTGCGTCAGCAGATGCGGGGCTGGACTCCGGACGGGGTGGCTGCCGCGCTCACCGCGGTCGCGGCGGCTGACGCGGGGGTCAAGGGGGGCGGGGACGATCCCGAGTACGCGTTGGAGAAGGCGGTCGTGGCGATTGTGCGGGCGGCTCGCGCCGGGCGGGGGTGAGTGGTGCTGCGCGGGCTGGGCGGGGATGGTCCCTGCGGGTAGCCGTGGCTTGTCGCGCAGTTCCCCGCGCCCCTAAGGGCGCCCGTCCACGACGTCTTCGATTCTGCGGGTAGCCCGTGGCTTGTCGCGCAGTTCCCCGCGCCCCTTGAGGGGGCCCCAGGACGTCTTCGATTCTGCCGGTCGGCCGTGGCTGGGCGCGCCGTTCCCCGCGCCCCTTACGGGCGCCCATCCATGACGTCTTCGATTCCGCGGGTAAGCCGGGCTCTGTGCGCAGTTCCCCGCGCCCCTGAAAAGCGCCCCCAGCGCCCCCGCCCCCAGCGCCCCCGCCTTCAGCACCCCCAGCAGCACCCTCAGACCACAACAGCGCGACCCCCGGACACAGCGATGCCCCCGGAGTGGGCCGGGGGCATCGTCGCAGCGTGGCGTACTGCGTGGTCTGTCCGCGATTCGAGGTAGAGGGCTCGAATTACCCTCGCGGGAGGATTGATCAGTGCCCCGGCGGACCGGGGTGAGGGGTTCAGTCCTTAGAGGGACGAAGCCTTCGAAGCAAGCGCCGACTTCTTGTTGGCGGCCTGGTTCTTGTGGATGACACCCTTGGAGACGGCCTTGTCGAGCTGGCGCGTGGCCTCACGCGTGAGCTCGGCAGCCTTCTGGGCGTCACCGGCGGCAACGGCCTCGCGGGCCTTGCGGATCGCGGTCTTCAGCGAAGACTTGACCGCCTTGTTGCGCTGACGCGCCTTCTCGTTGGTCTTGATCCGCTTGATCTGGGACTTGATGTTCGCCACGAAAGAGCCTTTTCAGGTTCAGGTACTGCAGAGGTACTGCAGATGAGTGTTATGACACGCGCCTCGACGCCCGAGAGGGGCTACGAGACACAGCTGTCCACGATATCAGCCGTCCTCCCACCGGCCCAAACCGGGCGCAGTGCCGCACCCGTGGGACGATGGAACCTACGTATAGATCCGACCCGAGGCGACAGGCGCCTCAAGAGACAGGACCCTGCGTGCCCGCGATCCCTAAAAATGTGCCCGAGCCGAGCCGTACCGACCCGGCGCTGATTCGCAATTTCTGCATCATCGCGCACATCGACCACGGCAAGTCCACGCTCGCCGACCGCATGCTCCAGCTCACCGGTGTGGTGGAGCAGCGGCAGATGCGTGCTCAGTACCTCGACCGCATGGACATCGAGCGCGAGCGCGGCATCACGATCAAGTCCCAGGCGGTGCGTCTGCCCTGGGCCCCGAGCGAGGGCCCGGACGTCGGCAGGACCCACATCCTCAACATGATCGACACCCCGGGCCACGTGGACTTCACGTATGAAGTCTCACGCTCGCTCGCGGCCTGTGAGGGCACGATCCTCCTGGTCGACGCGGCCCAGGGCATCGAGGCGCAGACTCTCGCCAACCTCTACCTGGCGATGGAGAACGACCTCAAGATCATCCCCGTACTGAACAAGATCGACCTCCCGGCCGCGCAGCCGGAGAAGTTCTCCGAGGAGCTCGCCAACCTCATCGGCTGCGAGCCCGAGGACGTCCTGAAGGTCTCCGCGAAGACCGGCATGGGCGTCGAGGCGCTGCTCGACAAGGCCGTCGCCGAGATCCCGCCGCCGGTCGGCGTCGCGGACGCCCCGGCCCGCGCGATGATCTTCGACTCCGTCTACGACTCCTACCGCGGCGTCGTCACGTACGTACGAGTCGTCGACGGCCAGCTCAACAAGCGCGAGCGGATCCGGATGATGTCCACCGGAGCCACGCACGAGCTGCTTGAGATCGGCGTCTCGTCGCCCGAGATGACCCCGGCCGACGGCATCGGCGTCGGCGAGGTGGGCTACATCATCACCGGCGTCAAGGACGTCCGTCAGTCCAAGGTCGGTGACACGATCACCTCCCTGCATAAGGGCGCGACCGAGGCGCTCGGCGGCTACAAGGACCCGAAGCCGATGGTCTTCTCGGGTCTCTATCCGCTGGACGGCTCGGAATACCCCGACCTGCGCGAGGCCCTCGACAAGCTGCAGCTCAACGACGCCGCGCTGGTCTACGAGCCGGAGACCTCCGCCGCGCTCGGCTTCGGCTTCCGCGTCGGTTTCCTGGGGCTGCTGCACCTCGACGTGATCCGCGAGCGCCTGGAGCGCGAGTTCGGGCTCGACCTGATCGCCACCGCCCCCAACGTGGTCTACCGCGTGATCATGGAGGACGGCGCCGAGCACACGGTCACCAACCCGAGTGAATTCCCCGAGGGCAAGATCGACCAGGTCTTCGAGCCCGTCGTGCGCGCCACGATCCTCGCGCCCAGCGAGTTCATCGGCTCGATCATGGAGCTCTGCCAGAACCGGCGCGGCGTCATGCTCGGCATGGACTACCTCTCCGAGGACCGCGTCGAGATCCGCTACACGCTGCCCCTCGCCGAGATCGTCTTCGACTTCTTCGACCAGCTGAAGTCCAAGACGCGCGGCTACGCCTCGCTGGACTACGAGCCCACCGGCGAGCAGTCCGCGCAGCTCGTCAAGGTCGACATCCTGCTGCACGGCGACAAGGTCGACGCCTTCTCGGCGGTCACGCACAAGGACCAGGCGTACGCGTACGGCGTGCGGCTCGTCGCCAAGCTGCGCGAGCTCATCCCGCGCCAGGCCTTCGAGGTGCCCGTCCAGGCGGCGATCGGCTCCCGGGTCATCGCCCGCGAGACCATCCGCGCCATCCGCAAGGACGTCCTCGCCAAGTGCTACGGCGGTGACATCTCCCGTAAGCGCAAGCTCCTGGAGAAGCAGAAGGAGGGCAAGAAGCGGATGAAGATGGTCGGCTCCGTCGAGGTGCCGCAGGAGGCCTTCATCGCCGTGCTCTCCAGCGACGACAGCGGCCCCGGCAAGGCCAAGAAGTAGTCGTCCCGGCCGTGGCGGAGCCACGGCCGAGCGGGCCCGGTGCACACGCATCGGGCCCGCGGCGCGTTCCGGCGGGCGGGTCCGTTTCCGTATGCGGATCTGGAGGAAGTGACAGCCAGTAGCCCCTTACGCGTCGGGCGTCCGGGCTCTACTCTGATCACCACTCGTAGGTTACTCGCAAGTTAAACAAGTAGCCGCAGGGATGTCAGAAGACAGGTAAGAAGCAGCCGCCAGCCAGTTCGCCGCACTGCCGTGGGCCCGGAGGATGTCGTGAGCGACACACAGACCTTGATCGAGAACCGTCCGCCCTCCGTGGCGCACCTCTTCGTGGAGCGCGTGGCGGCCACGCCGGACGCCGAGGCCTATCGCTACCCGGTTCCGGCAGCCTCCGGCGAGGGCCCCGACGAGTGGAGGACGCTCAGCTGGGCGCAGGCCGCCGAGCGCGTGCACGCCATCGCGGCGGGCCTCATCGAGCTCGGGGTGGGCTCCGAGGAGCGCGTCGCCCTCGCCTCCTCCACGCGGGTCGAGTGGATCCTCGCCGACCTCGGCATCATGTGCGCCGGCGCGGCCACCACCACCATCTACCCCCAGACCAACGCCGAGGAGTCGGCGTACATCCTGGCCGACTCCGGCAGCCGCGTGCTGATCGCCGAGAACGCCGCGCAGCTCGCCAAGGCGCGCGAGAAGCGGGCCGAGCTGCCGGAGCTGCGACACGTCGTGGTGCTCGACGGCGAGGGCGCGCAGGCCGCCGAGGGCGACCCCGAGGGCTGGGTGCTCACCCTCGCCGACCTGGAGGCCCGCGGCGCCGCGTACCTGGAGAAGAACCCCCAGCTGATCAAGGAGCGCATCGCGGCGATCACCGCCGACCAGCTCGCCACGATCATCTACACCTCCGGCACCACCGGCAGGCCCAAGGGCGTGCGCCTGCCGCAGGACAACTGGTCGTACATGGCGAAGGCCATCGCGGCGACCGGACTGCTCGGCCCGGACGACGTGCAGTACCTGTGGCTGCCGCTCGCGCACGTCTTCGGCAAGGTGCTGACCTCCGGGCAGATCGAGCTCGGGCACGTCACCGCCGTCGACGGCCGCGTGGACAAGATCATCGAGAATCTGCCGGTCGTGCAGCCGACCTACATGGCCGCCGTGCCCCGCATCTTCGAGAAGGTCTACAACGGCGTCGCCGCCAAGGCGCGGGCCGGCGGCGCGGCCAAGTACAAGATCTTCCAGTGGGCCGCCGAGGTCTCCCGCGAGTACGCGAAGGTCAGCCAGGACAACTTCCGCAGGACCGGCACCCCCTCCGTACCGTTCGGGCTGCGCGCCAAGCACCGGACCGCCGACGCCCTCGTCTACTCCAAGCTGCGCGAGGCCTTCGGCGGGCGGCTGCGCGCCGCGGTCTCCGGCTCCGCGGCGCTCGCGCCCGACATCGGGTACTTCTTCGCGGGCGCGGGCATCCACATCCTGGAGGGGTACGGCCTGACCGAGTCCTCCGCCGCCTCCTTCGTGAACCCCGGTGAGGCCTACCGCACCGGCACCGTCGGCAAGCCGCTGCCCGGCACCGAGGTGCGCATCGCGGACGACGGCGAGATCCTGCTGCGCGGCCCCGGCATCATGGAGGGCTACCACGGCCTTCCGGAGAAGACCGCCGAGGTCCTGGAGTCCGACGGCTGGTTCCACACCGGGGACATCGGCGAGCTGTCCGTCGACGGCTACCTGCGGATCACCGACCGCAAGAAGGACCTGATCAAAACCTCCGGCGGCAAGTACATCGCGCCCGCCGAGGTCGAGGGCCAGTTCAAGGCCGTCTGTCCGTACGTCTCCAACATCCTCGTGCACGGCGCCGACCGGAACTTCTGCGCCGCGCTGATCTCGCTCGACGAGCCCGCCATCCTGGAGTGGGCGAAGGAGAATGGCCAGGAGGGGAAGACGTACGCCGAGGTGTGCGCCGACCCGGCCACGGTCGCGCTCGTCGACGGCTACGTACAGCAGCTCAACGAAGGCCTGCAGCGCTGGCAGACCATCAAGAAGTTCCGGCTCCTGCCGCGCGACCTGGACGTCGAGCACGGCGAACTGACGCCCAGCCTGAAGCTGAAGCGCCCGGTCGTCGAGCGGGAGTACAAGCACCTCATCGAGGAGATGTACGCGGGATCGCGCGAGGCCTGAGCCGGTCGTTCCGTGGCCTGCGGGGGCCGGGAAGGCTAGGCGTCCCGGCCCCGGCGCATCTCCTGCACCAGCTCCTCCATGTGGGTCACGTGGTGGCGCAGCTCCACGACGTCGCGCAGGCTGCTCGCGGCCATATGGGTCTCGATCGCCGAAAGGCGCGCGGCCAGCTCGTCGAACTGGCGCTGCTCGCGGGCCAGTATCCGCTCCAACTGCCTGTTCTTGCGGTGCAGTTCGAGGAAGACGGTGACCTTGGCGCGCAGTACCCACGGGTCGAAGGGCTTGGTCAGGTAGTCGGCGGCGCCCGTCGCGTAACCGCGGAAGGCGTAGCCCGCGTCGTTGTCGGTGCCCGTCAGGAAGATGATGGGCACGTCCTTGGTCTGGTCGAGCCGTTTGATGTTCGACGCGGTCTCGAAGCCGTCCATGCCCGGCATGCGGACGTCCAGAAGGATCACGGCGAATCGTTGCCGCAGAATCGCCTTCATCGCTTCCTCGCCCGAACGGGCTCGGACCAGCGGCTCGTTCAGTGAACCAAGGACAGCTTCGAGTGCCATCAGGTTGTCCTCCATGTCGTCGACAAGGAGGATGCTTGCGCGGTTGTCGGTCGTGGCCTCAGCGGTCATGACGGTGCCTCACTCGGGTGCCGGTGGAACAGCCTTCTCCTTCGGTGTGCCGGGCCGTTCCGTGGCGACGGATTCTGAATCGGAGGAGGTGGTCCCGCCGGTGCCTTCGGGCTCGCCCTCGGGGTCCAGGAGGGCGCAGACGACACCGAGGAGCTGGTCCACGTCCACGGGTTTCGGTACGTACTCGGTGGCGCCCTGCGAGATGGCCTTCTCGCGGTCGCCGGGCATGGCCTTCGCGGTGAGCGCGACGATGGGCAGGCCCTGCCAGCGCGGGCTGCGACGGATCGCCTCCATCGTCTCGTACCCGTCCATCTCCGGCATCATGATGTCCATCAGGACGATGTCGACGTCCGGGTTGCGCTCCAGCGTCTCGATGCCCTCGCGGCCGTTCTCCGCGTACAGGACGGGCATGCCGACGCGGCTCAGTACGTGCGTGAGCGCGAAGACGTTGCGGATGTCGTCGTCCACGATGAGCACCCTGCGGCCCGGCAGTATGCGGCCCGCGCGGCCTTCCTTCCACTCCTCGAGCTTGGTGGGGGTGGGCCAGCTGTCGTCGGGTTCGAGCGAGGTGTGCGGGCGCAGGACCGCCTGCTCCACCGGCTCGGGCAGCTTCGTGTGGGAGGCCGCGAACGCGATGGCGGCCGCGCCGTGGCCCGGATGCACCACGGGGACGTACAGCGAGAAGGTCGAACCCTGGCCGGGGTGGCTCTCCGCCGTGATGCGGCCGCCGAGCAGGCCGGAGATCTCGCGGCTGATGGAGAGGCCGAGGCCGGTGCCGCCGTACTTGCGGTTGGTGGTGCCGTCGGCCTGCTGGAACGCCTCGAAGATCACCGGGAGTTGCTCGGGCGGGATGCCGATCCCGGTGTCGCTGACGGCGAAGCAGAGCAGGTCCTCGTTGTCGTGGAGCAGCCGGTCGCCCGCGGACTCCTTGACGCGGCTGACCCGCAGTTCGATTTTGCCCGCCGAGGTGAACTTGACCGCGTTCGACAGCAGGTTGCGCAGGATCTGCTGCAGGCGCTGCTCGTCGGAGAACATCTCGCGCGGCACGTCCTCGCCCACCGACACGTCGAAGGCGAGACCGCGGTCGAGGGTGAGCGGGCGGAACGTCGCGTGGACGTAGTCGAGGACCTTGATGAGCGGCAGCTTCTTGGGCCGTACGTCCATACGGCCCGCCTCGATCTTCGACAGGTCGAGGATGTCGTTGATGAGCTGGAGCAGGTCCGAGCCGGAGCGGTGGATCGTCGTCGCGAACTGCACCTCCTGGTCGGAGAGGTGGTCGTCGGGGTTGTCGGAGAGCAGCCTGGCCAGGATCAGCAGGGAGTTGAGCGGAGTGCGCAGCTCGTGCGACATGTTCGCCAGGAACTCCGACTTGTACTGGGAGCTGGTGGCGAGCAGGGCGGCCTTCTCCTCGAGCTCCGCGTTCGAGCGGCGCAGCTCGGCCTGCTGGCGCTGGAGCTCGTCCGAGCGTTCCTGGAGCTGGGTGGCGAGCCGCTGGGACTCACCGAGCAGTGACTCCGTGCGGGAGTTGGCGATGATGGTGTTGATGGCGACGCCGATGGTGTTCACGAACTGGTCGAAGAACGCGAGGTGGACGTCGGAGAAGCGGGAGAACGTGGCCAGCTCGATGACGCCGAGCAGCTTGTCCTCGAAGAGGATTGGGATGATCACGACGGTGGCGGGGGCCGCGTCGCCGAGCCCCGAATGGATCTTGATGTACTCGGGCGGCACCTCCTCGACCAGGATGCGCTTCTTCTCCAGGGCAGCCTGGCGCACCAGGCCCTGCGCGGGCATCCCGCCGGTGTCGACGACCGAACCCTGCGCGGCGCCGTAGCCCGCGATGAAGGCGAGGCCCTTCGCGGTGACCTGGGTGGGCGCGGGGCCCTCCGCGGTGTCGGGATCGGCCAGGAAGAACGCGCCGTACTGCGCGTTCACCAGCGGGGTCAGCTCGCGCAGGATCAGGTCGGCGACCTCCATCAGATCGCGGTGGCCCTGCATCAGGCCCGCGAGGCGGGCGAGGTTGGACTCCAGCCAGTCCTTGGCGCGGGTGGTCTCGCGGAGGTTGGAGACCATGAGGTTGATGTTGTCCTTGAGGTCGGTGACCTCGCCGCGCGTCTCCACGGTGATGGCGCGGGTCATGTCGCCCTGGGCCACGGCGGAGGCCACCTCGGCGATGGCGCGGACCTGGGTGGTGAGGTTCAGCGCCAGCTCGTTCACGTTCGTCGTCAGGCGCTTCCACGTGCCGTAGACGCCCTCGACACGGGCCTGACCGCCCAGCTGTCCCTCGGAGCCGACCTCGCGGGCCACGCGGGTGACCTCGGAGGAGAACGAGGAGAGCGTGTCCACCATGGTGTTGATGGTGGTCTTCAGCTCCAGGATCTCGCCGCGCGCGTCGACGTCGATCTTCTTGGAGAGGTCGCCCTGGGCCACCGCGGTCGCTACCTGCGCGATGTTGCGGACCTGGCCGGTGAGGTTGTCCGCCATGTAGTTGACGTTGTCGGTGAGGTCCTTCCACACGCCCGATACGCCGAGGACCTGCGCGCGGCCACCGAGCCGGCCGTCCGTGCCGACCTCGCGGGCGACGCGGGTCACCTCGTCGGCGAAGGCACGCAGCTGCTCCACCATGGTGTTGACGGTGTCCTTCAGCTCCAGGATCTCGCCGCGCGCGGTGACCGTGATCATCTTGGAGAGGTCGCCGTTGGCGACGGCGGTGGTCACCTGGGCGATGTTGCGGACCTGCGAGGTGAGGTTCGACGCCATGAAGTTGACGTTGTCGGTGAGGTCCTTCCACACGCCGGAGACGCCGCGGACCTGGGCCTGGCCGCCGAGGTTGCCCTCGGTGCCGACCTCGCGGGCGACGCGGGTGACCTCGTCGGCGAAGGCGGACAGCTGGTCCACCATCGTGTTGATCGTCGACTTCAGCTCCAGGATCTCGCCCTTCGCCTCCACCGTGATCTTCTTGCCGAGGTCTCCCTGGGCGACGGCCGTCGACACGAGCGCGATGTTCCGCACCTGGGAGGTGAGGTTGTCCGCCATGAAGTTGACGTTGTCGGTGAGGTCCTTCCACACGCCGGAGACGCCCCGCACCTGAGCGCGCCCGCCCAGGTTCCCCTCGGTGCCGACCTCACGGGCGACGCGGGTGACCTCGTCGGCGAAGGCGGACAGCTGGTCCACCATCGTGTTCACCGTCGACTTCAGCTCCAGGATCTCGCCCCGGGCATCGACGGTGATCTTCTGGCTCAGGTCGCCGTTGGCGACGGCGGTGGTCACCTGGGCGATGTTGCGGACCTGCGAGGTGAGGTTCGACGCCATGAAGTTGACGTTGTCGGTGAGGTCCTTCCACACCCCCGACACCCCACGGGCCTGGGCCCGGCCGCCCAGCTGGCCCTCCGTGCCGACCTCGCGGGCCACCCGGGTCACCTCGGCGGCGAACGCGGAGAGCTGGTCCACCATGGTGTTCACGGTGAGCTTCAGTTCGAGGAGCTCACCGGTGGCCTCGACGGTGACTGTGCGTGTCAGGTCGCCCTGGGCCACCGCCGTGGTGACGAGTGCGATGTCGCGCACCTGGGCGGTGAGGCGCGACGCCATCGTGTTGACGGCCTCGGTGACATCCCGCCAGCTCCCCGAGAGGCCGCGCACCTTGGCGCGCCCGCCGAGCCTGCCCTCCGTGCCCACCTCACGGGCGACGCGCGTGACTTCACCCGTGAAGAGGGACAACTGATCGACCATCGTGTTGACGGCGCGGCCGAGGCGGCGCAGATCGCCCCGGAGCTCACGGGTGCCGTCGTGCAGATCGACGCGCTGGGTGAGGTCGCCGCCCGCCACCGCGTTCAGCACCCGGGTGGCGTTGGCCGCCGGGGCGACCAGGGCGTCGAGCAGGGTGTTCACCTCCGAGACGCGCGCCGCCCACCGGCCCTGCCCGGGGCTCTCGGCGAACCGTTCGTCGAGCCGGCCGTGGCGTATGATCTCCCGCCGCACGCGGATGAGTTCACTGTCGAAGTGCAGCGAACGGTCGACCATCTCGTTGAAGACCGCGTACAGCTCGGCGGTGACGCCCTCGCCGACCGGGGCGGCCTTGGTGAAGTCCCCGTCCCGCGCGGCGCGCATGGCGGCGAGAAGCGGGCGCAGCTGACACATGGCCGGATCCGTACCGGACCCGACGCCCTGCGCCGGGACCGGAATCCGGCCTTCTCCAAGCGCAGGCATAGCACTGTTCTCACTCATAACGGCCCACTTCGGTGACTCGGTGCTTATGGGCGGGGTCAGTCTGTCACTCTGTCCGTGTCGCCTGAGGCGTATTCACCGAACTGCTCAGGAGCCGTACTGTGGGGTCCATTCCGATGCAACGGGAGATCGAGTTCCGTTCCTCCGCCCCGGCCTCGGGCCGTCCGGGGCCGCTGCTGGTGGTGGGTACATCTCTGCCCGGAAATCCGCTTGCGCCCGCCGCCGCGCGCAAGTTCGTGCGTGCCGCGCTCGCCGACTGGACCGAGACCGGGGTGCCCGCCGCGCGCGGCTTCACCGACCGGCTGGCCGACGACTCGGTGCTGCTCGTCAGCGAACTGGTGACGAACGCGGTCGTCCACGCGGGCACGGCCGTCGAGCTGCTCTGCCGCCTCGACGAGGCGGCGCCCGGCGAGAGCACGGGCGCCCTCGTCATCGAGGTCTCCGACCACCATCCCTCGCGCGCCGTCCGCAGCGAGCAGCGCCCGCCGGCCAACGGAACCCCCGAGTACGGCCGCGGCCTGTACCTCGTCGCGACGCTCTCCGAGTCCTGGGGCATCACCTACCGGCCGGGCACCAAGACCGTCTGGGCCCGGCTGCCCGTCGACGGCGTCCACGCCCTCCACGAGATCGAGTCGTACGCGAGCGACCAGGCGCTCCAGCGCGGACTGCGCGCCGCCGAGATCCTGGCGCCACTGCCCAAGCGGATGCCCCAGGACATGGAGTGGGCCAACCGCGGCGCGCTCACCTTCCTCGCCGAGGCGTCCGACCTCCTGGCCGGGCAGTTCGACGAGGACCTGGTGGCGGCGCTGGCCGGACAACTGCTCGTGCCGCGGCTCGCGGACTGGTGCGCGGTGTGGCTCGAGGACGCCTCCGAGGGCCCCGTGCACGGGGCGATGGGCATGTCGGGAGGGCGCCTCGCCCGGGTCTGGCACAGCAGCGAGCACCGTATAGAGGAGCTGCGCCGCCTCCTGGAGAAGGAGCCGCCGCGGCTGCCGGAGGCGGCGGGCTCGGGCGCCTTCCCCGTCCCCTGGCCCGGCGAGGGGCCCGCGGGCGGAGCGGGGTCTTCCGGTGCGGCCCTCGCCTACCGCCTCGTCGCGGGCGGGCGCTCGCTCGGCACGCTCGTCATCGGCCGCTCCGGGCTCGTCCGGTTCGCCGACGAGGTCACCGGCCTCGTCGAGGACTTCACCCGCCGGGTCGCCCTCGCGATCAGCACCGCGCGCCGCTACCAGCGCCAGGCCAACATCAGCCAGGTGCTGCAGCGCGGGCTGCTGCCCAGCAAGGTCGCGGAGATCCCCGGCGTGGAGAGCGGCCTGGTGTACGAGCCGCGGGACAAGGGCGGCCCCGGCGGCGACTTCTACGACGTGTTCCAGGCGGGCGAGGGCCGCTGGTGCTTCGCGCTCGGCGACGTCCAGGGCAAGGGCCCCGAGGCGGCCGTCGTCATCGGCCTCGCCCGCCCCTGGCTGCGGCTGCTCGCCCGCGAGGGCTACGCGGTCGCGGAGGTCATGGACCGCCTCAACCAACTGCTCCTCGACGACGCGACCGAGGCGGCGGACGCGGCGGCCGCGGTCGTCGCGGTCGCGGGCGGCCAGGGAGTACCGCCCGACGGGCCCACCTCGCGCTTCCTCTCCCTCCTCTACGGCGAGCTCATCCCGTACGAAGGGGGCGTGCGCTGCACCCTCGCGTGCGCCGGGCACCCGCTGCCGCTCCTGCTGTCGCCCGACGGGGAGGTGCGCGAGGCGGCCACCCCGCAGATGCTGCTCGGGGTCGTCGACGACGAGACGTACACCAGCGAGAGCTTCGAGCTGCGGGCCGACGAAACGCTCCTGTGCGTCACGGACGGTGTGACCGAGCGGCGCTCGGGGCGGCGGCAGTTCGACGACGGGGACGGCCTCGCCCGGGCGCTGGCCGGGTGCACGGGGCTCGACGCGGGGCTGGTGGCCGAGCGGATCCGGCGGCTCGTGCACGAGTTCTCGGAGCGGCCGCCCGACGACGACCTGGCCTTGCTGGTGCTGCGGGCCCGGTGAGGGACGGGACGGGGGAGTACTGGGGGAGGTACTGAGGGGTGCGGGTGGGGTTCCCCGCGTGCGGGACAATCGACGGTATGCCTTCCGCACTGCCCGATGGTGAGCCCATGCCCGAGGACGGCGCGCTGCCCGCGTCCGCCCTGTCCGGCGCGGCCTCCCGCCCGCTCGGCTTCTACCTGCACGTTCCGTACTGCGCCACGCGCTGCGGCTACTGCGACTTCAACACCTACACCGCGACCGAGCTGCGCGGCTCCGGCGGTGTGCTCGCCTCCCGCGACAACTACGCGGAGACCCTGGCCGACGAGGTGCGGCTCGCGCGGAAGGTCCTCGGCGACGACCCGAGGCCGGTGCGGACCGTCTTCGTCGGGGGCGGTACGCCGACGCTCCTCGCCGCGGCCGATCTCGTCCGCATGCTGGGCGCCGTACGGGACGAGTTCGGCCTCGCCGACGACGCGGAGATCACGACCGAGGCCAACCCGGAGTCAGTCGACGCGGCGTACCTGAGCGAGCTGCGGGAGGGCGGGTTCAACCGGATCTCCTTCGGCATGCAGAGCGCGCGGCAGCACGTGCTGAAGGTCCTCGACCGCACGCATACGCCCGGGCGGCCCGAGGCGTGCGTGGCCGAGGCGCGGGCGGCGGGCTTCGACCACGTGAATCTCGACCTGATCTACGGCACGCCGGGGGAGTCGGACGAGGACTGGCGGGCCACGCTCGACGCGGCGATCGGCGCCGGGCCCGACCACGTCAGCGCCTACGCGCTGATCGTCGAGGAGGGCACGCAGCTGGCGCGCCGGATCCGGCGCGGCGAGGTGCCGATGACCGACGACGACGTGCACGCGGACCGCTACCTCATCGCCGACGAGGTGCTGGGCTCCGCGGGCTTCGAGTGGTACGAGGTGTCCAACTGGGCCACGTCCGAGGCCGGGCGGTGCCTGCACAACGAGCTGTACTGGCGGGGCGCCGACTGGTGGGGGGCCGGGCCGGGGGCGCACAGCCACGTGGGCGGCGTGCGGTGGTGGAACGTCAAGCATCCCGGGGCGTACGCGGGGGCGCTGGCGGGCGGCGGCTCGCCCGGCGCGGGCCGGGAGATCCTCTCCGAGGAGGACCGCCGGGTCGAGCGGATCCTCCTGGAACTCAGGCTCCGGGACGGTTGCCCGTTGTCCCTCCTGAAGGAGGCGGGCCTGGCCGCGTCCCGCCGAGCGCTGTCGGAGGGGCTGCTGGAGGCGGGGCCGTACGGGGAGGGGCGGGCGGTACTGACGCTGCGGGGGCGGTTGCTGGCGGATGCGGTGGTGCGGGATCTGGTGGATTAGGGGTTGCTGTCTGCGCCGGTTCTGCGTCTGTGGGGCGGGGCCGCGGGGGTATGTGCGTACTCGCTATCCCTGCGTCGCGCTGCACGGGCAATGGGGCTACAGGATGCTCGGTGCTCCGTTCGTACATACCCCCACGTCCCCTCCGGCGCGTGTGCGACTGCGGCCCGGTGGGGGTGTCCCTAGTCCCGCCGTGCGTTGCGGGGCAAACGGGTGGGTGGGATACGTCCGCCGCGAAGCGGCGGGCCCGTTCGTACCGCACCCGCACCCGCACCCGCACCCGCAGCGGCTAGGGCAACGTGACGAAGTCGATCAGCTCTTCCACGCGGCCCAGGAGCGCAGGCTCCAGGTCCTTGTAGCTGCGCACCGAGCCCAGGACCCGCTGCCACGCCGCCCCCGTGTTCTCCGGCCAGCCGAGCGCCCGGCAGACGCCCGTCTTCCAGTCCTGGCCCCGCGGCACCCGCGGCCACGCCGCGATACCGACCGAGGAGGGCTTCACCGCCTCCCACACATCGATGTAGGGGTGGCCGACCACCAGCGCGTGGGCGCTGGTCACCTCCGCGGCGATGCGGGACTCCTTGGAGCCGGGGACCAGGTGGTCCACCAGGACGCCCAGGCGCGCGTCGGGGCCGGGGGCGAACTCGGCGACGATCGCGGGGAGGTCGTCGATGCCCTCCAGGTACTCGACGACGACGCCCTCGACGCGCAGGTCGTCGCCCCAGACCCGTTCCACCAGTTCGGCGTCGTGACGGCCCTCCACGTAGATGCGTCCCGCCCGGGCGACCCTGGCCCGCGCACCGGGAACGGCCACCGAACCGGACGCGGTACGTGAGGGACGTACCGGAGTGCGCGTCGCGGCCGCGGGACGGACCAGGGTGACCGGGCGGCCCTCCAGGAGGAAGCCGGCCGGCGCCAGCGGAAAGACGCGATGCTTGCCGAAGCGGTCCTCCAGGGTCACCGTCGGACCCTGCGCCGTCTTCTCGCAGCGGATCACCGCCCCGCAGAATCCGGTGCCGAGCTCCTCGACCACGAGGCCGGCGTCCGCCGTCACCTCAGGTACGGGCTTCGGCTTCTTCCAGGGGGGCGTGAGATCGGCGGAGTACTGGCGCATTCTGCCGACGATAGGAAGAACGGGCCCGCGCCGGTCTACGACACGCCGAAGCGGGCCGCCAGTGTGGCGCGCTGCGCACGGACAAATGCCGCATCCACCACTGCTCCGTGCCCCGGCACGTACACCGCGTCCTCGCCGCCGAGGTCCAGGAGCCTGTCGAGCGCCGCGGGCCAGTGCCGGGGCGCCGCGTCCCGGCCCGCCTGCGGCTCGCCCGACTCCTCGACCAGGTCGCCGCAGAAGACGACCTCCCGTCCGCCGTCGACGCCCGGCACCAGGACCACCAGGTCGTGGGCCGTGTGCCCGGGACCGACGTTCGCGAGCAGCACCCGGACCCCGCCGCCCAGGTCGAGCGTCCACTCCCCGCACACCAGATGGTGCGGCCGGACCAGGAGGTCCGCGGCCTCCGCCGCCGCGTCCGCGGCCACGCCGTGGCGTACCGCGTCCGTGCGCAGCTCCTCGCGGCCCCCGGCGAGAACCGTCTCGATGCCCACCGCCCCGTACACCTCGACGCCCGCGAAGGCCGCCGCACCGAGGACGTGGTCGAAGTGCGGATGGGTGAGCGCGAGGTGGGTGACCCGGCGGGAGCCGCCGAGGATCCGGCGGGCCTGTGTCCGCAGGGCCGCGCCCTCGGCCAGACTCGACCCGGCCTCGATCATGAGGACCGCGTCGTCGCCGACGACGAGCCCCGCCGTGCAGTCCCAGACGGGGAGGCGGCACCGCCCCACGCGCGGGGCGAGCCGCTCCCAGCCCGCCGCTTCCCATGCCGGCGTCACGTCCATACGGTGACGCTATCCCAGGGCGGGCGCGCGGGGCCGGTCAGGACGCGGGGGGTCCGCCCTTGCCGGGTCCGTACCGGTCGGCCGTACACTGACCTTTCGAAAGGCTGGCACTCGCGCGTGGTGAGTGCCAGGCGGGGGCTCGGGGGATGCCGGGGCCCGTCGTCGACGACGGAGACAGCTGGAGGTGTGCGCGATGCTCAATGAACGCAGGCTCGAAGTGCTGCGCGCCATCGTCCACGACTATGTCGGGACGGAGGAGCCGGTCGGTTCCAAGGCGCTCACGGAGCGGCACCGTCTGGGGGTCTCTCCGGCCACCGTCCGCAACGACATGGCGGCGCTGGAGGAGGAAGGGTTCATCGCCCAGCCGCACACCAGCGCCGGGCGCATCCCGACGGACAAGGGCTATCGGCTGTTCGTCGACAAGCTCGCGGGCGTCAAGCCGATGACCGCGCCCGAGCGCCGCGCCATCCAGAACTTCCTCGACGGCGCGGTCGACCTCGACGACGTGGTGGGACGGACGGTGCGGCTGCTCGCGCAGCTGACCCGGCAGGTCGCCGTGGTGCAGTACCCCTCGCTCACGCGGTCGACGGTGCGGCACGTGGAGCTGCTCTCGCTCGCTCCCGCGCGGCTGATGCTCGTCCTGATCACCGACACCGGCCGGGTCGAGCAGCGCATGATCGACTGCCCGGCCCCGTTCGGCGAGTCCGCGCTCGCGGATCTGCGGGCCCGGCTCAACAGCAGGATCGCGGGCCGTCGCTTCACCGACGTGCCGCAGCTGGTGCAGGACCTGCCCGAAGCCTTCGAGGCCGAGGACCGCGGCACCGTCTCGACGGTCCTCGCGACCCTTCTCGAAACCCTTGTCGAGGAGACCGAGGAGCGGCTGATGATCGGCGGTACCGCCAATCTCACCCGCTTCGGACATGACTTTCCCCTCACCATCCGTCCCGTCCTCGAGGCCCTTGAGGAGCAGGTCGTGCTCCTCAAGTTGCTTGGTGAGGTGCAGGATTCGGGCATGGCCGTACGGATCGGTCACGAGAACGCCCATGAGGGGCTCAGCTCTACTTCCGTGGTCTCCGTCGGCTACGGTTCGGGCAGCGAGGCAGTAGCCAAGCTCGGCGTGGTCGGACCGACCCGCATGGACTATCCGGGAACGATGGGAGCAGTACGCGCAGTGGCACGTTACGTCGGACAGATCCTGGCGGAGTCGTAAGTGGCCACGGACTACTACGCCGTACTCGGCGTGCGCCGCGACGCTTCCCAGGACGAAATCAAGAAGGCCTTCCGAAGGCTGGCCCGTGAGCTTCACCCGGACGTGAATCCGGATCCGAAGACCCAGGACCGCTTCAAGGAGATCAACGCCGCGTACGAGGTGTTGTCGGACCCGCAGAAGAAGCAGGTCTACGACCTCGGCGGCGACCCGCTGTCCCAGTCGGGCGGCGGGGCGGGCGCGGGCGGCTTCGGCGCCGGTGGCTTCGGCAACTTCTCCGACATCATGGACGCGTTCTTCGGGACGGCGTCGCAGCGCGGACCGCGCTCGCGCACGCGTCGCGGTCAGGACGCCATGATCCGCCTGGAGATCGACCTCGAAGAGGCCGCCTTCGGCACCACCAAGGACCTCCAGGTCGACACCGCCGTGGTCTGCACGACCTGCAGCGGTGAGGGCGCAGCGCCGGGGACGTCCGCCCAGACGTGTGACATGTGCCGCGGTCGCGGTGAGGTGTCGCAGGTCACGCGGTCCTTCCTCGGCCAGGTCATGACGTCGCGGCCGTGCCCGCAGTGTCAGGGCTTCGGCACGGTCGTGCCGACGCCGTGCCCCGAGTGCGCCGGTGACGGCCGCATCCGGTCGCGGCGGACGCTGACCGTGAAGATCCCCGCCGGTGTCGACAACGGCACGCGGATCCAGCTCGCGGGTGAGGGCGAGGTCGGCCCCGGCGGCGGCCCCGCCGGTGACCTGTACGTGGAGATCCACGAGCTGCCGCACGCTGTCTTCCAGCGGCGCGGCGACGACCTGCACTGCACCGTCACCATTCCGATGACGGCGGCGGCCCTCGGCACGAAGGTGCCGCTGGAGACGCTGGACGGCGTGGAGGAGATCGACATCCGGCCGGGCACGCAGTCCGGCCAGTCGGTGCCGCTGCACGGCCGTGGCATCACACATCTGCGGGGCGGCGGGCGCGGTGACCTCATCGTGCACGTCGAGGTGCTCACGCCGACGAAGCTCGACGCGGAGCAGGAGCGGGTGCTGCGGGAGCTGGCGCAGCTGCGGGGCGAGGAGCGGCCCACGGGGCAGTTCCAGCCGGGGCAGCAGGGGTTGTTCTCCCGTCTCAAGGATGCGTTCAACGGGCGGTAGCGCCTTGAGCGGTGACTTCGGCCCCCGGCGACGGTTCGTTCCGCTGCCGGGGGCTTTGTCGTCGTCCGCGGGCGCGTGGGGGCTGGGCGCGCAGTTCCCCGCGCCCCTGAAAGCAACCCGCCCCGCGCCAGCAACCACGTGCGGGCCGCGGACGCCGGCGGGGCGCCGTGGGCAGACGGGGGCGCACACGCCCGGCGCGGGGTGCGATTCGGTGCGGTGTGCGGGGCGTGGCACGATGCGTGCATGTCCTCTGCGCTGACCGATCTCTGCCGCCACCCGATCGTGCAGGCCCCCATGGCGGGCGGCGCCTCAGGACCGCAGTTGGCCGGGGCTGTCGCCGAGGCCGGTGGGCTCGGATTCCTCGCCGCCGGGTACAAGACGGCCGACGGGATGTACCAGGAGATCAAACAGGTGCGGGGGCTGACCTCGCGGCCCTTCGGCGTCAACCTCTTCATGCCGCAGCCCGAGTACGCCGACGCGGCCGCCGTCGAGGTCTACCGCAACCAGCTCGCGGGCGAGGCGACCTGGTACGAGACGGAACTCGGCGACCCGGACAGCGGCCGCGACGACGGCTACGACGCCAAGCTCGCGATCCTCCTCGACGACCCGGTGCCGCTCGTCTCCTTCACCTTCGGCTGTCCGACCCGCGACGTCCTGGACGCCTTCGCGCGCGTCGGCACGCTGACGGTCGTCACCGTCACCACGGCCGAGGAGGCCCAGACCGCCCAGTGGGCCGGCGCCGACGCCGTGTGCGTCCAGGGCGTCGAGGCGGGCGGCCACCAGGGGACGCACAAGGACAACCCCGAGGCGGACGGCGCGGGGATCGGGCTGCTCTCGCTGATCACGCAGGTGCGCGAGACCGCGCAGATTCCGCTGATCGCCGCCGGTGGGCTGATGCGGGGCGCGCAGATCGCCGCGGTCCTCGCGGCCGGCGCGGAGGCGGCACAGCTCGGCACCGCGTTCCTCGTCACCCCCGAGTCGGGCGCGAACCCCCTGCACAAGCAGGCCATGACCAATCCGCTGTTCGTACGCACCGAGCTGACCCGGGCGTTCTCCGGGCGCCCCGCGCGCGGCCTCGTCAACCGCTTCATGCGGGAGCACGGCCCGTACGCCCCCGCCGCCTACCCGCAGGTCCACCACCTCACCAGCGGGCTGCGCAAGGCCGCGGCGAAGGCCGGTGACGCGCAGGCCATGGCGCTCTGGGCCGGGCAGGGCCACCGGCTCGCCCGGGAGCTGCCCGCGGAGCAGCTCGTGGAGGTCCTCGTCGCGGAACTGGCCGAGGCGAAGGACGCGCTGTCGGCGGGAGGCGCCGCGTGACCGCCCCCGTCTTCGTCGTCGAGGACTTCACCGAGGACCTCACCGGGGGCTTCACCGCGGGCGGCGGTGGACGCTTCGTCCTGGACGGGCCCGAGGGGCGGCACGCCGTCTCCGTGAAGCGGCTGCGCGCCGGCGAGGCCGTCGTCCTGACGGACGGCGCCGGACGGTGGGCGCGGGGCGTGGTGCGCGACACCGAGGGCAAGGACCGGCTGGTCCTCGACCTGGCAGCCGTGACCGAGGAGCCCGAGGAGACGCCCCGGATCACCGTCGTGCAGGCCCTGCCCAAGGGCGACCGCGGTGAACTGGCCGTGGAGACCATGACGGAGACCGGCGTCGACGCCGTCGTCCCGTGGGCCGCAGCGCGCTGCATCACGCAGTGGAAGGGCGACCGCGGGCTCAAGGCGCTGGCCAAGTGGCGGGCCACCGCGCGCGAGGCGGGCAAGCAGTCGCGCCGCGTCCGCTTCCCCGAGATCGCCGACGCCGCGTCCACCAAGCAGGTCGCCGCCCTCCTCGCGGACGCCGACTTCGCGGCCGTCCTGCACGAGGAGGGCAGCGAGCCGCTGGCCGCGGCGGACCTCCCGGCGACCGGCCGCATCGTGCTGGTGGTCGGGCCCGAAGGCGGCGTCTCGCCCGACGAGCTGGCGGCCTTCGCGGCGGCCGGCGCGAAACCGTACCGGCTGGGGCGCACTGTGTTGCGTACATCGACGGCCGGAACGGCGGCGACCGCCCTGCTTCTCGGCCGCACCGGCCGCTGGCTCTGACGAACCCTCTGGAGGCTGTCTTGGAACTCGCTCAAGTCCGGCTGCTCGTCACGGACTTCACCGCCTGCTACCGCTTCTACGGCGAGGTCCTCGGCCTCAAGCCCCAGTCGGGCGCCGAGGAAGGACCGTACGAGAAGTTCAGCCCGGCCGCCGGTTCCGCGGGCATCGCGCTGCAGGACCGCGCGATGATGGCAGGGTTGCTGGGTGAGCTGGCCGATTCGGTGACCGGCCACCGTTCGCTGGTGGTGCTGCGGGTCGACGACCTGGACGCGTACTGCGCGGAGATCACCGGACGCGGGGCCGTCCTCGTCCACGGCCCCGCGCCGTTCACCGACCGGATGCGCGTCGCCCATCTCAAGGACCCCGAGGGCAACGTCGTGGAGTTGCAGGAGTGGCTGCTGCTGCGCGGCTGACGCAAGAGGTCGGGCGCGGCGGCCCAGGGCCCGCGGGCGGGCGGGAACGGATGGCCGCAAGCGGTCTATCGCACCGGGGCGCGCGGTGGCACTCTGCCGCCCATGGGGGCATTGAGGCGGTTACGCGGCCGGGGTGCGGCGACCCGGCGTTCGGCTTTCCTGTACGCCGTCGGGCTCGCGGGCGCCGCCGCGCTCGGCGTCACCGCGTGCGATCCGGTCAACGGGGACATGAACTCCTCCGCGGTCGCACTCACCACCGACGAGCTGGGCACCAGGGCGCTGGAGCGGCAGCACACCGGTGTGGCGTGGCTCAGCTGCACCGCCCGCTTCGCCGACAAGGCCACGTCCCGCGGCAGGACCGCGCGGGACGACAGCATGGTGAAGGTCGACTGCCAGGGCGAGACCGACGGCGGCAAGGACATCTCCATCAAGGGCGAGGTGCGCTCCGTCGTCGACGGGGACTGCGTACGCGGCAACCTCACCGCCAAGGTGGACGGCAAGCAGCGGTTCCGCGTCGACGTGCTGGGCAACTGCTCGTCGGGCGGCGGGGGCGGGGGCGGCGGCGGGCATCCGACTTCCCGGCCGACCTTCTCCCACCACCCGCCGCCCTCCCACGAACAGCCCCGCCCCGCACCCACCACCACCGTCACCGTGACCGTCACCGCGGACCCACCCGCCCGGCCGACCTGCGAGTGCGTCCCGGGCAAATGACCCGGCGGCCTGGACGGCGGTACCCGGCCAAGTGATCCAAACCGGTGTCGGGCCGCCCGGCGCGTCCCTAGGCTGGTCGACGTGACAGAGGCAGCGCGCTCCGCGTATCTACGGTTCCCGCACATCCACGGCGAGTTGACCACCTTCACGGCCGAGGACGACGTCTGGATCGCGCCCCTCGACGGGGGACGCGCCTGGCGGGTCAGCGCCGACGACATGCCCGTGAACCACCCCCGGATCTCCCCGGACGGCACGACCGTCGCCTGGACCTCCACCCGCGACGGAGCCCCCGAGGTGCACGTCGCGCCCCTCGACGGCGGTCCCGCCGAGCGCCTCACGTACTGGGGGAGCGCGAAGACCGCCGTGCGCGGCTGGACCCCCGACGGGCGGGTCCTCGCGGTCAGTTCGGCGGGACAGGCCTCGCTGCGCCGCACCTGGGCGCGGGCCGTGCCGCTCGACGGCGGCCCCGCCGACACCCTCCCGTACGGCATCGTCGGCGACGTCGCGTACGGCCCCGAGGGGCAGATCCTGCTGCTCTCCGCCCCGATGGGCCGCGAGGCCGCCTGGTGGAAGCGGTACCGCGGTGGCACCGCGGGCAAGCTGTGGATCCGGCGGCCGGGTACGGACGGCGGGACGCCGCCCTTCGCGCGCGTCCACGAGGAGCTCGAAGGGAACATCGAGTACCCGCTCTGGGTGGGCGGGCGCATCGCCTTCCTCTGCGACCACGAAGGCGTGGGAGCGCTCTACTCCTCGCTGCCCGACGGCTCCGACCTGCGTGCGCACACCCCGGTCGACGGCTTCTACGCGCGGCACGCCGCCACCGACGGCACGCGCGTCGTCTACGCGTCGGCGGGTGAACTCTGGCTCCTTGACGACCTGTCGGACGCCGAGCCGCGCCGCCTGGACATCCGCCTCGGCGGACAGCGCACCGACCTGCAGCCGCATCCCGTCTCCGCGGTCCGCTGGTTCGGCGCCGCCGCGCCCGACCACACCGGACGCGGCAGCGCCCTCTCCGTGCGCGGCTCCGTCCACTGGGTGACGCACCGCGAAGGCCCCGCCCGCGCGCTCGCCGCCGAGCACGGGGTACGCGCCCGGCTGCCCCGCACCTTCCGCGTGCAGGGCGAGGAGCACGTCGTCTGGGTCACCGACGCCGAAGGCGACGAGGCGCTCGAATTCGCCCCCGCCACCGGCACCGCGCCCGGCGCCACGCCCCGCAGGCTCGCCGCCGGACAGCTCGGCCGGGTCCTCGGGCTCGCCATGGCGCCCGACGGCTCCCGCGCCGCCGTCGCCTCGCACGACGGCCGGGTGCTCCTCGTCGAACGGGAGAGCGGCGAGGTCCGCGAGGTCGACCGCGGCGAGTACGGCGAGGCCACCGGGCTCGTCTTCTCGCCCGACTCGGCATGGCTCGCCTGGTCGCATCCGGGACCGCGGCCGCTGCGCAGGCTCCGGCTCGCCAACACCGCCGACCTGTCGGTGTCCGACGCGACACCGCTGCGCTTTCGCGACTACGCGCCCGCGTTCACCCTCGACGGCAAGCACCTCGCGTTCCTCTCCGCCCGCGCCTTCGACCCGGTCTACGACGAACACGTCTTCGACCTCGCGTTCGTCGGCGGCTCCCGCCCGTACCTGATCACCCTGGCCGCGGCCACGTCCTCGCCCTTCGGCCCGCAGCGGCACGGCAGGCCCTTCGAGACACAGGACGGCGCGGGCGCCGAGACGCCCGACAGCGAGGGCGCGCCCGTCACCCGCATCGACTTCGACGGACTCGCCGACCGCATCGTGCCCTTCCCCGTCGAGGCCGCCCGCTACACCACGCTGAGGGCCGCCAAGGACGGCCTGCTCTGGCTGCGCCACCCGGTGCGCGGCGTACTCGGCGCCTCCCGCGCCACCCCGCACGATCCCGACCCGAAGACCGCCCTCGAGCGGTACGACCTCACGCGCCACCGCGTCGAGGAACTGGCCGCGGACGCCGACCACTTCGCGGTCACCGGCGACGGCAGGCGGGTCCTGCTGTGGACCGACGGCAAGCTGAAGGTCGTCCCCAGTGACCGGCGCGCCTCCGGCGACGAGGACAGCGACACCAACATCACCGTCGACCTCTCCCGGGTCCACCACACCGTCGACCCGGCCGCCGAATGGCGCCAGATGTACGACGAGACGGGCCGCCTCATGCGGGACAACTTCTGGCGCCCCGACATGGGCGGCGTCGACTGGGACGCCGTCCTCGAGCGCTACCGCCCGGTCCTCGCCCGCGTCGCCACCCACGACGACCTCGTCGACCTGCTGTGGGAGGTGCACGGCGAGCTCGGCACGTCCCACGCGTACGTCATACCGGGCGGCTCCGGCGGCGCGCCCCGGCAAGGGCTCCTCGGCGCGGACCTCTCGCGCGGCGGGGACGGCCTGTGGCGCATCGACCGGATCCTCCCCTCGGAGACCTCCGACCCCTCCGCGCGCTCGCCGCTCGCCGCGCCCGGCGTCGCCGTCCGCCCCGGCGACGCGGTCATCGAGGTGAACGGCAGGCCCGTCGACCCTGTCGCGGGCCCGGGACCGCTCCTTGTCGGCACCGCGGACAAACCCGTCGAGCTGACGGTGTCGCCGTCCGGCGGCGGCGATCCGCGGCACGCCGTGGTGGTCCCCGTCGACGACGAGGAGCCGCTGCGCTACCACGCCTGGGTCGCCGACCGGAGGGCGTACGTCCACGAGCGCTCGGGCGGTCGCCTCGGCTACCTCCACGTGCCCGACATGCAGGCGCCCGGCTGGGCGCAGATCCACCGCGACCTGCGGATCGAGGTGGCCCGCGAGGGCCTGGTCGTGGACGTCAGGGAGAACCGCGGTGGGCACACCTCGCAGCTCGTCGTGGAGAAGCTGGCGCGCCGCGTCGTCGGCTGGGACGTGCCCCGGGGCTCGCGCCCCTTCAGCTACCCCGCGGACGCGCCGCGCGGCCCCGTCGTCGCCGTCGCCAACGAGTTCTCCGGTTCCGACGGCGACATCGTCAACGCCGCCATCAGGGCGCTCGGCATCGGACCCGTGGTGGGCACGCGCACCTGGGGTGGTGTCATCGGCATCGACAGCCGCTACCACCTGGTCGACGGGACGCTGGTGACGCAGCCGAAGTACGCGTTCTGGCTGGAGGGCGAGGGGTGGGGCGTCGAGAACCACGGGGTCGAGCCGGACGTGGAGGTCGTCACCACCCCGGACGACCACGCGGCGGGCCGCGACCCGCAGTTGGACGAGGCGGTCCGCCTCGCCCTCGCCGCGCTCGCGGAGCATCCGGCGAAGGCGGCGCCGGACCTGCCGGGCGCACGGTGACCTCGTCCCGGTCCTTCGGCGCGGGGCCGATAGCATGCCGAGCGTACTGATCGTTCCGTTCCAGGAGGCGGCCCATGGCGGGCGAAGCGCGAAGCGACTGTCTGTTCTGCAAGATCGTCGCGGGGGAGGTGCCGGCGACCGTCGTGCGCGAGAGCGAGACGACCGTGGCCTTCCGCGACATCAACCCGCAGGCGCCGACCCACGTCCTGGTGATCCCCAAGGTCCACCACCCGGACGCCGCGTCGCTGGCGGCCGCCGAGCCGCAGATCGCCGCGGACGTGCTGCGCGAGGCGGGCGAGGTCGCCGCCCAGGAAGGCGCCGACAGCCACCGCATCGTCTTCAACACCGGAACCGGCGCGGGCCAGACCGTCTTCCACGCGCACGCGCACGTCCTGGCCGGCCGCGGCCTCCAGTGGCCCCCCGGATAGCGGAGCCGACGCCTCTTGTCCGTACGTGAACTGGTGGTGCTCGGCACCGCCAGCCAGGTCCCCACCCGGCACCGCAACCACAACGGCTACGTCCTGCTCTGGGACGGCCAGGGCATCATGTTCGACCCCGGCGAGGGCACGCAGCGGCAGCTGCTGCGCGCCGGGGTCGCCGCCCACGACCTGCACCGGATCTGTGTGACGCACTTCCACGGCGACCACTCCCTCGGCCTCGCCGGGGTGATCCAGCGCATCAACCTCGACCGGGTCCCGCACCCCGTCACCGCCCACTACCCGGCGTCGGGGCAGCGCTTCTTCGACCGCCTGCGGTACGCGACGGCCTACCGCGAGACCGTGGCGCTCGGCGAGGCGCCGGTCGCCGCCGACGGGCCGCTCGCCGTCACCCCGGCGTACACCCTCGACGCGATGAAGCTCTCCCACCCGGTGGAGTCCTACGGCTACCGCGTCACCGAACCCGACGGCCGCCGCATGCTGCCCCGGCTGCTCGCCGAGCACGGCATCAAGGGCCCCGACGTCGGACGGCTCCAGAAGGAGGGCAGCCTCGGCGGCGTCACCCTCGACGAGGTCAGCGAGGTGCGGCGCGGGCAGCGGTTCGCCTTCGTCATGGACACCCGGCTCTGCGACGGCGTGCACGCGCTCGCCGAGGGCTGCGACATGCTCGTCATCGAGTCGACCTTCCTCGACGAGGACGAGCAACTCGCCACTGACCACGGGCATCTGACCGCAGGTCAGGCCGCGCGGGTCGCCGTCGACGCGGGCGTGCGCCATCTCGTGCTCACGCACTTCAGCCAGCGCTACCCCGATCCGTCCGCCTACGAGCGGCAGGCGCGCGCCGCCGGCTTCGACGGTGAACTCACCGTCGCCCGCGACCTGACCCGCGTCCCCCTCCCCAGACGGACCTGAACCACCGGCCGAACCACCCACCGGCCGAACCACCCCCCTCGAACCGAACTGAGCGAGACCGCACCATGCCGATCCCCAAGGCCGAACTCCACCTCCACATCGAAGGCACCCTCGAACCCGAGCTCGCCTTCGCGCTCGCCGCGCGGAACGGCGTCGAACTGCCCTACGCCGACACCGAAGAGCTCCGCAAGGCCTACCTCTTCGACGACCTCCAGACGTTCCTGGACCTCTACTACAGCCTGATGGCCGTGCTGCGCACCGAGGCCGACTTCGAAGAGCTCGCGGAGGCCTATCTCGCCCGCGCCGCCGAGCAGGGCGTGCGCCACGCGGAGATCTTCTTCGACCCGCAGGCGCACACCGCGCGCGGCGTCCCCATCGCCACCGTCATCGAGGGCCTCTCCCGCGCCCTTGACCGCAGCGAGGAGCGGCACGGCGTCTCCACGCGGCTCATCATGTGCTTCCTGCGCGACGAGTCCGCCGAATCCGCCCTCCAGACCCTGGCGGACGCCGAGCCCCACCTCCACCGGATCATCGGCATCGGCCTGGACTCGGCCGAGGTCGGCCACCCGCCGGCCAAGTTCAAGGAGGTGTACGAGGCCGCCGCCGCCCGCGGTCTGCGCCTCGTCGCCCACGCGGGCGAGGAGGGCCCGCCCGCGTACATCACCGAGGCCCTGGACGTCCTGGGCGTCGAGCGCATCGACCACGGGCTGCGCTGCATGGAGGACCCGGCCCTCATGGAGCGCCTGGTCCGCGACCGCGTGCCGCTCACGCTCTGCCCGCTCTCCAACGTCCGGCTGCGCGCCATCGACGTACTGGAGGAGCACCCGCTGGCGCGGATGCTGGAGGCCGGCCTGATGTGCACCGTCAACTCCGACGACCCCGCCTACTTCGGCGGGTACGTCGACGACACCTTCCACGCCGTTCGCGAAGCCCTCGGGCTCGACCAGGAGCGGCTGCGCACGCTCGCCCGGAACTCCTTCGAGGCGTCCTTCCTCGACCGCGACGAGGCCGACGAGGCGCTGAGGGCGCGCTACCTCGCCGAGGTCGAGGCTTATTCGTTCGACTGAGGCCCGGCGACGGGTTACCGTCCTGCCCATGGACACCATCGCGCAGATCTACGGCTGACACGGCTCCCTGGCCCCGCCCGCCCCTTTCCGGGGCCGCGGCGGTGGGCCGCCGTGTCCAAGCCCGTAGCTCTCTGTACGAAGGAACTCTCATGTCATCCCGACGTCCTGCCCGTCGCCGCGCCCACATCGCCATGGTCGGCGTCCCGATGGTCAGCCATGTGCTGCCCGGCCGCGAGGTCATCCGTGAGCTGGTGGCGCGCGGCCACCGCGTGACATACGCCAACGACCCGGCCACCGCGGGGCTGATCGAGCCCACCGGCGCCGAACTCGTCGCGTACGAGTCGACGCTCCCGTTCCGCGACAACATCTGGCCCGAGGACCCGATCGAGGCCGGCGGGCTCTTCCTCGGCGAGGCGGCGGCGGTGCTCCCGCAGCTCCACGCCGCCTACGACGACGACCCCGCCGACCTCTACTTGTACGACATCGGCGCGTACGTCGCCCGTGCGCTCGCCGAGGCGCAGGGCCGGCCGCTCGTGCAGCTCTCGCCCACCTTCGTGGCCTGGGGCAGCTACCAGGAGGACGTCGGCGCGGTCCTCGCGCAACTGCCGGGCGCGGACGCGCTGGAGGCCCGGTTCAAGGAGTGGCTCGCCGGGAGCGGGGCCACCACGCTGGACGTCGCGGAGTTCTCCGGCGTGCCGCCGCGGGCCGTCGCCACCATCCCGCGGGCCATGCAGCCGCACGCCGACACGGTCGACGCCGAACGGATCGACTTCGTCGGGCCCTGCCTCGGCGAGCGTGCGCGGCGGGAGAGCTGGGCGCGGCCCGAGGGCGTGGAGAAGGTGCTCCTGGTCTCGCTCGGCTCGGCGTACACCGTGCAGCCGGAGTTCTACCGGCAGTGCGTGGCCGCCTTCGGGGACCTGCCCGGCTGGCACGTGGTCCTCCAGATCGGCAAGCACGTGGACCCCGCGGAGCTGGGTGAGGATCTCCCGGCCAACGTCGAAGTCCGCTCGTGGGTGGCGCAGTTGGCGGTCCTGGAGCAGGCCGACGCGTTCGTCACGCATGCGGGGATGGGGAGCAGTTCGGAGGGGCTCTTCTGCGGCGTGCCGATGATCGCGGTGCCGCAGGGGGCCGAGCAGCCGATGAACGCGGACCGGCTCGTGGAGCTCGGTGTGGCACGCCGCGTCGATACGGAGGCCGCGACCGGGGACGTCCTGCGGTCGGCCCTGCTCGGCCTCGTGGCGGACCCTGATGTCGCCCGCAGGTGTGCCGAGTTGAAGTCGGAGGTCCGTGCGGAGGGCGGGGCTCGGCGGGCGGCCGACCTGATCGAGTCGGAGCTTTAGCGCTCCACTGGGGGCGGGTGGGGAGCTGCGGGTCGGCTGCGGCTGGTCGCGCAGTTCCCCGCGCCCCTTCGCGGAGTTCCCCGCGCCCCTTGTCCTGCGCCGTTCCCCACCCCTGGCCGTTGACTCCGGCTCGTTCGTCTATCTACTCTCCGTTCTCATGTATGGACAGCGAAGCGGCGGTCTCGTCATCACCGATGTACGGCTCACTCCCGTTCTCGTTGCCGATCCGCCGCTGCTCAATACTCAGGGGGTCCATCAGCCCTATACGCCACGGCTGATCATCGAGGTGGTCACGCGGGGTGGGGTGAGCGGGATCGGGGAGACCTACGGGGACGGGAAGTACCTGGAGGTGGCGCGGCCTCTCGCCGAGCGGCTCGTGGGGCGGGAGGTCTCCGAGCTGAACGGACTGTTCACACTTGTGGACGACGTGGGCGTCGACGCCGCGCGGGTCGACGACTCCCTGGACGTCGGCGGGCTGCGCGGCGTGCAGAGCGCCGAGAAGTTGCGGCTCTCCGTCGTCTCCGGGTTCGAGGTGGCCTGTCTGGACGCGCTCGGCAAGGCGCTCGGGCTGCCCGTGCACGCGCTGCTCGGCGGCAAGGTGCGCGACGCCGTGGAGTACAGCGCGTACCTCTTCTACAAATGGGCCGAGCACCCCGAGGGCGTCGCGTGCGAGCCGGACGCCGGGTGGGGCGCGGCCCTCGACCCGGCCGGGATCGTCGCGCAGGCCCGGCTCTTCACCGAGCGGTACGGCTTCTCCTCGTTCAAGCTCAAGGGCGGCGTCTTCCCGCCGGATGAGGAGATCGCCGCGATCCGCGCCCTGGCCGAGGCGTTCCCCGGCACGCCGTTGCGGCTCGACCCCAACGGGGCCTGGTCGGTGGCGACTTCGCTGAGGGTCGCGGCCGAGCTCGGGGACGTACTCGAATATCTGGAGGATCCGGCGCTCGGCACGCCCGCGATGGCCGAGGTCGCCGCGGGCACCCGGATCCCGCTCGCCACGAACATGTGCGTGACGACCTTCGATGAGATACCGGAGGCCTTCGCGAAGGGGGCCGTGCAGGTGGTCCTCTCCGACCATCACTACTGGGGCGGTCTGCGGCGCACGCGTGAACTGGCCGCGGTCTGCCGGACGTTCGGCGTGAGCGTGTCGATGCACTCCAACACGCACCTGGGGATCAGCCTGGCCGCCATGACGCAGGTGGCGGCGACCGTGCCGGGCCTCGCGCACGCCTGCGACTCGCACTACCCGTGGCAGGCCGAGGACGTGCTGACCTCCCGGCCGCGCTTCGTGGCCGGGAAGGTCGCCGTCACCGACACCCCAGGCCTCGGCGTCGAGCTCGACCGGGCCAGGCTCGCGGCCCTGCACGCGCGCTGGCTGGACGACGGCTTCCGCGCGCTGCGGGAACGGGACGACGCGGCGGCGATGCGGGTGGCCGATCCCGCCTGGACGACACCGGCCGTACCGCGCTGGTAGTCCGGGCGCGGCGCCGCCGCCCGGCGTGCCACACGGAAGCCCCCAAGCCTCCCGCAGGGTCAGGGCCCTTCTGACGGATCTCCGTCAGAAGGGCCCTGATCCGTTACGTTGCCTGCATGGTCGTACCACCAAAGCCCACCGTCGACCCGCTGAAGGCGGCCCGCAGAGCCGGTGATCCGGACTGCGACGTCTACCTCACCGGCACGGTCTTCCTCGACATCATCTTCACCGGGCTCGACTCCGCGCCCGTGCGCGGGACCGAGTCCTGGGCGCGCGGCATGGGGTCGAGCCCCGGCGGCGTCGCCAACATGGCGACCGCGCTCGCCCGGCTCGGCCTGCACACCTCGCTCGCCGCGGCCTTCGGCGACGACCACTACGGGGAGTACTGCTGGGACGCCCTCGAACAGGGTGAGGGCATCGACCTCACGCCGTCGCGCACCGTCCCCGGCTGGCACTCGCCGGTGACGGTCTCGATGGCGTACGAGGGCGAGCGGACCATGGTGAGCCACGGCCACGAGCCGCCGCTGGACGCGGCGGCGCCGGACCGGGGCGCCCCTTTCTGCCCGCCACGCGCGCGTGCCGCCGTCGCCTCGCTCACCCCAGGCAGCCGCGCCCCCTGGATCGCGCGGGCCGCGCGGAGCGGCACCCGGATCTTCGCCGACGTCGGATGGGACGACACCGGACGCTGGGACCTCGCGGCCCTGCCCGACCTGCGGCACTGCGAGGCGTTCCTGCCGAACGCCGAGGAGGCGATGCGCTACACGCGCACGTCGTGCCCGCGGGAGGCCGCACGGGCGCTGACCGAGCACGTGCCGCTCGCCGTGGTGACGCTGGGCGCGGAGGGCGCGTACGCGGTGGACCGGCGGACCGGCGAGACCGCGGAGGTCCCGGCCATCGAGGTCGAGGCGCTCGACCCCACCGGGGCCGGGGACGTCTTCGTCGCCGGATTCGTCACGGGGACGCTGGCGGAGTGGCCGCTCGCGGACCGGCTCGCCTTCGCGGGGCTGACGGCGGCCCTCTCGGTCCAGGAGTTCGGCGGGTCCCTCTCGGCGCCGGGATGGGCCGAGGTGGGGGCCTGGTGGAGCCGGGTGCGGGAGGTCGAGGACCAGGATCCGGTGGCGCTGCGGCGGTACGCGTTCCTGGAGAAGCTGCTGCCCGCCGCGACGCGGCCGTGGCCGCTGCGCAGGGCGGTGCCGACCATCGGTTTCCGCTCCCCGTAGAGGATCACCGGCCGTCCGGCCGGTTTCGCCGGTGCGTGCCGGGCGTCCTGGCGCAGGCGGGGGCGCGGGGACGGGCTCCGAGGTGACCGTGGGGAAGATCCGCCGCCCCGTGGTGGTTCAGGTCGTATGCGACGGGCGCGACGAAAAGGCCTACGGCCGGGACGGCGGCGCGTCGTACTCTTGGCAGTGCAAGGCTGTCGAGCGGCCACAAGCCCCGCACGAGGAGGATGAGCAGGCCTTCAGAGCCGGCCCATGACTCAGACACCCACGACTCACACCGACGCGCAGGACCAGGCCCGAGCCCACTTCACCGTCCCCGCCAGCCATCCCATGGTGACGGTCCTCGGCTCCGGTGACGCCCTGCTGCGGGTGATCGAGAAGGCCTTCCCGGCGGCCGACATCCATGTCCGGGGCAATGAGATCAGCGCCGTGGGGGATGCCCACGAAGTCGCCCTGATCCAGCGCTTGTTCGACCAGATGATGCTGGTGCTCCGCACCGGTCAGCCGATGACGGAGGACGCAGTGGAACGCTCGATCGCCATGCTGAGGGCGGACGAGAACGGCACGGGCTCGCCGGAGACCCCCGCCGAGGTCCTCACGCAGAACATCCTCTCCTCCCGCGGCCGCACCATCCGCCCCAAGACGCTGAACCAGAAGCGGTACGTCGACGCGATCGACAAGCACACCATCGTCTTCGGGATCGGCCCCGCCGGTACGGGCAAGACCTACCTCGCCATGGCCAAGGCCGTGCAGGCGCTCCAGTCCAAGCAGGTCAACCGCATCATCCTGACCCGGCCCGCGGTCGAGGCCGGCGAGCGGCTCGGCTTCCTGCCCGGCACGCTCTACGAGAAGATCGACCCGTACCTGCGCCCGCTCTACGACGCCCTGCACGACATGCTCGACCCCGACTCCATCCCCCGGCTGATGGCCGCGGGCACGATCGAGGTCGCCCCGCTGGCGTACATGCGCGGCAGGACGCTGAACGACGCGTTCATCATCCTCGACGAGGCGCAGAACACCAGCGCCGAGCAGATGAAGATGTTCCTCACCCGCCTCGGCTTCGACTCCAAGATCGTCATCACTGGTGACGTCACCCAGGTCGACCTGCCGGGCGGCACCAAGAGCGGCCTGCGCGAGGTGCAGCGGATCCTGGACGGCGTCGAGGACATCCACTTCTCCCGGCTCACGTCGCACGATGTCGTCCGGCACAAGCTGGTCGGCCGTATCGTCGACGCGTACGAGAAGCACGACAGCCGCGACGGGAAGTAGACCAGCAGCACCATGTCGATCGACGTCAACAACGAATCCGGAACCGAGGTCGACGAGCAGGCGATCCTCGACATCGCCCGCTACGCCCTCGCGCGGATGCGCATCCACCCGCTCTCCGAGCTCTCGGTGATCGTCGTGGACGGCGACGCCATGGAGCAGCTGCACATGCAGTGGATGGACCTGCCCGGCCCGACGGACGTCATGTCCTTCCCGATGGACGAGCTGCGGCCGCCCATGAAGGACGACGAGCCCCCGCAGGGCCTCCTCGGGGACATCGTGCTCTGCCCCGAGGTCGCCGCCCAGCAGGGCAAGGACGCCCCGACGCAGCACTCCATGGACGAGGAGCTCCAGCTCCTCACCGTCCACGGAGTGCTGCACCTGCTCGGCTACGACCACGAGGAGCCGGACGAGAAGGCCGAGATGTTCTCCCTGCAGGCCGCGATCGTCGACGGCTGGCGTGCGGAGAAGGGCCTGACCGGGCCGTCCCCCGCGCCCACGGTCTCGTAGCGCCATGAGCCCTCAGCTGATCGCCGGCGCCGTCGCCCTCGTGGTCGTCGCCTGGCTCGCCGCGTGCGCCGAGGCGGGCATCGCGCGGGTCTCCAGCTTCCGCGCGGAGGAGGCCGCCCGCTCCGGGCGCCGCGGCAGCGCGAAGCTCGCGCAGGTCGCCGCGGACCCGACCCGCTATCTCAATGTGGCGCTGCTCGTGCGGGTGGCGTGCGAGATGGCGGCGTCGGCCCTGGTCACGTACGCCTGCCTGAAGGAGTTCGACGCGACCTGGCAGGCGCTCGCGGTCGCCATCGGCGTGATGGTCCTCGTCAGCTACGTCGCCGTGGGCGTCTCCCCGCGCACCATCGGCCGCCAGCACCCGCTGAACACGGCGACCGCCGCGGCGTACGTCCTGCTGCCGCTGGCCCGCGTCATGGGCCCGATCCCGCCCCTGCTGATCCTCATCGGCAACGCGCTCACGCCCGGCAAGGGCTTCAGGCGCGGCCCCTTCGCCTCCGAGGCCGAGCTGCGCGCGATGGTCGACCTCGCCGAGAAGGAGTCCCTCATCGAGGACGAGGAGCGGCGCATGGTCCACTCCGTCTTCGAGCTCGGGGACACGCTCGTACGGGAGGTCATGGTGCCCCGCACCGACCTGATCGCCATCGAGCGCTTCAAGACCATCCGCCAGGCGCTCACCCTCGCGCTGCGCTCCGGCTTCTCGCGGATCCCTGTGACGGGGGAGAGCGAGGACGACGTCGTCGGCATGGTGTACCTGAAGGACCTGGCCCGCAAGACGCACATCAACCGCGACGCCGAGTCCGAGCTCGTGTCGACGGCGATGCGCCCCGCGACCTTCGTGCCCGACACGAAGAACGCGGGCGACCTGCTGCGCGAGATGCAGCAGGAGCGCAACCACGTGGCCGTCGTCATCGACGAGTACGGCGGCACGGCCGGCATCGTGACGATCGAGGACATCCTTGAGGAGATCGTCGGTGAGATCACCGACGAGTACGACCGTGAGCTGCCGCCGGTCGAGGAGCTCGCCGACGGCTGCTACCGCGTCACGGCGCGCCTGGACATCGGCGACCTGGGCGAGCTCTTCGGGTTCGACGAGTTCGACGACGAGGACGTGGAGACGGTGGGCGGGCTGCTCGCCAAGCGGCTCGGCCGCGTCCCGATCGCGGGCGCCTCGGCGGCCGTGCCGCTGCCCGACGGGCGGGAGCTGAAGCTCACCGCGGAGTCCGCGGCGGGGCGCCGCAACCGGATCATGACCGTGCTCGTGGAGCCCGTCGCCGCCGACGGCGAGGAGCAGAGGGCGGGGGAGTCCGGGTGACGCCCGAGGCGCTGCGGGCGTTCTGCCTGTCCTTCAACGGCGTGGTGGAGGAGTTCCCCTTCAACCCGGAGACCTCGGTCTTCAAGGTGGCGGGGAAGGTGTTCGCGCTCACGGCCCTCGACGCGCGTCCGCTCACCGTCAACCTCAAGTGTGAGCCGGACATCGCCGTGCGGCTGCGGGCCGCCCATCCCGAGATCGTGCCGGGCTGGCACATGAACAAGCGCCACTGGAACACGGTCTCGGTCGCCGCGGGGCTCCCCGACCGGCAGGTCAGGGAGCTCATCGAGGATTCGTACGACCTGGTGGTGGCCGGGCTGCCACGGGCGGAGCGGCTGCGCCTCGACCGCCCCTGAGGGGCGTGCGCGAGCCGGGGTGCACCGTGCAGAGTGTCCCAACAGGCCCTCGCCATCGGGGACATGGGGCGGCAGAATGGACCGGGAGGCGGATCCGAAACGCTCCCACTCCGGGCTGCCGGCCAAGGGAACTCGGAGTGGAAACGTCGTGCGATGGCGTCCGCCGCAGCTGGTCCCGGCCTGGAGGCCGGGACCAGTCTCCGTTCACACGTGGGGCAGTACCCACCTGTCGATGATCTCCTGGACCATGATCAGAAGGCTCACCCACGGGGCCGACAGTGCGACCCGGTCGGTCCACGTGCGGATGGTGCGACGCCCGTCCGGCTTCTCGGCCATCGGGCTGTTCTCCTCCCTGGTTCCACGCGAGTCGTGGATACCGCGGCGAGCCACGAACGGGTGGCGCCAGGAAGGGCGAACCAGCGGTGGCCGGCACTCGACGGAGTGAGGCCGGACCCTGCCGGTGCTGTTCCCAACCTCCTTGCGGTGATGGTCAGTTGAGCAGGCTACCCTCTGCCGTATCGTAGCCTGCAGGATGCGACATGGGTAGTACTGTCGGGCACGTTGCTCATCGAGGGCTCGCCAAGTGCGATATAGCTATCCGGCAACTGTCGACCCCGGGCCGTCGCTCCGGTTGCGCACCCATGGGGTTCGGGGTCTCCTGGCAGTGGCGTGAACTGTCGTCCCGAAAGGTCTCGATGAGTAAGCTGCTAGTCTGCTATGTTGCACCTCGCACCATCCGGTCGGAGGTGAAGCCATCATGAGCGCGCCCAGTGCGGCACTTCAGCGGCTAAGGCTGCGCACAGAGCTCCGTAAGGCGCGGACCGCCGCGCATCTCACGCAGCGCCAGGTCGCCGCGAAGATGGAGTGGAGCCCCTCCAAACTGATCCGGATCGAGGCCGGCGAGGTCGGCGTCTCGGTCAATGACCTGCGGCCGCTCCTGGAGGCGTACGGGATCCGGGACCGCCGCAAGATCGAGGAGCTGCTCGACCTCGCGCGGGGCAGCCGGAAGATGCCGTACACGGAGTACCGCGACCTGTACAGCAAGGAGTTCTTGCAGTTCCTCGCCCTCGAGTCGTCGGCGTCGATCGTCCGGGCGTACAACTCCCTGCAAGTGCCGGGGCCGTTGCAGACCGAGGAGTACGGCCGCGCCATCATGCGGGCGTACGACAAGGGCATCGCCGACGAGATGATCGAGCGGGCCGTCGAGGTGCGGCTCTCCCGCCAGGAGATGCTGACGTCCGGCGATCGCGAGGTGTTCTACATCCTCGACGAGGCGGTCCTGCGCCGCCAGATCGGCGGACGCGGCGTCATGCGCGCCCAGTTGGAGCGGCTCGCGGAACTGGCGGCCCTGCCGAAGTTCACCATCCAGATCCTGCCGTTCAGCGTCGGCGGGCACCCCGGGGTCCAGGGGCCCTTCACGCTCTTCGAGTTCGAGGCGGACGAGATGCCGGACTCGCTCTACCTGGAGAACCCGCGGGGCGATTCCTACAGCACCAGCGCGCCCGAGGAGAGCGGGCGTTATCTGGAGAGGTTCTGGGAGCTGGAGGACCTCGCCGTCAAGGAGCGCACCGTGGACATCCTCAGGGCTCTGGCGGTCAGGGCCGAGGAGGGCGCCGACGATCTGGAGAGGCTCCTGCCGCCCGCCGAGGCTGTCTGACGTCCCATCAGCCCCGCTTGCACCACAGGACCTTGGCGCATTTCGAGTCGTTCGGAAGTGTATGACGCGCCGTTATCCTGGAAGAGGTGCTACGTCCCTGTGCACCAGCCGTGCTGGGCCGGCTGGCCTTCCGCACCCGGGGTGGAGGAGAAGCGTGGTCAGCACGTGGGGATGGCGCAAGAGCAGTGCGAGCGGGGCGTCCAACGACGACTGCGTGGAGATCGCCTGGACCGGCGGGACGGTCCTGATCCGTGACTCGGCGCGCCCCCGGGGCGCGGTCGTCGCGGTGGGCCCGGACACCTGGGAGGCGTTCCTCTCCTCCCTGGCCCGGCCTTCGGTGCGTGATGTGACGTCGGCCCGCCCCTGACCGGGCCGGGCCGGCGTCACGCGAGGACTCGGCGGGCTCAACCGCGCTTGCGTCCGCCGAGTCCGGCCGCCACCGCGGCCGCCGTCGCGAGGACCACCGCCGCGTCGATCAGGAGGACCGTCCGCGTGCCCGCCAGCAGGTCCGGGCCCGTCGTCGCGAGGACTCCGAGCAGCGGGATGCCGATCGTGATGCCCACCTGCTGGGTGGAGGTGACCAGGCCGGTCGCCAGGCCCTGCTCCTCGTCGGGGACGCCCGAGGTGACGGTCACGCCGTACGAGACGATCGCGCCCAGGTGGAACATGCTCGCCAGCGACACCGCGGCCGTGGCGAGCCACACCGACCAGCCGCTCTCCCCGATACCCAGCAGCGCGAGCCCGAACAGGCCCTGGCCGCACAGCGAGACGACCAGCGTGCGGCGCGCGCCGAAGCGGCCGATGACCTTCGGTGCGTAGGACCCCGCGACCACCGAGACGACGCCCTGCACGCCGAAGACGAGGCCGGCCCTGAGCGCGGAGAGGTGCAGGATCTCCTGCAGGTAGAGGGTGAGCACGAAGACGACCGTCGACATCATCGAGAACGTGACCAGACCGCCGAGGTTGCCCCACGCCACCGTGCGGCGGCGCAGCATCGGCAGCGAGACGAGGGGCGCGGCGGCGCGTGACTCGACGTACCCGAAGGCCGCGAGCAGCAGCACGCCCGCCACCAGGGTGACGACGACGTCCGCGCCGCCGAAGCCGCGCTCGGCCGCCGTGGAGAGCGCGTAGATCAGGGAGAGCAGGCCGCCGGTGACCGTCACGGCCCCCGGGATGTCCAGGCGCGGGCGGTCCGGGGTGCGGGACTCGGGCAGCAGTCCGGGCGCCAGCGGCAGCACGATCAGCGCGAAGAGGGTCAGCAGGCCCATCGTGGAGCGCCAGCCGAGGGTGTCGGTCAGTACGCCGCCGAGCACCATGCCGACCGTGAAGCCGAGCGAGAGCAGCGTGCCGGAGATGCCGAGCGCCCGGTCGCGCTGCGGGCCCTCGGGGAACGTGGTCGTCAGGAGCGACATGCCGGTCGGCACGATCGCCGCCGCGCCGACCCCTTGCAGGGCACGCCCGGCCAGGAACGACGCCGGGTCCCACGCGAAGGTGGCGAGCAGCGAGGCCAGGCCGAAGAGGGCGAGGCCCGCGAGGAACAGCTTGCGGCGCCCGAAGAGGTCGCCGGCCCTGCCGAAGAGCAGCAGGAAGCCGCCCGAGGGCAGCGCGAAGGCGGTCACCGCCCACTGCAGCGCGGACTGGCTCATGCCGAGGTCGGCGCCGAGCACGGGCAGCGCCACGTTCAGCACGGAGAAGTCGAGCGCGACCATGAACTGCGCGGCGCAGAGCACGAAGAGGACGAGCTTGTCGCGGGAGGAGAGCCTGGGGTTCTGCGGTCGCGGCGCCGGTGGGGCGGCCTGGGCGGATGGGGCGGTGGTGGTGTCGATCGCCATGGTCAAGAGCTTGCGGTGGCCGGAATAGTCGTGGGGAGCGGGAACTTATGCTGGTGGTCGGAACACCAGTCAGTGCTTGGGGGAGCGCCATATGGCAACGGCAGCAGCAGCGGGTGCGGAGTCGGACACCGGCGCATCCAAGGCGCATCGGCTCGGGGAGCTGCGGGAGTTCCTGATGAGCCGTCGCGCGCGGGTCAGCCCCGCGGAGGCCGGGCTTCCGGACGGCGGCGGCCGTCGTCGTACGCCCGGTCTGCGCCGCGAGGAGGTCGCCGTGCTCGCCGGGGTCGGGGCGTCCTGGTACCAGTGGCTGGAGCAGGGCCGGGACATCTCCGTCTCGCCGCAGGTCCTGGACTCCGTGGCGCGGGTCCTGAAGCTGAGCAGCGCGGAGCGGCGCCATCTGTACGTCCTGTCCGGTCTCAACCCGCCCGCGCCCGAGGTCGCGCAGACCGACCGGGGCATGTGCCAAGGGCTGAACCGGCTCATCGACGCGTGGCTGCCGTACCCGGCGCACATCATGGACGCGTACTGGAACTGCGTCATGTACAACGACGCGGCCGCTTCGGTGCTCGGCATGCGCTCGGAGACCTCCGAGAACTGCCTGCTCAACTTCTTCACCGATGCCATCTACCGCGCCCGCGCGAAGAGTTGGGAGCGGAACGCCCCGCAGGTCGTGGCCATGTACCGGGCCGCGTGCTCGGAGCACCCCCAGGACGACGGCTTCGCCGCGGTGATCGCCGGGGCGAAGTCGGTCAGCGCGGAGTTCACGGAGCTGTGGGAACGGCGGGACATCCTGCCCGGCGGGCAGCTCGCCAAGGAGATCGAGCACCCCGTGGTGGGCGCGCTGAACCTGGAGTCGACGCAGCTGAAGGTGCCTGCCAGGCCCGACCTCACGATCGTGCTGCACACGCCGCTGCCGGACGCCGAGGTGGACACGGCGGGGAAGCTGGCGTGGCTCGCCTCGCCCGAGGGGCGCCGGGGATCGATCCATCCGGTGGCGATGTAGCGGTGCGTGCTCCGTATGCTCGGTCCATGACTGAGAGCGCCGCGCTGGACCCCGAGGACCGCAAGATCGTCACCCTGGCTCGTTCCGCCCGGGCCCGCAATGGTGTGCCCGAGGGGGCGGCTGTGCGGGACGAGACGGGACGTACGTATGTCGCGGGGACCGTGGCGCTCGACTCGCTCCAGCTGTCCGCGCTGCGGACCGCCGTGGCGATGGCGGTGGCGTCCGGCGCGGAGTCGTTGGAGGCGGCGGCGGTCGTCTCCGGCGAGACGGCCGTGCGGGACGAGGATCTCGCGGCGGTACGGGACCTCGGCGGGGCCGGGACGCCGGTGTTCCTCGCGGGGGCGGACGGGGAGGTCCGGGAGCGGGTGGCGGCGGGCTGAGGCCTTCCCGGGGCTCCGTGCGCCGGGGGCGCGTGCTGGGCGCCGGGGCGCAGACGGGGGTCCAAAGACAGGCTCTGAAATCGACGGGCCCGTCACACCGCGTCGGGACCCCGTTCCCCCGTCCGCACCCGGACCACCGTCTCCACCGGCACCGCCCACACCTTGCCGTCGCCGATCTTGCCCGTGTGTGCGGCGCGCACGATCGCGTCGATGACCGGGTCCGCGTCAGGGTCGTCGACGACGACTTCGATGCGGACCTTGGGAACCAGGTCGACCTGGTACTCCGCGCCCCGGTACACCTCCGTGTGGCCCCGCTGGCGGCCGTAGCCGCTCGCCTCGGTGACCGTCAGGCCGTGTACGCCGAGTTCCTGGAGGGCCGTCTTCACCTCGTCCAGACGGAACGGTTTGATGACCGCGGTGATCAGCTTCATGCGACGGGGCTCCCCTTCTTGACCGAGGCGGAGCCCACGGGACTCGCCAGGACGCCGTGATCGTAGGCGCTCTCCGCGTGCTGTGTCTGGTCGAGGCCCGTCACCTCGTCCTCGGCCGACGCCCGGAAGCCCAGGAGCCCGTCGATCGCCTTCCCGAGGGCGTACGTGAGCGTGAACGTGTACGAAGCCACCGCGGCGACCGCCACCGCCTGCTTGCCGAGCTGCGCCGCACCGCCACCGTGGAACAGGCCCTCGGCGCCGCCCGTCATCGTGGCCGTCGCGAACAGGCCGATCAGGAGCGTGCCGATCACGCCGCCCACCAGGTGCACGCCGACGACGTCGAGCGAGTCGTCGTAGCCGAGGCGGAACTTCCACGCGACCGCGTACGAGCAGACGACGCCCGCCGCGAGTCCGATCACCGCCGCGCCGAGGATGTCGACCACGCCGCACGACGGGGTGATCGCGACCAGGCCCGCCACCGCGCCCGACGCCGCGCCGAAGGTGGTGGGGTGGCCGTCGCGCCGCTGCTCCACGAAGAGCCAGCCGAGCAGGCCCGTGCAGCCCGCGACCAGCGTGTTGAGGAGGGAGGCGGCGGCGAGGCCGTTCGCGCCGAGGGCCGAGCCGCCGTTGAAGCCGAGCCAGCCGAACCAGAGCAGCCCCGCGCCCATCAGGACCATCGGGAGGTTGTGCGGGCGCATCGCCTCCTTGCGGAAGCCGATGCGCGGGCCGAGCACCAGGCACAGGGCGAGGCCCGAGGCGCCCGACGCGATCTCCACGACCAGGCCGCCCGCGAAGTCGAGCGCGCCGAGCGAGTCCGCGATCCAGCCGCCGGGACCCCACACCCAGTGCGCCACGGGAACGTATACGACGAGCGTCCAGACCGGTACGAAGACCAGCCAGGCCGCGAACTTCGTGCGGTCCGCGATCGCGCCGCTGATCAGCGCCGCCGTGATCACCGCGAAGGTGAGCTGGAAGGTGGTGAAGAGGAGGGTGGGGACCGTGCCGGTGAGGGTGTCCGGGCCGATGCCCGCCATGCCGAGGTGGCCGACGCCGCCGATCAGGCCCGCGAAGGCGTCGTCCCCGAAGGCCAGCGAGTACCCCGCGACCAGCCACACCACGGTGACCAGCGCGATCGCCACGAAGGACATGAGCAGCATGTTCAGGACGCTCTTCGTGCGGACCATGCCGCCGTAGAACAGGGCGAGGCCCGGCGTCATCAGGAGGACGAGCGCGGTGGCCGCGAGCAGCCAGGCGGTGTCGCCGGTGTCGAGGTGGGGGGCGGCGAAGGTCGTCATGGGGGGAGAGCGTCACGCGCCCGCGTTTCGTAACGGGCACCCACGGGTTTCCGCCGTGTTTCGTGTTGCCGAGCCGCTTGTGGGGGCTCATGGGGCGGGCTCGGGCGCCGTACGGCGGGCCCCCGCGGGCCGGGCGGTGCGGCGGGGCTTCCGGGATCAGGGACAATGGGCGCCATGAGCGTTCGTACCCCGTCATCAGCCGAGCCGTCCGAGGCCGTCCACCGCGCCGGCTTCGCCTGCTTCGTCGGCCGCCCCAACGCGGGCAAGTCCACCCTCACGAACGCTCTGGTCGGCAAGAAGGTCGCGATCACCGCGAACCAGCCGCAGACCACGCGGCACACCGTGCGCGGCATCGTGCACCGGCCCGACGCCCAGATGATCCTGGTCGACACCCCCGGCCTGCACAAGCCGCGCACGCTCCTCGGCGAGCGGCTCAACGACGTCGTGCGCACGACGTGGGCCGAGGTCGACGTCATCGGCTTCTGCCTGCCCGCCAACGAGAAGCTCGGCCCCGGCGACCGCTTCATCGCCAAGGAGCTCGCCTCCATCAAGAAGACGCCGAAGATCGCGATCGTCACCAAGACGGACCTCGTCGACAGCAAGACCCTGGCCGAGCAGCTCATCGCCATCGACCAGCTCGGTGCGGAGCTCGGCTTCGAGTGGGCCGAGATCGTGCCGGTCTCCGCCGTCGGCGACCAGCAGATCGGCCTCCTCGCCGACCTCATCGTGCCGCTGCTGCCCGAGGGCCCCGCGCTCTACCCCGAGGGTGACCTCACGGACGAGCCCGAGCAGGTCATGGTCGCGGAGCTGATCCGCGAGGCGGCGCTGGAGGGTGTGCGCGACGAGCTGCCGCACTCCATCGCGGTCGTCGTCGAGGAGATGCTGCCGCGCGAGGACCGGCCGGCCGACAAGCCGCTGCTCGACATCCACGCGTTCGTCTACATCGAGCGGCCCAGCCAGAAGGGGATCATCATCGGTCCCAAGGGCAAGCGGCTCAAGGATGTGGGGATCAAGTCGCGGAAGCAGATCGAGGCGCTGCTGGGTACGCCGGTCTTCCTCGACCTGCACGTCAAGGTCGCGAAGGACTGGCAGCGGGACCCCCGTCAGCTGCGCAAGCTCGGGTTCTGAGGACGGGCTCTACTCCACCCCTCTGATCCGCGTCACAAGGCCCGCCCCCACCAGCCCGATCACCGCCGCCGTCACGTACAGCACCCGGTAGCCGCCCAGGTACGTGACGATCGGGGCCGCCATCGCGGGGGCCGCCACCTGGGGGAGGGAGTTGGCGATGTTGATGACGCCGAGGTCCTTGCCGCGGTCCATGGCCGTGGGCAGGACGTCCGTCATCAGGGCGAAGTCCACCGACGTGAAGACGCCGAAGCCGATGCCGAGCACAGCAGCCGCGACGACCGCGCCGGGCCAGGTCTGCCAGCAGGCGAGCAGGCCCGTCGCGACCGCCATCAGCGCCCCCGACCAGATCACGAAGGGCTTGCGGCGGCCCACCCGGTCCGACCAGGCGCCGCCCACCACGACCGTGGCGAGCATCGTCGCGCCGTTCACCGCCGTCAGGATCAGCACGCCCTGCTCCGGGTCGGCGTACGCCAGGCGGTCGCGCAGGAAGTACAGCAGGTAGAGCAGCACCACCGAGTTGCTGACGTTGATCAGGAAGCGGGTCAGCCAAGCCCAGGCCAGGCCCGGGTGGCCGCGGGGGCTGAGCCGGAAGCCCGCCAGGAACTCCCGGCGGTTCCACGGCGGCCGGTCGGCCGGTGTCAGGCGCAGGTCACGGTGGCGTACGACGTAGGGCAGCACGCCCGCCGCCGTGCAGAGCGCGCAGGCGGCGTACCCCGCGACCGTCCCGCCCGCCGCCGTCGCGAGCCCCGTGCCGACGACCACGCCGAGCAGCTGCGCCGCGCCGAGCCAGCCGCCCACCGAGCCACGCTGCGGACGCGGCACGCGGTCGGGGACGGCGGCCGTGACCGCGGCGAAGGCGGCGTTCAGGGTGAGCTGGACCAGGCACCAGCCCGCCGCGAGCCACCACACCGAGCCCGCCGCGGAGAGCAGCAGCAGCGCTGCGGCGCCGCCCGCCGTGCCCGCCACGATCCACGGGGTGCGCCGGCCCCACCGGGACGTGGTGCGGTCCGAGAGCGCGCCGAAGAGCGGGTTCGCGGCCAGGGAGACGACCGCGCCTGCGCCCGTCACCCAGGCGAGGACCGTCTCCTTGGAGGTGCCCGCGGGGGCCAGGTCCTCCGCCTGGAGGGCGAGCAGGATCTGCAGCGGGCCGTACCAGCCGACCCAGATCGCGCCGTTGGCGAGGGACAGGGAAGCCGTCCAGCCGCGGCCGACCCGCTCCGTCGGTTCCCGCAGCGCGACCGTGGTCACGGGCGCCGCGCCCGCAGGGTCTCGCGCAGCCAGTGGTACGACGCCTTGGGCGTGCGCTCCTGGGTGGCGTGGTCGACGTGGACGAGGCCGAACCGCTGCCGGTAGCCCTCCGCCCACTCGAAGTTGTCGATCAGCGACCAGACGAAGTACCCGCGCACGTCGACGCCCGCCTCCAGCGCCCGGTGCAGCGCCCGCAGGTGGCCGTCCAGGTAGGCGATCCGCTCCTGGTCGTCGAGGCCGTCGTACGAGCAGCCGTTCTCGGTGATCACGAGGGGCGGGAGGCGGTCGCCGTAGCGGTCGCGGAACGCGGTGAGCAGTTCGGTGAAGGCCTCCGGGACGACCGGCCAGCCGAAGTCCGTGACCGGGTACCCCTCGATCTCCCGGGGGGCGAAGGGGAGTTCGGGCGGGAGTGTGACGCCGGAGAACTCGGCGGCCGTCCCCTCGGGCGGTGGGGCGCCCACCTTCGTCGGCTGGTAGAAGTTGATCCCGTACCAGTCGAGGGGCTCGGCGATGACCTTCAGGTCCGCTTCGAGGTCGTCCGTCGGCATCAGCTCCCCGAAGCCCTCCGGGTAGCGGCCGAGGAGCAGCGGGTCGGCGAAGAGGCGGTTGAGGAGTACGTCGTAGAGGTCCGCCGCGGCGCGGTCGCCCTCGGCGCCGGAGGCCGGCCAGGTCGGGCCGTGCGAGTTGGCGATGCCTATGTCGTGGGCGCCCGCCGCGCGCAGCGCCCGTACGGCGAGGCCGTGCGCGAGGAGCTGGTGGTGGGCGGCGGGCAGCGCGTCGAAGAGGAGCCGCTCGCCGGGGGCGTGCTGGCCGAGCGCGTGGCCGAGCAGGGTGTGTTCCGCGGGCTCGTTGAGGGTGATCCACTTGGTGACGCGGTCACCGATGCGGGCCGCCACCACGGCCGCGTACTCGGCGAACCGCTCGGCGGTCCGCCGCTCCAGCCAGCCGCCGGCCCGCTGGAGCGCGAGTGGGGTGTCCCAGTGGAAGAGGGTGGCGACGGGGCGTACGCCCGACGCGCACAGCTCGTCGACGAGACGGTCGTAGAAGTCGAGTCCCGCGGGGTTCAGTGCCCCCGCGCCGGCGGGCAGCACGCGCGGCCAGGAGACCGAGAAGCGGTAGGCGTCCACGCCGAGGTCCCGGACGAGCGCCACGTCCTGGCGGTAGCGGTGGTAATGGTCGCAGGCGACCTCGGCCGTCGAGCCGTCCTTCACGTTCCCCGGCTCGGCCGTGAACGCGTCCCAGACCGAGGCGCCGCGCTGGTCGGCGGCGCCCTCGATCTGATGGGCCGATGTGGAGACGCCCCACAGGAAACCGTGGGGGAACTGGGGGAACGGTTCTCTCGCCGGTGTCGCCGCGCTCGCTGCCATGGGCGGGATCTTCCGGACCGGCCGGTACGGAAGTCAATGGGTGCGGCGAAGAAAGATGAACAACCCTCAGGTTCCAGTCCTCGGCGCCCCTAAGGGTCTCAGGCGCCTTCCTTCAGCACCCGCGAGATCAGCCTCCGCTGCGGCTCCGTCAGCCGCGGGTCCGAGCAGTACACCGTCCGCCCGTCCACCGTCAGCTGGTAGTTGAAGCCGTCGGGCACCCCTATCCGCGGGGCGTCCCGCCCGTCGGCCAGGGCCTTCTCGGCCAGGGCGTGCCATTCCGGGGCATCGGCCAGCAGCGAGGTGTCCACCTCGGCGTGCCGGTCGATGCCCGCGAAACCTCCGGTCCGCTTCACCTGGATACGCATGGGTCCTGTCTACTGCACCCGGTGGGCGGCCGGTAGCGCGTCATCAGCCGTTGGTGGGCACCTTGACCGTGGACCACGCGTCGATGACGGCCTTGAGCTCGTCGCCGTCGCCGAACTTCGCCCGCGCGGCGGCCACCGTCAGCTTCGCGAAGTCCGTGAAGGACGCGTCCTGCGCCAGCTCGCCGCCGGTCAGGACGGCGTACCAGATCTCTCCCGCACGCTCCCACGAGTGACCGCCCAGGGCGTTGGCGACCAGGTAGAACGCGCGGTTGGGGATGCCGGAGTTGATGTGCACGCCGCCGTTGTCGCGGCCCGTGTTGACGAAGTGGTCCATGTCGGCGGGTTGCGGGTCCTTGCCGAGCACGTCGTCGTCGTACGCGGTGCCGGGCTCCTTCATCGAGCGCAGCGCCTTGCCGGTGACGCGCGGGGCGAGCAGCCCCGCGCCGATCAGCCAGTCGGCGTCGGCGGCGGTCTGACCGAGCGTGTACTGCTTGATCATCGAGCCGAACACGTCCGAGAGGGACTCGTTCAGGGCGCCCGGCTGGCCGAAGTAGGTGAGGTTCGCCGTGTACTGCGTGACGCCGTGGGTGAGCTCGTGGCCGATGACGTCCACGGGGATGGTGAAGTCCAGGAAGATCTCCTGGTCGCCGTCGCCGAACACCATCTGCTCGCCGTTCCAGAAGGCGTTGTTGTACTCCTCGGAGTAGTGGACGGTCGCGATCAGCGGCAGGCCGTTGTTGTCGATGGAGTTGCGCTCGTACGCCTTCTGGTAGAGCTCGAAGGTCGCGCCGAGGCCCGCGTACGCGCGGTTCACGGTGGCGTCCTTGCCGGGCTTCTCGCCCTCGCCGCGGACCTTGCGGCCCGGCAGCTCCGTGCGGTGCCGTGCGTCGTGGATGGTGCGGTGCGGCTTGCCCGCCGCGGCTTCCTTGGGCGGGCTCACGCTGGGCGCGCCGATGACGGTCGTCAGGCGGCGCTGGGTGCGCTCGAAGGCGTCCCGCTGCAGGGTGCGGCGGGCGGGTGCGGCGAGCGCGGGGTCCTGGCTCCGGGCGAGGGTGTCCAGGACGTGCGGTGGCACGATGGAGCAGAAGACAGGCTCGAAGCCTGCCGGATTGGTGGTCATGGCGGCAATGTGGCACTGGGTCATGCCGCTGTCACTACCAGCCACCATGATTGGTGAAATAGAGGCATACGGGGGCCTGAGCTTCGCTCAGCGTGGTACAGGGCACTTTCCGGCCGGAATCCGACACCGATCCCGCATACTGATACGGGCCCGCGCACGGAACGCGGCTCGGCTAGGCTGCGGCACATCATGCGATTCGGGCTGCTTCTCCTTAGCTGCCGCGGCGAGGGCCTGTAGTCGAGGCCGACCCCCTCCCCGCGGAGTTCGGCGTTGCGCTAAGACCGTCGGCCGTCCTTCAGGACACTTCCGAGGAGCCCCGCACATGCCGAACTTCCAGCGCCCCACGTCCCTGCCGGTCCACAAGTACGGGCAGTACGAGCAGGTCGACATCCCCGACCGCACCTGGCCGGACAAGCGGATCACCGTAGCCCCCCGCTGGCTCTCCACCGACCTGCGCGACGGCAACCAGGCGCTGATCGACCCGATGTCCCCGGCCCGCAAGCGCGCCATGTTCGACCTGCTGGTGCGCATGGGCTACAAGGAGATCGAGGTCGGCTTCCCCTCCTCGGGCCAGACCGACTTCGATTTCGTACGCTCGATCATCGAGGACGAGGACGCGATCCCCGAGGACGTGACGATCTCCGTCCTGACCCAGGCCCGCGAGGAGCTCATCGAGCGGACCGTGGAGTCCCTGAAGGGCGCCCGGCGCGCGACGGTCCACCTGTACAACGCCACCGCCCCCGTCTGGCGCGACGTCGTCTTCCGCGGCTCGCGCGACGCCGTCAGGCAGATCGCCGTCGACGGCACACGCCTGGTCATGGAGTACGCGGACAAGCTGCTCGACGACCGTACGACCTTCGGCTACCAGTACAGCCCGGAGATCTTCACCGACACCGAGCTGGACTTCGCCCTGGAGGTCTGCGAGGGCGTCATGGACGTCTGGCAGCCCGACGCCGAGCGCGAGATCATCCTCAACCTGCCCGCCACCGTGGAGCGCTCGACGCCCTCGACCCACGCGGACCGCTTCGAGTGGATGTCCCGCCACCTGTCCCGGCGCGAGTTCGTCTGCCTCTCCATCCACCCGCACAACGACCGCGGCACCGCCGTCGCCGCCGCCGAACTGGCCGTGATGGCCGGCGGCGACCGCGTCGAGGGCTGCCTGTTCGGCCAGGGTGAGCGCACCGGCAACGTCGACCTGGTCACCCTGGGCATGAACCTCTTCAGCCAGGGCGTCGACCCGCAGATCGACTTCTCGGACATCGACGAGGTCCGCCGCGTCTACGAGTACTGCAACCAGATGGAGGTCCACCCCCGCCACCCCTACGCGGGCGACCTCGTCTACACCGCCTTCTCCGGCTCCCACCAGGACGCCATCAAGAAGGGCTTCGACGCGATGGAGACCCGCGCGGCGGCCGCGGGCAAGACCGTCGACGACATCGAGTGGGCCGTGCCGTACCTGCCCATCGACCCCAAGGACGTCGGCCGCTCCTACGAGGCCGTCATCCGCGTCAACTCGCAGTCCGGCAAGGGCGGCATCGCGTACGTCCTCAAGAACGACCACAAGCTGGACCTGCCGCGCCGGATGCAGGTGGAGTTCTCGAAGATCATCCAGAGCAAGACGGACGCCGAGGGCGGCGAGGTCACGCCCGCCGCGATCTGGAGCGTCTTCAAGGACGAATACCTGCCCAACCCCGAGAACCCCTGGGGTCGGATTCAGGTCAAGAACGGCCAGACGACGACCGACACGGACGGCGTCGACACCCTCACTGTCGAGGCGACCCTGGACGGCGATGACACCGTCCTGACCGGTACGGGCAACGGCCCGATCTCCGCGTTCTTCGACGCGCTGCAGGGCATCGGCATCGACGTACGCCTCCTGGACTACCAGGAGCACACGATGAGCGAGGGCGCGTCCGCGCAGGCCGCCTCGTACATCGAGTGCGCGATCGGCGACAAGGTGCTGTGGGGCATCGGCATCGACGCCAACACGACACGCGCGTCCCTGAAGGCCGCCGTCTCCGCCGTCAACCGCGCGGCACGCTGATCCACCGACCGGTTCCGCCCGGTTTCATCCGGCCCCGTCCGCCGATCCGGCGGGCGGGGCCGCGTCGTCTCCCGGCCATGTCCGGCCCGCTCTCCCGTACGAGGTGCTGACGCCACATCATCGATGTGGCTAACATCACGCCAACACGGCAATGCAGCCGGGGAGTTACGGAGGTGCGTGGTGCTGCCAGCTCGGGGACAGGACGGCCGGAATACCCGCATCCCCGCCAAACCGGTCTCGCGCGGGCGAGCGCTGTGCAGGCGCGTGATCGGCATGCACACCGCCTGGGACACCGTCGGCGACGGCGAGTTCTTCTGTCCGGGCTGCGGCGGCGACCGCAACTACCAGCGGCTCACAGGACGGCGCCGCTTCGTCCTGCTCGGCCTGCCCGTCGTGCCGCGCGGCACCCGCGGACCCGTCGTCCAGTGCGCCGCCTGCCAGGACCTCTTCGACCCGGACGTCCTGGACCACCCCACCACCACCCGGCTCGCCGCGATGCTCCGCGACGCCATGCACACCCTCGTCCTCGCGGTCCTCTCCGCCGGTGGCACCGCCTCGCGCTGCACCCTGGACACGGCCGTCGCCGCCCTGCACGGCGCCGGGCACGACGACTGCACCGAGGAGCAGCTCGTCGCCCTCGTCGAGGCGCTCGCCACCGACGCCGGACGCGCCACCGGGCCCGACTGCGACCCCGGCCTCGCCATAGAACTCCACGAGGCGCTCGGCCCGCTGGCCCCGCACCTCGCTCCCGCGGGCCGCGAGGCCCTGCTCCTCAAGGGCGCCCGCATCGCCCTCGCCGACGGCCCGTACACCACGGCCGAGCGGGACGTGCTCGCCACGGCGGGCTGCGCGCTGACGATCTGCTCGGAGGACGTGACGCGCCTCCTCGCGACGGCGCGGACACCTTCCTGACGGCAGACGTCCTGCCGAGGACGGGCGGCGGTCTCCCGCGCCCTTCCGCGTACCGGAAGATGGTGGGGTGGAACTACCTGTCGCGGTCCGGGGCACTGCGTCGGGCGCCGCCGCCCGCCGCGACCTCGTCGAGCGTCTCCTCGGGCCCGCGGCCCCCGGCGAACGGCTGCGCGCCGACGCCCTGCTCGCCGCGGCCATGGCCGTGAGCGCCCTCGTGGTCGTGCGGGCCGTGCGGGACAACGGCAGGACGCCCGACGCGTACGGCTGGGCGCTGCTGCTCGCCGCCCACGTCCTCATCGTGTGGCGCCGGCGCGCCCCGATGCGCGTCATGATCGCCATGCTGGCGATCCTGCTGCCCTACCACTACCTGGAGAACAACCACACCGCGCCGATGGCCGTGACGATGGCCGCGCTGTTCACCGTGGCCTCCCGCTCCCGCCCCCGGCACACCGTCCTGGTCGGCGCCGCGGGCATGGCCGTCATGCTCGGCGTCAAGTTCCATCAGGGCATGGCCCAGGGCGCGGAGACCCTGCGCATCTCCGGCTGGGTCGTCGCCTTCCTGCTGCTCGGCGTGTACGTACGCATCCACCGCCAGTACGTCACCTCGGTGGTGGAGCGGGCCGAGCGCGCGGAACGCACCCGCGAGCAGGAGGCGCGCCGCCGGGTCGCCGAGGAGCGGCTGCGGGTCGCCCGCGACCTGCACGACCTGCTCGCGCACAGCATCACCCTCGTGGGCGTCCAGACGTCCGTCGCCGCGCACGTGCTGACCGCCGACCCGGAACGGCTCGACCGTGCGGCCGTCGCCAAGGCACTCGACGACGTCGCCGAGACCTGCCGCAGCGCCCGCGGCGAACTCCGTGCCACCCTCCAGGTGCTGCGCTCCGGCACGGAGGACGAGGCCAGAGGGCCGTTGCCGGGCCTCGACGGGCTGCCCGACCTCGCCGCGGCGGCCCGCGTGTCGGGCGCCCGCGTGGAGCTCGCCGTCGCGGAGTGCGAGGCCCCCGCCGCCGTGGGCGCGGCGGCCTACCGCATCGTGCAGGAGGCGCTCACCAACGTCGTACGGCACGCGGGCCCCGGCGGCACCGTGCGGGTGTCGGTCGGCACCGCGGACGCGGCGCTGTGCGTGCGGGTCACGGACGACGGGGGCGGCGGCCGGACCGAAGAGGCGGGGCACGCGCCGGGGTTCGGGCTCGTCGGGATGCGGGAGCGGGCCCGCTCGGTCGGCGGCACCCTGGACGCGGGGCCGCGGCCCGAAGGGGGTTTCATGGTGTCGGCGGTGCTGCCCCTCGTACCCCTGTCCCTGGGAGGCCCCCGATGACCATCCGTGTGCTGCTCGCCGACGACCAGACGCTGGTGCGTGCCGCGTTCGCGATGCTCGTCGACTCGGCGCCCGGCATGGAGGTCGTGGGGCAGGCGGGCACGGGACGCTCGGCGGTCGACCTGGCACGCACCGAGCGCGCGGACCTCGTCGTCATGGACATCCGCATGCCCGACCTCGACGGCATCGAGGCGACGCGGCTGCTCGTGGCCGACAGGGACCTCGCGGGCGTGAAGGTCCTGATCCTGACGACGTACGACACGGACGAGCATGTCGTCGACGCGCTCCGCGCCGGCGCGTCCGGCTTCCTGGTCAAGGACACCAGACCCGCCGAACTCCTCGACGCCATCCGCACGGTGGCCGCCGGCGACGCGCTCCTGTCACCGGGGCCCACGGCCCGCCTCATCGCCCGGGTGCTGCGGGCGCCGGACGCCGGGCAGCCCGTGACGGGCGGGCCCGAGGGCCTCTCGGAGCGGGAGCGACAGGTCCTGCGGCTCGTCGCGCGCGGCCTGAACAACCAGGAGATCGCCGACACGCTCGGCCTGAGCCCGCTGACCGCGAAGACGCACGTGAGTCGCATCATGGGCAAGCTGAGCGCCCGCGACAGGGCCCAACTCGTCATCATGGCCTACGAGTCGGGGCTGGTGGCGCCCGGCTCGGTGGCGGCGCCCTGACGGCCCGCGTCATGTCCCCGGCCCTCCGTGCCCGTCACAGCAGCCCTGCCGCCGCCAGGTGCTCGCCCACCCGCGCCGTCTCCGCCGCCGACAGCGGGATCTGCGGCTCCGCCGTGGCCGGGCAGTCGATCACCCCGCGCAGATTCAGCGCCGCCTTGAACGCGCCGAGCGCCGCGGAGCTGCCGCCCATCCGCGCCGGGTCCCCGGCCGTGACCATTCCGAACAGCCCGCACAGCCGCTCCTGTTCGGCCCGCGCCCGCTCCCAGTCGCCGTCTTTGCAGGCGCGGTAGAGGGCCGCGTACCCCCGCGGGTCCACGTTTCCGAGACCGGGCACGATGCCGTCCGCGCCCATCGCGAGCGCCGCGTCGGCCGTCACCTCGGACCCGGTGAGCACACTGAACCCCGCGAGCCCCGGCTCCGAGCGCTTGCCGAGGACGACGCCGCGGAAGGCGCCCTCGTCGCCGCTGGAGTCCTTCAGGCCCGCGATGACGCCCTCCCCGGCCAGGCGGAGGACCAGCTGCGCGCCCAGCTTGGTGTGGACGGCGACCGGAATGTCGTACGCGAGGACCGGCACCGCGCAGCCCCGCGCGACCAGCCGGAAGTGCCGGGCGATCTCGGCGGGATGGGTCCGCGTGTAGAAGGGGGCGGTGACCACGACGGCGTCCGCGCCCGCACCGGCGAGGGCCCGCGCGTGGTCGAGGACGCGCGGCGTCGTCATGTCGATGGCCCCGGCCAGGACGGGCAGCTCACCGCCGACGTGACGTACGACCGTGTCGACGACGAGGGCGCGCTGCCGGTCCGTCAGGTACGCCGCCTCCGAGGTCGAGCCCAGCACGAAGAGACCGTCGACGCCGCCCGTCACCAAGTGGTCGACGAGCCGGACGAGTGAGGCCGTGTCGACCTCGCGCTCCGGTGTCAGCGGGGTGCAGACGGGCGGGACGACACCGGTCAGCGGGGTGGGGACGGGCATGGACGCTCCCTGGACTGGGCGGAGGCCGTGGCGGCGGCCTGGGTGACGAGGTCGTGGGTCGACTCTGCCTCGTCGACGGGGTGGAAGCAGCGGAACTCGTGCCCCGGCCCCGCCGCCCGGGCGTCCGGCATGGCGGTGGCGCACACGTCGTCCGCCTTCCAGCAGCGGGTGCGGAACGGACAGCCGCTCGGCGGCCGGGTCGCCGAGGGCACGGGCCCGGCCAGCGGGATCGGGTCGATGGGGTCGAGCAGGCCCGGCGTGGCGGAGAACAGGGCGCGCGTGTACGGGTGCCGGGCCCGGTCCAGGATCTCCCCGGCCGGCGACTCCTCGACGATCCGCCCGAGGTACATCGTGACGACGCGGTCGCTCATCCTGCGTACGGTCTGGATGTCGTGGGAGACGAAGACCAGGGCGAGGCCCAGGCGCTCCTTCAGGTCGAGGAGCAGGTTGAGGATCTGGGCCCGCACCGACACGTCCAGGGCGCTCGTCGGCTCGTCGGCGACCACGAGGGAGGGTTCGAGGGCCAGCGCGCGGGCGATCGCCACGCGCTGCCGCTGGCCGCCGCTGAGCTGGCCGGGCACGCCGTCCGCGAGGCCGGGCGGCAGGCCGACGAGTGCCATCAGTTCGCGTACGCGCGCGTCCCGCTGGGCCCTGGTGCCGCGCCGGTGGACGTCCAGGGGGTCCCGGAGGATCCGGCCGACCGGGAGCCTGCGGTTCAGGGCGGTCGACGGGTCCTGGAAGATCATGCCGGTGTGGGTGCCGATGGAGCCGCGGCGTTCTGCCGGGTCCATCGCCCACAGGTCGCGGCCGCGGAACGAGACGGTGCCGGTGGTCGGGCGCTGGGCGCCGACGAGGACTTTGGCCAGGGTGGATTTGCCGCAGCCGGATTCGCCCACGATCCCGACGGTTTCGCCGGGGGCGGCCTTGAGGGTGGCTTCGGTGAGGGCGTACACGTGGTCCCGGGAGAAGAGACCTCCCGACCTCGCCCTGTGGACCACGTGGACGTTGTCCAACCGCACGATGGGGGTCGTCATTCGGCTTGCCCTCCGTCGTGGCTCGTCGCGCGGTTCCCCGCGCCCCTGCGGGGCACGGTCGCCGGGTGGTGGCAGGCCGTCGTGTGGGTGCGGGGGCCCGTCAGCGCGGGAGGCTCGGAACGGCACACCGCGCTCGCCATCGGGCACCGGTCCGTGAACCTGCACCCCGCGGGGAAGTCCGCAGGGGACGGCACCACGCCCTTGATCTGGGTGAGGCGTTGTGCCGCCGACTCCAGGGAGAGCACCGAGCCGAGCAGGCCGCGTGTGTAGTGGTGGGACGGGGATTCGACGAGGTCGGCCGTGACGCCGGTCTCGACGATCTGGCCGCCGTACATCACCACCACCCGGTCGGTGACGTCGGCGACCAGGGCCAGGTCGTGCGAGACGAGGATCAGCGCGAAGCCCAACTCCTCGCGCAGTCGGAGCAGGAGCTGGATGATCTGGGCCTGCACGGTGACGTCGAGGGCGGTGGTCGGCTCGTCGGCGACGATCAGTTTCGGGTCGCGGGAGAGGGCCATGGCGATCAGGACGCGCTGGCGCTGGCCGCCGGAGAGTTCGTGCGGATAGCTGCGCAGGGTGCGGGCGGGGTCGAGGCCGACCAGTTCGAGGAGTTCGACAGGGGTGCGGCGGCCACCCCTGCGTACGACCTGCTTGAGCTGGGAGCGGACCGTCATGGCGGGGTTCAGCGACGACAGCGCGTCCTGGTAGATCATCGCCATGTCGTGGCCGAGCAGGCGGCGCCGGGCGCGCATGGGCAGGCCGATGAGCTCCCGGCCGTCGAAGGTGACGCGGCCGCCGACCTCGGCGCCCTTCGGTTCGAGGCCCATCACGGTCAGCGCGGTCAGCGACTTGCCACAGCCCGATTCGCCGACCAGGCCGAGGACTTCACCGGGCCGTACGTCGAAGCTGATGCCGTCGACGATGTCCCTGCCGCCGTGGCGCCGGGGGAAGGAGACGGTGAGGCGGTCGACGCAGAGGACGGGGGCGCCCGTCGGCAGGGGGCGGGCGCGGGAGCGGAGGCGGTCCGCCGCCTCGGTCAGGCCGGGCAGTTCGAGGACGTGGCCGCTGCCCGGCTCGGGGGTCTCCAGGCGGTCCTCCGCGCGCGCCGCGCCCGCGACGTCCCGGCCGGAAGGCGCCGCCCACGCGTCCGACACGCCCTCGGAGAGGACGTTCAGGGAGAGGACCGTGAGCAGCATCAGGAGGCCGGGGAAGACGGTCGCCCACCAGCCGCCGATCAGGACCATGTTCTTGCCGTCGGCGATGACGCTGCCCCAGGACGGGTCGGGGGGCCGCACCCCCGCGCCGATGAAGGAGAGCGACGCCTCGAAGACGATGGCCTCGGCGACCTGCACCGTGCAGAAGACGAGGATGGGCGCGGCACAGTTGACGGCGACGTGGCGGATCAGGATGTGCGGGGTGCGGGCGCCGATGACGCGTTCGGCGACGACGTAGTCCTCGCCGTACTGGTCGAGCACGTTGGCCCGTACGACCCGGGCGACGGGCGGGGTGAACAGGAAGGCGATGGCGCAGATCAGGACGAGGATGCCGCCGCCGAAGACCGCGACGAGCACGGCGGCGAGCGCGATGCCGGGGAACGCCATGACGACGTCGAGGCAGCGCATCAGCGTCTCGTCGACGGCCTTGCGGGAGGTCGCGGCGACCGCGCCGATCACGGCGCCGACGACGAGGGCGAGCAGGGTGGCGCCGAGCCCGATCGCCAGCGACCAGCGCGCCCCGTACATCAGTCGGCTGAGGATGTCGCGGCCCAGGCTGTCCTGGCCCATCCAGTGGCTGCCGGAGGGGTGGCCGGTGCCGTCGGTCTGCGGCTGCTGGTCGAGCGGGTCGTAGGGGGCGAGGAGCGGGGCGAACAGGGCCACAAGGACGACGAGGGCGATGACGCCGACCGCGACCCGGGACAGCGCGGGAAGGTTCCGCAGCGAGCGCAGCCGGAGGCCGGGCACGGAGAGCCGCTCGGTCAGTGCCTTGCGCGAGGCGGGCATCAACTCGTCCCCCTCAGGCGCGGGTTGACCAGGAGGTGGAGGATGTCGATGGCGAGGTTCACGACGACGAATCCGACGGCGGTGGTGATGACGACGCCCTGTACGACGGCCGGATCGCCGTTCTTCACGGCGTCGATCATCAGCTTCCCCATGCCGGGCAGCGAGAAGATCGTCTCGATGACCACCGCGCCGCCGAGCAGGTAGCCGACGCGCAGGCCGAGGACGGTGAGCGGGTTGATGAGGGCGTTGCGCAGGACGTTGCGGCCCACGACCACCACCGGCGGCAGACCGCAGCCGATCGCCGTGCGCACGTAGTCCTTGTCCAGCTCCTCGACCACCGCCGTGCGGATGATGCGGGTGAGGCCGGCCGCCACCGGCAGCGAGAGCGCGAAGGCGGGCAGCGTCATGGTTCTGAGCCACCCGGTGAAGGAGTCGGCGGGGTTGATGTAGCCGCCGGTCGGGAACCAGCCGAGGTCCACCGCCAGGTACTGGATCATGAGGAGCGCCAGCCAGAAGCCGGGCGCCGCGACACCGGTCAGGGAGACGACGCGGATCAGCTGGTCCGGCAGCCGGTCGCGGTAGATGGCGGCGGTGACGCCGAGGGTGAGGGAGAGCACCACGGCGATGCCGAGGCCGAGGAAGGTGAGCTGCACGGTGAGCGGCAGGGCGGTGGTGACCTGGTCGACGACGGGGGAGCGGTTGAGGACGCTGATGCCCATGTCGCCTCGCAGGAGGTCGCCGACAAAGGCGATGTAGCGCACGGGCAGCGGGTCGAGAAGCCCGTTCTCCTCGCGGAAGTCGTGCAGCTGCTCGGGGGTCGGGTTGGCGCCCTGGAAGAACGCGGACGCCGGGTCGACGTCCGAGAAGCGCATCACGAGGAAGACGAAGAGGACGATGCCGAGCAGCAGCGGGACGAGGAGGGCGACGCGGCGGGCCAGGATTCTGAGGACTGCGGTCACGGCGTGGAGCTCCTGAACCGGTCGGGTGTCAGACCCACTTGGCCTGCAGCAGATTGATCCCCGGGTAGGGCTGGGCCTTGACGCCGGTGATCTTCTTCGGGTCCCAGGCGGTCATGAGTTCGTTGTGGACCACCGGGTAGAGCACGGCCTGTTCCGCGACGACGTCGATGTACTCCTGGACCATGGCCTTCTTCTTGCTCGCATCGGGCTCGCGGGTCGCCTGGTCCATGTCCTTGAAGAGCTTCTTGGCGACCGGGTCGTCGGCCCAGCGCGCGTAGCCCATCCACAGGTTCTCGGCGCCGTAGTTGTAGTGCATGATCAGGTCGGCGTCGAGCCCGAACTGGTTGGGGTTGGAGGCGGCGGCGACCACCTGGAAGTCCTTCTTCTGGTCCAGCTTGCTGAAGACGGCGGTGGTCTCCTGCGGGTCGAGGGTGACCTCGACGCCGAGCTTCTCCCAGCCGTCCTGGATGGTCGGCAGGCAGTCGACGATCCAACTGACGTTGACCGCCATGAGGTTGACCTTCAGCTTGCCGACTCCGGCCGCCTTCAGGAGCTTCTTCGCCTTCGCCAGGTCGTAGCCGTAGACGGTCTTCGCGGGCCGGTAGGAGGGGTTGGCCTCGTTGAGGAAGGACGTCGACGCCTTGCCGTGGCCCCGGAGGGCGGCCCGGATCATCTTCTCGCGGTCGATGGCGTAGTGCAGGGCCTGGCGGACGCGGGCGTCGTCGAACGGTTGGTGCGCGGTGTTGAAGAGCAGGAAGAGGTTGTTCATGCCCGCGCCGCCCTCGACGGTCATCCCGCCCCTCTTGAGCTGCTCGATGTTGGCGTACGGGATGTTGTCGGCGATCTCCGCGTCCGCGCTGCCCCCGGAGATCTTCGCGACGCGCGGCGCCGCGTCCACGATGGTCAGCCAGTTCATCTTCTTGAACGCGGCCTTGCGCGGGCCGTTGTAGTCGTCGAAGGCCTCGAAGGTCGTGTTCGACTTCGGGTGGTGCGAGGCCTGCCTGTACGGTCCCGAGCCCACCGCCTTCCCCTTGGTCGCGTCGTCCCAGGCGCCCGGCTTCGAGAAGACGTGCTTCGGCATGATCTTGGCCAGGGAGAGGCGCGCGGCGCCGTCGGGGAAGGGGAACTTGAGGATCAGCTCGACGGAGGTGGCGCCGGTCTTCCTGACCTCCTTGAGCCAGCTCGCGAAGAAGCCCTTGGCGAGTGTCTGGGTCTTCGGGTCGAGGATGCGGTCGAAGACGAACACCACGTCGTCGGCGGTGACGGGCTTGCCGTCGTGCCACTTGGCTCCCGGCCGCAGGGTGAACTTCCACGTGGTCGCTCGGAGGTCGTTCGGGATCTCGGTGGCGAGCGCCGCGTAGGGCTCGCGGGTGATCGGGTCGGTGCCGAGGAGCCCCTCGTAGATGTGCTCGTTGCCTGCCATCGCGAAGGCCGACGCGGTCTGCGTCGGGTCCCAGCTGCCGTCGTTGCCGTAACCGATGACGGCGGTCAGCGTCGAGCTGCCGCCCTGCCCTCCGCCCCCGGTCTCGTTGGTGGACTCGGGCCCCGACGAGCAGGCGGAGAGCGTGGCGGTGACGGCGGCTCCCGCGCTGAGCGCGCCGGTGTACCTGAGGAAGGAGCGGCGGTCCGGCGCGAGCGCGCGGCGCACCGTACGAGAGGTCGGATCGGTCACTGTGTCTCCCTTGCCTCCCTGAGAGGTCCCACGTCCTACGTCGTGGGTGGCGTGGCGACGATAGGAGGGGGAAGAGGGCCGGTCAAGGCCTCCGGCACGGGCGCGCGGAGGGGTGGGCCGGATGAGGTGCGGGGGGCCAACCGGCGGCCCGGCCAGGGGTATTGGGGGCGGCGACCGGTCGTGAGGGAGGCGTCGGGCAGGGGTGCGGGGGGTGCTGAGGCGATCATGAGGGTGACATCGGGAAAAGATGTGCGGGACGCGGCACCGGTCGCGCGGCCTGTGACCACGCAGGTCGGCACCCCCTGAGAGCCTGTGTCATATCCCCGGCCAGGCGGCGACCACCCGGCCGGGGATATGACACAGGCTCTGAGGGGTCACAGCGAATGGTCGCGGGGATGCACCGGCCCCCGGACGTCACGGTCTCGCGAAGCGGTCGTCCGCGCCCCGGCCCCGGCCGGGTTTGTATCCTCGGCGGGCGCCAACCACCGAAAGCGGCACCTGCGAGAGGCACCACCATGACCACCGAGCTGAGCCCCGACACCCAGGCCCTGGCCGGGCTGCTTGAGCAGGCCAGGAAGGAGTACGCGGACCTCGCCGGGCGCGGACTCTCCCTCGACCTGACCCGGGGCAAGCCGGCGCCCGAGCAGCTCGACCTCGCCGAGGAGCTGCTGAGCCTGCCCGGCGGACGGTACACGGCCGCCGACGGCACCGACGTACGCAACTACGGCGGGCTCCAGGGGCTGCCCGAGCTCCGCGAGATCTTCGCCGAACTGCTCCAGGTGCCCGCGGGGCAGCTGCTCGCCCTCGGCAACTCCAGCCTGGAGCTGATGCACGACTGCCTCGTGCACGCCCTGCTCGGCGTTCTGCCCGGCGCCGAGTCCCGCTGGGTGGAGCAGGAGCGGATCGTGTTCCTGTGCCCGGTGCCCGGCTACGACCGGCACTTCGCGCTCTGCCAGCGCTTCGGCATCGACATGATCCCCGTGCCGATGACGGCGGACGGTCCCGACATGGACGAGGTCGAGCGGCTCGTCGCCGAGGACCCCGCGGTCAAGGGCATCTGGTGCGTGCCGAAGTACAGCAACCCCGACGGCGTCGTCTACAGCGACGAGACCGTGGCGCGGCTCGCCGCGATGCCCACCGCCGCGCCCGACTTCCGCGTCTTCTGGGACAACGCGTACGCCGTCCACCACCTCACCGACGAGCCCGCCGGGATCGCCGACCTGCTCGCCGCCTGCGCGCGGGCCGGGCACGAGGACCGGGCGTTCGTCTTCGGCTCCACCTCGAAGATCACCGCGGCGGGCGCGGGCGTCGCGTTCTTCGGCTCGTCGCCCGCCAACGTGAAGTGGCTGCTCGCGGCCAACCAGAAGCGGTCCATCGGCCCCGACAAGGTCAACCAGCTGCGGCACGTGATGTTCCTGAAGGACGCGGACGGCGTACGCGCGCACATGGAGCGCCAGCGCGCCCTGCTGCAGCCCAAGTTCGCGGCGGTCGCGCGGATCCTGGAGGCCGAGCTGGGCGGCACCGGCCTCGCCACGTGGACCTCGCCCAAGGGCGGCTACTTCGTGACCCTGACGGTCCCGGACGGCTGCGCCAAGGAGGTCGTACGCCGCGCCGCGGAGGCCGGCATCGTGCTGACCCCGGCCGGTGCGACGCACCCCTACGGGGACGACCCGCGCGACGCGGTCATTCGCGTGGCGCCCAGCTATCCGAACCTCGCGGAGCTTGAGCAGGCGATCTTGGGGCTGGCGGTGTGTGTGCGGCTCGTTGGCTATGAGCGGGGCGTGGTGGCGGTGCGCTAGGGGGAGTTTCAGGGGCGTGGGCGTCCGTTTATCTGTGCGGGTCGGCTGTGGTTGGGTGCGCAGTTCCCCGCGCCCCTTGGGGGGTGGGCGTCCGTTTACCTGTGACGGTCGGCTGTGGCTCGGCGCGCAGTTCCTCGCGCCCCTGGGGGGTCCGGGGTCTCTTCCAGGAATGGGGTCAGGAGGCCCGGGACCGCTCGTTCCGCGAAGGTCAGGCCCTCGCCCTCGTCCACGTCGTACGCCGCGTACTCCTGCGAGCCCGCCGCCGTCGTCGCGCTCAGCGTCACCAGGCCGGCCCGGCGTTGCAGCACGGACTGCTTGACGGTCCAGCCGATCACCCCGCCGCGCCGCAGGGCCACCGTGGACCGCCGCAGCGTCCCGGACCGCACCACGAGATAGTCGCCGTCGAGCGCGTGCCCCAGGCTGCGGTACGCGTCGCACGCGAGCGCCACCGCGAGCGGCACGAGGACCACCGCGGCCCCCGCCCCGAGATAGTTCAGGACCGGCACACCGAGCAGCACCCCGAGCAGGACCAGGACGAGGGCGGGTGTCAGCGCCGCCGACACCGCCCAGCGGATCCGCCGGGCCCGCGCCGCCAGCGGATGCGGCGTGAGCCGCGCGGCGGTGGGCGTCTCCGGCTCCCGCAGGACCCGTGCCGCCACCTCCGCGGCGAGTGCGCGGGGCGCCGCGGGCAGCAGGGTGCCCGGACCCGCCTGGTCCTCCTCGTCCCGGCGGGAGAGCCCCGTGGCGACCGCGTCCACGCGGGCCGCCCCGGACAGCCGCAGGCCGAGCGGTTCCACCACGTCGACGCCGCGCAGCCGCGCCTCCTCAAGGGAGACGGAACGGGTCGTGAAGAGCCCGCGCCGCACCCGCAGCGTCCCGCCGGGCTCGCGCTCCAGGCGGTAGTTCCACCACATCTCGACCCAGAGCCCGAGCGCCCCCACGGAACCGGCCGCCAGCGCCCCCACGATCAGGGCGAGCACCATGCCCGCGACCGACATCCCGCGAAAGACGTCACCCACCCACTCGATGACCTCATCCTGCACCCCGAACCACTCGCTGACCTGCATGATCGCCCCGCCCGCCGCGGCGGCGAGCGCCGAGGTGACGAAGGACAGCGGGGCGTAGCGTATCCAGCGGAGGTCGAGCGCGGCGATGGCGCCCGAGGCGTCGGCGGCGGCACTCGGAGTCGTCCGGCTCAGCAGTTCGCGCCGCAGCCGTTCGCCCTCCGCCCTGCGCACGGGCCTGAGTTCGAGCGTGGCCTCCTGCCCCGCGCTCTGCTCACCGGTGCCGATGCGGACCTCGACCAGGCCGAGGAGGCGCAGCAGCGGGTGGGCGACGAGGTCGACGGAGCGGATGCGCTCCCGGCTGAGGGAGCGGTGTTTGGCGAAGAGGATGCCGCTGCGCAGCTCGGCGCGGTCGGGGCCGATGCGGTAGCGGCTGTGGCGCAGCCGCAGCGCGTCGAGGCCCACGCCGCTCGCGATGAGCAGCGCGCTCAGGCCGACCGCCCAGGCGATCACGGGACCCATGGGCACCCAGCCCTGGAAGCTGAGGGTGACCGGCAGGCCGACGGCGGTCACCACACCGCCCGTCATCTGGACGGTGACGAGCAGCGAACGGCGGTCGAGCCGCCGCCAGTCGTGGTCCTCGGCGAGCTCGCCGCTCACGTCGCGTCGCCCGGTGTCGCCTGGGTGACGAGCGCGAGCCGCTCGGCGAGTTCCGCCGCCGTCGCGTGATCCAGGCCCTTGACCTTGAGCGCGCCCTTGGCGGACGCCGTGGTGACCGTGACGGTGGAGAGCCCGAAGACGCGCTGCACGGGTCCGCGCATCGTGTCGACGGTCTGGAGCCGCGACATGGGCGCGATCCGGCCCTCCGTCCAGAAGAAGCCGGTCCGCACGTACACCGCGTCGTCCGTGACCTCCCAGCGGTGGACCTTGTACCACCACAGCGGCAGCAGCGCCCCGACCGGCAGACCGCCCGCCGCGATCACCGCGGCGGGCAGCAGGAGCCAGAACCTGGCAGGGGTGATGAGCACGCCGAGCAGGCCGAGGAGCGCCACCGGGGCGGCGGCCGTCAGCAGCAGCTGCGTACGCCACCAGGCGACGGCACGGCGGTCCAGGGGGTGGCGCGGTGGCCGCAGCCGCACGCCTGCCCCTGGAGCTCTCGCGGCTTCCCCGGCTCCCTCGACTCCTTGGTCAACAACGTCAACAACCATGAGACGAAAGGTACTTGCCCGCCCGAGTTGCCTGCTCACCGGCTGTAGCCGGACTCGGCCGATCGTCGACCGCGACCGGCGCCGATCCGGCCACCTCCTAGTGCTGCTGCGCCTTCTGCGGCGTCGCCTCGCTGGGCCGCACGATGACGTGCCCCTCACCCTCCAGCTTCAGCTGCACGGCCTCGCCCGAGCCGCCGCGGAGCATCGAGCCGATGGACTGCGAGCGGTGCAGGGAGGTGCTGAGGTGGGCGGTCCAGCCGACCACCGCGTCCGTGTCGACGTACACCGGCTGCTGCGGCGAGACGGGAATGACCAGCGGGCTGCCCTCACACATCAGCCCGAGCCGGCCCGCACCCGTGAAGACGCTGTTGAACAGCCCGCCGCCGGTCATCCCCGCGCCCTTCACGGTCTTGATCTCGTACGAGAGGGTCGCGTCGAAGCAGAGGACGTTGCGGCCGTTGACCGTGAGGACGTCGCCGGGCTCGACGTCGACGATGAAGCAGTTCTGCGCCTCGTGCGCGAACCACGCCTCGCCCTGGCCGCGCACGGCCATCAGCGGCAGCCCCTCACCGGTCATGGCACGCTTGAGCATGCCGCCCACACCCTGCCCCTTGCGCTCGAACTGCAGGTCGCCGCGGTAGGCGATCATCGCGCCCTGCCGGGCGAACATCTCACCGCTCACGGCGTACTTGACGGATTTGGCGTTCTGCAAGGTCATGCCGGGGGCGTGGGCCGGCTGGGCCATGTGGTCGCTGGAGAACAGGTCACTCTTCATGCCGGTATCTTGGGCCACTTGTCGTGATCGGGGAAGCGTGGCCCCTCCGTGGGCCGTGAAACGCGGCGGCGACGTTTCGGCCCGCGCCGAAACGTGACGCCCTTACGGTCGTGGCATGACGCTTGCCTACGAGGAGTTCCGCGACCTGCACCGCGCCGGTGCGCCCCTGCTGCTGCCCAACGCCTGGGACCACGCATCGGCCGCCGCGTTCGTCGCCGCCGGGTTCCGCGCGGTCGGCACGACCAGCCTGGGGGTGGCGGCCGCGGCGGGGCTGCCGGACGGGGCGGGCACCGCGCGCGCCGCGACCCTCCGCCTGGTGCGCGGCCTGACCCGGCTCGACGCGCTGGTCAGCGTCGACATCGAGGGCGGCTTCAGCGACCGGCCCGAGGAAGTGGCCGCGCTGGTCGCCGAGTTGGCGGACATGGGGGTCGTCGGGGTCAACATCGAGGACGGTCGCGCGGACGGCACGCTGCGGGACGCCACGCACCAGTGCGAGATCCTCGGCGCCGTCCGGGAGGCGGTCGCTGGGCGGCTCTTCGTCAATGCCCGCACGGACACGTACTGGTTGCGGGACGCGGAGTGGGCGGACCAGACGGCGGACCGGCTCGCCGCCTACCGACAGGCGGGCGCGGACGGGCTCTTCGTGCCGGGAGTACGGGATGTGCGGGGTGTAAGGGACGTGCGGGGTGCCCGAGACGCCTGGGATGCCAGGGACATCCGCGTCATCGCGGAGCTGGTCGCGGGCCTCGACGCCCCGCTCAACGTCCTCCACAACCCCGGCGGCCCCGCCCTCCCGGCGCTGGCCGAAGCGGGCGTGGCGCGGGTCAGCTGCGGTTCGCTGCTGTTCAGGGCGGCGCTGCGGGGGGCCTTGGCGGCCGTCGAAGCGGTGGCGCGGAGCACGCCGTTGGCGTCGGGCATCCCTTCGTACGCGAAGACGCAGGCGTTGTCGGACGCCTTCGCCTAGAGTCCGGGCGGTGGAGATCACGGAACTGACCGACGCCGAAAGGCGGGTGTGGGAGGCGGTCCCGCTGGGGCGGACCGTCGACTTCCGGGAGCGGGACGGGGAGACCGCGGCGCTCGGCGCGGAGTGGGGCGCCGAGAGGACCGTACGCGCCGAGGTCCTGCGGGCACTGCTGCTCGGCGCCGCCCGGCGGGACGGCGAGATCCCCGTCCTCCGGGTCACCGGCGCGCGGGTCACCGGCCGGCTGAACCTCCAGTACGCGGAGGTCGCGGGCCCGATCCACCTGTGGGCCTGCTACTTCGACGAGGTGCCCGACCTGTACGGGGCGCGGCTGCGCCAGCTGTACCTGGGCCGCTCCGTGCTGCCCGGCCTGCACGCCGTCGCGCTGCGCGTCGACGGTTCGCTGCGGATGACCGGGTGCCGGGTGCGGGGGCCCGTCAGGCTCGGCGGGGCGCGGATCTCCGGGGCGGTCTTCTTCGACGGCGCGCGCATCGGGGAGGAGGGGGTGCGCCATTCCGAGCCCGTCCTGGCGCTCAATCGCGTCACCATAGACGACGAGTTCCAGGCGAACGCGGGCTTCACGGCCCACGGCATGGTCCGCCTCACCGGTTCGGTCATCGCGGGGAACATCACGCTCGACGACGCGGTGCTCAGCAACCCGGGTTCCACGGCGCTGCACGCGGCGAACTTGAGCGGGGGCGCGGATCTGCATGCGATGCGGGCCAGGGTGTACGGGCGGATCAGCCTGCGGGGCGCCCGTATCCCGGGACAGCTCAACTTCGCCCATGCCCGTCTGTCCAACCCGGGCGACATGGCTCTGCACGCCAGCAGCGTGACCGTCGGTGAGTTGTGGTTGCGTGAGGCCGCGCCCGTCGAAGGCTCGGTCAATCTGCGCCGGGCCCAACTGGACCTGCTGCACATCGCCCCCGAGACCTGGCCGGACGAGGTCCGCCTCAGCGGCATGACGTACAACACGCTCGATCCGCACGAACCGGCCGCGCGACGGCTCCAGGCCTTGGAACGGGACACCGACGGGTTCATCCCGTTCGCGTACGAGCAGCTGACCGCCGCGTACCGTCGCAGCGGCGACGACGCGGCGGCGCGGACCGTCCAGCTGGCCAAGGAGCGGCGTCACCGGGCGACGCTGGCGTGGTACGCCCGGCTCTGGGGCCATCTCCAGGACGTGACCGTCGGCTACGGGTTCCGGCCCACGCGGGCGGCGGCCTGGCTGCTGTCGTTGCTGCTTGTGGGGACCGTCACGTACGCGATACGGCAGCCGCCCGCGCTGAAGCCGGAGGAGTCACCGGAGTTCAACCCCCTCTTCTACACGCTGGACCTGCTGCTCCCGATCGTCGACTTCGGGCAGGAGCGGGCGTACGCCGCGCAGGGGGCGTACCAGTGGTTCGGGTATGCCTTGGTCGTGCTGGGGTGGACCCTCGCGACGACGATCGCGGCGGGCGTCACTCGGGCGATCAGTCGTCAGTAGGTGCCATGGCCAACGGCCTTTCACTGCCCCCCAGTTGTCGAGGACGGACCCCTGCCGAGTCTAGACACAAAACGTCACCGCAGGGGTGCGAAGAGTGAAAGCCGACGGCGAGGGGGAGCCACGTGAAGGCGGATGGAAAGCATCACGCAGTGGCATGTACCGAACGTGCGGAGGAAACCGTGAAGGAATTGCGCGCCGCGCTCACGCAGGCGGAAATCACGCTGCCGTCACTGGGGATCGGTACCGCGGCCCGGCTCGCGGCGGCGCCGAGGAGGCCCGTGTGAGCCTCGACCTGCCCATCGGGGCGTACGTGGTGGACACCCGTAGTGGTCAGGTGGGCCGGGTCATGGGGCACGAGGGGCCGTACGTCCAGTTGCGCCCCTACGGAGGGGGCCGTGAGTGGGACTGCGCTCCGGAGGTGGTCCGCACGGCGACGACCGCGGAGCGGCTGAGCGCGGCGACGGCGTACGCGAACGCCCGGAGCCGGGGCGAGGTGCCTTGACGGACAGCCGGCGGGTACCGGGGCCCGCCGCCCCGCCGGGATACGCGAGAATGGCCCCATGAGTCTGTTCCGCGACGACGGCATCGTGCTGCGCACCCAGAAGCTGGGCGAAGCGGACCGCATCATGCTGCTGTCTTCCGGGGGGCGACCCCCGTACCCC
>NZ_JBWKFZ010000010.1:157117-371461 GCF_056433985.1 Streptomyces sp. NPDC044106
CGTACCCCCGGCCGGGCACCCGTGGGGGTCGGCAATGAGTCTGTTCCGCGACGACGGCATTGTGCTGCGCACCCAGAAGCTGGGCGAAGCGGACCGCATCATGCTGCTGTCTTCCGGGGGGCGACCCCCGTACCCCCGGCCGGGCACCCGTGGGGGTCGGCAATGAGTCTGTTCCGCGACGACGGCATTGTGCTGCGCACCCAGAAGCTGGGCGAAGCGGACCGCATCATCACGCTGCTCACGCGCGGTCACGGGCGGGTACGCGCCGTGGCCCGCGGGGTGCGCCGCACCAAGTCCAAGTTCGGGGCGCGGCTCGAACCCTTCTCCCACGTCGACGTGCAGTTCTTCGCGCGGGGGAGCGAACTCGTCGGGCGCGGGCTTCCCCTGTGTACGCAGAGTGAGACGATCGCCCCGTACGGCAGCGGGATCGTCACGGACTACGCGCGCTACACGGCCGGGACGGCCATGCTGGAGACCGCCGAGCGGTTCACCGACCACGAGGGTGAGCCGGCCGTGCAGCAGTATCTGCTGCTCGTCGGCGCGCTGCGGGTCCTGGCCCGCGGCGAGCACGAGCCCCACCTCGTGCTCGACGCCTTCCTGCTCCGCTCCCTGGCCGTCAACGGCTACGCGCCGAGCTTCACCGACTGCGCGAAGTGCGGCATGCCGGGACCGAACCGCTTCTTCTCCGTCGCGGCGGGCGGATCGATTTGCGTCGACTGCCGGGTGCCCGGCAGCGTCGTGCCGTCGGCGGAGACGCTCACGCTGCTCGGCGCGCTGCTGACCGGCGACTGGGAGACGGCGGACGCGTGCGAGGCGCGGCACGCCAGGGAGGGCAGCGGGCTTGTTTCCGCCTATCTGCACTGGCACCTGGAGCGCGGACTGCGCTCCCTGCGGTACGTAGAGAAAAGTACGTGAGCACGTGAGTACGTCGCGTGCGGTGAACAGCTAGGTAGGAGAGAGCCCCCCATGGCACGACGCGGAATCCTCGGACGGTCCCGCCGTGAGTACACGCAGCCCGAGCCGCACCCCTCGGGCGCCCGGCCGCCGAAGATCCCCGGTGAGCTCGTCCCGCGGCACGTGGCGATCGTCATGGACGGCAACGGACGCTGGGCCAAGGACCGTGGCCTGCCGCGCACCGAGGGGCACAAGGTCGGCGCCGAGCGCGTCCTCGACGTGCTCCAGGGCAGCATCGAGATGGGCGTCGGGGCGATCTCGCTGTACGCCTTCTCCACGGAGAACTGGAAACGGTCCCCGGACGAGGTGAAGTTCCTGATGAACTTCAACCGCGACTTCATCCGCAAGACCCGCGACCAGCTGGACGACCTCGGCGTGCGGGTGCGCTGGGTGGGCCGGATGCCCAAGCTGTGGAAGTCGGTCGCCAGGGAGCTGGAGATCTCCCAGGAGCAGACCAAGGACAACGACAGGCTCACCCTGTACTTCTGCATGAACTACGGCGGCCGCGCCGAGATCGCGGACGCCGCCCAGGCGATGGCGGAGGACGTGAAGGCGGGGCGGCTCAACCCGTCCAAGGTCAACGAGAAGACCTTCGCCAAGTACCTGTACTACCCGGACATGCCGGACGTCGACCTCTTCCTGCGCCCGAGCGGCGAGCAGCGCACGTCCAACTACCTGCTCTGGCAGAGCGCCTACGCCGAGATGGTCTTCCAGGACGTCCTGTGGCCGGACTTCGACCGGCGCGACCTGTGGCGGGCCTGCCTCGAATACGCCGGGCGCGACCGCCGCTTCGGCGGCGCGATCCCCAACGAGGAGCAGATCGCGAACAGTTAGGGACCTAGGCGCAGGGACACGGACAGGGCCCGTACCGTCACACCGACGGTACAGGCCCTGTTCACGTCCGTACGGGACGGCTGCGCGCTACTTGTTCGCGCACTCCTGGCACGTGCCGAAGATCTCCACCGTGTGCGCCACGTTCACGAAACCGTGCTCGCCCGCGATCGACTCGGCCCACTTCTCGACCGCCGGGCCCTCGACCTCGACCGCCTTGCCGCAGACGCGGCAGACCAGGTGGTGATGGTGGTCGCCGGTCGAGCAGCGGCGGTAGACCGTCTCGCCCTCGTTGGTGCGCAGGGCGTCGACCTCGCCCGCGTCGGCGAGGGACTGGAGGGTGCGGTAGACCGTGGTCAGACCGACCGAGTCGCCCTTGTGCTTGAGCATGTCGTGCAGCTCCTGGGCGCTGCGGAATTCGTCCACGTCGTCGAGCGCCGCGGCCACCGCCGCACGCTGGCGGGTCGACCTGCCTCGAACCGGGGCTCCCACGGTTGCCTCCTCGCGTTGCGCTCTGGTCTGGGCCTGCCGGGCCATTGTGCCAGGTCGGCCCGGAGCCAGGTCAGGTCTTGGCCACCGGCTGGGCCGGGACCGAGCACTCCGCGGGTTCACCGGCCGCCTCCGCGGCGGCCACGGCCCGCGCCCTGCGCCTGGCCAGCGGCGTCGCGAGCACGGTGAGGACGATGAAGGCACCGATGGTGAGCAGCACGATCGTCGCGCCGGGCGGGACGTCCTGGTAGTACGACGTCACCGTGCCGCCGAGCGTCGTCGCGATGCCGAGCGCCACCGAGATCACGAAGGTCGCCGCGAAGCTCCGGGTCAGCTGCTGCGCCGCCGCCACCGGCACCACCATCAGCGCGGAGACCAGGAGCAGGCCGACGACGCGCATGGCGACGGTGACGGTGACCGCCGCGGTGACGGCGGTGAGCAGGTTCAGGGCGCGCACCGGGAGCCCGGTCACGCGCGCGAACTCCTCGTCCTGGCTGACCGCGAAGAGCTGGCGGCGCAGCCCGACCGTGACGAGGACCACAAAGGCGGCGAGCAGGCAGATCGCCGTGACGTCCTCCTCGGAGACGGTCGAGAGCGAGCCGAAGAGGTACGACTGGAGGTTGGCGTTCGAGCCGCCGGGGGCGAGGTTGATGAACATGACGCCGCCCGCCATGCCGCCGTAGAAGAGCATCGCCAGGGCGATGTCGCCGCGCGTCTTGCCGTACCAGCGGATCAGCTCCATGACGACGGCGCCGACGATGGCGACCGCCGTCGCCATCCACACCGGCGAGGCCGAGAGCAGGAAGCCGAGGCCGACGCCGGTCATCGCGACGTGGCCGATGCCGTCGCCCATCAGGGCCTGGCGGCGCTGGACGAGGTAGATGCCGACGGCGGGCGCGGTGATACCGACCAGGACGGCGGCGAGCAGCGCCCGCTGCATGAAGGCGTATTCGAGGATTTCCATGATTCTTCGCCCTCGGTCAGGTCAGCAGGCCGGTGCGGACCGGTTCCGCGTCGGCGGTGTGCGGGTGGACGTGGTCGTGGCCCGGCAGGGCGTGCTGCCCGACCGCGTGCGGCGGCGGGCCGTCGTGCATGACGCAGCCGTCGCGCAGGACCACGGCGCGGTCGATCAGCGGCTCGAGAGGGCCCAGTTCGTGCAGGACGAGCAGGACGGAGGCGCCCTCGGCGACCTGCTGGCGCAGGGTGGAGGCGAGCACCTCCTGGCTGGCCAGGTCGACGCCCGCCATCGGTTCGTCCATGATCAGCAGCTCCGGCCTGGAGGCCAGGGCGCGGGCGATGAGGACGCGCTGGTGCTGGCCGCCGGAGAGCGCGTTCACGGAGTCCTTGGCGCGGTCGGTGAGGCCGACGAGGTCGATGGCGCGGGCGACGGCCTCGCGGTCGGCCTTGCGGAGCACGCCGAAGCGGGCGCGGGAGAGCCGCCCGGAGGTGACGACCTCGTTGATCGTCGCGGGCACGCCGCCCGCCGCGGTGGTGCGCTGCGGTACGTACCCGACGCGGGCCCAGTCGCGGAAGCGGCGGCGCGGGGTGCCGAAGATCTCGACCTCGCCGCCGGTGACGGGGACCTGCCCTATGACGGTGCGTACGGCGGTGGACTTGCCCGAGCCGTTGGCGCCGAGCAGGGCGACGACCTCGCCGCGGCGCACGGTGAGGTCGATGCCGCGCAGGACGGGGCGCGAGCCGAGCTCGGCCGTCACCTTGCGCAGGGATATGACGGCTTCGCCGCCGTGCCTGCCGTCACCGGAACCGGCTGTCTCGCTCATGGGTCGTGCCTCCGTAGCCGCGGGAGAGGGGGTCACTTGGCGCCCAGGGCCTTCTGCAGGGCCTTGAGGTTGGACTCCATGACCTGGATGTAGTCGTCACCCTTGGACTTGCCGCGGACGATGCCCTCGATGGGGTCGAGCACGTCGGTCTTCAGGCCGGTGTCCTTGGCGAGCGTCCGCGCCGTCTTCTCGTTGACGAGCGTCTCGTAGAAGACCGTGGTGGCGCCGTCGGCCTTCGCCATCCTCTGGAGGTCCTTGACGCGCTTGGCGCTGGGCTCGGCCTCGGGGTCCAGGCCGCTGATGGCCTCCTCGGTGAGGCCGTAGCGCTCGGCGAGGTAGCCGAAGGCGGCGTGGGTGGTGATGAAGACCTTGGAGTCGGTGTCCTTCAGGCCGTTCTTGAAGGACGTGTCCAGGCCGCCGAGCTTCTTCACGAGCTTCGCGGTGTTCTTCTTGTACGTGGCCGCGTGGTCCGGGTCGGCCTTCTCCAGGGCCTTGCCGACGCCCTCGGCGACCTCGGCGTACTTCACCGGGTCGAGCCAGATGTGCGGGTCGGCGCCGTCGTGGGAGTGGCCGTGGTCCTCTTCGTCGCCGTGGTCGTGGTCGTGCTCATCGGCGTGGCCGCCGACCTCGTTGCCGTGCTTCTCCAGGCTGGTGAGCGAGGCGGCGTCGACCTTGGTCTCGATGCCCGACTGGTCGATCGCGTCGTCCACGGCGGGCTGCAGGCCCTTGAGGTAGAGGGCGACGTCGGACTCCTCCAACTGTCCGCGCTGCCTGGCGGACACGTCGAGATCGTGCGGCTCCTGGCCGGGCTCGGTGAGAGTGGTGACGGAGACGTGGTCGCCGCCGATCTGCTCCGCGAGGTACTGCATGGGATAGAACGACGCCGTCACGGCCAGCTTGCCGTCCTTGCCGGCCGCGGTGGAGGTGGTGCAGGCGGTCAGGGCCGTGAGGCCGAGGACCGTCGCGGAGGCGAGGGCGGTGGCGGGTATGAGGCGTCGTACGTTCATGACAGTCATTTTCAACAAAAGTGGAAACGATTGTCAACAAGGGGTCCTGGCCAAGGCTGTAGCGGAACCGATTTGATTAGGGGGGTGAGGCCGCCGGTAACCTGAAGCATTCGCTCCCGAAGCCGCTGCTTTGGCAGTTACCGCTTCGCCCGCCGTCGTCATGAAGAGAGCACCGTGGCCGCCGACAAGATCGACACCATCGTCAGCCTGAGCAAGCGCCGTGGCTTTGTTTTCCCCTGTAGTGAGATCTACGGCGGACAGCGTGCCGCCTGGGACTACGGTCCGCTCGGCGTCGAGCTGAAGGAGAACCTGAAGCGCCAGTGGTGGCGCTACATGGTCACCTCGCGTGAGGACGTCGTCGGCATCGACTCGTCCGTGATCCTGGCCAGCGAGGTCTGGCAGGCCTCCGGCCACATCGCCACCTTCACGGACCCCCTCACCGAGTGCACCTCCTGCCACAAGCGCTTCCGCGCGGACCACCTGGAAGAGGCGTACGAGGAGAAGAAGGGCCGCGCCCCGGAGTCCCTCGCCGACGTCAACTGCCCCAACTGCGGCAACAAGGGCCAGTTCACCGAGCCCAAGCAGTTCTCCGGCCTGCTCTCCACCCACCTCGGCCCGACCCAGGACAGCGGCTCCGTCGCCTACCTGCGCCCCGAGACCGCGCAGGGCATCTTCACCAACTTCGCCCAGGTCCAGCAGACCTCGCGCCGCAAGCCGCCGTTCGGCATCGCGCAGATGGGCAAGTCCTTCCGCAACGAGATCACGCCCGGCAACTTCATCTTCCGCACCCGCGAGTTCGAGCAGATGGAGATGGAGTTCTTCGTCAAGCCGGGCGAGGACGAGAAGTGGCAGGAGTACTGGATGGAGCAGCGCTGGAACTGGTACACCGGCCTGGGCCTGCGCGAGGAGAACATGCGGTGGTTCGAGCACCCGCAGGAGAAGCTCTCCCACTACTCCAAGCGCACCGCTGACATCGAGTACCGCTTCCAGTTCGGCGGCAGCGAGTGGGGCGAGCTGGAAGGCGTCGCCAACCGCACCGACTACGACCTGTCGGCGCACTCCAAGGCCTCCGGCCAGGACCTCTCCTACTTCGACCAGGAGGCCGGCGAGCGCTACACGCCGTACGTCATCGAGCCCGCGGCCGGTGTCGGCCGCACCATGCTCGCGTTCCTGCTCGACTCGTACTTCGAGGACGAGGCGCCCAACGCCAAGGGCAAGCTGGAGAAGCGCACGGTCATGCGCTTCGACCACCGCCTCGCTCCGGTGAAGGTCGCCGTCCTGCCGCTCTCCCGCAACCCTGAGCTGTCCCCGAAGGCCAAGGGCCTCGCGGCGGCCCTCCGGCAGAACTGGAACATCGATTTCGACGACGCGGGCGCCATCGGCCGCCGCTACCGCCGCCAGGACGAGATCGGCACGCCGTACTGCGTCACCGTCGACTTCGACACCCTCGACGACAACGCCGTGACGGTGCGCGAGCGCGACTCGATGAAGCAGGAGCGGGTCTCCCTCGACCAGATCGAGGGCTACCTCGCCACGCGCCTCGTGGGCTGCTGACGCGCGTACGCCCCCTGGGTGAGATCCACGCGAAGCCCCCGGTTCCGGGTCACGGAACCGGGGGCTTCGCGCGCACGGCGGGGCTGCGGGGAGTCTGGACGAGGACCGACGCGTCCTGCGGCTGAGGGGTGAGGAGCAGCGTCATGTGGTACGCCCGGGGCGCGCTGCCGTCCCGCGGTGTGAGCTCGATGGTCCGCGGGGCGAACTCGCCGACCGACCTGCAGGCCCACCAGTCGTCCAAGTCCGGCCGCACGGATCGCAGTTGCGCCGTGAGCCGTAGGAAGCTCGCGTCCCCGGGCCGGCGGTCGGCGTGCGTGCGCAGGTGCCGGTAGAGGTCCATGGCCACGGACTCCCAGCCGGGCAGCAGCCGCTGGTGCCGTTCGTCGCCGACGAGCAGGAGCAGCAGATTGCGCCGCTCGGCGGGGAGCTCCGCGGGGTCGGGCCACACGTCGGCGTACGCGCGGTTCCGGGCGAGGATGTCCAGGGCGGGGCCGAGGAGCAGCGCCGGGCTGTCGGGCCAGCTGTCGAGCACGGCGCGGAGTGCGGGGGCGACCGGAGCGGGCGGCTCCTCGGCGGGGGGAGCGGATCCGGCGGGAGCGAACCCGACGGGAGCGAATCCGGCGAGGGCGAGGGCGTGCCGGTGGGAGGCGTCGTCGAGGCGCAGGGCGCGGGCCACGGCGTCGAGCACCTGCCGCGAGGTGTCGACGCGGCCCTGTTCAAGCCAGGTGTACCAGGCGACGGAGACCCCCGAGAGCACGGCGACCTCCTCGCGGCGCAGCCCCGAGGTGCGTCGGCGGGCGGTAGTGGGCAGCCCCACGTCGCCGGGGGAGGTCCGCTCCCGGTGGGCCCGCAGAAACCCGCCGAGTCCGCGCCGGAGCGCGGCGGTCGCGGTCGCGGCGGCGGTCTCGTTGGTGGTTGCGGTGACGGTCTCCGTCGTGGTCGCCATGGCGCCAGCCTATGACCCGGACTCACCCCCACAGATGCCCCACTGGTTGCGGTGCCCGCCGGGCCGGAGGCTGGACCCATGACTCAAACCCCTGTGATGTGGCGCCGCCGCAACGACTCCACGGACCTGACCGAACCCCGACCCTTCATCCGCGTCTACACGGGCCCCGGCACGCTGGACGCCCTGGCCGCGTCGTACGAACGGCTGCTCGGCACCGAACGCGACATGTGGTTCACCTACCCCGAGAAGAACCTCGCCCTCGCGGCGGTCGGCGCCTTCCTCCTGATCGAGGGCACGGAGGAGACCCTGGCGCCGTTCCGCGCGACGCACGGCACACTCCTGGTCGACTCGGCGGCCACGTACCTGGACCGGCTCGCGGCGGAGGGCGCGGAGATCACCGAACCGCTGATCAAGGTCCCGACGGGCTCGGGCTTCACGGCGCGGCACCGGGACGGCACGGTGATCGAGTACGTGGAGCACCGGCCGAGGGACGACGGGCGCTAGGCGGGCCTAGTCCTCCACGTCCTCGTCCTCGTCCTCGCCCTGGGACCACGCGGCGACCGGAAGCGACAGGTAGATGCCGAAGTCGTCGCATCCGGTCGCGGCCCTGACGCCGTCGTGCAGCCGGTCCACCCGCTCCTGGCGGTTGCCGGCCCGGCTCTCGAACCACTTCGACCGGATCTCGATCACGAAGTCGAGGCCGCTGCGGTCCCACGGCCCGAGCTCACGGAAGCGCAGCTCCACGTCGCCAGGCCGCAGATCGCCGTCGTAGGGCTCCTCGGGGCACTCCACCGCCAGGGACACCAGGTGGGGGAGGACCGAACCGAGTTCGCGGAGCGTCGCTTCGGGGACGTGGGGCGCGTAAGTGATCTCGACGAGCGGCATCCGATCACTGTATCCGCGGCTCCCCGGCCCCTGTTGTGGCCCTCCCTAGGCCCGCAGGCCCCGCAGGGTCAGGTCGAGGACCGCCGTGAACGCGTCCTCGATGCCGGGGCGGGACCAGTGCGGCGCGTAGGACGGGTCGTGGAAGCGGGAGGTGGCGTCGAAGACGGCGCGGGCCGTCACCGCGGGGTCGGCGGACGCGAAGTCGCCGCTGTCCACGCCCTGTTGCACGATCGCGGTCAGCTGTCCCGTGAGTTCGGCGATGTGGTGGTCGACCACGTCGCTGTTCTCGTCGGTCAACACCAGGTACGTGGCGAAGAGTTCGGGATCGTCACCGGCCTTGTGCTGCTTGGCCTCGAAGAGCCCTGTCAGCCAGAGCCGCAGCTTCGTCGCGGGCGGCTCGGCGCCGGTGACGATCCCGGAGAGCGACTCGGACGTACGGTCCAGCCAGCGCCGTGTCACCGCGCCGCGCAGCTCCGCCTTCGTGCGGAAGTGGCGGTACACCGTGCCGTGGCTCACCCCGAGGGCGCGGGCCACGTCGACGACCGTGGCCTTGGCCGCACCGTGCCTGCGCAGCACCTCCTCGGTCGCTTCGAGGATGCGCTCGGGGGTCAGGGGAGCCGCGGTTGCCATGGCACAGACCGTACCCGTGGCCGGTTCAGCGCTCGCTGTCGAGGTGTGCCATCTGCGCCTGCGGGTAGCGCGCGCCGGCCGCCGCGTCCGCGGGCACGGCCGCCTCGATCGCCGCCAGGTCCGCGTCGTCGAGCGTCACGTCGAGGGCGCCGAGCGCCTCGTCGAGCCGGTCCCTGCGGCGCGCGCCGACCAGTGGCACGACGGCCGCGCCGTGCCGGGGGCCCTGCGCGAGGACCCAGGCGATGGCGGTCTGCGCGACGCTGACGCCCTTCTGGTCGGCGATCTTCCGCAGGGCGTCGACCAGGTCGAGGTTGCGGTCGAGGTTCTCGCCCTGGAAGCGGGGGCTCATCGAGCGGAAGTCGTTCGCGGCGAGCTGCCGGTCGCGGGTGAAGTGGCCGGAGATCAGGCCGCGCGAGAGCACGCCGTACGCCGTGACGCCGATACCCAGCCCGGCGACGGTCGGCAGGATCTCCGCCTCGATGCCGCGCGAGATGAGGGAGTACTCGATCTGCAGGTCGGAGATGGGGGCCGTGGCCGCCGCCCGGCGGATCGTGTCGGCGCCGACCTCGGAGAGGCCGATGTGCCGTACGTACCCCTTCTCGACCAGCTCCGCGATGGCGCCCACCGTCTCCTCGATCGGGACGTCGGGGTCGATGCGGGCGATGCGGTAGACGTCGATGTGGTCGACGCCGAGGCGCTGCAGCGAGTACGCGGCGAAGTTCCTGACCGCGGCCGGGCGGCCGTCGTACCCCGACCAGCCGCCGTCCGGATCGCGCAGGGCGCCGAACTTGACGCTGGTCAGCGCCTGCTCGCGGCGGGCGGCCGGGGCGGTGCGCAGGGCCTCGCCGATCAGCATTTCGTTGTGGCCCATGGCGTAGAAGTCGCCGGTGTCCAGGAGGGTGACGCCCGCTTCGAGGGCGGCGTGGATCGTCGCGATCGATTCGGTGCGGTCCGCGTCCCCGTAGAGCGCGGACATGCCCATGCAGCCGAGGCCGAGGGCGGCGGTGCGGGGGCCGGTGGTTCCGAGAGTGAGAGTGCGCATGCGTCCACGATGACATGACGGATGACAGATTTCAATATCTGTCATCTGTCAGTCGTTCCTCGCGAGCTGTCGGCTCCCGTCTGTCACCTCGCCACAGCCACCGCCTCCGGCCGCGCCTCCTTCTCCAGCCGCTCCGCCGTCCTGCGTGCCGAGTCGCGCGCCCACCGTCCGCTGGTCAGCGCCCCGAGCAGCAGTACGGCCAGACCGCAGCCCGCGATGATCCACCAGGCGGGGCGGCTCGCCTGTGTGAAGTCGTCCGCGTACGAGGAGGACGCCACGCCCGAGGCGAGGACCGCGCCGATCACCGCGACGCCCAGCGTCGTGCCGATCTGGCGGCTGGTGGACGCGACGGCCGCGGCGACGCCCGCCTGGGCACGCGGCATCCCGGAGACCGCCGTGTTGGTGATCGGCGCGTTCACGAAGCCGAAGCCGAGGCCGAAGAGGAGGTAGCCGAGGAGGCGCGTCCCGCTGGAGGCCGCCGCGTCGAACCCGGCGAAGAGGACGCCCGACGCCGTCATCGTCACCCCCGCGATCAGCAGCGGGATCCGTGGGCCGCGGCTGCCCACCAGACGGCCCGACAGCGGCCCGCAGACCAGCGCCATGGCCGCGATCGGCAGCATCCACAGCCCGGCGTGCAGGGCGTCGAGACGCAGCACGTCCTGGAGGTAGAGCGTGGAGAGGAAGAGGAAGCCGCTGAGCGACGCGAAGGCGCAGACCGCGATCACCGTCGCCCCGCTGAACGGCACCGACCGGAAGAAGCGCAGGTCGATGAGGGGCTGATCGCGGCGCGGCTCGTACCGCAGCAGCCCGGCAAGGCCGAGCACCGCCGTGCCCGCGGAGGCGAGGATCAGCGGTGAGGTCCAGCCGGCCCGCGGCGCCTCGATGATCGCGTACGTCAGCGCGCCGAGCAGCACGATCACGAGCAACTGCCCCACCGGGTCGGGGCGGCGCGGCTGCGGGGCGCGCGATTCGGGGACGTACCGCAGGGTGAGGAGGAGCGCGGCGAGGCCCACCGGCACGTTGATCAGGAAGATCGAGCGCCAGCCGACCGAGTCCACGAGGACGCCGCCGACCAGCGGGCCCGCCGCGAGCGAGATTCCGGACACGCCGCCCCAGACGCCGATGGCACGGGCCCGCTCGCGCGGCTCGGTGAACGTGTTCGTGATGATCGACATGGCGACCGGGTTGAGCATGGAGCCGCCGACCGCCTGCACCATGCGGAAGGCCACCAGGAATTCGAGGCTGGGGGCGACCGAGCAGAGCACCGAACCGAGTGTGAAGATCACGAGCCCCGCCAGGAAGATCTTGCGGCGGCCGATCCGGTCGGCGGTCGAGCCCGAGAGCATCAGGAGCGAGGCGAGGACGAGCGTGTACGCGTCCACCGTCCACTGCATCCCCGAGACGCTCGCGTCGAACTCCTTCTGCAGGGTGGGCAGCGCGACGTTCAGGACCGTGTTGTCGAGGGTGACGATGAGCAGGCTCGAACAGCAGATCGCCAGGACGAGCATCCGTCGGCGGTGAGTGAGTTCATCGGGCATCTTTCGACGGTAGTTCGGCGGAGGGCTCAGGGCGCGGGGTGGGGCCGGGCGAGAGCAACGGGTGGGGAGGGGGTGACGGGCGGGGGGAGGGGGTGACGGGGTTGAGCGCCGGGCTCAGCTCAGCGTTCGCGGCAACCGCAGGCTCAGCAGGGCCAGGCCGAGCAGGCCCGCGAGCTGCACGCCGAGCCCGCTCACGAACGCGTCCCGCATGCCGAGATCCGGCACCAGCGCCAGGAAGAGCGAGCCGATCGTCGCCACCCCCACGGCCAGGCACGACTGCTGCACGGTCGCGGCGAGCCCGCTGCCCGCGCCCGCCCGCGCGGCCGGAACGGCGGCGAGTGCGACGCGGTAGTAGAGCGCGAGCTGGACGCCCTGGCCGAGGCCGCAGAGGAGCAGCCCGGGGGCGAGGGCGAGCGGGTCGAGGGCGGACCACGGCGTCCACAGCACCGTAAGGCCGAGCACGGTGAGGCCCGCGACGTGCACGAGGGCGGCGCGGGTCATCGCACGGGTGCCCCAGCGGCGCACCAGACGCGGCACGAGCATCGACGCCGGAATCTGCGTCAGACCCATCGGGACCACCGCAAGGCCCGCCTTCAACGCCCCGTAACCCAGGCCCTGCTGAAGAATGATCGCGAACCCGAACATGAAGCCGCTGAACCCGATGAAGATCGGCACACCGAGAACCAGACTCCTGCGTACGCCCGGCTCGCGCAGCAGCGACGGAGGCAGCAGCGGACTCCCACCGGTGTGCTCGGCGCGCCGCTCCACGGCCCCGAACGCCCAGCCGAGCAGCGGCGCCGCGACCAGCAGCAGTACGGACCACAGCGGCCAGCCCGTCGCGCGGCCCTCCGTCAGGGGCAGCAGCAGCGCGGTCAGCGCGCAGGCGAACAGGACCGTGCCGAGGACATCGCTCCGCGCGGGCCGCTCGGCACGGCTGTCAGGCACCGCGCGCCCGCCGATGACCAGGGCCGCCACCGCGACCGGCACGTTGACGAGGAACACGGCGCGCCAGCCGGTACCGCCCAGGTCGGCGGCGACCAGGGCGCCGCCGAGCGCCTGCCCGAGCAGACCCGCGATACCGCTCACGGCGCCGTACAGGGCGACGGTCCGCGCCCGCCGCTCGCCGCGCGTCGTCGCGTGGATGGTCCCGAGAACCTGCGGCAGCATCAGCGCGGACGCGGCACCCTGGGCCACCCGCGCCCCCACCAGCCACCACGCGCCGGGCGCGACCCCGCAGGCCAACGAGGTCAGCCCGAAGGCGGCCACACCCCACAGGAACAGCTTCCTGCGCCCGTACGTATCGCCGAGCCGCCCCCCGAGCACGAGCAGCACGGCGTACGCCACCGCGTAGCCCGCGACGACCATCTCCAACGTGGCGGGGGAGGCGTTCAGGTCGCGCTCGATGCTGGGCAGGGCGACGTTGACGATGAAGAAGTCGATGCTGGAGAGGGAGGCGCCGAGGAGGAGGGTGAGGAGGGCGAGGGGGGTGAGGGAGGGGCTGAGGGGGGTGAGGGGCGGGGTCGGACTCGCGTGGGGCTTGTCTGAGGAGTACTTGTACGAGGAGTACTTGTCCGACGGGCTGCGGCTCAGCTTGTCGGAGGAGCTGCGGACCAGCTCGCCGGGTGAGCTGCAGTCCAGGTTGTCGGAGGAGCTGCAATCCAGGTTGTCGGAGGAGCTGCGGCCCAGCTTGTCGGAGGAGTACTTGTCGGAGCGGTTGCCGTCGGAAGCGTTGCCGGTTGTCGTCGCGGGATGAGTCACGGATCGACCCTGTTCCGGTCCTCAGAGGGGTACCAGAGTGTCTTTATCCTGGTACCAGGCGAACCTGGAAACAGGCTGCGGGATGGCGCAGCCTGGACACGTGACGACGACCACGACCACGACGACTACCAGGACCACACCCACCACACCCACCACACCCACCACACCCACCACACCCACCACATCCGCCCCCGCCTCGCCCTCCGCCCCGTCGGCAACCGGCGCCGAGATCCGCAGGCAGGAGCTCGCCGCCTTCCTCCGCAGCCGCCGTGAACGCGTCACGCCCGAGCAGGTGGGCCTGCCCCGCGGCACCCGGCGCCGTACGCCGGGCCTGCGCCGCGAGGAGGTCGCGCAGCTCGCCTGCGTGGGCGTCACCTGGTACACGTGGCTGGAGCAGGCGCGGTCCATCAAGGTGTCCGCGCAGGTCATCGACGCGATCGCCCGGGCGCTCCTGATGGACCCCAGCGAGCGCGCCCACCTCTTCGCGCTCGCCGGAGCCGTGGACCCGCACCCCGAGGCGGAGTGCACCGCGCTCTCCGCGGAGGTCCGGCGGCTGCTGCGCCGCCTCGCCCCGTATCCGGCCAACGTGCAGAACGGCCGCTACGACGTGCTCGCGTACAACCGTTCCTGGACGCACGTCTTCGGCGACTTCGACGCGATGCCGCAGCGCGACCGCAACTGCCTGTGGCTCCTGGCCACCAGTGAGCGATGGCGCGCGACCTTCATCGACCGCGACGAGATGCTGCGCGATCTGGTCGCCAAGTTCCGCGGTTCCATGGCCGAGCACGGGGCCGAACCGGCCTGGAAGGAGCTGCGCGACCGGCTGGCCGGGGTCTCCGCCGAGTTCCGCGAGCTGTGGGAGCGGCACGAGGTGGCGACCATGTCTCCGCACGTCAAGCGCTACCAGCACCCCCAGGTCGGCCTGCTCCGCCTGGAACACCGCATGCTGTGGATGGCCCCGCTGACGCAGGCGTACCGCCTCATCGCCTACGTCCCCGCCGACGACGCGACGGAGGAGCGTCTGGAGCGGCTGGCGGAGCTGTCCGAGGAGTGAGGGACAATGAAGGGTCCCGTCATACGTTCCGGAGATCATCGATGCCGTCCCAGCCGCAGCCCCTGTCGATCGGCCCGCACACCGTGCAGCCGTCGGTCGTGCTCGCCCCCATGGCGGGCATCACGAACGCGCCTTTCCGGACGCTGTGCCGGGAGTTCAGTGGAGGCAAGGGCCTCTTCGTCAGCGAGATGATCACCACACGCGCCCTGGTGGAGCGCAACGAGAAGACGATGCAGCTGATCCACTTCGACGCGACGGAGAAGCCGCGCTCGATCCAGCTGTACGGCGTCGACCCGGCGACCGTCGGCAAGGCCGTCCGCATGATCGCGGAAGAGGACCTGGCCGACCACATCGACCTGAACTTCGGCTGCCCCGTCCCCAAGGTCACCCGCAAGGGCGGCGGCTCCGCGCTCCCGTACAAGCGCCCCCTGCTCCGCGCGATCCTGCGCGAGGCGGTCAGCGGCGCGGGCGACCTGCCGGTCACCATGAAGATGCGCAAGGGCATCAACGACGAGCACATCACCTTCCTCGACGCGGGCCGCATCGCCGTCGAGGAAGGCGTGACGGCCATCGCCCTGCACGGCCGCACCGCCGCCCAGCACTACGGCGGCACCGCCGACTGGGACGCCATCGCGCGCCTCAAGGAGCACGTCCCCGAGATCCCGGTGCTCGGCAACGGCGACATCTGGTCGGCCGCCGACGCGGTCCGCATGATGAACGAGACCGGCTGTGACGGCGTCGTCGTGGGCCGTGGCTGCCTCGGCCGCCCCTGGCTCTTCGGCGACCTGGTCGCCGCCTTCGAGGGTACGGGCGCGCCCAAGGCCCCCGACCTGCGCGAGGTCGCCGCCGTCATGCTGCGGCACGCCACCCTCCTCGGCGAGTGGATCGGCGACGAGGCGCGCGGCGTCATCGACTTCCGTAAGCACGTCGCGTGGTACCTGAAGGGCTTCGCGGTCGGTTCGGAGATGCGCAAGCGCCTCGCGATCACCTCCTCGCTCGCCGAACTGGAGGACGGACTCGGCGAGTTGGACCTCGACCAGGCGTGGCCGGCGGGCGCGGACGGCCCACGCGGCCGCACCTCGGGCAACAACCGGGTCGTCCTGCCGGACGGCTGGCTGAAGGACCCCTACGACTGCGCGGGCGTGAGCGAGGACGCGGAACTGGACACGTCGGGCGGCTGAGGCCCGGCGCCGACGACCTGGCCCGCACGCAGCGATGTGCTCACTGGTCACCGGACGCCTGGAGCATCTGGACGACGGCCGCGTTCCCTGCGGCGCTCGGCCGGGCAAGGAGACGCGCCGGACCGGTCGTACGCGAGGATGTCGGGGCCTGCGCGTCGGGGCAGCATCCCCGCACAGGATGCTGCCCCTTCTTCGCGGACCGGAGCCGACGCCGTATCGGTACTGAGGGTCGGGGACACGGCGTCGGCCCCGGGGCTCTACCGGTGGTCGCTGCCCGTCGAGTGGGACGCGGCGCGGCCGGCCTCCAGGCGGGCCACCGGGATGCGGAACGGTGAGCAGGAGACGTAGTCCAGGCCCACCTCGTGGAAGAAGTGCACGGACTCCGGGTCGCCGCCGTGCTCGCCGCAGACGCCGAGCTTCAGGTCGGGACGGGTCTCGCGGCCCGCCTTGACCGCGTCGCGGACCAGCTTGCCGACGCCGTCCTTGTCGATGGTCTCGAAGGGCGAGACCCCGAAGATGCCCTTCTCCAGGTACGCGGTGAAGAACGAAGCCTCCACGTCGTCGCGCGAGAAGCCCCAGACCGTCTGCGTGAGGTCGTTCGTGCCGAAGGAGAAGAACTCGGCGGCCTCGGCGATCTGGTCGGCGGTGAGCGCGGCGCGCGGCAGCTCGATCATCGTGCCGAGCGCCAGCTTCAGGTCGACGCCGGTCGTCTCGATGACCTCCGCGATGACCTGCTCGGCCTCGTCACGGACGATCTCCAGCTCCTGGACCGTGCCGACGAGCGGAATCATGATCTCCGCGCGCGGGTCGCCCTTGGCGCTCTTGCGCTCGGCCGCCGCCTCCGCGATGGCCCGCACCTGCATGGTGAAGAGGCCAGGGATGACCAGGCCGAGGCGTACGCCGCGCAGGCCGAGCATCGGGTTCTGCTCGTGCAGCCGGTGCACGGCCTGGAGCAGGCGCAGGTCGTTCTCGTTGGCGTCCTTGCGGGACTCGGCGAGCGCGACGCGGACGGACAGCTCGGTGATGTCCGGCAGGAACTCGTGCAGCGGCGGGTCCAGGAGGCGCACGGTGACCGGCAGGCCGTCCATCGCCTCGAAGAGCTCCACGAAGTCCTGCTTCTGGAGCGGGAGGAGCTCCTTGAGCGCGTCCTCGCGCTCGTCGTCCGCGTCGGCGAGGATCAGCCGCTCGACCATCTCGCGGCGCTCGCCGAGGAACATGTGCTCGGTGCGGCACAGGCCGATGCCCTGCGCGCCGAAGCGGCGGGCGCGCAGCGCGTCCTCGGCGTTGTCCGCGTTGGCGCGCACCCGCAGGCGGCGCACCCGGTCCGCGTACGCCATGATCCGGTGCACGGCGGCGACCAACTCGTCGGCGTCGTCGGCGCCGGCGTGCATGCGGCCCTCGAAGTACTCGACGACGGGAGAGGGGACCACGGGCACCTCGCCCAGGTAGACCTTGCCCGTCGAACCGTCGATGGAGACGGTGTCGCCCTCCTCGACGACCACGCCGCCCGGCGCGGTGAGGCAGCGCCGCTTGGTGTCGACCTCCAGCTCCTCGGCGCCGCAGACACAGGTCTTGCCCATGCCGCGCGCCACGACGGCGGCGTGCGAGGTCTTGCCGCCGCGCGAGGTCAGGATGCCCTCGGCGGCGATCATGCCGTCGAGGTCGTCGGGGTTGGTCTCGCGGCGGATCAGGATGACCTTCTCGCCCGAACGCGACCACTTGATCGCGGTGTACGAGTCGAAGACCGCCTTGCCGACCGCGGCACCCGGTGACGCGGCGATGCCCCGGCCGAGCTGCTCGACCTTCGCGTTCTCGTCGAAGCGGGGGAACATCAGCTGCGCGAGCTGCGCGCCGTTGACGCGCTGGAGCGCCTCGGCCTCGTCGATCAGGCCCTGGTCCACGAGCTGCGTCGCGATGCGGAAGGCGGCACCCGCGGTGCGCTTGCCGACGCGGGTCTGGAGCATCCACAGCTGGCCGCGCTCGATGGTGAACTCGATGTCGCAGAGGTCCTTGTAGTGCGTCTCAAGGGTCTCCATGATCTGCATGAGCTGGTCGTACGACTTCTTGTCGATCTGCTCGAGATCGGCGAGCGGCACGGTGTTGCGGATGCCCGCGACGACGTCCTCGCCCTGCGCGTTCTGGAGGTAGTCGCCGTACACGCCCTGATGGCCGCTGGCCGGGTCGCGGGTGAACGCGACGCCCGTGCCGGAGTCGGGGCCGAGGTTGCCGAAGACCATCGAGCAGACGTTGACGGCCGTGCCGAGGTCGTGCGGGATGCGCTCCTGGCGGCGGTAGAGCTTGGCGCGGTCGGTGTTCCACGATTCGAAGACCGAACGGATCGCGAGGTCCATCTGCTCGCGCGGGTCCTGCGGGAAGTCCCGCCCGGCCTCCGTCTTGACGATCTTCTTGAACCTGGTGACCAGCTTCTTCAGGTCGGCGGCCTCGAGGTCGGTGTCGACCGTGACCTTCTTGGCCTCCTTGGCCTTCTCCAGCGCGTCCTCGAAGAGGTCGCCGTCGACGCCGAGTACGGTCTTGCCGAACATCTGGATGAGGCGGCGGTAGGAGTCCCACGCGAAGCGGTCGTCGCCGGACTGCTTGGCGAGGCCCGTCACGGACTTGTCGGAGAGCCCGATGTTCAGGACGGTGTCCATCATGCCGGGCATCGAGAACTTGGCGCCGGAGCGGACCGAGACGAGCAGCGGGTCGTCGGCCTGGCCGAGCTTCTTGCCCATCTTCTTCTCGAGGGCGTCGAGGTGCGCACTCACCTCGTCCCGCAGCTCGACGGGCTCCTCACCGCTGCCGAGGTAGGTCTTGCAGGCCTCGGTGGTGATGGTGAAGCCCGGCGGGACGGGCAGCCCGAGGTTGGTCATCTCGGCGAGGTTCGCGCCCTTCCCGCCGAGAAGGTCCTTGAGGTCCCTGTTGCCCTCGGTGAAGTCGTAAACGAACTTCACGTCCGCGGTCGTCTCACTCGTGTGAGCTACGTGGGAATCTTTGTTTTCCGACACGGGTCTCGACTCCTCGAGGACTCGGTGGCTGCCCTGACGGCGAGGAACATACCCAGATCGAAGGCTCATGGGTACGTCCACTTGTGCGTCATACGGCCGTAACCACCCGTCCGCCGCTAGATCGAAAGTGACTGAGCGGTAGCCAAGACCTCCTACATTTGTTCAAGTCTTGAACACACGCCGTCCTCTGTGCTCGCTAAACGCTCAGGTGAGCGGGGAAATCTCAGATGTGAGTTCATCTCGTGAATGATCGAGCAGTGGCACTGAGTGCCACTCTTTGGAGAAGTGCACCCGCTCATGAAGTGCTCATCTGAGCGCAAGGGCTATCAGGGGTGGCGAGAATCACGCCGTTTGGAGGGGCCGAATGTCAGCATCCGGACCCTCTGAAGAGGGTCCGGACTCCCTGAAGTGCGGTGGAGTACTTCGCGGACGCCGGTGAGGAAGGGAGTTCCGGACAGATCTCAGTCGTCGATCCCCGACCTCTCCACCCCCGCCACGATCCACCGTTGGAAGAACAGGAACACGACCAGGAGCGGCACGATCGACACCGCCGCCGCGACGAACAGTTCGTGCAGGCGGATGACCTGGGACGTGGTGAACGTGGCCAGGGCCACCTGGACCGTCCACGCGTCGCGGTCCTGGCCGATCACCAGGGGCCACAGGAAGGAGTTCCAGGCGCCGATGAACACGATCGTGCCGACCGCGGCGAAGACGGGACGGGAGTTGGGCACCACCACCCGCCAGTACGTGCGCCAGTAGCCGAGGCCGTCCACCCGTGCCGCGTCCTCCAGTTCCCTGGGGAAGCCCAGGAAGTACTGGCGGAAGATGAAGCAGGCGAAGGCCGAGAACAGGGTGGGGACGATCAGGCCGCGCAGGGTCGACACCCAGCCGAGCGACGAGACCAGGACGAAGCTTGGTACGAAGGTGACGGCGGCCGGGACCATCATCGTGCCGAGGATCGCGTAGAAGACCTGGTTCGCGAACCGGTAGGGGATGCGCGCCAGGCCGTACCCGGCGAGCGAGGCGAGGACGAGGGTGCCCAGCGTCGTCGCGACCGCGATCAGCGTCGAGTTGAGCAGGGCCCTCGCCATCGGCACCGTCGGGTCGTCGAACAGCTCGGAGAGGTTCGACCAGTGCAGGGTGGAGGGGAAGAACGTCCAGTCGGGGGACGTGATGTCGTCCTCGGACGCGAGGCCGTTGCGTACGAGGAGGTAGAAGGGGATCAGGAAGAGGAGCGCCAGGGCGATCAGCAGGACGAGGCGCAGGGCGCGGCCCGTGCGGACCAGGGCGTCGTCCATGGGGCGGTGCGGAGCCTTCGCCGGGTTCCCCGGCCTCTTCGGGTCGGCACGCTTCGCGGATGTGGTCATGGCGCTCAGTCCTCCTTTCCGCCGAGGCCGAACCAGCGCGCCTGGCCGATCGTCACCACCGCGATGATCAGGGCGAGGATCACCGCGCCCGCGCTGCCGAAGCCGAGGTTCTGCTCCTGGCCGAGCGCCGTGTAGTAGAGGTAGACGAGCGGCGGACGGGCGTAGGGCGGGTAGCCCTGGGAGTCCGAGAGCAGGTTGTAGAACTCGTCGAAGGCCTGGAAGGCGTTGATGACCAGGAGCAGCGTCACGGCGACCGAGGTGGTGCGCAGCTGTGGGAGCGTGATGTGGCGAAGCACCTGCCAGCCGGGCCGCGCCCCGTCCACCGCAGCCGCCTCGTAGAGGGTGGGGGAGATCCGTTGCAGGCCGGCCAGGAAGAGGATCATGTAGAAGCCGGCCTGGAGCCAGAGCCGTACGGTGACGATGACCAGCCAGTACCAGGGCGGGTCCGTCGTCGAGAGCCAGGCGGTCTGGTCGGCGCCGAACCAGCCGAGGACGGTGTTGGCGAGCCCGAACCGCACCCCGTTGAAGATCGACAGCTTCCAGATCAGCGCCGCCACGACGTAACTGCACGCGGCCGGCAGGAAGAAGACCGAACGGAAGAAGGCCTGGGCGCGGCGCATCCGGTTCACCATCAGCGCGAGCGCGAGGGACAGCACGAACGTCGTCGGCACGATGAAGGCGGAGAACACCGCGAAGGTGACGAGGCTGTCGGTGAAAGCGTCGTTCCGCAGCATCGACGTGTAGTTGTCGAATCCGATGAAGTCGGTCGGCGAGACCGTGTTGTGGGCGTCGAAGAAGCTCAGGTACACGCTCCAGGCGAGCGGTACGTACGTGAAGAGGATCAGGCCGAGCGCGAAGGGGCCGACGAAGACCCAGAACCAGAGGGTGCGGTTCTGGGTGCCGAGCAGGGCTTTCGCGGGGCGGCGGCGCGTCTTCGGCGTATCCGGCCCATCTGACGCCTTCGGCTCGGAGTTCGCGGAGTTCGCGGCGGGACCCGTGGCCAACGCCCGCCTCACGACTTCTTCTTGGCGCGGTCCAGCTCCGCCCGCACCTTGCGTACGACGGACTTCAGCTCGCTCTCCGGGTTCGCGCCGGACTTGATGATCCGGCTCAGCGCGTCCTGGTACGCGGTGCGGCTCGGCGGAGTCCACAGCAGCGGCTGGGCGTAGCCGTACTGTGTGGAGTAGCGCACGGCGTCCGCCGCAGGGCCCTCCTTCAGCTTGTCGGCCTTCTGCGCCAGGGAGAGCCTGGCCGGGATGTGGAAGCCGTACGACAGCGCGAAGTCCTCCTGGTACTCCGTCCTGTCGATCCACAGCCACTTCAGGAAGTCCTTCGCCTCTTTCTTGTGGTCGCTGCGGGCGCTCACCGCCGCGCCGTACGCCCCCACGGGCAGCGCCGGTTTCCCGCCCGGCCCGTCGGCGGGCAGCGCCAGCACGCCGAAGTCGTCGCCAAGCTCCTTGCGCACGGCGGGCAGCGCCCACAGCCCGCACCACTGCATGGCGGTCAGCTCCTGCACGAACGCCGACGGGTCCGACCAGTCGGCGGGCGCGCCGAGCAGCAGCGACTTGTCGGCGTACAGCTGGTGCAGCTTGCCCAGGATGCGGGCGGCCGCCGGGTCGTCGAAGCCGACCTCGCCGTCCTCGGTGACGGAGGAGAGACCGGCCGCGTACAGGGGTGTGATGCCCAGCGCACCGGCGCCGCCGTCATTGCCGAGGAAGAGGCCCTTCACCTTCTTCGTGGTGGTCGCCTTCGCCGCGTCGACCAGCTCGTCCATGCTCTTCGGCGGCCGCACGCCCGCGTCGTCGAGCAGGCTCTTGCGGTAGTAGAGCAGGTGCATGTCGGCGACCTGCGGAATGGCCCAGATCTTGCCGTCGTACGTTTTGGGAGCGAGCAGCACCGGGTTGAAGTCGTCCTTCACACCCTCGAACAGGTCGGTGAGGTCGACGACCTGGCCGCCCCTGATCTGGTCCAGGGACGGGCCGTTGACCTCGAAGACGTCGGGCCCCGAGTCGGTGAGCAGGGACGCGGCGGTCTGCTCGTCGTAGTTGCCCGGGCGCCACTGGACGCTGACGTCCGCCTTCTTGTACGCGGCGGCGTACCGCTTCACGGCCTGCTCGGTGCCCGCCTCGCCGTACTGGTGGTACCACTGCGCGAGCCGCGGGCCCTTGCCGCCCGAACCGCCGCCGTCGCGCCCGGTGTTGGACCCGCACGCGCTGAGCAGCCCGAGCGCCGCGCCGGCCGCGACCGTCGTGCCCGTCCCGAGCAGTGTCCTGCGGCTGATGGTCATGCTGGTCGTCCCCCTGCGTGGTGTGTCGGAACTCCGTGGCGTGGCCTTGTGTGCCCGGCTCAACGATCAACCATGCAGAGGGATTACGACAGGGGTGTTGCGGCCGAGTGTCACCCTCCGGACACCCGGGCCGCCCCGACGAGTGTCAACGGGCCGTCAAGGTGTGCCGACGGTGTGTATATGCCTCGTCAACGGGCGACGACGTGGGCACGCGGCTGTTCTACCGTGCCGCACATGGGACACGACATGGCAGGTTGGGGCGCTGTCCACGGCGGTGCCGCCCACGGCGGCAGAAGTCGTCGGGGCGGCGAAGGGGCGGCGGGGCAGACCGCGTCGGACCGCGGCTGGGCCGCCTCGGTGCGGGGCGCCGTCTTCTGCGCGTGCGCGCTCTTCGTGCTCGTCCTGCTCATCGACCGGGCGGACGACACGCTCACCCCCGCGCGGGCGTGCCTGTGGGCCGCGCTCGCCGTGCTGCTCTACCTGGTGCTGCACCCCGTACGGGTGACCGCGGGCCCCGGCTGGCTGGCCGTACAGGGGCTCGGCCGCCGCAGACACGTCTGCACCTGCCTGCTGACCGCCGTGCGGCGCAGCGAGGGCGTCGCCGCCCGCCTGGTCCTCTGCGACTCACTCGGCAACCGCGTCGAACTCGACCCGCAGATCCTCGTCGACAACCCCCTGCTCCTGCACCGCCTCGACACCGGCGCCCGCACCGCGCGGGAGAACGGGCTGCTCAGGACCGGCTGCACCGAACTGCGCCGGCTGGCCACGCGGGCCGACCGCGCGGCGGCCAAGGCCGTATTCGAGGCGTCGGACCTGCGCTGAGCGCGCGAGCGCACATGGACGCGTCGGACCTGCGCTGAGCACACCCGGAAATGCCCCGCACGCACGCCGTCCCTGATGCTGCCCCGCACACCGCCCCTGATGCCGACCCGCACACGCCCCCCCTTTCGTCCCGCGCGCCCCGGACATCCCCCGTTCACCCGACATCCCGCCGCCCGGTCGTGGCACAGTCGTATGTGTGGATATCGTCAGCCGTGCCGATCTGGACGTACTGCTCCGCCGCTTCTACGCGGCGGCCTTCGCCGACCCGCTGATCGGCCCCTTCTTCACGGAGATCGCCGGGACGGACCTCGACGCGCATCTGCCGCACATCACCGACTTCTGGGAGCGCGCGCTCTTCCGCACCGCCGAGTACCGCCGTGACGCCTTCGCCCCGCACGCCGCCCTGCACGCCGCGCGGTCGCTGACCGCCGAGCACTTCGGCCGCTGGGTGCAGCTGTGGCACGCCAGTGTCGACGGCCTGCACCGCGGACCGAACGCCGACCGCGCCAAGGCGCACGGGGAGCGGATAGCGCTCGCCCTGCTGCGGCGCCTCGGGGGCAAGGACGTGTCGACCGCCGGTGCGGGCCCCGGCTTCGTCCCGCTGGCCGCCCTGGAGCTGAGCAGAGCTGCGTGAGCCGTACGGCGCGGGGGCGTCAGGCCGCCGCGCCGCCGTCGATCACCAGGTCCGCGCCGACCACCGAGCCGGACTCGTCGGACGCCAGGTAGAGCACGGCCGCGGCGACCTCCTCGGTCGTGGAGACGCGGCCCAGTGGCGTCGACTCCTTCATCCGGGCCGCCCGGTCGGCCTCGGTCTCGCCGGGGCGGAACGACATGGTGGTGTCGGAGGAGCCGGGGCTGACGGTGTTGATGCGGACGCCGTCCCTGATGTGCTCGGCGGCCGCCGCGCGGCTCAGCGCGGAGACGGCGGCCTTGGTCGCCCCGTACGCCGCCGTGCCCGGCGTGCTGGTGTGTGCGCCGAGGGTGGAGCCGATGTTGACGATGGTGCCGCCCGCGGGCTGCGTGCGCATCCGCTTCACCTCGGCCTGGAGGGCGAGGAGTACGCCGGTGACGTTGATGTCGAGCATCAGGCGCCAGTCGGCCTCGGGCAGCTCGGCGACCGGCTGTCCGGCGCGCAGGATGCCCGCGTTGTTCACTGCCACGTCCAGGGAGCCGAAGCGGTCGACGGTGGCGGCGACGAGCGCGGCGAGGTCGGCGGAGCGGGAGACGTCGGCGGTGACGGCGAGGGCGGTGCCGCCGGCGGCCTCCACGAGGTCCGCGGTCTCCTTCAGCGGGCCCTCGGTGCGCCCGGCGACGACGACGTTCGCGCCCTCGGCCGCGAGGGCGAGCGCGATGGCCCGGCCGAGGCCGGAGCCGCCGCCGGTGACGAGGGCGGTGCGGCCGATGAAGCGGTGCCGGGCGACGGAAGCAGTCATGGCGGAGTCTCTCTTTTCTTGACCGATCGGTTCAATATCAAGGCGTGAAGAAGTCGGCCCTACGGATACGGATACGGATGCGGAAGCGGATGTGGATGCGGCTCAGTCGAGCAAGACCAGCGCCTGCTCCACCGCGTCCCGTACCCGCGCCGGGTCCGTGGAGGCCTTGCCGACCACCCGCAGGCCCTGCATCACGACGAGCAGCATGCGGGCGAGGGTCAGCGGATCGCGGTTCCCGGGCAGCTCGCCCTGGGCCTGCGCGCGGACGAGCGCGGAGTGCATCAGCGTCTCCAGGCGCTCCCAGCTCCGCTCGACGCAGCGGGCGGCGGACTCGTCGTGCGGGCCCAGCTCGGCCGCGGTGTTGGTGATGAAGCAGCCGTTGAGGCGCTCCTCGGCGGAGGTCGCCTCGGCCCCGAAGCGGCGTACGAGCGCGCGGACGGCGGGCAGTGCGGGGCCCGGCTGCGAGAGCTCGGTCAGCAGGCGCGGGTCCTGGAGCGTGGCGTACCGCTCCAGCGCCTTCAGGTACAGCTCGTGCTTGTTCCCGAAGGTCGCGTAGATGCTGGCGCGCCCGATGCCGAGCGCCTCGACGAGGTCCGCCATCGACGTCGCCTCGTAGCCGCGCCGCCAGAACAGCTCCAGGGCCGACTGCAGCGCGGTGTCCGGATCGAATTCCTTGGTCCTGGCCACGAGGGAACAGTACGCAATTCTGGAATGACCGGTCAAGAGGGATCAGGCGATGCGCACCGCGTGCACCGCCACCGCCACCTCCTCGTCGTCCAGGCACCGCCCGGTCTCCAGGTCGAACCGCTGCTTCAGCAGCGGCGAGGCGACGAACGGCCGTCCCCGCTCCGTTCCGAGCAGGCCCCGGGAGAGGACCGCGGCGCCCGTGAACGGGTCACGGTTGTCGATCGCGTACGTACGGCCCTCGCGGTCGAGGAAGAGCGCGGCCTGGCGGCCGTCGGGCAGCAGGGCGGCGAGGCCCCGGCCCGGCATCAGCTGCGTACGATCGCAGATCGCGAACCAGTCGTCGTCCAGGCGCAGTTGGACACGGGGGGCGGGCAAAGCGGTCGAGTCGCTCATCGTGCGGCTCCTTCCAGGGGGCGGGGGCTGATGGACAGCAGGGGCAGGTCGGGCTTGATCTGGTCGCGCTCGGGGACGAAGCCGACCGTGGGGTCGGGCACGCCGGGCGCGTTGACGAAGGAGACGAAGCGAGCGAGGCGCTCCGGGTCCTCGAGGGTCTCGGCCCACTCGTCGCGGTAGTGCGTGACGTGGGCGGCCATCAGCGACTCCAGCTCGTCGCAGATGCCAAGGGAGTCGTGGACGACGACGTCGCGGACGTGGTCGAGGCCGCCGTCGATCCGGTCGAGCCAGGCGGCGGTGCGCTCCAGGCGGTCGGCGGTGCGGATGTAGAACATGAGGAACCGGTCGATGAGACGGACCAGTTCGGCGTCGTCGAGGTCCTGGGCGAGCAGGTCGGCGTGGCGCGGGGTCGCGCCGCCGTTGCCGCCGACGTACAGGTTCCAGCCGCTCGCCGTGGCGATCACGCCGAAGTCCTTGGACTGCGCCTCGGCGCACTCGCGGGCGCAGCCGGAGACCGCCGACTTCAGTTTGTGCGGGGCGCGCAGGCCGCGGTAGCGCAGCTCCAGGTCGATGGCCATGCGGACGGAGTCCTGCACGCCGTAGCGGCACCAGGTCTGCCCGACGCAGGACTTCACCGTGCGCAGCGCCTTGCCGTACGCGTGGCCCGACTCGAAGCCCGCATCCACCAATCGCGCCCAGATGACCGGCAGTTGTTCGACGCGCGCGCCGAAAAGGTCGATGCGCTGACCGCCGGTGATCTTCGTGTAGAGCCCGAAGTCCCGCGCCACCTCACCGATCACGATGAGCTTCTCCGGCGTGATCTCGCCGCCGGGGATGCGCGGGACCACCGAGTAGGAGCCGTTCTTCTGGAGGTTGGCGAGGAAGTGGTCGTTGGTGTCCTGGAGCGCGGCCTGCTCGCCGTCCAGGACGTAGCCGCCGGCGCCGATGGCCGGGGCGAGGGACGCGATGATCGAGCCGACCGCCGGCTTGCACTCGTCACAGCCCTCACCGCCGCGCGCCTCCTCGCGGCCGTGCGCGTCGAGCAGTTCGCGGAAGGAGGTGACGCGCAGGGCGCGCACGATCTCGTACAGCTCCTGGCGGGTCTGCGCGAAGCAGCCGCACAGCCCGTCGTCACCGCTCTTCGGCAGCAACTGCCCGATCACCTTCAGGCAACTGCCGCATCCCGTACCGGCCTTGGTGCACTTCTTGACCTCGGGCAGCGAGGAGCAGGCGCAGATCTGGTCCTTGGTGACGTTGTGGCAGTTGCAGATCACCGCGGAGCCGGGCAGGGCCTCGGGGCCGAGCGCGACCGGGGCGCCCGCGCCCGCGGGCAGCACCAACTGCTCGGCGGGCACCGGAGGTACGGACCCGGTGAGCGGGCGCAGCACCCCGTACGCCTCGGCGTCGCCGACGAGGATCCCGCCGAGCAGTTCACCGCCCGGCGCCATCACCAGCTTCTTGTACGTGCCCGAGCGCGAGTCGGTGTAGACGACGTCGAGGCAGCCCTCGGCCGTGCCGTGCGCGTCGCCGAACGACGCCACGTCGACACCGAGGAGCTTCAGCTTGGTGGAGAGGTCGGCGCCGGTGAAGCTCGCCTCGCGGGAGGCGATGGCGGCGGCGGCCGTCTGCGCCATCTCGTAGCCGGGCGCGACCAGGCCGTACACCCGGCCGTCCGCCGCGAGGGCGCACTCGCCGATCGCGTACACGTGCGGGTCGCTGGTGCGGCACTGCTCGTCGACCGTGATGCCGCCGCGCTCGCCGACCGCCAGGCCGTGCGCGCGGGCGAGCTGGTCGCGCGGGCGGACGCCCGCCGAGAACACCACCAGGTCCGTGGCGACCTCGCTGCCGTCGGACAGCTTCATGCCGGTCACGGCGCCGTCCTCGCCGGTCACGATCTCCTGCGTGCCGGTGCCGGTGTGCACGGTCAGGCCCATGCCGGTGATGGTGCGCAGGAGCGCGGCGCCGCCGCCCTCGTCGACCTGCACCGGCATCAGGCGCGGCGCGAACTCCACGACGTGCGTGGCCAGTCCGAGCCCCTTCAGCGCGCCTGCTGCCTCCAGGCCGAGCAGCCCGCCGCCGACGACCGCGCCGGTCGTGGCGCGCCGCTTCGCGTACTCCTCGATGGCGAGCAGGTCCTCGATGGTGCGGTAGACGAAACAGCCCGTCGCGTCCTTGCCCGGCACGGGCGGCACGAACGGGTAGGAGCCGGTCGCGAGCACCAGCGTGTCGTACGCGAAGACGGCGCCCGAGCGCGCGGTGACCGTCCTGGCCTCGCGGTCGAGGCTCTCCGCCGCGTCGCCCACGTACAGCTCGATGCCGTGCTCGTCGAGGAACTCCCGGTCGGTGACGGAGAGTTCGTCCGGCGTGCGGCCCGAGAAGTACGAGGTGAGCTGCACGCGGTCGTAGGCGGGGCGCGGCTCCTCGCACAGCACCACGATCCGGTGGCTCGCCGTGAGGCCCTGCCCGGCGGCGGCTTCGAGGAAGCGCTGGCCGACCATGCCGTGTCCGACGAGCACGAGGGTGGGGCGGGGGTTCGGGGGCGGTACGGGCGTGGGCATGTCAGCGGCCTCCGTCGTGGGTGAGTCCGTCGTGGGTGAGCAGGTGGAGCAGGGGGCTGCCGTCGTCGGGCAGCGGATCGTCGGCCTCCCAGGCGCGCGCCAGCGCGCCGACCGCCGCGAGCTCGCCGAGCAGGACGCCGCCGACGAGGCGGCCCTCGCGGACGACGACCTTGCGGTACGTGCCGCGGGTGGCGTCGGCGAGCTGGACGACGTCGTCATCGAGGCGGGGCTCCGGGTCACCGAAGGCCGCGAGGTCCAGCGGGCCCGGGCCCGGCAGGGTGAGGCGGGTCAGGGTGCGGGAGCCGGTGTAGGGGCGCGCGCCGTCCCGGCCGGCCGCTTCGCGCGTCAGCGCGTCGGCGAGCGCGTCGGCCTGCTCGACGGCGGGCGTCGCGAGGCCGTACACGCGGCCCCCGTGCTCCGCGCAGTCGCCGACGGCCCGGATGTGCGGGTCGGAGGTCCGCAGCAGGTCGTCCACGACGATGCCCCGGCGCACGTCGAGCCCGGCGGCCCGCGCCAGACCGGTGCGGGGCCGCACGCCGCAGGCCAGGACGGTCAGATCGGTGTCCAGGAGGTAGCCGTCGGCGAGTTCTACGTGGCGTACGGCGCCGTCGGTGACGCCGACCCCGCGCACCCGGCACTCGGTGTGCACCTCGACGCCGAGGTCCGTGAGATGCCGGTGCACCAGCCGCGACGACATGGGGTCGAGCTGCCGTTCCATGAGCCGCTCGGCCTGCTGGGTCAGGACGACCTGGGCGCCACGCCGGGCGAGGGCGCGGGCCGCCGACACGCCGAGGAGGCCGCCGCCGATGACGACGACGCGGACGCCCGGCGCCACGGCGGCGGAGAGGGCGAGGCAGTCGTCCAGGGTCCGGAACGCGTGCACGCCACCGGGGAGTTCACCGGCGCCGGGCGCGAACAGGCCGCGCAGCGGAGGCAGTACGGGGTTCGAGCCCGTCGCGAGGACGAGCGTGCCGTACGCGACGACGCTGCCGTCGGCGCAGTGCACCCGGCGCTCGGCCCGGTCGACGCGGACCGCGCGGGTGCGCAGGACCGGGCCCGGCGGGCGCGGCAGGGCGATCACGTCGGGGCCGTACCGGCCCGCGAGGACCTCGGCGAGCAGGACGCGGTTGTACGGGGAGTGGTCCTCCTCGCCGATCAGCACGGTCCCTGCGCCGAGCCGCTGCGCCAACCGGGCACCGGCGAGACCCGCGCCGATCACGACGACACCGTCGGCCGGTGCGGGGCCGGGGCCGGTGGCGGTCGGCTGCGCTGATGAGGTCATGCACAGCAGCGTGCGGTGCCGGTGTTACCCGGCAGGATCGGACCTGTTTCCCGCGGGGAACGCTGCGCTCAGCGGGGGCGGGGGAGGGCTGTGAGGGGTGGCGGGGCCGACGGCGGGGAGCGGTGGGGCCGACGGCCGGGAGCGGTGGGGGCGGCCGTGGAGCCTCGGTGCCCCAGCCTCGCCGGGCCCCCTTGCTTAACCCCCGTTGAGCCGATCCTCAAGGGCGCCTTAAGGATCGCGGGAACGCCGTTGACCAGCGACTTCCGGCGAGTTCCGGCGCCTGGTGTGCCGCCGTGACCACCGAGGCAGCCGACCCCCGACTCGACGCGTACCCCGCCCTGGCCGCGTACCTGCGTCAGCTGGACGCCACGCCGGACCCCGGCATTCCGCCGATGCCGGAGGCGACTGCTCGCCGGGTACGGGATCCTCGTCATGCTGTTCCTGATGGCCCGCGTCCCCGCCGTCGAACACGGCGTCGACGCCGACCGCCTCGCGCGGCTGCACGCCCTCGGCGGCCGGTACGTCCTTGGCCTCTGTGCCGCCCACGCCCTCCTCGCCGTCTGCGCATACGCCGCCCACGCCGACACCGACCCACTGCGCACCGCCCTCGGCCTGCTCGGCTACCCCGGCATCGCGGCGGCCACCACGGGCACCGCCCTGCTCGCCGCGGTCGGCGCCACCTCCGCCCGCGCCCTGCGCCGCCGCGTCCCGCACGAGATCTGGCGCCACGTGACCCCGGGCGTGGCGACCTCAGAGCCGCGTGACCTCGGAGACTCCCGACCGCAGAGCTCGCGACCTCAGAAGACGCTCAACTCTCACCGATTACGTGGACGGCGTGATCATCCCTTGCCTAGGGTCGCGATCATGCCTGACATATCCCTGACCACGGTCGTCGTCCTCTGCCTGGCCGCACTCGCGGCCGGCTGGATCGACGCCGTGGTCGGCGGCGGCGGACTGCTGCTGCTCCCCGCCCTGCTGCTCGGCCTGCCGGGCGGCGCCCCCGCCGCGCACGCCCTCGGCACGAACAAGGCCGTCGCGATCGTCGGGACGACAGGCGCCGCCGTGACGTACGTCAGGAAGACCCGCGTCGACGTGCCGACCGCGGTACGGATCGGCCTCGCCGCGCTCGCCGGTTCGATGGGCGGCGCCTTCTTCGCGGCCGGGATGAGCACCGAGGTCCTCAAGCCCGTGATCATGGTGGTGCTGCTCGCCGTCGCCGCCTTCGTGATCCTCAGGCCCGCCTTCGGCACCGCGCCCGCCGCGGGACCCGCGTCCCGGCGGCGCGTCCTGGCCGCGATCGGCCTCGCGGGCCTCGGCATCGGCTTCTACGACGGCCTCATCGGCCCCGGCACCGGCACGTTCCTCGTGCTCGCCCTGACCGCCGTGCTCCACCTCGACCTCGTCTCCGCCTCCGCCACCGCGAAGATCGTCAACTGCTGCACCAACGCGGGCGCCCTCGCGATGTTCGCCTGGCAGGGCGCGGTCCTGTGGCAGCTGGCCGCTCTGATGGCCGTCTTCAACCTCGCGGGCGGCATGTTCGGCGCGCACACGGCGCTGAAGAAGGGCAGCGGCTTCGTCCGGGTCGTCCTGCTGACCACCGTCTTCGCGCTCGTGGTGAAGATGGCGTACGAGCAGTGGCTGGCCTGAGGCCTGGCGCACGCGCCGGAAAGCGGTCAGACACGCGCCGGAAGGCGGCCGGTTCTCAGCGCACGCCGGTGAGGTGCGCGAAGACCACCACGTTGCCCTGGTACCCGGTCTGCCTGGAGTACTTCCCGCCGCAGGTGATGACCCGCAGCTCCGGCCGGGACGCGGCGCCGTACACCTTCTCGTCGGGGAAGTCCTTGGCGTCGTACACCTCGTTCGCGTCGACGGTGAAGACGGCCACGCTGCCGTCCCTGCGCCGGACCTCGATCCTGCTGCCCTTCCGTACCGCACCCAGCTCGTAGAAGACGGCGGGGCCCTCCTTGTTGTCGACGTGACCGGCGACGATGGCGGTGCCGCGTTCGCCCGGCGTGGTGCCCGCCTCGTACCAGCCCGCCAGGTTCTTCCGGTTCAGGGGCGGCACGTCGAGGCTGCCCTGCCGGGTGAGGCCGAGCCCCATCAGCGGTGTGTCGACGCCGATCGCGGGGATGCGCACCCGATCGGGCGGGGACGGCGGGAGCGGCGGTGTGCCGTGGTCGTGAGGGGTGGCGGGCTCGGAGCGCCGGGTGCCTGGCCCGGCCGACGCGGCCTGGGCGGCGGAGGGCTGGGGCGGGCGCGACTCGGCGCCGCTGCTCAGCAGCCAGGCCCCGGCGCACAGCGCCACGGCCGTGACGGCTCCTATGGCGGCGTTGCCGACCTTCCTGCGGGCGCGGGGTCCCGTACCGGACTGCGTACGGGGCCGGGGTACGCGGCGGGTACGGCGCATACGGCATCCCCCTCGGGGTCGGAACGGTCCTGTCCCTCGTCCCCTCCCGCCCACGAGGGGACACGGGCGGGAGGGGGCAAGGGGTGGCGGTACCGGCGGACAGCGGAGGGTGTCCGTCAGATCCTGTCGCCTCTCGCCCGGCGGTGCAGGAGCCAGGTACCGCCCGCGGCGGCGACGGCCAGGGCCGCCACTCCCGCCGCGGTCTGCACGGGGTCGGGGCCGAGTGCGCCGCCGACCCCCGTCTTGACGTGTCCTCTCGGATGCTGCCGCGGCTCCACGCCCGCCGCCGCGGTGGAGGTGATCGTGACCACCAGGTCGCCCGCGACGCGCTTGCCCTTCACGCCTGAGCCGCCGGACCCGGAGCACTTCGCGACGATCTCGTACGTGCCGGGCTGCGCGGACGGCGGCACCTCGAAGCGGCCGGACGCGGCCTCGCCGCCCTCCTCCTGCGCGCCGGGCGCCAGCGAGAAGCTGCCCGCGCCCACCGCGCTCGCGTCACCCGCCGCGGTCCCGCCGGGGCCGCAGGCGGTGGTGTGCACGGTGACGGTGGTGCCGGGGGTGACGGTGGCGGGCTGGATGCGCAGTTCACCGGCGGGCGGTCCTGGAGCGGCCGATGCGGGGAGAGCCAGGGCGCCCGCCGCCACGGCGAGAGCGGTACCGGTCAGCAGGCGGGCGTTGCGCATTGCTCGTTCCTCCGAGGGCCTTCGCGCGAGCACGGCCCGCGGCACCCCCAAGTGCCGCTGCGTCGGTCGAACCCCGCTCTACCGAGGTAAGTGGCACTCGGCGCCGCACGCCTCCCGGTGAGCCGCCAAAAGGGCGAGGTACGGGGCACTTCTGGTGCGGCGCCGACCACGTTCCAGCAGGTCACCGGCGTATCGGAGGAAGGCGGACGAAGGGTGGGCGCGGCACCGGTGAATGGGTGACACCGGCGCGGCGACGCGTGGCGGGAGGGTTCGAGGACGGGCTCTCAGACCGTGTCCCACGGCACGGCCTCGTAGGCCCCGGCCACCGTCGCCATCAGCTTCTCGTCGATCCCGTACACGGTGTCGTCGATCCGCCGCACGGGGCGGACCCCCCACGCGTTGGTGACGAAGGCCGCAGCGTACGACGGGAGGCCGGCGAGGGTCACCGGGGCGTGCCGGGTCGGCAGACCGGCGGCGGGCAGGACGGCCTGGACCAGCTGCATCGTGATGCCGGACAGGTGCGGGGCGGTCGGCCACACGACTTCCCGGCCGTCGAAGAAGGCGATGTTCGTGACGGCGCCCTCGCTGACCTCGCCGCCCGGTCCCGTGAGCAGCGCCTCGTCGAAGCCCGCGCGCCGGACGAGGTCGGCGTGGCGGGCCTGCCCGAAGCCGCCCAGGTGCTTGATGTGGGCGAAGGGCCGCTGGTACGGCACGGAACGCAGCGACTGCGCGCGTTCCTCCATGGTGGCGGGCAGCTCCGTCGGCGGCCGGACGACGACCATGAGGGACGGCTCCCCGCCGGGGGCGTGGACGTAGACACGTACGGACGCCTCCGTGATGTCGTCGCGCAGGATGTGCCGGATCAGACCGCGCACCCGTTCCCCGTCCAGGGCGTGTCCGAAGAGCTCACGGGTGGCCGCGTCGAGCCGGGCCAGATGCCGTTCGATGCCGCGCACTTTGCCGCCCCTGACCTGCATCGCGGTGAAGTGTCCCGTCTGGACGAGGGCGGGCCACAGCAGGGCGTCGGCGGTGACGGCCCGGCCGTCGATCTCGATGCGTTCGACCAGCGCGGAATTTGTCATGCGGCCACGCTACGGCGCGCCCGACGGGTCGGGCCCTCGGCAGGTCAGGTCGACGGGTCGGGCCCTCAGCAGTCAGGTCGACGGGTCGGGCCCTTCGTAGGTCAGGCCCTCGGCAGCCGTACGACCGCCACCGCACCGCCGTCCGCCGCGTTGGCGAGGTCCACGCGGGCGCCGATCACCTGGGCCTGGCCGAACGCGATGGTCAGGCCGAGACCGGTGCCCTGGCCGCGTTCCCGCGCGCCGGTCTGGAACCGTCGCGGGCCGTCGGTGAGCAGGTGCCGCGGGAAGCCGGGACCGTGGTCGCGGACCGTGACCTCGACGCCGTCGACCCGCACCTCGACCGGCGCGCCGCCGTGCTTGCGCGCGTTGGCGACGAGGTTGGTGAGAATCCGCTCAAGACGCCGCGCGTCGGTCCGCACGAACGTCCCGTACGCGGCGTCCCCACCCCGCTCGCCACCCCGCTCGCCACCCCACCCGGCGCGCCCACTCAGCGCGTCGAAGCCCGCGGCCGAACCGCTCACCCGCTCCGCGATGGTCTCGACGAGCCGCCCCAGCTGGTGGACCTTCAGGTCGGGCCTCTCCACCTCCGCGTCCAGGCGGGCCACTTCGAGCAGGTCCTCCGTGAGGGTGCGCAGGGCGTGGACGCGGTCGCGCACGAGTTCCGTCGGACGGCTCGACGGCAGCAGCTCGGCCGCCGTGTGCAGCCCGGTCAGCGGGGTGCGCAACTCGTGCGCGACGTCCGCGGTGAAGCGCTGCTCGGCCTCCAGACGCTGTTGCAGGGACGCGGCCATCGTGTCGACCGCGGTGGCCAGTTCGGCCACCTCGTTCCTGCTGTGCCGCTCACCGGGCGGGCGCGGATGGCCGATACGGGCGTCGAGGTCGCCCCGGCTGATGCGGCGCGCGATGGCCGCCGCGGTGCGCAGCTCGCGGCTGACCCTGCTGGACAGGCCCGCACCGCCGAGCGCGGCGAGGGCGACGACGACGGCGCCCCAGATGATCACCTGACGGTCGAACTCGGCCATTTCGGCGGCCTGTTCGCGCAGCGGCTCACGGATGGACAGGACGTGACGGGGGTGATCGCCGATCGGCCGCGCCGCCCAGACGCACGGGTCGTCCGACGCCATGTCGAGATAGGTGGTGCGCTGCCCGGCCAGCGCGGCCTTCCGCAGGGGCTCGGGCAGCCTGGGGTCGTCGAGGGCGGCGTCCGTGTCGTCGTCCTGCTCGACCTGGCCCGACAGCTCGTACAACTGGCGTACGCGGACGAGTTGCGCCACGGACCCGGACCGCGCGCTCCCCGTGACCTGGTCGAGCCGGGCGTGGTGGACGAGCAGGCCGATGGCGACGGCGACCACCGCGCAGCCCGCGGCGAGCAGCGCGGCGATCTTCCAGCGCAGCCCGAGGCCGTTGAGCACGGCACGGACGCGGGCCATGGTGCGGGGCACGGCGCGGGGCGTGGTGCGCGGCGCGGGGCACGGCGCGGGGCATGGCGCGCGGCATCAAGGCCCGTTCCGCTCGGGCTGCTGTCCGGGCTTCTCGGACCGCTGTCCGGGCTTCTCGGACTCCTTGTAGTTCTTGATGTCACTGACGGCGGACATCCGCGCGCCGTCCCAGTGGAAGCGCACCGCCTGCTCGCCGCCCTCCGCGCACGGAGTACGAAGGAGCAGGTCGGGGCCGATCGTCTCCACGCGCAGGTTCCTGCCGGAGGTGAGCAGGATCGGGTAGACCTTGCCGTCGCGCTCGGAGTAGACGGCCAGAACGGACCGCCCGCTGTCCGTGTCGGCGGCCATCAGCATCTCGGGCTTCCCGTCGCCGGTGAGGTCGACGAATTCCGGCGGCCGCAGGCCGGCCCGCCCCGGCCGGTCGATCATGCCCCGGTCGGCCAGCGGCTTCGTGCGCTGGTCGGCGCGCAGGATCGCGCGCGCGTCCATCGAGGCCAGCCCGCCGGAACCGACCTTCGGCAGCCCCCGCAACGGCCGCGGCGACGGCTGGTGCGTGGCGGCCTCCGCGCCCGGCGCCCGCGAGAACTTGCCCGACCAGGCGGGCCAGACCGCCTCGGGGCGGGGCTGCACGGAGACGGACGGCGCGCTCTCGCCGTGACCGAGACCGTTCGTGCCGGCGCACCCCGTGCCCCCGGTGAGGGCGAGGACCGCGAGGGCGGCGGCGTGGAGGAGCGGGCGGCGGAGGTACGTGTTCATGGGATGGCTGACCGTCACGTGGGGGGAGTTGAGCTGGTGATGGCCGACCCGGAGCGCTGCTCCGGGGCTTCGGCGGAGTGCCGGCCACCGCTCTCGAAGGTAGGAACCGTCCATCACGGAGAACGGGAGGTTGTGTAACGAATACGCCTAAGAGCGGCGAAAGCCCGATGCTCAGGACCTTCGGCCTGTGCACTCGCCCCTGGGCGCCCCCTGGGCGCCCCTGGTGGCACCGCTGTGCACAATCGGCGTATGGACGACGAACCGAAGGTGCGGGTGCTGACCGTACTGACCACGACGGACACCGAGGTCAAGGCGCGGGACCTCGCGGGCGGCGCGGTCCGCGCGCGGGTCGCGGCCTGTGCGCAGATCGCCGGACCCGTCACGTCCGTGTACCGGTGGGAGGGCGAGCTGGAGTCCGCCCAGGAGTGGCAGGTGCTGTTCAAAACGGCGACCGCGCGCTACGCCGCCCTGGAGTCCTGGCTCACCGAGGCCCACGACTACGACACCCCGGAGATCATCGCGACACCGGTGGCCCGGGGGAGCGCCGCCTACCTGGAGTGGGTGGAGCGGGAGACCGCCGAGTGACGGTCCGGAACGAACGCGGCGCGCCCCGCCTCCCGTTCTTCGTCTACGGCACCCTCCGCCCCGGAGGGCCGAACCACGCCGCGTACCTGCGCGGCCGGACCGCCTCGGAGGAACCGGCCCACCTGCCGGACGCCGTCCTCTACGACGGCCCCGGCTACCCGTACGCCGTCGAGGCCCCCGGCGAGGGCCCGGTCCGCGGAGAGCTGGTGACGGCCCTGCCCGCCGCCTACGACCGGCTCCTCGCCGCCCTGGACATCCTTGAGGAGTACGTCCCGGGCGACCCCCGCAGCCTGTACGAACGGATCGCGCGCGACGTGACCCGAGCGGACGGGACGGCCGTACGCGCCTGGGTGTACGTCGCGGCCCCGCGGCCGGCAGCCGGGCTGCGGGCCTCGGGATCGGTGATCGGCGGAGGCGACTGGACCACGCACCGCCTCAAAACCCGGTGACCCCGACCTCTTACCTCTCACCTCCCCCTCCCGCCTCTCGCCTCCTCCCCTCCACCGCGCCAACACGCCCGCCCCACGGCCCAACTCCCGCCCCACAAGCGTGAATGCGCAGCTCAAACGGCTACGCACTCGATGTGATGATCTGAACCACTCGTGCGAGCGAGTTCACGCGACCACGGACAGTGCGTGCCGCGAAGCTCTCCGTGCGCACCTCCCGGTGTGCGAGGCGGTGCGTGAGCACCCATCCCAGAAGGAGTCGCCTCATGCGAGTTCGCCGTACCCTGCCGGCCCTCATCGGCGCCCTGACCATCGGTCTCGGCATCTCCCTGGCGTCCTCGGCCTCCGCCGAGCCGACGGCCGTCAAGGACCCCTGCGGGTTCTTCGAGACCGCAAGCGACGCCTACTACAACCACTGCACCAGCGACGGCTCGCACATCGTGATCGAGATCGACGACTGGGGTCCCAACAGCGAGCGATGCGTCGGCCCTGGCGTGACCTGGATCGGCTCGGCGTCGGGTGTGGACGGCGCCTGGTACACGGGCCGCCTCTGCTGATCCCCGGCACCTTCGCCTGACGGCGGGCCCGGGGCACTCGCACCCCGTCCCGGCCCCGCATCACCTCCCCTTCGACCTCCAGCCCTTCGACCTCCAGTCCTTCACCTACGGCCGTTCCACGCGCTCCAGCCGCACCGCGCACACCTTGAACTCCGGCATCCCCGACACGGGGTCGAGGGCCGGATGCGTCAGGGTGTTGGCCCGTCCCTCCCCCGGCCAGTGGAACGGCATGAAGACCGTGTCGGCGCGGATCGCCGACGTCACCCGCGCCGGAGCCACCGCGCGCCCGCGCCGCGAGACGACGGCGACCGGATCGTCCTGCCCGACCCCCAGGCGCGCGGCCAGCCGGGGATGCAACTCCACGAAGGGCCCCGGAGCAGCCGAGTTGAGCTCCTCCACGCGCCGCGTCTGAGCCCCCGACTGGTACTGCGCCAGCACCCGCCCCGTGGTCAGCAGTACGGGATACTCCGCGTCCGGCTCCTCAGCTGCGGCCCGGTGCACCACCGGCACGAACCGGGCACGCCCGTCCTCGGTGGCGAACCGGTCGAGGAACAACCGCGGCGTCCCGCAATGCGGCGCGCGGATCCCCTCGCCGACCACCCCGCCGTCGCGCACAACGCCAGCCCCTTCCCCGGTGGTCCCCGCGTCCGCCGGGCACGGCCAGAACACCCCCTTCCCGTCGTCCTCCCTCAGCCGCTCGTAACTGATCCCCGAGTAGTCCGCGGGCCCGCCCGCGCTCGCCCGGCGCAACTCCTCGAAGACCTCCTCCGGTTCGGCCGGGAACCCCTTTCCGTGTCCGAGCCGCGCCGCGAGCCCGTGCAGCACGTCCAGGTCACTGCGCACCCCGGCCGGCGCGGAGACGGCCCTGCGCCGCAGCAGCACTCGCCCCTCCAGATTCGTCACCGTCCCCGTCTCCTCCGCCCACTGCGTCACCGGCAGCACGACATCCGCCAGCTGAGCCGTCTCGGACAGCACCACGTCCGCCACCGCGAGGAAGCCGAGCGAGCGCAGCCGTCCCTCCACGTGCGCGGCGCGCGGCGCGGAGACGACCGGGTTGGAACCCATCAGAAGCAGGGCCTTGATATCCTCGCCCAACGCGTCGAGCAGCTCGTACGCCGACCTGCCCGGACCCGGCAACGAGTCCGGATCCACACCCCACACCCCCGCGACATGCGACCGCGCCGCCGGATCGGTCAGCTTGCGGTAACCGGGCAACTGGTCCGCCTTCTGGCCGTGTTCACGCCCACCCTGACCGTTGCCCTGGCCCGTCAGGCAGCCGTACCCGGAGAACGGCCGCCCGGCGCGCCCCGTCGCGAGACACAGGTTGATCCACGCCCCGACCGTGTCCGTACCCTTGGACTGTTGCTCGGGCCCACGTGCGGTGAGCACCATCGCGTTGTCAGCGTCGCAGAAGAGGCTTACGGCGTCGCGCAGTTGGGGAACGGCCACGCCGGTGATCCGCTCGACGTGCTCGGGCCAGTGCGCCATCGCCGCCGCCCGCGCCTCCTCCCATCCGTTCGTCCGCTCCTCGATGTACGTCTCGTCCGTGCGGCCCTCCGCGACGACCAGGTGCAGCAGGCCGAGTGCCAGGGCGAGGTCCGTGCCGGGCCGGGGCGCCAGGTGCAGGTCGGCCTGCTCGGCGGTCCGGGTACGGCGGGGGTCCACGACGATCAGCTTGCCGCCGTTCGCCCGTAGCTCCGTGAGGTACCGCAGGGCGGGCGGCATCGTCTCGGCGAGGTTCGACCCGACGAGGATCACGCACCCGGTACGCGGGATGTCCTCCAGCGGGAACGGCAGCCCCCGGTCGAGCCCGAACGCCCGCTGCCCGGCGGCCGCGGCCGACGACATGCAGAACCGTCCGTTGTAGTCGATCTGCGACGTGCCGAGCGCCACCCTCGCGAACTTGCCCAGCGCGTACGCCTTCTCGTTGGTCAGGCCGCCCCCGCCGAACACGCCGCACGCGTCCGCTCCGTACTCCGCGCGCGTACGGACCAGCTCGTCCGCGATCCGGTCCAAGGCCTCCTCCCAGGTGGCCGGAGTGAGCCTGCCCGTGGCGCGGGACCGGATGAGCGGCTCCGTGAGCCGCACCCGGGAGGAGAGCACGGCGGGGGCCGTGCGGCCCTTGCCGCACAGAGCTCCCTTGTTGACGGGGAACCCGGCACGCTCCACGACCTCGACGTCGCCGTCGGGCGTCGTCGTCAGGCCCATGCCGCACTGCAGGGCGCAGTACGGGCAGTGGGTTGCCGTTGCCGTGGCCGTTGCCTTCGCCTCTGCCTCTGTCGTGGCCGAGGGGGGCGCCGGTGTTGCGGATGTCGCCGGTGTCGCCGTGGAGTGCATGCCGTTCAGCGTCCGGCGTGCGTGTTACGTGGCGCGGTGCGGGCGCGTTACGCGCACGGTAAGCGGACCTCAGTGGCTCCCTTCTCGCGTTGTGAGGTGCCTCCGGCGTGGCCTGTGGGGAACCCCCGTTCGCTCAGCGGGGAGCGGCAAGTGCTCGTTGTACGCCCGGTTCCCGTGGGCCCAAGAAGTGGGGGTCGGGGTGGAATGTCGCGTCGAGGGCGGCCTTGGTCGCTGCGAGGACCTCGCGGGCGCCGCCGTAGTACCAGGTCGCGTCGTGCACGGCGTCCACTCCTACCCCGTACGACGAGACGCCCGCCGCGTCGCAGAGTGCGACCGCCCTGCGTATGTGGAAGCCCTGACTGATCAGTACCGCCCGGTCCACGCCGAATATCTTCTTGGCGCGGACGCAGGAGTCCCATGTGTCGAACCCGGCGTAGTCGCTCACGATCCGCCGCTCCGGCACACCGTGCTTCTTCAGGTACGTGCGCATCGCGTCCGGCTCGTCGTAGTCCTCGCGGCTGTTGTCCCCGGTGACGAGGACGACCTCTATCCGGCCCTTGCGGTACAACTCGGCGGCCGCGTCCAGCCGGTGCGCCAGATAGGGCGACGGCTCGCCCTTCCACAGGCCGGCGCCGAAGACCATGGCGACCCGGGTGCGCGGCGCGCCCGCGACCGTGCCCACCTTGTCGTCCGTCGTCACGAACAGCCACGTCGCGGGCAGCAGTGCCAGCACGCACAGCGCCATCGCCGCCTGCACGGTCCGTCGCTGTTCCTTCCGCGTGCGCGGCAACCGCAGCCAGGACGGTCTCCGCACCGCGGACAACCCCGCACGCGGAGTCGGCAGCCGCAGCCGCAACCGCCGCGCCCACCCCGAACGTTCCCCACGTCGTGCCACCTGTGAACCGCCCCCGAACCCCGTACCCGCCGGATCCCCCCGATCCGATCACTGCCACAACCGTAAGCGGAACCGCCGGCAACATCAGCGACCCGTGCCCCCGAAACACCCCGGAGAACAACCCCCGACCCCGACTCGGGGAGAGCCCTGACACCACCCCGCCCCCCGCCGTGAGCGCCGGGAAAACAGCCGTCACCGCCGCGCAACGCCACGGCAACACGGCCCGGTCATCCTCGGTCCATGACGCCGTCGCACCCTCTTCGCCAAGAGTCCGGCAGCACTCACCTCGACAGTACGGCGCAGCTCATGGACCGCATCACCAGCCAGCTCGGCACCCAGCTCACCCTCGTCTCACCCGACGGCCGACACCGCCCCGCCCCCACCTCTCGCCCCGACCCCCACCCCACCCTCGTCCTGGTCGCCCACGGCAGCCGCGACCCGCGCGCCCTCGCCACCGTCACGGCCCTCGCCGAGCGGGTCCGCGAGCAACGGCCCGGCCTCGCCGTCCGCCTCGGCCACATCGAGCTGAACGAGCCGCTGCTCACCGGCACCCTCGCCGAACTCGAACTCGAACTCGAACTCGACCGGCTAGCCGTGCCCGAGGACCGCACCGCCGTCCTCGTACCGCTGCTCCTCGGCCGCGGCCAGCACGTCAAGCGCGACATACCCGCGGCCGCCGCCGGCGTCCCCGGCCTCGACACCCGCGTCGCCGCCCCGCTCGGCCCGCACCCGTTGCTCGCCGAGGCGCTGCACGCCCGGCTCGTCGAGGCGGGCTGGCCCGCGCGGCACACACGCACGGGCGCGCGCCGACGGCACGCGGTCGTCCTCGCCGCCGCGGGCTCCCGCGACCCCGAGTCGGCCGCCGACACCGAGACCGCCGCCGCGCTGCTCGCCGAACGCCTGGGCGTCCCCGTCGTCCCCGCCTACGCCGCGCCCACCGCAGCCTGCCCCCGCACCGTGCCGCAGGCGCTCGAATCCCTGGCGGCGCAGGGGCGGACGCGCACCGCCGTCGCCGCCTACTTCACCGCGCCGGGCCGCTTCGCCGGCCAGAGCGCGGCCGCCACCCCCTGGCTCGCCGCGGCGCCCCTCGGCCCCCACCCGGCGCTCGCCCGGCTCGTCCTGCACCGCTACGACCAGGCACGCACCGCCCCGGCACCGGCCCGGCGGCGCCGCCTCAGCAGCGTCTGAAGCAGGCCGAATCCGCGGGGCCAGATCCCTGTTTGTCACTGCTTGCGTCTACTGTCGGTGCATGGAAGGCACAGCACCGAACGCGCGACCCGAGGACCGCACCGCCTACAGCGCCTACGACGAGGCGGCCGCCGAGCGGTGGGCCGCCGAGCCCGACAAGAGGCCGGGGCGCACGGCTTTCCAGCGCGACCGCGCGCGCGTCGTGCACTCCGCGGCGCTGCGCCGCCTCGCGGGCAAGACCCAGGTCGTCACTCCCGGCACCCGCAGCCAGGCCTGGGACGCCAGCGCCCGCACCCGTCTGACGCACTCCCTGGAGTGCGCCCAGGTCGGCCGCGAGCTGGGCGCCGCCCTGGGCTGCGACCCCGACCTGGTGGAGACGGCCTGCCTCTCCCACGACCTGGGCCACCCGCCGTTCGGGCACAACGGCGAACAGGCGCTGAACGAAGTGGCGGCCGACTGCGGCGGCTTCGAGGGCAACGCCCAGTCGCTCCGCCTCCTCACCCGCATCGAGCCGAAGCGCTTCACCCGCTCCGCCGCCACCGGCGACCTCGTCAGCGTCGGCCTCAACCTCACCCGTGCCGCCCTGGACGCCGCCACCAAGTACCCGTGGCCGCGCGGCGCCCACCCCGCCGACCCGCACTCCGCCAAGTTCGGTGTCTATGAGGACGACCGGCCGGTCTTCGACTGGGTCCGCGAGGAGGCGCCGGGGCAGCGCACCTGCTTCGAGGCGCAGATCATGGACTGGTCCGACGACGTCGCGTACTCGGTGCACGACTTCGAGGACGGCCTGCACGCGGGACACATCGATCCGAACGCGCTGCACGCCGAGCCTGAGCGGCAGGACATCCACGCCGTGGCGATCGGCCGCTACGTAGCCGATGACACCGACCCCGAAGAGCTCGACCAGGCGCTGGACCGCCTACTGGAGCAGGAGTGGTGGCCGCACGGGTACGACGGATCGGCCGTCGCCCAGGCCCGGTTGAAGGACGCCACGAGCCAGCTCATCGGCCGCTTCTGTCTGGCCGCGGAGAGCGCCACCCGCGCGCGGTACGGCCCGGGGCTCCTCACGCGGTACGCGGCCGAGCTCGTCGTCCCCCGCGCGGCGCGGCACGAATGCGCGGTGCTCAAGGCCGTCGCCGACCGCTATGTGATGCAGCGCCCCGCCCAGGAGCGGCTCCGCGCGGACCAGCGCATCGTCGTCGCCGAGCTCGCCGAGGCGCTCACCGTCCGCGCCCCCGACGGGCTCGACCCGCAGTTCCGCGCCCTGTACGACGCGGCGGCCGACGACCGCGCCGCCCGGCGCGTCGTGATCGACCAGATCGCGTCGCTCACCGACGCGGCGGCCCGCGCCCTGCACACGCGAATGACGGCGAGACCTCAGTGAAACGACAGTAAATGACCATGAAGTGACCACAGGGTGTGACGGAATGTGGCCAGTTGGAGCCACGCCCCCTTCCCCCATCACGCTCCGTGCGGGACGCTCCCTGTGGCGGCAAGGCCGATCGGCAATTCTGTGTTCTTCCGGGGGACATCCCCGGTACCCCGGCGAGGAGGCATCAAGTGGTCGACGCGGATCAGACGTTCGTCATTGTCGGAGGAGGTCTGGCCGGCGCCAAGGCGGCCGAGACACTCCGTTCCGAAGGGTTCACCGGCCGGGTGATCCTCATCGGTGACGAACGTGACCATCCCTACGAGCGCCCGCCGCTGTCCAAGGGCTACCTGCTGGGCAAGGAGGAGCGCGACAGCGTCTTCGTCCACGAACCCGCGTGGTACGCGCAGGCCGACGTCGAACTGCACCTGGGGCAGACCGTCGTCGCCATCGACCGCGCCGCCAAGGCCGTGCGCCTGGGCGACGGCGCCGTCATCCGCTACGACAAGCTCCTGCTGGTCACCGGCGCCGAGCCGCGCCGTCTCGATGTGCCGGGCACCGACCTCGCGGGCGTCCACCACCTGCGCCGCCTTGCGCACGCCGACCGGCTGCGCCACGTCCTCGCCTCCCTCGGCAGGGACAACGGGCACCTGGTGATCGCGGGCGCGGGCTGGATCGGCCTGGAGATCGCGGCGGCCGCCCGGGAGTACGGCGCGGAGGTCACCGTCGTCGAGCCGGAGCCGACGCCGCTGCACGCCGTCCTCGGCCCCGAGATCGGCCAGATGTTCGCCGACCTGCACGCCGAGCACGGCGTGCGCTTCCACTTCGGCGCGCGGCTCACCGAGATCACCGGCCAGGACGGCATGGTTCTCGCCGCCCGCACCGACGACGGCGAGGAGCACCCGGCGCACGACGTCCTCGCGGCGATCGGCGCGGCCCCCCGCACGGCGCTCGCCGAGTCGGCGGGCCTCGACCTGGTCGACCGCGCGGACGGCGGCGGCATCGCCGTCGACGCGTCCCTGCGCACCTCGGACCCCGACATCCACGCGGCGGGCGACGTGGCCGCCCTGCGCCACCCGCTGTTCGACACCAGCCTCCGCGTGGAGCACTGGGCCAACGCCCTCAACGGCGGACCCGCGGCGGCCCGCGCCATGCTGGGCCAGGACGTCCGTTACGACCGGGTGCCCTACTTCTTCTCGGACCAGTACGACGTGGGCCTGGAGTACTCGGGCTGGGCGCCCCCGGGGACGTACGACCAGGTGGTGGTCCGCGGTGACACGGCCAAGCGCGAGTTCATCGCCTTCTGGCTGTCCGACGGGCGGGTCCTCGCGGGGATGAACGTCAATGTGTGGGACGTCACTGAGCCGATCCAGCAGCTGATTCTGCGGGGTGTGCGTCCCGACCCGGACGCTCTCGCGGACCCGTCGGTCCCGCTGGCGTCGCTCCTCGCGTGACCGGCAGGGCGGGAGTGTCACAGGCGCCCCGTAGTATTCCTACGTGGCAGGCAGGATCAATGACGAAGACGTGAAGGCGGTTCGGGACGCGGTCCCGATCGACGCCGTGGTCTCCGACTACCTCCAGCTGCGCAACGCGGGGGGCGGAAACCTCAAGGGCCTGTGCCCCTTCCACGACGAGAAGTCCCCGTCCTTCCAGGTCAGCCCGAGCAAGGGTCTCTTCCACTGCTTCGGCTGCCAGGAAGGCGGCGACACGATCGCCTTCGTGATGAAGATCGACCACCTCACCTTCTCGGAGACGGTCGAGCGCCTCGCCGCCCAGGCGGGCATCACGCTGCGCTACGAAGAGGGCGGGTACAACCCCGCGCACCAGCGCGGTGAGCGCATCCGCCTCGTCGAGGCTCACAAGATCGCCGCGCAGTTCTACGTGGACCAGCTGGAGAGCCCCGAGGCCGAGATCGGCCGCAAGTTCCTCGCCGAGCGCGGCTTCGACCAGGCCGCGGCCGCGCACTTCGGCGTGGGCTACAGCCCCGCGGGCTGGGACCACCTCACCCGCTATCTGCGCGGCAAGGGCTTCACCGACAAGGAGCTGACCCTCTCCGGCATCTCCCAGGAGGGCCGCCGCGGTCCCATCGACCGCTTCCGCGGCCGCCTGATGTGGCCCATCCGCGACATCGGCGGCGACGTGGTCGGCTTCGGCGCCCGCAAGCTCCGCGACGACGACAACGGCCCGAAGTACCTGAACACGCCGGAGACGGCGATCTACAAGAAGTCCCAGGTCCTGTACGGCATCGACCTCGCCAAGAAGGAGATCGCCAAGGCCAGCCGCGCCGTCGTCGTCGAGGGGTACACGGACGTGATGGCCTGCCACCTCGCGGGCATCACCACCGCCATCGCGACCTGCGGCACGGCCTTCGGCAGCGACCACATCAAGATCCTCCGCCGCCTCCTGATGGACAACGGCTCGGCCCGGGTGATCTTCACCTTCGACGGTGACGCGGCGGGCCAGAAGGCCGCCCTGCGCGCCTTCGAGGACGACCAGAAGTTCGCCGCCGAGACCTACATCGCCATCGCCCCCGACGGCATGGACCCCTGCGACCTGCGCCTCGCCAAGGGCGACACGGCAGTCGCCGACCTGGTCGAACCCCGTACGCCGCTCTTCGAGTTCGCGCTCCGCCAGATCGTCTCGCGCTACGACCTGGAGACCCCCGCGGGCCGCGCCGCCGCCCTGGACGAGGCCGCCCCGGTGGTGGCCCGCATCAAGAACAGCGGTGCGCAGCACGAGGTCGCCGTCCAGCTCGCCGGCATGCTCGGCATCCTCGACACGCAGTTCGTCGTCAAGCGCGTCGCTCAGCTGGCCCGCTGGGCCCGCGACCGCGGCGGCCGGGGCCCGGCGCCGGCCGCCCAGCGCTCCTCGCAGACGTACGAGGCCGCCCCGCAGGGCTTCAGCGGCCCCGCACTCAACCTCCGCAGCCCCGCGCACCGCACCGAGCGCGAGCTGATCAAGCTCGCCCTGCAATACCCCCACCTGGTCTCCCCGGCCTTCGACGCGTACGGCCTCGACGAGTTCACCGCCCCGCCCTACGCGGCGGTGCGCCGCGCCATCGAGGAGGCGGGCGGCGCGGAGTACGGCGCGCAGGACCCCCAGGAGTACCTCGTCCGCGTCCGTGACGCCGCGCCCGACGACGCGGTCCGCTCGATGGTCACCGAGCTCGCCGTCGAGGCGATCCTGCGCAAGACCGTCGACGAGGTGTACGCGGGCATCCAGCTCGTGCAGGTCCGCCTGCGCGCCGTCGACCGCCGCATCCGCGACGTCCAGGGCAGCCTCGCCCGGCTCGGCGCGGGCGGCGATCCGCAGCATCTGAGCGCCGTGCAGAACGAGTTGTGGGTCCTTCAGCAGTACGGGCAGGCGCTGCGCGAACGGGGCGCGGACGCCCTCTGAGGGCAGTCCCGGAGGCAGTCCCCGACAGTCCCCGAAAACAGCCCCTGAGGTTCTCCGGGGTTCGACCCGGGCCCAGGGGTTACCCGGCGGGTAACCACGCGGTCACGGAACGGACTCAGAAAGTCACCGCACGCCCCTCGTGGCGGCCGTGTGTCGTGCCCCACACTGGGTTCCGGTGCCTGAGTCCTCGGAGCGCGGCCGACCCGCAGACAGTGGGTCCGACACCCCCGCGGTTCCACACATCGTGTCCGGGACGGACAGCGGCGAGGCCGTCGTCCCTCTCCCGTTGCCGCACGCCTCAGCTGCGATCACCCTGGAGGTCGCCCCCGTGCAGACCCAGACCCTCACCCAGACCGACACCGCCGCGCGCGCCGATGCGGAAGCGGAAGCGGACGCGGCCGTCCTGGAGTCGGTCCCGTCGCAGAGCCGGGCGAGCCATCACCCGGAGACACAGAGCGCACCGGAGACGCCGGACGTTCCCGAAGCGCACGTGGCGCAGGTGGCGCCGGACGAGCAGGACGCGCCCGAGGCCGCGGAGGCGCTGGAACCGGAGACCCTAGACCTTCCCGCCCCCCGCAGCCGCGCCGACGCCGGCGGCCCCTCGTCCGACCTGTTCCGCCAGTACCTCCGCGAGATCGGGCGGATCCCGCTGCTCACCGCGGCGGAGGAGGTGGAGCTGGCCCGCGCCGTCGAGGCAGGCCTCTTCGCCGAGGAGAAGCTGGGCAACGCCACCGACCTGGACTCCCAACTCGCCCTGGACCTCGACAAACTGGTCGTCATGGGCCGGATCGCCAAGCGCCGCCTCATCGAGGCCAACCTCCGCCTGGTCGTCTCCGTCGCCAAGCGCTACGTCGGCCGCGGCCTCACCATGCTCGACCTGGTCCAGGAGGGGAACCTCGGGCTGATCCGGGCCGTTGAGAAGTTCGACTACGCCCGCGGCTACAAGTTCTCGACGTACGCGACCTGGTGGATCCGCCAGGCCATGTCCCGCGCCCTCGCGGACCAGGCCCGCACGATCCGCGTGCCCGTGCACGTCGTGGAGCTCATCAACCGTGTCGTACGCGTCCAGCGCCGCATGCTCCAGGAGCGCGGGTACGAACCCACGCCCGAGGAGGTCGCCGCCCAGCTGGACCTCCTGCCCGAGCGCGTCAGCGAGGTGCTGCGCCTGGCGCAGGAGCCCGTCTCGCTGCACGCCCCCGTCGGCGAGGAGGACGACGTCGCGCTCGGCGACCTCATCGAGGACGGCGACGCGACGAGTCCCGTGGAATCGGCGGCGTTCCTGCTGCTCCGCGAGCACCTGGAGGCCGTGCTCTCCACGCTCGGCGAGCGCGAGCGCAAGGTCGTCCAGCTGCGCTACGGCCTCGCCGACGGCAGGCCGCGCACCCTGGAGGAGATCGGCCGGATCTTCGGCGTGACCCGCGAACGCATCCGCCAGATCGAGTCCAAGACCCTCAACAAACTCCGTGACCACGCGTTCGCGGACCAGCTGCGGGGCTACCTGGACTGACCTGGGGGACGGGCCCTAGTCGACCTCGGCCACTGCCTGGGCGAACTGGGCGGCGTACAAGCGCGCGTACGCCCCCTCGGCGGCCAGCAGCGTGTCATGGTCGCCCTGCTCCACGATGGAACCGTTCTCCATCACCAGAATCGTGTCCGCGTCCCGGATCGTGGAGAGCCGGTGCGCGATCACGAAGGACGTCCGCCCGTGCGCCAGGCGCGCCATCGCCTTCTGGATGAGCACCTCGGTCCGGGTGTCGACGGAGCTCGTCGCCTCGTCGAGCACCAGGATCACCGGGTCGGAGAGGAACGCCCGCGCGATGGTGATGAGCTGCTTCTCGCCCGCGCTCACGCCCGTGCCCTCGTCGTCGATCACGGTGTCGTACCCGTCGGGGAGCGTACGCACGAAGCGGTCCGCGTGGGCGGCGCGCGCCGCCTCCTCGACCTCCTCGCGCGTGACGTCCTTCGACGCGCCGTACGCGATGTTCTCCGCGATGGTGCCGCCGAACAGCCAGGTGTCCTGGAGCACCATGCCGATGGCGGCCCGCAACTCGTCCCGCGACATCCCGGCGACGTCGACCCCGTCCAGGGTGATGCGCCCGCCGGTGACCTCGTAGAACCGCATCAACAGGTTGACCAGCGTCGTCTTGCCCGCGCCTGTCGGCCCGACGATGGCGACCGTGTGGCCCGGCTCCACCACGAGGGACAGGTCCTCGATGAGCGGCTTGTCCGCCTCGTAGCGGAAGGACACGTGCTCCATCTCGACCCGCCCGCGCAGCCGGTCGGGGCGCACGCCCGGCACCGGGTCGGCCTCCTGCTCCTCGGCGTCGAGGATCTCGAAGACCCGCTCGGCCGACGCGACGCCCGACTGCACGAGGTTGGCCATCGAGGCGACCTGTGTCAGGGGCATCGAGAACTGCCGCGAGTACTGGATGAAGGCCTGCACGTCACCGATGGAGAGCGATCCGGAGGCCACGCGCAGGCCGCCCACCACGGCGACCAGCACATAGTTCAGGTTCGATATGAAGAACATCAGCGGCTGCATGACACCGCTGTTGAACTGCGCCTTGAACCCCGCCTCGTACAGCTGCTCGTTCTGCTCGGCGAACGCCTTCGCCGACTCCTCCTGCCGGCCGAACACCTTCACCAGGGTGTGCCCGGTGTACATCTCCTCGACATGGGCGTTCAGCTTGCCGGTGGTCTTCCACTGCTGCACGAACTGTGGCTGCGACCGCTTGCCGACCTTCGTCGCGACGAAGAACGACAGCGGCACCGTGACCAGCGCGACCAGGGCGAGCAGCGGGGACACCCAGAACATCATCACCAGGACGCCGATGATCGTCAGCAGTGAGTTGATGAGCTGGCCCATCGTCTGCTGCAGCGTCTGGTTGATGTTGTCCAGGTCGTTCGTGGCGCGGCTCAGCACCTCGCCGCGCTGCCGCTTGTCGAAGTACGACAGCGGGAGCCGCGACAGCTTCGTCTGCACGTCGCCGCGCATCCGGAAGACGGTCCGGTTGATGGCTCGGTTCGAGAGCCGCGTCGCCACCGCCATCAGCAGCCCTGCGATCACGAACGTGCCGAGCGCGAGCAGCAGGACCTCGCCCACCGCGCCGAAGTCGATGCCCTCGCCGGGCGTGAAGTCGACGCCGGAGAGCATGTCGGCCATGCCGCCCTCGCCCTTGGCGCGCAGGCCGTCGAGGACCTGCTCCTTCGTCGACCCCTGCGGCATGTCACGCCCGACGATGCCCGCGAAGAGCAGGTCGGTCGCGCGGCCCAGGATCTTCGGGCCGAGCACGGAGAGCGCGACGCTCAGGACGGCGGCGACGAGCATCGCCCACATCGTGGCGCGCTCGGGCCTGAACTGCCCGAGCAGCCGCTTCCCGGAGTTCTTGAAGTCCATGGAGCGGGATTCGGGACCCATCATCGGTCCACCCATGCCAGGGGGCATTACGCGGCCTCCGCTTCCGTCAGCTGGGAGAGCACGATCTCCCGGTAGGTCTCATTGCTCTCCATCAGCTCGTGATGGCGGCCCGTGCCCACGACCCGGCCCTCGTCGAGGACCACGATGCGGTCGGCGTCCCGGATGGTGGACACCCGCTGGGCGACGATGACGACGGTCGACTCGGCGGTCTCGCGGCCGAGCGCGGCCCGCAGCGCCGCGTCGGTGGCGTAGTCGAGCGCGGAGAACGAGTCGTCGAAGAGGTAGATCTCCGGGCGCTGCACGAGGGTGCGGGCGATGGAGAGGCGCTGGCGCTGGCCGCCGGAGACGTTCGTGCCGCCCTGCGAGATGGGCGCGTCCAGGCCCTCCTCCAGGCCCTCGACGAACTCCTTGGCCTGGGCGACCTCCAGCGCGTGCCAGAGCTCGTCGTCGGTGGCGTGAGGGTTGCCGTAGCGCAGGTTGGTCGCCACGGTGCCCGCGAACAGGTACGGCTTCTGCGGGACCAGGCTCACGGTCTTCGCGAGCAGGGCGGGATCGACGGTCCCGACGTCCACGCCGCCGACCAGGACCTCGCCCTCGGTGGCGTCGATCAGTCGCGGTACGAGGCTGAGCAGCGTCGACTTGCCGCTGCCGGTCGACCCGATCACGGCGGTCGTCTCGCCGGGCCGGGCGACCAGGTGGACGGCCTTGAGGACGGGCTCCTCGGCGCCGGGATAGCGGAAGCCGGCGTCCCGGATCTCCAGGTGGCCGTGGCTGCGCAGCTCGCGCACCGGGGACGCCGGGGGCACCACGCTGCTCGCGGTGTCCAGGACCTCCTCGATGCGCTCGGCACAGACCTCCGCGCGCGGCACCATCATGAACATGAAGGTGGCCATCATCACGGACATCACGATCTGCATCAGATAGGCGAGGAACGCGGTGAGCGCGCCGATCTGCATGCCGCCGCTGTCGATGCGGTGCGCGCCGAACCAGACCACCGCGATCGAGGAGATGTTCACGACGGTCATGACGATCGGGAACATCAGCGCGAGCAGCTTGCCGGTGCCGAGCGAGACGTCGGTCAGATCGGCGTTGGCCTTGCGGAAGCGCTCCTTCTCGTAGTCGTCACGGACGAAGGCGCGGATGACGCGGTTGCCGGTGATCTGCTCGCGCAGCACCCGGTTCACCGTGTCGAGCCGCTCCTGCATCGTGCGGTACAGGGGCCGCAGCCGCCGCACGATGAGGCTCACGCTGAGGCCGAGCACGGGCACGACGGCCACCAGCACGCCGGAGAGCGGCACGTCCAGGCCGAGCGCCATCACGATGCCCCCGACACACATGATGGGAGCCGTCACCATCAGCGTGAACGACATCAGGACCAGCATCTGCACCTGCTGGACGTCGTTGGTGGTCCGCGTGATCAGCGACGGGGCCCCGAACTGCCCCAACTCGCGCGCGGAGAACGACTGCACCCGGTCGAAGACGGCGGCCCGGACGTCACGGCCGACGGCGGCGGCGGTCCGCGCGCCGAAGAAGACGGCGCCGATGTTGCAGACCATCTGCACGACGGTGACGGCGATCATGATGCCGCCGAAGGAGAGGATGTAGCCCGTGTCGCCCTCGACGACACCGTTGTCGATGATGTCGGCGTTCAGGCTGGGCAGGTAGAGCGCGGCGCAGGTCTGCAGGAACTGCAGGAGCACCAGCAGGGCGATGGGTTTCTGGTACGGACGCAGGTATGTCCGCAGGAGTCTTATGAGCACGCTCGGTCTCTCGAGGAGTCGGGTGTCGGCACATTGGGGCGAGGTCGCCCCCAATCCTGCGACACCCGACCCAGGGGCGTGCAACTGATTAACCCATGACCGGGTCAAATTTCAGCCCGAGTAAAGAACTGGGCCGACTCAAGGACCCTGAGGTACCCGTAGGGGCCGGCCGGGTGGGGATACGCGACCGGGCCGGGGCCTACACGAACGCCCCCGGATGGGCCTGCTCCCGCACGGTCACGTACTGCTGCCGCACCGCCTGCCCCACCGCGAGCTCCTCGCCCGGCTCGAAGACCTGCGCCGTGGCCCCCTGCCAGAACGGCAACTGCCCGGTGAGCGCCCAGGCGGCCTGCCGTGCCGCGCCGATCGCCGCGTAATCCGCGGGCTGCGGGACCACGACCTGCGTACCGAGCAGCATCGGCGCAGCGGCCTGTACGGCGGGCAGCTCGGCGGCGGCGCCCAGCAGGAACACCCGCCGGACCTCCACGCCCCGCCCCCGCAGTACGTCGAGCGCGTCCCCGAGCCCGCACAGCATGCCCTCGAAGGCGGCCCGCGCCAGGTGCTCGGGCTTCATCGACTCGCGCCGCAGCCCGGTCAGCGTGCCCGCCGCGTGCGGCAGGTTCGGCGTCTTCTCGCCCTCCAGGTACGGCAGGAGTACGAGCCCGTGCGAGCCAGGCGTCGACTTCATGGCGAGCGCGGACAGCTCCTGGAGGTCCGCGACCCCGAGCATCTCGGCCGTGCCGCGCAGCACCCGCACGGCGTTCATCGTATGGACCACCGGCAGGTGCATTCCGGTGGCGTCCGCGAGCGAGGTGATGATCCCGCGGGCGTCGGTCAGCGCCTCGTGGTGCACGGCCATCACGGAACCGGAGGCTCCGAGCGACACGACCGCGTCGCCCTGCTGGACGCCGAGCCCGAAGGCCGCCGCCATCGTCTCGCCCGTACCGGCCGATATCAGCAGCCCCTCCGGTGTCGTGCCAGCGGCCTCCGCGGGGCCGATCACCTCGGGCAGCATCGCCTGGTGGCCCAGGGCGAGTTCGACGAGGTCCGGGCGGTACGCCCCGCCGGCCGCCGACCAGTAGCCGGTGCCCGAGGCGCCGCCGCGGTCGGTCGTACGCCGGGCGGGCCGCCCGAGCAACTGCCAGACCAGCCAGTCCGGGGCCTGCATGAGGGCGGCGACGCGCCTCGCGGCCTCCGGCTCCGTCTTCGCCAGCCAGCGCAGCTTCGTCACCGGCTGCCCGGCCTGCGGTACGCATCCCACGGCCTGGGCCCAGGCCTCCCGGCCGCCGAGGCCGTCGATCAGGTCGACGGCGGCCACCTGCGCCCGCCGGTCGTTGCCGACGAGCGCGGGCCGCACGGTGTTGCCGTGCTGGTCGAGCGGTACGAGTGCGTTCTGCTGGGCGGAGACACCGATGGCCTGCACGCCTTCGAGCAGTCCGCTGCCCGCCGCCTCGCCGAGGGAGAGCAGCCACGCCTGCGGATCGACGTCGGACGGCCGGGAGCCGCCCTCGCCGCTCTCCAGCGGATGCGGGGCGTAACCCTGCTTGAGTACGGCGCCCGTGTCCGCGTCACAGACCACGATGCGCGTGAATTCGGGCGAACTGTCCAACCCTGCGACTATCCCCATGCGGGAATTCTGCCGCACCGCGGGCGCTACCCGTACCTGTGTTCGCTCTACGTGATCCGGCACGACCCGGCGCCGCCCCGCGTGCCCCTGGGGCGGCGCCGGGGTATGCCCTAGGTGTTGCTGGTGCCCCAGTCGTCCTCGGCGCCGCCCGGTCCGCGCTGCTCGCGCAGGGAGCGGACCCGCTCGGCCACCGAGTCGGGCACCTTGTCGCCGACCTTCTCGGACACCGTGTGGAAGGCCTTGCCCGCCACGTCCCGCCCCTGCTGCGTCGCGGACTCGACAGTGTTGCGCACGGCCGGGTTCTGCGAGATCTCACGGGCGGACTTCTTCAACTGCTCGTAGCGCTCGCGTCCGGCCCGGGTCCCGAGTACGTACCCGAGGGCCAGTCCCGCCACGAATGTGAGCCGGTACCGCATGGCTGCCACCCTTCCCTAACGTCTTCCCTGGCGTCGGCTTCGCACGTCTGTCGCACGTCTGTCGCTCGTCCGTCACTCGCCTGCTGATCGGCCGAGGGGTACCGATTGGCGGAGCACCCCCCTGCTTGCGCTAATGTATGTGTCGCAGCGAGCGCCCGCCGCCCGGAGAGTTCCCAGGTAGCTGAGTTCGATGCAACGAGACGATCCCCTGTAGCTCAATTGGCAGAGCAGCCGGCTGTTAACCGGCAGGTTACTGGTTCGAGTCCAGTCGGGGGAGCTCGGTCTCCTGTAGCTCAATTGGCAGAGCAGCCGGCTGTTAACCGGCAGGTTACTGGTTCGAGTCCAGTCGGGAGAGCTGTACGGAAGGGCCCCTGAGATCTGTCTCAGGGGTCTTTTTCGCGCCTGGTGGAACCATGCGGGCGGCCCCGCGGTCCTCATGGTCGAGCTATGCCGACCATCCGAAGCAGGAGATCGTATGAGCGGCTATGCTGCGGCAGACGGCGCGCACAAATGTGCGCGACGCGCCGTTAGGGGCGGTAGCTCAGCCGGTTAGAGCAGCGGACTCATAATCCGTCGGCCGTGGGTTCGAGTCCCACCCGCCCCACCACAGCGCCATGGCGCAGGAACGATTCCACCTGCGTCAACGGCGCAAACCTCCGGGTGGTGTCCGTTCGGGTGGAGCTTGCGAGATCACTAGCTCGCCCGCTGCTCGCCCGAAGGGCCAACGATCAAGACGTGGAGCGGCCTCGGCCGGATCGGCGTCCGGCCGAGGCCGCATCTCCCGCCCACCCCCAGAGCTACGGGGCACGGGGCGGGCGGAAGCCTTCGGGTGCGCCGCTGCGCGCGGCCGCTCTCGCCGCCCGCAGGGCCTCGCTCTCGACTGCCGGTGTCTGGCAGGGGCAGGGGCAGTCCTGCTCGGGGCCCACGATGAGCCGCGCTTGGTCGACAGTCACGATGGTCGACAGGCTGCACTCGTGCGACTCGTCCACCTCGTCCCGGACCAGCTGCCGCAGGCACGGCGGGCACGGCACGACGGTGATCGCCGGGCATGCCGGGGCATGGACGATCCGGGGCTCGGGCCCATACGCCCGGGTCTCGTGGGTCTCGCCGTCCCGGATCGGGTAGTGGCACCGCCCGCACAGGGGCGGTCATGGAGCGGTCACGGCGTCTCCCGGGACGGGGAGGGCGACGGGTGTCGCTGCGGGTAGCCCGCGGGCCGTAGGCAGTTCTGGTGTCTGACGAAGGTCGCACCTCCGGCGGAGATCGACACCTTCACGCCGGTCACCACCGCTTGCCCGGTGAGGATCGGTTCGTCGCAGGTCCAGCAGAACCGCGTGCCCTCACCCATCGTGGGCCGCGGTCTGCTCGTCGGCGTGCCGGAGGACGAGGCGGGTAGCCCGTAGCGCTCGCCGGATCCGTGTCGCTTCCGTGCAGTCCTCCTCGGCCCGGCAGGAGGCGCACTCGACGGTGTGCATGAGGAGGACCTCGTACAGCTCCTGCTCGTGCCGCACCAGCTCGGGTTTCTCCATGAGGGTCACCGGTTCCCCCTGGCGCGCGCTCCGAGGGCGATGTGGACGAGCGCGGCGACGGAGGGGACCGGGCACAGGGCGCCGACGATGCGGGGCCGCACCACCCAGTGCAGGCCGGTCGGGCCGCGCAGGTCGGAGGCGGGCACGCTGAGGAAGTGCCCGGTGCCCAGCATCGGGGCTTCGTCGGGGTACCGCCACGAGACCACAGGGCCTTTGTCGACCAGTGCGTAGTACGTGTTCTGCGGGGCGTTGTGGATGACCGGGCCGCAGAGCAGCTCGGCCAGCGTCCGGGCCACCACGTCGAGGTCGTCGGTGCCCGCGCCCGCGTGCACGATCTGCGCGGGCAGACACACGGAGTTGAACCTTCCGCCGAGCGGCAGCAGGGCGATGCCCCGCTCCTGCCACTCCCGGTGGGCTTGCTGCGGTTCTTGCTGGGCGCGCGCGAGCCAGTCGAAAGCGGCGCTCACCGACTGCGGGAATACGCCTCCCACTCTCAGAGATCGGCCCGTACTGTCGGCCATGTCGACTCCTTCGCAGTCGGCCAGCCCCGGGGCCGTTCACGCGGTTGCCGGGGCGCTATCGATCTCTCCAGCGTCCAGTGACGGACGGTGCCGAAGCGATCCCCTGGCGGTAATCTCACGGTGGGATGGCTTCCCATCCCGTTCTGGATACCGGGGGCCGCGATGTCGACTGCGATGGGGCCGTTCGACCTACCTGACTGGGCGTGGGAGCGGGCAGACGTCCGCGAGGCCCTTCGTGCCAGAGATATGGGCGCCGTCTTCCGGCACGTACAGCAGTACTCCGGGGCCAGCCAAGCCCGTATCGCCGCAGCCACCGGCATGACACAAGCTCGTGTCAACGAAATCATCAACGGCCGTCGGGAAGTTACCCGCCTGAGCGTGTACGAGCGCATCGCCGAAGGACTTCTCATGCCCGACGATGCGCGCCACCTGCTCGGGCTCGCAGCCAGCCGGGAACGGACCCGAGGCGGTGCCGCGTTCGACCTGGCCGCGTTCCCCGAAGTGGTGCGCGTGTATGAGGCGCAGGCTTCGGCTGCCGAGGAGATCCAGGAGAACGCTCGCCGCGCCGAGGAACTGGACATCCTCGCCGTGCGAGGCCTCGGCTTGATCGGCCTGAACGACAGCCTTCTGCGCACGGCTTGCCTGCCACGGGAGCTGGGCGGCAAGGGGCTACGCGTCCGGGTGGCGCTTCTCGACCCTGACGGTGAATCCCTCGAGCAGCGTGCGGCCGAGATCGGTGAATCCGCTGACTCTCTGGGCAGCGGCGTGCGGCTGACGGAGGCCCGGCTGCGGGAGCTCCAGGCCGAGGGGTGCGATGTGGCCGTGTTCCGGTACAGGATGTTGCCCACATGGCGCCTCATCCGCGCCGACGACACCCTCTTCCTGGGGGCGTTCGACGCGGGCTGGGAAGGGCACGAGTCGGCCACGTACAAGGTGATGGCGACGCCGCACGGTCCTCTCTTCCGCGGCTTCCGGCGCATGTTCGAGGCGATCGTGGCAGGGGCGCAGCGCACGGTCTGAAAGGGGAGCGACACGTGATCGAGGCCGAGTTGAAGGCGCGGGTACGGGATCCGGAGCGAGTCATGGCACAGCTCGACGAGCGTGTGCGGGCGCGCAATGAGGTGTACCAGGACACGTACTACGAGCGGCCGGACGGCGCCCTCGCAAAGGCCGACGAGGAGCTGCGTGTCCGCACGGTCCACAGCGAGGACAGCAGTCGTACTGTTCTGACCTTCAAGGCGGCCGCGGTCGACGCAGCGTCCGGGTCGAAGCCCGAGCATGAGACGGGTGTCAGTGACGCGGCGGCAGCGCACGCCATCCTGCGCGGCCTTGGGTACGTCGAGGCCATCGCGTTCGAGAAGCGGTGCCGGAACTACGACTTCGAGGCGCGCGGCCGGCAGATGCTGGCCACTCTCGTGCGGGTCCCTGAGATCGACGGGACGTTCCTGGAGATCGAGACTCTCGTCGGTGAGGATGAGGTGACCGCGGCCTTGGACGACGTCCGCAGCGTCTTGACGGACCTGGGCATTGGAGCCGAGGACCTGACGCGCGAGACGTACACGGACGCCGTCGCGCAGCAACGTCGGTAAGTGGCCGGACATGACTCCGGGTGCGCGTGATCGCGCGTGAGTAGTCCCGCGGTGCTGTCCGGGGACGAGGCGGCGTTGGAGGTTCGTACGGGGTGGGTCGCATCTGCGCCGTAGATCTCCCTCAACTTTTACAAATGCGAGCTGATCGCGCCTATCTTGTCGCACATGCAGTCCTACACAATTGGGCAGGCCGCTCGTCTGCTCGGGGTCAGTCCCGATACCGCTCGCCGTTGGGCGGATGCCGGTCGCGTCGCCACGCACCGGGATGAAGGCGGGCGGCGGCTCATCGACGGGCGGGATCTCGCCGCGTTCTCCGTCGAGGTCGCGCAGAGCGGTGGTGCGGGGGAGGAGGACGTCTCGTACACCACCGCTCGTAACGCCTTTCCCGGCATCGTCACCGCCGTGAAGCTCGGTGATGTGGCCGCCCAGGTGGAGATTCAGGCGGGTCCGCACCGGCTGGTCTCGCTGCTGACCAGGGAGGCGGTGGAGGAGCTCGGCCTCGAGGTCGGGATGCAGGCCACCGCCCGGGTGAAGTCCACCAACGTGCACATCGATCGGGCCTGAGAGCCTGTGTCATATTCCCGGTCGGATCAGTGGGCGTCGTCTGGTGCGTGCGATCGCAAGGCGCCGGGAAGTCCTCGGTGGGGGTCCCCCCGGGCCGTTCAGGCCTGGGGGAGGAGCTACTAGGGCTTTTCGGCAACGCGGCGAGCGTGCGTGCCAGGCGGCGACCACCCGGCCGGGGATATGACACAGGCTCTGAGCAGGGGCTCGGTTCGTTGCGGGTCCCTTCCGCCTTCTCCGTTCGTCGCTCACCATTTCGCCAGGAGCTCTGCCATGTCCCCGAAGTTCCCCGCCCGCGCCGTCCGCCGTACCGCCGCCGCCGTCGTGACCGCCGCGCTGCTCGTTCCGCTCGCCGCCTGTGGGAGCGATGACGACAGCGGGAGCGAGAAGAAGGGCGGGGGCAAGGACGTGAAGCTCACCGTTCTTGCCGCCTCGTCGCTCACCGATGTCTTCGCCGCCGCCGAGAAGGCGTACGAGAAGGCGCACCCGGGCACGGACATCACGGTCTCCGCGGCCGGTTCGCAGGAGCTCGCCGCGCAGGTCAAGCAGGGGGCGCCCGCCGACGTCCTCGTCACCGCCGACACCAAGACCATGGAGGGGCTCACGGGCGAGACCGGCGCCCCTACCGTCATCGCCAAGAACCGCCTCGTCATCGCCACCCGCGAGGGCAACCCGGACAAGGTGAAGGGGCTGAAGGATCTGGGCGACAGCAAGCTGAAGGTCGTCCTCGCCGACGACACCGTGCCCGTCGGCCGCTACAGCAAGCAGGTCCTGGACAAGCAGGGCGTCAAGGTGAAGCCGGTCTCCAAGGAGGCCAACGTCCGCTCCGTGCTCAGCAAGGTGGAGCTCGGTGAGGCCGACGCCGGCATCGTCTACCGTACGGACGCCGCCACCGCGACCGACAAGGTCGACGCCGTCGAGATCCCCGACGCGCAGAACGCCGTCGCCTCCTACCCGGCCGCCACCCTCAAGGGCTCGAAGAACGGTGACGCCGCCGCCGCGTTCGTCAAGTGGCTCAGCACGCCTCAGGCGCAGAAGCTCCTGCGCGACGCGGGTTTCCAGAAGCCGTAGCCTGCACATTCACCATGAACCGCCGCCGCCCTCGCACGCGTCCCCGCGCGCCGCTGACGCTCGCCGTTCCCGCCCTGCTCGCCGTCGCGTTCCTGCTGATGCCGCTCGTCGGCATCCTCGCCAGGACCGAGTGGGGCGACCTCGGCACGCATCTGAGCACCCCCGGCGTCACCCAGGCCCTCAAGCTGTCCCTGCTCGTGTCCTTCTGGGCGCTCGGGCTCTCGCTGGTGCTCGGGGTGCCACTGGCCTGGCTCCTCGCCCGGGTCGAGTTCCGCGGGAAGGCGCTCGTACGGTCCCTCGTCCTGCTGCCGATGGTGCTGCCGCCCACCGTCGGCGGCGTCGCGCTCCTCCTCGGGTTCGGGCGGCGCGGCCTTCTCGGGCCCTGGCTGGAGGACACCTTCGGGATCGTGCTGCCCTTCCACACGTCGGGCGCGGTCGTCGCGGCGACGTTCGTGGCCATGCCGTTCCTCGTCATCAGTCTCGAGGGCGCCCTCGGCGGGCTGCGGCCCGGCTTCGAGGAGACGGCGGCCTCGCTCGGGGCCTCCCCGGTACGGGTGTTCTTCACCGTCACCCTGCCGATGGTCGCCCCCGGGCTCGTCGCGGGCGCCGCGCTGACCTGGGCGCGGGCCCTCGGCGAGTTCGGCGCCACGATCACCTTCGCGGGCAACCTGCCCGGCACCACCCAGACCCTGCCGCTCCAGGTGTACCTGCTGCTCCAGGACTCGCCGGAGGCCGCGACCTCGCTGTCGCTGCTGCTGCTCGCCATCGCGATGGCCGTACTGGCCGGGCTGCGGGGGCGCTGGACGACGGGGGCCCCCTCCGTACGCGTACGGGAGCGGCCCGCCGGCTCCGAGGAGGGGGACGACCCTCTGGCGACGCCCCCCGCGCCGCTCGTCAAAACCCCGGCCCCGCAGGAGCGCTGGGCCCTGCACGCCGACGTGACCGGGCACAACGAACTCACCCTGGACGCCGAGCCCGGCACCACCATCGCCGTCGTCGGGCCCAACGGCGCGGGCAAGACCACGCTGCTGCGCGCCCTGCTCGGCCTGACCCCGCGCGCCCACGCCCGCCTGCGGCTCGGTGAGCGCGACGTCACCGCGCTGCCGCCGCACCGCCGCGGCGTCGCCTGGGTCCCCCAGGAAGGCGCGCTCTTCCCCCACTTGAACGCCCTCGGCAACACCGCCTACGGGCTGCGCGCGCAGGGCGTCCGGCGCGCCGAGGCCCGCCGCGACGCGCAGGACTGGCTCGACCGGCTCGGCGTCGGCCATCTCGCGCACCGCAGGCCCGCCCAGCTGTCCGGCGGGCAGGCCCAACGGGTCGCGCTGGCACGGGCGTTGGCGGCGCGGCCCCGGCTGCTGCTCCTCGACGAACCGCTCGCCGCCCTCGACCAGACCACCCGCGCCCACGTCCGCCACACGTTGCGCCGCCACCTCGACGGGTTCGGCGGGGTGTGCCTCATCGTCACGCACGACCCCGTCGAGGCGGTGTCGCTGGCCGACCGGGTCCTCGTACTCGACGAAGGCCGTACGTTGCAGGACGCGCCGCCCGCCGACGTCACCCGGCACCCGCGCTCGCCCTGGGTGGCCCGCATGCTCGGCCGCAACGCCTGGCCCGGCACCGCGGACACCGACGGGTCGCTCGTCCTCGCCGGGGACGGCCGCCTGGTCGTCGCCGACCCGCCGACGGCGGGGGCGCGGGTGCTTGCGGTCATCGCCCCGGAGGCGGTGTCGGTGCACCGCGAGAGGCCGCAGGGCAGCCCGCGCAACGTATGGCCGGGGCGGGTACGCGAGATCACCACCGCCGGGAGCCGGCTGCGCGTCCTGATCGCGTCGGACGAGGCGCCCGACCTGGTCGCCGAGATCACTCCGCAGGCCGCGCTGGAACTGGGGCTCGTGGACGGGGCGGAGGTGTGGACGAGCGTGAAGGCTACGGAGGTTTCGGTGGTGGCGTTGTGAGGCTGGTGCCGGGCGGGGTCGGTGCTGGTGTGCTGCTGGTGTTGGCCTCGGCCTTGGGGGTCGGGGTGGTTGGCGGTCTGTGGGGGGGGATTACAGCGGTGCCTGCCAGGTCACCGTCGTGCCCGCCTCCGTACCGTTCGCGCTGCCCGTATCGCCCGTATCGCCCGTATCGCCCGTGTCCCCGTCGTCGTACACCGTCAGGCGTACTCCCTCCCGGTGGTCGGGCAGGGTCGCCCTCGCGTCGATGACCACGTCGACCCGTGTGACGCCCGTGCGGCGTGACGTGGCGGCCAGCGCGCGGCGCAGGGCCGCGAGCAGGTGGCTGGCGGTCGGGTCCGTGACCCGGTTGTCGACCGCACCGGCGAAGTGCACCGACGGCTGGATGCCGAGGACCGCGGCGGCGCCCGCCGTCTCGCGCAGGACCTTCCCGCGGAAGGTGGCCGGGGCGTCGGCGGGCGGCTGCTGGAGCGCGAAGATGGCCGTGCGCACCTCCTGGATGGTGGACTCCAGCTCGTCGACGGCGAGATCGAGCGTGGACTCGACCTTCGTCGACCGGGCCCTGCGGCGGGTCGCGTCCAGCATCATGCCGGTGGCGAAGAGTCGCTGGACGACGAGGTCGTGCAGGTCACGGGCGATGCGGTCGCGGTCCTCGAAGACCGCGAGGCGTTGCCTGCTCTGCTGGGCGTCGGCCAGTACGAGGGCCAGTGCGGCCTGCGAGGCGAACTGCGTGGCGAGCAGGCGTTCGGCCGCGGTGTAGGCGGGCGCGCCGCGTCGGCGGGGCAGGGCGAGCGTGCCGATGAGCCGGCCGCCGGCCTGCAACGGCAGCATCATGCTGGGGCCGAAGCGGAGGCGTACGTGCGTCGTCATGCGGGGATCGGTCGCCGAGTCCTCGATGAAGACGGGCTCCCCACCGAGCAACTGCTCGAGCACCGCGCTGCCGGGTTCGATGGTGGTGCCGATGAGGTCGTTGTGGCTCGGGGGGTAGGGGTGTGAGTTCGGCTTCGGTTGCGGGTTCGGGGCACCAGTGCTCCCCTGACGCGATACGGGGGCGGTCGGGCGCGGGCCGGAGCCGGAGCCGGGACCGGAGCCGGGGCCCGTGTCGGATGACGTCCCGCGGGGCCGGGCGTCGGCCGTCTTGCCCCAGCCGTGCGGCGCACCGTCCGTGGCCGCCGCCACGATCCGCATGCCCCCCGTCTCCGTCGGCTGCAGGATCACGCCCGCCGCCGCGCCCGCGAGGATCCTCGCCCGGTCCGCGACCGTCATCAGCGCGTCGGCCGCCGCCTCGCCGGTGAGCAGGGCCGTGGTGACCGCCGCCGCGCCCTCGATCCAGCGCTCCCGCTGCCGGGCCGCCTCGAAGAGCCGGGCGTTGCCGATCGCGATGCCCGCCTGGCTCGCCAGGACCCGCAGGAGCTGCCGGTCCTCCTCCGTGAAGGGGCCGCCGCGCTCCTTGCGCGCCAGCAGGAGCGTGCCGAACGGCTCGTCGTGAACGTATACCGGTACGTCGATGACCGTGCCGTCGGCGGTCGGCCGCACGGTCGGCACCCCCTCGGGGAAGCGTCCGGGGCCGCCCGCCACGTAGAGCTCGGCCGGACCCTCGCGACCGGCGGCGTCGACGCCGAGCGTGCCGAGCCCCGCCCCGGTCAGCCTCGCCGCGCTGTCCACGATGTGCTGGAGCGTGGCACGGAGTTCGAGGTCCGTGCCGACGCTGAGGACCGCTTCGAGGATCGGCTGCAGCGAGGGCGGTGCCGCGTCCGCTCCTTCGGGCATCTCGGTCACGTACTGAGCGCTCCGTGGTCGGTGGGGGCGGCGGCCCGGTCAGCCGGAGAGCGGAGCCAGGGACAGCGGTTGGATCTTGCCCTCCAGCATCGCACCGAGTCCCATCACGGCACACACATCGGGTCGCTCCGCGATGTGTACGGGCATTCCGGTGGCGGTCCGCAGCAGCTGGTCGAGGCCGGGGAGCAGCGCGCTGCCGCCGACCATCATGATGCCGCGGTCCGCGAGGTCGGCCACCAGATCCGGCGGGCAGTCGCGCAGCACCTTGCCGATGCCGTCGAGGACGGCGGTGAGCGGGGTGTGGATGGCGTCGCGGACCGCGGCCGTCTCCACGCGGACGGAACGGGCCGCGCCCGTCGCGACGTCCCTGCCGTGGATCTCCGTCGACTCCGGGCCCTGCGGCGTGAGGCCGTTGCCGTGCAGGGCGAGCTGGAGAGGGCGTACGGACTGGGAGGGCAGCATCAACTCGTGGTGGTGGCGAAGGTGTTGCACGACCGCGTTGTCGATCGCCTCGCCGCCCACCGGGATGCGCTCGGCGGTCACGATCGCGCCGAGGGAGAGGACCGCGACCTGCGTGGTCGCGGCGCCGCAGACGAGGATCATCGTCGCTTCGGGACGTTCCACGGGCAGGCCGCAGCCGACCGCCGCCGCGATGAGCGTGTCGACCAGTTCCACGCGGCGCGCGCCGAGCCCGACCATGGTCTCGACGGCGGCGCGCTGGGCGAGCGGATCCGCGTCGTGCGGGGTGCAGACGGCGGCGCGCAGCCGGGGCTTGCGGCGCAGGGTGCGGCGCAGCTTCTCGCTGATCAGGTTGCGCAGCATGCGCTGGGCCATGTCAATGTCGACGACGGTGCCGCCGGAGACGGGGCGGGCCACCCGGATGTAGGCGGGCGTACGTCCCGTCATCTCCTCGGCGAACCGGCCGACCGCGATGAGCGCGCCCGTGCGGGTGTTGACGGCGGCGGCGCTCGGCTCGTCGACGACGAGGCCCACCCCCTTGACGAACACCCGGGTCCGCGAGGCTCCCAGGTCTACGGCGATATGGCAGCGGCGCAACTGCTCCAGACTGACGGTCATGGCAGATCCTCCCGAGAGCGCAGACCGTGCGGACCACCGGGCAGCGGTCCTCTCTCGCATCGTGCGGCGGGCGCGGGCGGCACGCGCGCTGGACTGAGCCGGGCGGGGTGCCGCCGCACGGGTGATGTTTCGCGGCGGGCGGCGCCGGTGGAGACCGCGCCCAGCCGTCCCCCGCCCCTCGTCTCCAGTCCCTCGTCCGCCGGGGGCCGGCGGTCTCACATGTCGTGGAGCGCGCCGACCACGTCCGCGCTCACGACGGCCGCGGCCGCGCCGAGCGACCTGTGGTGCGGGAAACGGCCGGTGACCTCGCGGGCCCCGCTGTCGCGGACGACGTGTGCGCAGGTCAGCAGGTGGCGCTCGGAGGCCAGGGAGCCCGCGCCCGTCTCGCGGCCGCACTGGATCCGGGCGTGCCAGGACATGCTGCTCATGGCGCGCCGGTCGGCTCCGGTGACTGCCCTGTCCCCCCTGACTGCCCTGTCTGCGCCGACTGCCCCGACGGGCCTGCCTGACCTGCCGACGCGGCGGTCCCGGCAGCGGTCCCGGCGGTGGCCCACTCCTCAGCCCGCGGGGGCGCGTCCGGTGTCCAGGTGAGGCGGACCACGAGGTGGCCCTCGGCCTGGCCCTTCACGATCACGGCGCCTGCCTCAGCCGACATCCGTACCCCGAACTCGATCTCGACCGAGTCGGGCCGGAGGCTGCCGTCGCGGAACACCCGCAGCGCGGACGCGGCGGCGGCCCGCGCGCCGTCGAGCGACGCCTCGAACGTGCGGGCCGCCAGGGCGGGTTCGTCGCCGCGGGAGACGAGGCGGGAGCCGGAGCCGTCGTCCACGTCGGCGACGACGACCCGCGCGCCGTCCTCGGTCGTGAACTCCACCAACCCGTCCATGCGACGCCCCCGTTGAGCTGTGTCGATGCCCCACATCTGCCAACGGCATTGTTGCGGAACCCGCTGGTGGCTGTCAGCCACACCGGCGCACCGAGGGCCTCGGGGCCGCGAACCCGCGCCGCTGGCGGGTAGGTGCCCTGGCGGATTCCCGCCACGTCCCGCCAACTCCCGTACGCCACAAGGGCCCCGACACTCTTCGCAGTGCCCGGCACCACCCCCCGCCCGGGTCCGACGAAGAGAGGCAGCCCCATGACCAGAGCCCCCGTGCGGCGAAGAGCCCCGCTCGTGGCCGCCGCCGGTCTCGCGTTCGCCCTGCTTCCCGCGGGGCAGCAAGCCACCGCCGAAGGGCCGGCGGGCGGCGGCACCCCGGCGCCCACCACCCGTATCGCGCGCTCCGCCCACACCGTCACCCTGATCACCGGCGACCGGGTCACCGTCACCCGGCTCCCGGGCGGGCGGCGGACCGTCACCGTCGACCGGCCCGCCGGGGGGAGCGGGGCGGTGCGCAGCCTGATCTCGGACGGGCACGTCACCGTCGTACCGGACGAGGCGCGGCCGTATCTGCGCTCCGGCGTCCTCGACCAGCGGCTGTTCGACGTGACCGAGCTGATCCGGCTGGGCCGGGCGGGCGCCCCGCTGCCCCTCATCGTCACGTACGACAACGGCACGGCCCGCGGCCCCCGCGCCCGACTGCCGCGCGGGGTCGAGAAGGTGCGGCCCCTGCCGAGCGTCGACGGCGTTGCCGTCAGGGCCGATGAGCCGGGCGCGCTGTGGCGGTCCGTGCGCGGTGGGGCGGCGGGCATCGCCAAGGTGTGGCTGGACGGGCGCGTCGAGGCCGACATGGCGCGGAGCAACGAGCAGATCGGCACACCGAAGGCCTGGGCGGCCGGGCTCACGGGCAAGGGCGTGAAGGTCGCCGTCCTCGACACCGGGGTCGACGCCGGGCACCCGGACCTCAAGGGGCGCGTCGACGAGAGCAGGAGCTTCGTTCCGGGCGAGGAGGTGGCCGACCGCAACGGCCACGGCACCCACGTCGCCTCCACCGTCGGCGGCAGCGGGGCGGGCTCCGAGGGCGCGAAGGAGAAGGGCGTCGCGCCGGGCGCCTCGCTCGCCGTCGGCAAGGTGCTCGGCGACGACGGTTCCGGCAGCGAGTCCGAGATCATCGCCGGTATGGAGTGGGCCGCGAAGGACGTCGGCGCCAAGGTCGTGTCCATGAGCCTCGGCTCGCAGGAGACCAGTGACGGGACCGACCCGATGGCCGTCGCCGTCAACTCCCTCTCCAAGGAGACCGGCGCCCTCTTCGTCATCGCCGCGGGGAACACGGGCGCGCCCTCGTCCATCGGCTCGCCCGGTGCCGCCGACGCCGCGCTGACCGTCGGCGCCGTCGACTCCCGCGACGAGGCCGCGTACTTCACGGGACAGGGACCGCGCGCCGGTGACCACGCGCTCAAGCCCGACCTGTCGGCGCCCGGCGTCGACATCCTCGCGGCCCGTTCCCAACTTGCGGGCGGCACCGGCCTCTACACCGGGATGAGCGGTACGTCGATGGCGACGCCGCACGTCGCGGGCGCCGCCGCCCTGCTCGCCGAGCGGCACCCCGACTGGACGGGCGCCCGGCTCAAGGACGCCCTGATGTCCAGCGCGAAACAACTCGGCGCGCCCGCCTATGTGCTGGGGGCCGGACGGGTCAGCGTGCCCGACGCCGTCGACGCGAAGGTCACCGCGACCGGCACCGTCGACCTCGGCTTCCACGGCTGGCCGTACGACACCGACAAGCCGGTCGCCAAGACCCTCACGTACGCCAACACCTCTGACCAACCCGTCGCGTTGAGCCTGGACGCGCGAGGTGCCGCCGACGGAGTCGTCACCCTCGCCGACTCCACCCTCACCGTCCCGGCGCACGGCACCGCGTCGACCACCGTCACCGGGGACGCGGCCGAGGCGCCCGCCGGGAACACCAGCGGCGCCGTCGTCGCGAGCAGCGGCGGCAAGGAGGTCGCCCACACGGCGTTCGGCCTGGTCAAGGAGGAGGAGCGGTACACGCTCACCGTCCGCGTCAAGGACCGCGACGGCGCCGCGACACCCGCCGACCTCGTGGTGCAGCGCCTCGCCGAGGGGACCGAGCCGTTCCCGGCCGCTGTCGGCGACTCCGGCACCCTGGAACTGCGCCTGGAACCGGGCACGTACGCCCTCTCGACCTTCCTCGACGTGCGCGGGGCCGGCGGCGAGGACTCCCTCGGGCTAGGCTTCCTCGCCGACCCGCAGATCACCCTCGACCGGGACCGCGAGATCACCCTCGACGGGCGGAAACTGCGCGAGATCAGGGCGGCCGTGGACCGGCGCACCGAGACCCGGCAGCTCCTGATGGAGTACGACCGGACCGCAGGCGGCGCCGACCTGGTGGGCGCCGTCCAGGTGCCCGTGAAGTACGACAGCGTCTTCGCCGCGCCCACCCGGAAGGTCACCGAGGGCACCTTCGAGTACCGGACCGTCTGGCGCCTCGGCAAGCCCCTTGTGGACGTGCGGGGCCTCGGCGAGGCCGTCGCGCAGCCCGGCGGCACGATCGCCGAGGGGCGCAGCCGCTGGTCCCTGGTGGACGCGGGCGACGGCGCGCCGGCCGCGTACGAGGGGAAGGACGTCCGGGGCAGGGCCGTCGTGGTGCGCCGCACCGGCGAGCTCTCCCCGGCGCGGCTCGGGCAGGCCGCGCAGGACGCGGGCGCGAAGGCGCTGTTCGTGACGGACGACCGGCCGGGGCGCCTCAACGCCTGGTTCGGCACCGACGACAACGGCGACCGGCCGTTGCAGATCGCCACGGTCGACGCGGCGGACGGGGCAAGGCTCGTCGCGGCGGCGAAGGCGGGCAGGAGGATCGAGAACACCGGCACCGTCAACACCCCTTATGTGTATGACCTTTCCGAGGGCCACAAGGGCGCCGTGCCCGAGGACCTCACGTACGAGCCGGAGAAGAGTGAGCTGGCCGTCCTCGGCACCGCCTACCACGCGGTGAAGCCCGCGACGGGCGGTGAGTTCCGCTACTCGATCACCGACACCTTCCCCGTCGGCCTCGGCTTCCAGGAGAAGATCGACTACCCGGCCGAGCGGACGGAGTACGTCTCGGCCGGGCGCGGCCAGCTGTGGCACGAGTGCGTGACCACCGGTCCCGGCGCGCTGGAGGAGCGCGGCGGCCTCGTCGCCTACCGGGGCGGCGGGCACACCGAGCTGGACTGGTTCAAGCCGGTCCTGCACCCCTGGCTCGGCACCGGCCTCGGCTGGGGCCAGCAGCGCAGGGGCAACGACCTGGAGTTCGACGTGCCCGGCTGGGGCGACTCGGGCCCCGACCACACCGGCTTCGGCGATGTCTGGAACGACGACTCGATGACGCAGGTCAGCGAGGTCTTCGTGGACGGGGTGAGCGCCGACCGGAGCATGGGTGCGGCCGTGTACGTGTGGGACGCGGACCCCGCCGAGCACACCTACAGGGTCGTGACCGATACGACGCTCGACCCGGAGCGGTGGCGGCTCGGGACGAAGGGCCACGCCGAGTGGACCTTCAGGTCGAAGGAGACACCGGCGGACAGGAAGACCTTCCTGCCGCTCCTCAACCTCGGCTTCGACGTGGCCACGGACCTCTCGGGCGAGGTGCGGGGCGGTCGTACCGTGCCGGTCGGGATCTTCGCCGAGTACGTGAAGGGGGCGCGGGACACCGGGAGGATCGGGGGCGGCGAGCTGTCCGTCTCGTACGACGAGGGCAGGACGTGGCGGGACGTCGCGCTGGACCGGGAGGGTGGGAAGGCTTCCTGGGAGGCGCGGTTGAGGGTGCCGGACAGCGCGGAGTCCGTGTCGCTGCGGGCCTCGGCGCGCGATGACCGGGGCGGGGCCGTCTCGCAGGAGATCGTGCGGGCGGTGGGGGTGCGGTAGCCCCGGTGCCCTGCTCGGGGCGGAGCTCGGCGTAACCCACCGACGCGAGGCTCCGCCCCGGATCCCGCTCCTCAGCCGCCGGAGGGGCCCACTGGCCGCAGCGCCCTCTTCATGATCTTGCCCATGTCGTTGCGGGGCAGCGCCTCCAGGTACCGCACGACCCGTGGCCGCTTGTGCGGAGCCAGTCGCGCGGCCACGTGATCGGCCAACGCATCGGCCGACGGCGGGGCTTGGGCGTCGGCCGGGACGATCCACGCCACGATCCGCTCCCCGAGGTCGGGGTCCGGCTCACCGGTGACCGCGGCCTCCCGCACCCCCTCGTGTTCGAGCAGCGCGTTCTCGATCTCGCCCGCGCCGATCTTGTAGCCGCCGCTCTTGATGAGGTCGGTGGCCTTGCGGCCGACGATGCGCACATATCCGTCGGTGTCCCGCACCGCCATGTCGCCGGTGCGGAACCAGCCGCCGGGCGCGAAGGCCTCGGCGGTCGCGTCCGGGCGGTTCAGGTACTCCGTGAAGAGATTCGGGCCGCGCACCTGGATCTCGCCGACCGCCTCGGGGCCGCCGTCCGCCGCGAGCTCCTCGCCCTTCTCGTCGACCAGCCGCAGGCCGACCCCCGGCAGCGGCACGCCGACCGTGCCCGCGCGCGGCTCGCCGTCGGCCCGCACACTCGTGTTCATCAGGGTCTCCGTCATGCCGTACCGCTCGATGACGCGCCGGCCCGTGGCCGCCGCGATGCGCTCGTGGTCGTGGACCGGGAGCGCCGCCGAGCCGGAGACCAGGAGCCGCGCCCCGGCCAGCGCCTTCGCCAGCTCGGGTGCGCCGGGGAGGGCCTCGGCGATCCGGTGGTACATCGTCGGCACCCCGAACAGCATGGTCGCCCCGGTGCCAAGATCCCGCGCCACGCCCTCGGTGGTGAACCGCCCGAGGTGCCGTACGGAGCCGCCGCGCCGCAGCGGGCCGAGCGTGCCGAGGATCAGGCCGTGCACGTGGAAGAGCGGCAGGCCGTGCACGAGGACGTCGTCGGCGGTCCACTGCCAGGCGTCCTCCAGGGCGTCCAGCGTGGCGGCGATCGCGCGGCGCGGCAGGACGGCTCCCTTGGGCGGGCCCGTGGTGCCGGAGGTGTAGACGATCAGGGCGGGGGACTCGGGGGCGGGTTCGGCGGGCAGGTCTGCCGGTGGGGGCCCGCCGTCCTGGCGTACGTCGATGTCGTGCCGGGTCAAGTCGGCAAGGGCGGGCGGCAGTTCGGCGCCCGGCTCGGCCAGTACCAGCGAGGGTGCGCTGTCGCGGAGGATGTGGGCGAGTTCGGAGTCGCCCGACTTCGGGTTCAGCGGCACGGCCGGTACCCCGGCGAGCAGCGCGGCGACCACGCCCACGGCCGTCTCCATGGACGGCGTCGCCCAGACGGCGACCCGGTGGGCGCCCGAGGCGCGCAGTCGTAGCGCCAGTGAGCCAGTCGTTGAGGCAAGGTCGGGATAGGTCAGTGAGCGTTCGCCGAAGCGGAGGGCCTCGCCGCGCGCGGCGTTCAGGGCCGGGAAGAGGGGGTCCACGTCTCGTACTCCTCATCGTCGTCTCTGCACCGGAGCGTAGATCGCGACACGATCGGCCCGCATCCGTACACGGCGACGCCGCCTCCCCTGGGACGGGGGAGGCGGCGCCGCTGCGTACGGATGCGGGTGACGTCAGACCAGCCAGCCGAGGAAGTGGGCGAGACCGGCGACGACGTCAGTGATGAGGTTCATGGTGGTGCTTCTCCTTGTGGGACTCATCGGAAGGTCGGACCCGTGGGACCGGGCCCAACTCACCGGCCATGTATGGGACATGGGCCGGGGCGCGGTCACGGTCTGCAGCCCGTCGCTCGCGCACCGTAAGCATCGTCAACCGCATGGGCCCCGCGCAATTCCTGGCGCGACGATCACCTGTTCCAGGGAACAACTGCCCAGTCGTTCGCTTTCGTTGTTCGCATGCGCGTCGGTCGGTTCGGTCAGTACGTCAGCAGTACGCCCGCGTACGACACCCCCGCGATCACGACCCACGAGAAGAGCCCGAGCGCCGCCACCCGGCCGCCGGTACGGGTCAGGGACGGCAGGTCGACCGCGCTGCCGAGGCCGAACAGGGCGGCGGCCAGAAGGAGTTCCTGCGCCGTCTGCGCCGTGTCGATCGCCGCGCCCGGCAGCCACCCGGTGGTGCGCAGGGCGACCATGACGAGGAACCCGGCGACGAAGAGCGGCACGAGCGGCGGCCGCTTGGTGCCCGCGGCCCCCTCCGCGGCCCCGCCCGCGGTCCCCTCCACAGCCCCGCGCCCCTGCCGCCGCGCCCGCACCGAGAGGGCCAGCGCCGCGACGAGCGGGGCGAGCAGGGCGACCCGCATCAGCTTGACCAGGACCGCGTCGCCGAGCGCCCCGGCGCCGGCCGTCTGCGCGGTCGCCACGACCTGCCCGACATCGTGCACGCTCGCCCCGACCCAGCGCCCGAACTCCGCGTCGCTGAGCCCGAGGGGGTGCTGGAGCAGCGGCAGTACGGCGATGGCGAGGGTGCCGCACAGGGTCACAAGGGCCACCGACGTGGCCGTGTCCCGCTCGTCGCTCTCGGAGACCTCGCTGACCGCGCCGATCGCGGACGCGCCGCAGATCGAGTAGCCGGTGGCGATCAGCAGCGGCTGGTCGCCGCGCAGCCCCATGCGGCGGCCCAGCCACCAGGTGCCGGAGAAGGTGACCGCGACCACGCAGAGCACCATCGCGACCGAAGCCCAGCCGAGGCCGAGCACGTCGTCCAGGCTCAGCTTCAGGCCGAGCAGTACGATGCCGACGCGCATCAGCCGCTTCCCGGCGAACGTGAGGCCCGCCTTGCCGGGGCCGCGGACGAACGCGTGCGCGGCGCCCGGCAGATGGGCCGCCGCGATGCCGAGGACCACCGCCGCGGTGAGCATCGGCACCCCGGGCACGAGCCGGTGCACGCCCCAGGCGACGCCGACGCCGAGCACGGCGAGCGCCAGGCCCGGCAGCTTCCCGGGAGCGCGGACGGTGGGTGGGGCGCCGGGTGGGGCGGCGGGTGTCGTACGGGAGGCGGGGCGCTCCCCGAGCAGCGCCATTACCGGTCGGCCGGGAGCTCGTATACCCGGCGGACACTGCTGCCGAGGCGGGCGATGTCCGCGCCGTAGACGTGGATCGATATCGCGCGCGTACCGCAGGCGTTCCATACCCGGTGGATGTCGCCGGGCGGCGCGAAGCCGCAGACCGAACCGCGCGGGTTGACGACGTCCTCGGTGGCGACGAGCCGGGCGGTGCCACCGGCCCCGGCGGCGGGCACCAGACGGTAGCGGCGCTCCTGCTCCTCGCCCTCGTGCACGCCGGTCACGCACCACGACACGTGGTCGTGGACCGAGGTCCGCTGCCCCGGCAGCCACACCAGCGCCACCAGCGAGAAGCTGCCGTCCTGCTCGGCGTGCAGGACGTGCTGGCGGTACCGCTTGGGGTCGCCCTCGCGCTGCTCCTCGGTGAGCAGGTCGGCGGCGCCGAGGTGCGGGGCGAGCCGCTCGCCCACGAGGTACGCGGTCAGGTCGGGAGGCAGGCCGCGTCCCACGGCCTCGCGCACGTCGGCGACGAGGGTGTCGAGGCGCTCTGTGGTCCGGGCGGGCCGGTACGCGATCGGAGTGCTCATACCGGCAGCGTCGCGCCGCCCGATCCATCACGTCCAACGACAGTCTTTTGGCAACCCCCCAACTTGTGCTTATGGGTACGAGGGGGCGCAGGGAGGTGCTCAGCAGCCGACGCGGTTGGCGGCGACCGTCTTCAGTTCGTCGAGGACCAGGGCGGTGGCCGGGATCCGCAGATGGTCCTTGAGGACGTACGCCGACACCTGGCGCCGCGACGCGGGGTCCAGGGCGCGGCCCGTCACCTTGCCGTGGCAGAGGAAGTTCAGGACGAGCCCCGGCATCATCGCGATGCCGAGCCCCTCCGCGACCAGGCTCTGCACCACCAGGTTGTCGTCGGTGGTGAAGGCGATGTCGGGGGCGAAGCCCAGCTCGGCGCACTCGTGCAGGAAGTTGGCGCGGCAGCGCGGGCAGCCGGCGATCCACCGTTCCTCGGCGAGCTCGGCGAGCTTGACCGAACGCTGGCGCGCCATCCGGTGCCCGGCGGGCAGCAGCACGGTCAGCTGGTCCTCCATCAGCGGGATCTCCGCCAGCTCGTCCGGCACCTCGTCGTGCAGGCCGGGATAGGTGAAGGCGAGTGTGATGTCGCACTCGCCGCGCACCACGCGCCGCAGCGATTCGGGCGGCTCCTCCTCCAGGAGCTCCACGCGCACCCCCGGGTAGCCCGAGGCCAGCCGGGCCAGGGCCTCAGGGATGAGGGTCGCGTTGGCGCTGGGGAAGGCGCAGACCCGCACCCGGCCCGAGCGCAGCCGCGTGATCGCGGTCATCTGCTGCTGGGCGGCGGAGATGTCGTCCAGGATGATCCCCGCGTGCCGGGACAGCGCCTCACCGGCCTCCGTCAGCCGCATCTGGCGGCCGACCCGGGTGAACAGCGGGGTGCCGACGGACCGTTCCAGGGCCTTCATCTGCTGGGTGATCGCCGGTTGCGTATAGCCGAGGGAGCGGGCGGCCGCCGAGTACGACCCGACGCGGACCACCTCGTGGAACGTCTTGATGTGCCGTGAGTCGAACACCGCTGAATCATAAGCAGATGTTGGAGTCCGCGAACAAGAGCGGGTCCCGGCTTTTGCCTCGCGGGCAAGGACGGCCCGGAGCGTCCTCATCCTCCGAGCATTCTCCGAGCCGCACCGGTCGCGGTTGCTAGCCTGCGCGTTCGAGCGGTGTATGTGGTGTACGCGAAGGAGAACTCCCCATGGCAAGCCCCCGTATCGCGCTGGTCACCCGCAGGCCGCAGCCGGAGTACGACACCGATCTGCCCGTCCTGGCGAAGGCCCTCGGCGACGCGGGGGCCGAAGTCCGCGTCGTCGGCTGGGACGACCCGGACGTCGACTGGTCCGGCTTCGACCTCGCGGTGATCAGGTCCACCTGGGACTACAGCTGGCGCACCGCCGAGTACGTGGCGTGGGCCGAGCGGTGCGCCCGGCTCACCCGGCTCGCCAACCCCGCGGACGTCGTGCGGTGGAACACCGACAAGCGCTATCTGGGCGAGCTGGCCGAGGCCGGAGTGCCGGTCGTGCCGACGTACTACCGCGCGCCCGGCCAGGGAGCGGAACTGCCGCACACTGATGGCGAGTTCGTCGTCAAACCGGCCTCCGGGGCCGGTGCCCGGAACGCCGCGCGGTACCGCGCGGACGAGCGGGACGCGGCCCTGGCGCACCTCGCCCACCTGCACGCCGAGGGCTTCACCGCCATGGTCCAGCCCTACCTGGAGCGCATCGACGTCACCGGTGAGCGTGCCCTCGTCTTCTTCGGCGGACACTTCCTGCACGCCATACAGAAGGGCGCGGTGCTCGCGCCCGGCACGGCGTACGACGACCCCAAGATGCCGCACCCCGACCTGCGCCCCTGGGAGCCCACCGGCGCTGAACTCGACGTGGCCGCGCGGGCGTTGGCGGCCGTTCCTGGCTCGCCCGACCTGCTCTACGCGCGCGTGGACCTGGTGGACGGCGCCGACGGCGACCCCCGCGTCATGGAACTCGAACTCGTCGAGCCCAACTTCTTCCTCGGCCTCCACCCCGGCTCACTGCCCCGCGTCACGGAGCTGATCATCGAGGCGGCGAGTGTGTGAAGGCAGGCGCCTACTCCGTCGCACACGCGTCCCGCACCCCAACCCGCTGGAGCAGCCCCCAGGTGAACTCCGCCACGCAGGAGCGCGGTTCGCCGTTCGCGTCCGGCGCCTCGAACGCCAGGGCCCACCGCGTCGGCGCGCTTCCCTCCATGGGCCGCGCCGGGGTGAAGGCGCGGGCGGCCTCGTCGACCGTGCACGACCACGGCGCGAGGTCGTCGAGTGTACGGAGTCGCGGCGGCGGGGCTCCGGGAGCGCGCACCAGCCACTCGTTCCACACGGCGCCGTTCGGTGCGCGCAGCACCTCGAAGCGCAGGTCGGGCCAGAGCGGGACCGGCCAGAGCAGCGCCTCGCACTCCAGGTCGCCGATGGTGCGGCGGACCGTCGCCTCGGGTGCGCCGAGCACCGAGCGGTAGCGGGAGGCGGCGCCCCGGGAGCGCGGCGAGCGCGCCATCGCCTGCCAGCGGCGGTTGGCCTCGCGCATCTCGGCGATGGAGACACCCAGCTCGTGGCGGGCGTCCTCCACCAGGTCCGGATTGTGGTCGGCCATCCGGCGCAGCAGGACCAACTGGAAGTCGAGGGCGGTGAACGGGCCACCGGGAGAGCTAGCGGGCATGCACCCCATCGTCGCGCACCGCGAGCGCTCCCGGGCGGTGGCCCTCGGGCAGGAACAGCACCGAGTTCACGTACCGGGGACGTCTCGGCGTGAGCACCCGGCGCAGCAGGCCCTGCGACACGACGTGCGCCGTGCCGGACTGGTGGGTCTCCAGATCGAAGGCGGCCAGCGGCAGCCAGGTGTGCCGGGGCAGGACCCAGCCCCGGTAGCCGTGGTGGCGGGTCAGGAGCTCCACGACCGGGGCGATCGGCTGGATGCGGGACTCCAGCTCGATGAAGAGCGCCGGACGGTCGCGGTCGATCAGCTCGTGCGCGCCGCGCAGCACCTTCAGCTCATTGCCGTCCACGTCGATCTTGATGAAGTGGACGTCCCGCAGACCGAGGCCGTCCAGGGTCAGGCACGGCACGTCGACGGCGGTGGCGTGGATGTCGCGGCGCACGAGCGACGACACGCCCCGCTCGCCCCGGTCCCCGTCCGGCAGCCAGAGCCTGGCCGTGCCCGGACGGTCCGTCGCCGCGGCCCGCACCACCCGTACGTTGCCGGGCGTGCAGGCGGCGAGGACGCGCGCCAGGTGCGGCACCGGCTCGACGGCCACCACGCGCCGCGCGTGCGAGGCGAGCCGGTGCGACCACGGTCCGTACCAGCCGCCGACGTCCACGGCCGTGCCGCAGCCGGGCGGGCAGAGGTCGGCGAGCCGGGCGAGCTCCGGTTCGAAGCGGGGGTAGACGAGCCGGGCCAGGGCGGCGATCAGCCGGTCGGGGACGTAGGGCGCCACGCGGGCGGCGAACGTCATGGGCATCCCTTCGTCGTCGTGGTCAGCCCCGCGTTCACGGGGACATCCGCTTGATCAGCTGCTCGTGCTCGTCCTCGGAGACCTGCTCGCCGGAGGAGGGCAGCAGCTGCGGGATGCCGTCGACGACCGGATAGCGCCGTCGCAGCCGCGGGTTGTACAGCGACTCCTCCGGTATGAGGGGCTCCGCCGAGGACAGCAGGTGCAGCGGGCCCTTGTCCAGCGGGCAGGCGAGGATCTTGAGGAGCGGGTCGTCGGGGTTCATCCGCTGGTCAACTCCTTGGGGGCGGGGACGGGGTGGGGGGCGGTTCCGTCGTGCTTCGGCATGGCGAGGAGCACGGACACGGCGAGGACCGTGCCCGCGATCCGCAGGGCGAGGCGCACCGGCTCGTGCGGCAGCGCCTCGCCGAAGGCGAGCGTCCCGAGCACGGCCGTGAACAGCGACGTCACCGTCGTGCACACCGGCACGATCAGGGACGCCCGGCAGCGCTGCAGGGCCGCCTGCGACATGATCAGGCCGAACGCGCCGGTGAAGAGCAGCAGGTAGGGGTAGGGCGAACGGAGCAGGTCGCCGAGCGCGCCGCCGATGTCGTCCGTCGTCAGGTAGCTGGAGACGCCCTTGATGGCCAGCGAGCTGACCCCGTAGAGCAGGCCCACCGCGACGCCGTACTCGACGCCCGCCGTCGGCATGCGGTGCCGGTGCCTGGCGCGCCGCTCCGCCGAGCCGTACAGCCAGACGCCGGCCGCGAGCGACGGCAGGCAGACCGTGAGGATCAGCGCCACGGGCGCGCTGCGGCTGACCGCGTCGTTGTCGTCGCTGAGCGACAGGACCACCATGAGCAGGGCGAGCAGGATCCCGCCGACCGCGTACCGCTCGCGCCCCGAGGTCCGCTCGCCGAGCAGGACCGAGGAGAGCAGCAGGAGCAGCACCAGGCCCGATACGAAGATGCCCTGCGCGGCGGCGATCGGCAGCGTGCGGTACACGGCGAGCTGGGCGCCGAAGCCCGCCGCGAGGGAGAGCGAACCGCCGATCCACAGCGGGCTGCCGAGCACCTGCCTCAGGAGCCTAGCGGGGTTGCGGACGCTGACCGCCTGCATGGCCGTCAACGCCTTCTTCTCCAGCACGAATCCGGTGCTGTAGAGCAGGTTCGCGAACAGCGCCGCGGCCACGCCCCACCACACGGGCCTCAGGCCTTTCGGGCGTGCAGCAGGAGGATCGATGCGGCGCCGGGTACGGCGCAGGCCAGCCGGTCCAGGGCGCGCAGCGGGCGCGGCACGCCGTGGAAGGGCGCGCCGGACAGGCGCACCACATCGAACCCGGCGGCCGTGACGAACTCGCGCAGCGCGCGGGCCGTGTACAGCCGCAGGTGCCCCACCACCTCCTTGCCGGGGCGGCCGTGGATGGCGCGCAGGCTCACCTCGGAGAAGACGGGCTGGACACCGGCGAGGAGCAGGCCGCGGTTGTACCAGGCGGCGAGGTTCGGCGTGGAGAGCATCAGGTGCCCGCCCGGCCGGAGGACCCTGCGCAGTTCGTCCAGGGCGCTGTCCGGATCGACGAGGTGCTCGACGACCTCGCTGAACAGCACGGCGTCGGCCGCCCCGTCCGCGAACGGCAGCCCCCCGTCGGAGAGTTCGCCCCGCACCGCGTACGGCAGGCGGGCGTGCGCGCGCCGCAGGGCGTCCTGCGACCAGTCCACGCCGACGACGCGGTGGCCCGCGAGGAGCGGAGCCGCGGTCGCCGCCGCCGTGCCGTCGCCGCAGCCGATGTCGAGGACCGTGGCGGTACGGGTCGTCGCGGGGCCGAGCGCGGCGGCGAGGATACGGGCCTGGCGGAGGCTGCGGGCGTCGCCCGAGGCCACCGGGACGGACGGGTTCTCGTAGAAGTCCCGCAGTCCACGGGGGCGCCTGGGCCCGGCGGTTCCGGTGGGCCCTGAGGTCGTGTTGATCGTGTTGGCCGCGGTGGTCACTTGGGCTCCCCGGGGGTCCCGTGGGGTTCGGTGTGTTCCGTCGCGTGGAGGTAGTGCTCGAACAGGTCGCGCAGGTGCGCCCCGTCGCCGTGGCTGAGCAGCGTCCTCGACCAGCGCAGGGCCAGGTGCAGGCGGCCCGCAGTCGACGCCGTGGTCACGGTGAGCCCGCGGGGCAGCCTGGCCGGTGCCGAGAACCACACGGCGTGCGCGCGGCCCGCGTCACCGAAGTCCAGCGCGTACGGGACGCGGCCGATGTTGCTCAGGAGCGTGGTCGACGTCCAGGGCGCGGCGGCCCTGCGCAGACCGCGGGTGACGGCGGCCCTGAGGGTGACGGGCAGGACGGGTGCGGTCAGGAGTGCGGCGCCGTGGCCCAGTTGGGGACGGGGCAGCGCCTTCAGGGCGCGGGTGCGGTCGGAGGTGCGGCGCAGGAGGTCGTGGATCGCCTCCGGGGTCCAGTCGCGGTGCGCCAACTCCTCCGCCGCGAACGGCACTTCCACCAGACGAGTGCCGTTGCCCATCGGCATGGTGGCGTCACGCGGGCGGTCGTCGACGGGCATCGTGATGCGGAAGGGGCGCGGGCGCGCTCCGTGTTCGCGGTTCCAGTGCGCGATCATCAGCGCGGTCGCCACCATGAGCTGATCGTTCACCGTGAAGGGGGAGCCCTTGGGGCGGCGGGGCACGGGCAGCTCCGCCACCAGCATGCCGTTGCCGGGGGAGGGGTCGGGGGTGCCTTTCGCGACCCGGGCGGGGGGTGACCAGCCGGGTTTCGCGTCGGGTGGGGGTTCGGGGGTGGCGGCCTGGTCGGTGGGGGCGCGGGAGGGGGGCGCCGCGGGGGAGTTGTCCTGGCCGCCGTAGAGCTCGGCGGCGGTGGCGAGGACGCGTAGGCAGGCGGGGCCGTCCAGGGCCGTGTGGTTGATGGTGAGGAGCAGGACGGAGCGGGTGCCCTCGGCGGGGGCGGGTGCGTGGGGCTCTTGCGTCTCTGTGGGCCGGGCGGAAGTACCGGTGCGTCCCCGTGCGTCGGTCGTGCGGCCGTCCGTCGGCGGGGCGTCTGCCGCCACTATCACCTCCAGGCGGATAGGAGGTGATGTGGCCAGTGAGGGTGCCTCTGCCAGCGCTCTTTCGCGGGCCCGTTTGAGGGCGTCCGGTTCGGGGGCCGGGAAGGTGACGACTTCTGTGTCGGGGCCCGTCGTCAGTTCCCACTCGTAGCGGCGGCGGTACCAAGGGCCCCTGGCCTCCCGCATCAGGATGCGTGGGTGGCGGCGGAGGGCCTCGGTGAAGGCGGCCTTCAGGCGGGCCGGGTCCGGGGTACCCGGAAGGTGCACCTCGATGTGCACGGTCTCCGGCTCCTCCTCCTGGAGGCAGTGCCGTGAGACCTCGTCGACGACGGGGAACGGTACGCGGGACGGCGGCCGCGCGGGGCCGCCCGCCCGTCGTGCCGGGTGTTCCAGTGCGGTCATCGCTGGGTGCCTTCTCCTGTCGTGGACGTACGCCTGCGTCGGGGGAAGCGTGCCGTTCTGTGGCTCGGTGGCGCGGGGTCCGGCTGGGCGGCGGCGGGGCCGCGGGCCGAGACGGTCGGGCCCGCCTCGCCGGGTGGCGGGGGGTCCGTGGCGCGCTCGCGGCGGGGCAGCGGGGGCGTCGTCGGGGCGGGTGGCGGGCCGTACTCCAACGTATCCGTGACCCGTGGCTGTGTCTCCCGTACGGACACCAGCGCCGCGAACAGCGCGATGAGGGCCAGGAGTTGGGCCGGGTGGCCGAAGGTTCCCTCCTCGGGCGTGAAGGAGCCGCCCACGCCCGTCGCCGCCGCGATGCCCGCGCCGGCCATCGCGAGGAACGCGACCGGCACCAGGAGCGCGTGGCGCCACCGGGCGAGCAGCGCGAGGGCCGGGACCAGCAGGGCGAAGGGGCCCGCGATCACCGCGGCCACCAGCGTGAGCGCCACCGTGCCGAGCAGCAGGCCGGGGGCGGGCGGCGCGAGGGGCACGGCGTCCTGCTCCTTCTCGCGCCGCCACAGCACGGCCAGGGCGATCAGGACGAGTACGCCGACACCGGCCAGGATCAGGCCGATCTCGTAGATCTGCGACGGCTCGTAGGTGAGCTTGACGGTGCCGCCCTCGCCCTTGGGCACGAGCCAGCCCTGCTGCCAGCCGTCGAGCCGTACCGAGGTCAGCTCCTTGCCGTTGAGCTCGGCCTTCCAGCCGTCGTTCACGTTCTCGTACGTCGTGAGGTACGAGGCCGCTCCCGAGCCGACCGTGAGCTCGCGGCGGTCGCCGAGCCAGTCCTTGACCTTCAGCTCGCGCGAGGCGCTGTCGACCGCGGCCGGCGTGCCGTGGGTCAGCGACGCGTCCATGACGGTCAGCGGGCCCGCGTCGCCCGTCTCCACGCTGTGCGCGCCCGCGCCCAGCCGGACCTCGGAGTCCTTCTTGCCGCGCTGGCAGAGCGTGATGTCGACGGGGCGCCGCTCGGTGAGGTCGCGGACCTTGCCCTTGGCGGCGGTCTGGTACAGCTCGCCGTCGATCGCCATGTTCGGGCCCTGGCCGCAGGGCAGCGAGAAGTCCGCGTCGGGCGCGGGCTGTGGGGTGCGGTACTTGTCGAGGGCCGGGACGTACACCTCGGTGAGGCCCACGGGGAGCTGGAGGTCGCTGTCCGCCAGCGGGTTGTGCACCGTCAGCGGGGCCGTCTCCGTGATGGTGATGTCCATCCGGTCGGTGGTGATCGGGGCGAAGCGGGCGTTGCCGTTCTCGTCGACGCCCGCGGTCGCCGCGCCGTCCGGGGAGCTGATCTCGATCTGCTCGGGGCGGGTGGAGATGCCGCCCGCCGCGGGCAGCACGATCTCGCCCACCGGCTGCTTGTCCGGCCACTTGAGGTGGATCACCGGGTTGTCGGAGCCCGCGATCCACCCCGTCGTCAGGTCGCCGTCCGTGAGGTTGCGTGGCGACAGGGTGCTGCCGAGCTTCGCCGTGGAGTCCGCCGTGGCGATGATCTGCTGCTCCTGCTCGGGCGCCACCTTGTAGAGCAGGTCGTCGAGTTCGGCGCCCGGCACGGCCACCGCGCTCGACTTGAACGTGTACGTGCCGTCGCCCGCCGTCGTGAACCGGCGGTGCAGGCCCGACTCGGCGTTCACCGGCGAGAGCGCGCTCGGGTCGGAGGAGCGGTGCAGCGCGTACGTCCTGGCGCCGGCGTCCGTGGACTTCTCCGCGTCCGTCGGGAGCTGGAGGAGCTTGGTGACGCGTACGCCCGGGATGCCGATCTCCGCGAAACCGGCGCCCGTCAGACCGGGGCGCGGCTCCTGGGTGTCCACAATCGTGATCTTGACCCAGCCCGTGCTGCCCGCGCGGGCCTTGATCCGCTGGGTCGTGCCGTTCGGCTGGAGGTTGCTGGTCACGCTGCCCCGCTCGCTCTCCACGCGCACCCGGGTCGGCGCGGACCGGGCGCCGTTCTGTGGCAGCGGCGTGACGCGGAAGGAAGCAGGAAGCGTGATTTCGGAGTTGAACTCCGCCTTGATCCATTCGCCGTCCGAGGAGCCGGAGTTGCCCTCGGCCCATGCCGTGGCCGGGTTTCCGTCGAAGGCGTTCGCCGGGTCGTACTGCGGCAGGTGGAAGAACCAGTTGCCGTAGCTGGATGCCGAGACCGACTTGGCGCCGCGCAGCTCCGCCGTCGTCTGGTGCTCGATGCCCTTGGTGGGCAGGATCTGGCGCGGCTTCCTGCCGGCGTCCTGCTGGGCGTCGACCGCGTTCCGCTCGTCGCGCCCGTACGTGTAGGAGGTGTTGGTGTTGACCACGCCGAAGCGGGTGTCGGCGCGGCGCAGGCCGTCACCGACCACCTGCCATCCCGGCGTGCCGACACCGGGGTGGTTGTCGCCGGTCAGGACGGCAGGACGGTCCCGCATCGAGGGGTCGGCGGAGAGCGGCAGCAGGGACTCGGGGCCGCCGCTGACGACCGCCGTGTTGGACACCGGCTTCAGGCCCGCCTGGCCGGGCCGCTCCGCGCCCTTGCCGGGGGCGTAGATCTCCACGGCGCGCTGGCGCGGATAGAGCCCCTCGATCTGGAGCGGGGTGTCCTCGGCGATCTTCCCGTCGGTCGTCGTCGGACCGAGGCCCGTCACCCGGCTGAAGCCCGACTCCTCCAGGGTGCGCTTCACGGTCGCGGACGGAACGTGGCCGACCTGGTCGGGGTCGAGGTCGTTGCGTACGACGACGTAGTAGAGGCCGGCGCGGGTCAGGTAGTCGCGCAGACCCGGGACTTCGCCGCCCGTCATCAGCGCCTGCTCGACCGCGTCCATCGCGCGGCGGTTGCCCCGCGCTCCGAACGGCACGTAGTCGCGCTGCGCCCAGCGCGAATCGGCGAGCACGTCCAGGGGCTGGTCGATGGGGGAGCCCCAGGTGTAGATGCCGTGCGCGGTCGCGGGGACGACCAAGGCGCGGGAGTCGGGGGAGTACTTCTCCAGCCAGTCGGCCGCCGCCTGCCAGTACGTCGGCAGCTTCCGGAACGAACCCGGCTGCAGGATCGAGCCGTTGAGGTACGGCCACGCCAGGCCGGGCAGGACGAGGACCGCGGCGATCAGCGGCGCGTACCGCCTGCCGCGCACCGGGCGCGCGCCGCGCGCCTGGGCGGCCACCCCCACCAGGTGCATCAGGCCGAAGGCGAGCGCGAGGGCGAGCCCCGTCTGGAACTTGTAGATGTTGCGGAAGGGGACGAGCCCGCCGTCCAGCCACGACTGGACGGTCCCGTGGAAAGGGGCGCCGAACGCGCCGCCGTACCCGGCCAGGGTGATCAGGGCGACGGACAGGACCGTCAGGACCAGCCAGCGCCGCTCCGGCAGATCGCGCCGGGCCAGGCCCGCGAGGCCGAGCGCCGCGGCGAGCGCCGAGCAGACGACGGCCACCACGGCCGTCGCCACCGTCCAGCCCGCGGGCAGCCAGGCCTCGCCGAAGTGCAGGTACGCGACCCAGTTGCCGGCGCCGCGCAGCGTCTCCGTCGCCGACATCGTGCCCGTCGTGGTGGCCGAGTTCTCCACGTAGGGCAGGAAGTTCTCGCCGTAGATGCCGAGCATGAGCAGTGGCACGACCCACCAGGCGGTGGCGAGGACGACCCCGGGCACCCACCAGATGATCAGCTTCCGCTTGCGCGGGCCGCCCGGTCTGGAGAGGAGGTAGAGGGCCACGGGAAGCAGGGAGGCGAGCGTCGCCGCCGCGTTGACACCGCCCATGAACGGGATGATCAGCGCCGAGCGGCACGCGGCGAGGCGCGCGCTGATCCGCGCGTCGGTCAGCGGGAGCAGCACCCACGGCAGCACCGCGCCGGGCAGCACGGCGGCCGACGTCGACCCGATCACGATGGTGAACGTCGGCCACAGCGCGTACACCACCGCGCCGAGGAGCCTGCTGTGCCGGCTGCCGATGCCCAGGCGCTCGGCCAGGCGCATGGCGCCCCAGAACGCCACCGTCACGATCAGCGAGAGCCAGAGCCGCTCGGCGAGCCAGACCGGCAGGTGCACGAGCTTCGCCAGACCGTAGAACGGCAGCATCGGGAAGACGTACCCGACGTACTGGTCCTGGATCCCGCCGAAGCCGCCCCGGTCGTGCCACAGCTGGCCCAGGTCGGAGAGGAACTGCCAGGGGTCGACGGTGACACCGAGCTTGGTGTCGAACGTCATCCGCCCCGGCTCCACCGCGAGGAACGCCACGAACACCACGGCCCAGAACCCCAGCAACCAGCGCCGCGAGCGCGGCCCCCGCGAGGGTTCAGGGGCATCGGTCGTGGGCCGGACGGCCGCCGGGGGTGGGGCCTGGACCGTGGTCATGGACACCGCCTGAGGATGAGGAGGAGGTTCCAGGTCGCGACCTCGCGCACACCCGGCACCTTGGTGATCGCCCCGGCCAGGAACGGCCAGTAGCGCGAGCGCGCCGACAGGACGTCCACGTCGGTGCGGGCCCGCACCTGGCGCAGGGTCATACCGACGTGGTGCGCGAAGAGGTTCTCGCCCAGCGTGTGCTTCGCGGGCCTTCCGGTACGCCGCTCGTAGCGGACGCGGGCCCGCTCGGCGCCCAGGTAGTGCCATGGCGCCCACTCGTGGCCGCCCCAGGGCGAGAGCCAGTTGGTGAACGAGACATAGATCAGCCCGCCCGGCCTTGTCACCCGGACCAGCTCGCTCAGGAACGTCTGCGGGTCGTCGACGTGCTCCAGGACGTTCGAGGAGAACGCGACGTCGGCGACCCCGTCCGCGAGCGGCAGCAGATACCCGTCGGCCACCACGGCACCCTCGGGCGGCTTGGCCCCCAACTCGTCCTGATCCGGCTCGAAGAGGAAGCACTGAGCGCCGCGCCGCCGGAACTCCTCGGTGAAGTAGCCGCCCCCGCCGCCGACGTCGACGACGACCCGGCCGCCGACCGGCCCGTACGCCTCGACCTGGTCGGCGGCGTCGCGGGCGAGGAGTGTGTAGCACCGCTCGGGCTCCCGCTGCTCGCGCAGGAAGGCCCTCAGGAGGGTGGCGGAACGGCGCAGCGAGGGGTCCTTCACGCAGCCCCCTGAGGTGCCGGGGGCCCGGCAGCCGCCAGGTGCGCGGCGGCCGCCTCGGCCGCCACCGCCTGGAACTGCCGCACCGTGTTGCCCCAGCGGAACCGGGCGGCCCGCTCGCCGGCGGCCTTGCCGAGCGCTCTGCGGCGCTCGGCGCTGAGGGCGAGGGTGCACCAGGCGGCGGCGAAGGAGCTCTCGCCCCGCGCGAGCAGGCCCGTCGCGCCGTCCTCTATGGAGTCGCGCACCCCCGGGACGTCGAAGCCGATCGAGGGCGTCGAGCGCGTCGCCGCCTCGGTGATGACGAGCCCCCAGCCCTCCACGGCGGACGGATGGAGCAGCATCCAGGCCTCGCAGAGCAGTCGGTGCTTCTCCGCCTCGGGGACGTGGCCCCTGAACTCGACGCCGGGGCCCGCGAGTTGTTGGAGTCGCCGCCTTTCGGGGCCGTCGCCCACGATCACGAGCCGGCCGCCCGTGACGGGTCTGACGCGCTCCCACAGCCGGAGCAGCAGATCGATCCGCTTGTACTCGACGAGCCGCCCCATCGCCAGGAAGAGCGGCTCGTCGGAGCGGGCGTGCAGCGGCCCCGGCTCCTCGACGCCGTTGTGCACGATCCGGATGCGTTCGCGCTCGACGCCGATCGCCCGCAGCGCCGTGGCCGTCGACGGCGAGACGGCCACGAGCAGATTGCCGCGCTGCGCCCCGGAGAGGGCCCAGTGCTCAAGCCGTCGGCCGAGCCGGGCGGCGGGGGCAAGCGCGCCCTGGAAGCGCATCCCCCATAAGTCGGTGTGTACGTGGTTGACCAGGCACAGGGTGGGCCCGCGATGCCAGAGCGGCGCCAGGTACGGCATGCCGTTGCAGACCTCGACGAGCAGGTCGCAGTCGCCGATCTGCCGGGTGAACGCGGAACGTGCCCGTAGGTAGTGACCCTTGTCGCTGCCCGCGGAGACCACGCGGTAGTCGCGGTACGCGGCGGGCCCGCCGCACAGCAACGTGACCTGATGGCCCTGTTTGCTGAGTCCGTCGGCGAGCCGGTCGACGAGGAGTTCGGAGCCGCCCGCGGCCGGATTGCCGAGGTCGCGGTGGGCGAGGAAGACGATCCGGCGCGGATGTGGGGGAGACGCCGGAGGGTGCTGCGCGGGGCGTGGGGCGGCCGAGCGCAGCGAGGACGGTACGTGCTGGGGCATACGTGCTCCAACTCGTCTCAGGGTGCGGAACTGTGGGGGGTCCGGTCGGGAGGAACGGTTTTGTGGGGTACTGCGGATGTCGCGGGTCTTGCGGCTCTTGTAGGTCTTGCAGGCCTGCGGGGCGGTGGCTGTGCGCGGGTGGTGCGGTAGCTGTACGCGGGTGGTGCGGGGACTGCGCTCGGGTGGTGCGGGGACTGTGCTCGGGTGGGGGTGGACAGTTTTCGCCGCCCGGAACCGCGCGGCTACTCACCGAAGTGACAATTTCCGGGCTTTCGAGAGCTGATGCCGCATCACATCGTGGTCGACTGCAGGGCTGTCGGTGACGTCCCGGGATCCGGACTCCCCGGCTCCGCCGAACCGCGCCGCCGCCCTCCGGGACCGGGTGCCCCGTCGCCGCGCCGTCCGCGCACGACGAGCACGATTCCGGCCACCTCGAGCACTCCGCCCAGCACGGCCGCGCCGACCGGAAGCGTCTCGCCGACCAGCTTCAGCCGGCTGCTGTCGTCGTCGGCGAGCTTCACCTGGTCCTTCTGCGTGGCAGGCGTGAACGCGATCCGCTCACTGTCGAGCAGCACCGTCGAGTCCTTGCTCGACCCCGGCGCGCGCAGCGTCTTGCGGGGCCCGATGGCGGCGTAGATGATCCGGCCGGTGCGCTGGTCGGCGACGAGCTCGATGCCGTGGTTGGCGTAGTACTCGTCCGCGATGACCTGGCCCTGCTTCGGCCGGCCGACCAAGGTCCCCGGCACCTGACGCGTACCGGTCTTGGTGGGCCGCACGGTGGCCGTGAAGCGGAGCCCCTCGTACCCCTGGATCTTCTTCGTGCCCCGGTAGGTGAGCGGCACGGTCGCGCCCAGCGTGTTGTCCCACCAGCGGTAGGAGCGCTTCTCCACGTCGAAGGGGAACTTCAGGTAGGCCTCGCCCTCGAAGTACGGCTTCTCGCCGCAGCAGTGCACCGGCGCGTTCGTCCTCCGGTCGGTGACCCAGCGTTCCAGCGTCCACTGGAGCGAGTCGTGCGGGTCGGCCGCGGGCAGCGACTTGTCCGGATCGACGGACGTGGACACGTCCCAGACCGCCCGCCCGCTGTCCTCGCTGTCCGCCACGTCGCCGCGCACCTGCCGCGTGATGGTGAGGTTCTTGTCGTGGACGGTCTTGATCTTCTCCGTGTCGAAGTAGCTCCCCTTGCCCTTGAAGACGGTGATGGTGTCGATGTCCACCGGGGTGCGTTTCGCGCGTGGCTCGACGTACCAGGCCAGCATCGGCGCCAGGACCAGCAGGAACGCGCCGAGCCCGAGAAGGATCAGTGACAGGGGAGAGGCGGTGCGGCGCATGAGGTCACTCCTGGGCTGAGGCGGGAGAAGTGTTACCGAGCCGTATGGGCCGGGAACGTAAGCGCACCCTTGACGAAGTGTCAATGCGTTGCAGAGACTGAGGACTTGCCGGGTGGGACCGGTACGGGCTGTGCGCCAGGGGCGACGCGGCCCGAGCCGCTCGGCCCGGCCGGGGGACTGCGCGACCGGGATGGGGACGACCTCCGACAGAGAGGCTGACCCTCACCATGCACCGATTGCTCGCCGCTTCACTCACCGTCGCCGCCGGGGCGCTGCTCGCCGTGGGCGCGGCGCTCGGCATCGTCGCCCTCCTCGACGCCACGCCGGACCAGCCGAACACGCCACTGGTGCATTACGAGGCACCGGCGACGCAGGGGCAGTGAGCGACCGTGGCCGCGACTGACACCCAGCCCGCCGAGACGGCCGTCGCCCCCGACCCCATGACCGCCGACGAGGACCCGGACCGCCCCACGGCCCGCTCCGCCTGGCGCGACGTGCCGCCGCGGCAGGTGCGGGAGTTCGCCGCGCTCGCCATGGAGGAGGTGCCCGCGCTCGCCCAGGACATCCTGCGCGAGATCCGTGCCGAGTACCCCGGCCTACCCGTCGTCCGCGACGACTCGGGCGAGCCGATGGCGCTGATCGGCATCCGCCGCGCGCTGGAAGGTTTCGTCCAGCAGCTGGCGTCGCAGGAAGGGCGTCCGCGCTACCACCTGGAAGTGTTCCAGGAGTTCGGTCGCGGCGAGGGCCTGCACGGCCGCAGTCTCGACTCGCTCCAGGCGATCTACCGCCTCGGGGTACGCCTCGCCTGGCGGCGCCTCGCCGAGATCGGCCAGCAGATCGAGATCCCGCCGCCGGCCATGTACGAGCTCGCCGAGTCGGGCTTCGAGTACCTGGACGGCCTCGTCGACCAGTCAGTACGCGGATACGCGGAGGCGGCGGCGCGGGAGGCGGGCGAACGGCTGCGGCTGCAACGGAAGTTGATGGAGCTGCTGCTGACGGAGCGGCGTTCCGACACGGCGACGGGAGCGCCGCACGGACCGCAGTCCGGGTCGTCCTCGGGATCCGGCTCGGCCTCCGGTACCGGAGCCGCGGCCTTCGGGCACGGCCTCGGCGAACGCGCCGCCCGCGTCGGCTGGCAACTGCCCGAACGCGTCGCCGTCGGCGTCCTGCTGCGCCCCGCTCGGGATGCCGTCGCGCCCGCTGTCGGGGCGGGCGTCCTGCTCGACATGGAGGCCGAGCAGCCCCGCATGGTGGTACCGGACCCCGAGGCGGCCGGGCGGCCCGAGCTGCTGCGCCGCGCCATGGCGGGCTGGTCGGGCGCCATCGGCCCGCCCGTGGCGCTGGCCGACGCGGCGAAGTCGCTGCGCTGGGCGGAGGCCGCGGTACGGCTCATGGAGCGCGGCCTGCTGCCCGCCGGCGAGGTCCTGCACTGCACGCAGCACACCGAGGCGCTGGTGCTCCTGCAGCCCGAGGAGCTCATCGAGGACCTGGCCCGCCGCTGTCTGGCCCCACTGGACCACTGCGGGCCCGCCCACGGCCGCCGCCTCGCGGAGACCTTGCTCGCCTGGCTGGAGACCCGCGGCGGCGCCCCGGAGGTGGCGGCCCGCCTCGGCGTCCACCCCCAGACGGTGCGCTACCGCCTACGCCAGATCAGGGAACTCTGGGGTGACGAGATTGACGACCCGGACCGCCGGTTCGAACTCGAATTGGTGTTGCGGGCCCGCCGATTGCGGGGCCTTGTGGGCAGAACGTGACACCCGGACCCGACGTCCGACCGTGACCGGACCTTCCGATTCCGCACACAACCTTCACAGCGTCGACTTCCGCTCCCGCCGAGACGGCACCTAGCCTCCATGCCTCATGGACTACTGCCTCCCGTGCCGCAGGCACCTCAATGGCGCCCTCGCCTGCCCGGGGTGCGGAATTCCTGCCGAAGCGTGCCGGGCGTACGCGCGGTCGGCCGCCGCGCCGCCGGAGGAACCGGACGCCTGTGACGACGGGTACGAGGAGCCGTCCCCGCGCCCCCGCGGCCGCCGCAAGGAGCGCAGCCGCAGAGCGCACCGGCGCAGGCGCCGCAAGGTCCTCTTCATCACGGCGGGCCTGGCGCTCGCAGCGGGCGGCCTGAGCCTGGCGGAGCTGGGTACGGAGGGGGCGTCCGAGAGTCCCGTGCGGTCGTCCGCACCGGACGGTGACGTCGCAGGAGGCCCGTCCCCGACGGATTCCACGGGCCCCGACGGCGGCGCGGTCGGTGCGGCGGCGGTCGAGGACGTGGCGGCGCGGTCGGCGGCGCCCTCCGGGTCGGCGGCGGAGGCCGAGCGGCGGCGGGCGGAGGAGGAGCTGGCGAGACAGCGCGAGGCCGCGAACGGCGCCCAGGACGGACAGGGCAGGAACAGCAACGGCGAACAGGAAGACGCCCCGTCCCGCACCACTGCCCCCACCCAGGCCCCCCGCCCCGGCACCACGCCCCGCCCAACCGCCCCACCGGCCACCGAGCACCCCGCCCCGACGGGCCCCCCGGCCCCGACCCCCACCAAGACCTGCCACCGCTTCCTCTGGTGGTGCACGTAAGAGCCTGTGTCATATCCCCGGTCGGATCAGTGGGCGTCGTCTGGTGCGTGCGATCGCAAGGCGCCGGGAAGTCCTCGTAGCAGAGCTACTAGGGCTTTTCGGCAACGCGGCGAGCGTGCGTGCCAGGCGGCGACCACCCGGCCGGGGATATGACACAGGCTCTAACGCCCCCCGGCAAGCCACTCAGCCCTCTTCGCCCAGCATCCTCCGCAAAAGCCCGCGCAAAGCGACCCGCTCGTCCCGGGACAGCTCGGCCAACGGCTCCCGCGCGAAGTGCAGGGACTCCCGCAGGCTACGGGCGACCTCGGCGCCCTCCTCCGTCGGCGCTGCCAGCTTCACGCGGCGGTCGGTCGCGTCGGGGCGCCGCTCGACGAGGCCGCGGGCCTCGAGGCGGTCCACGATCCCCGTGATGTTCGACGGCTCGCACTTCAACTTCTGCGCGATGCGACGCATAGGCATAGGTTCCAGGGAGAGCAGACCCAGTACGCGGGCCTGCGCCCCGGTCAGTGAATGCCCGGCCGCGGCCTCCTCGTACTCCTCGTGGTAGCGCGCCACGACCGAGCCGATGAGCTCGACCACCTCGAGCGTCAGCGGGTCGGAGCGGGGGGACGGGGTACCGGCCCCGGAGCTGCTGGACGTGCTGCTGGACATGTTCTTCAGGTTACCGGGTTACTTGACATCATGAAATATCCAGGAGCATGGTTGTTTCATACTCTGAAGTATTTGTCGTACCGCCATCCATGGCACCGTCGTAGGAGGACACCCCCTCATGTCCGTCACCCCTGAGCAGCAGCTTCCCTCCGTCAGCCGCGAATGGCACCTCGTGCGGCGCCCCGAGGGCTGGCCGGTCCCGGAGGACTTCGCGCTGCGCGAGGCCCCCGTCGAGGCCCCGGCCGAGGGCCGCGTCCTGGTCCGCAACCTCTACTTCTCCGTGGACCCGTACATGCGGGGCCGGATGAACGACGTGAAGTCGTACGTGCCGCCGTTCCAGCTCGACCGCCCCATGGAGGGCGGCGCGGTCGGCGAGGTCGTCGCCTCGAACGCCGAGGGCTTCGCGGTCGGCGACCACGTCCTGCACTTCGCGGGCTGGCGCGAGTACGCCTCCGTCCCCGTCCAGCACGCCACCAAGGTCGACGCGCAGGCCGCGCCCCTCTCCGCGTACCTCGGCGTACTCGGCATGACGGGCCTGACCGCGTACGCCGGGCTCCTTGAGGTCGCCTCCTTCAAGGAGGGCGACGCGGTCTTCGTCTCCGGCGCCGCCGGTGCCGTCGGCGGTCAGGTCGGCCAGATCGCCAAGCTGAAGGGCGCCTCGCGCGTTGTCGGCTCGGCGGGCTCGGACGACAAGGTCAAGCTCCTCGTCGAGGAGTACGGCTTCGACGCGGCCTTCAACTACAAGGACGACAAGCCGGTCGCCGAGCAGCTCAAGGAGGTGGCCCCCGACGGCATCGACGTCTACTTCGACAACGTCGGCGGCGAGCACCTGGAAGCCGCCATCAGCCGTCTGAACGTGCACGGCCGCGTCACCATCTGCGGCATGATCGCCGGGTACAACGACACCGAGCCGACCCCGGCCCCGCGCAACCTCGCCCTGGTCATCGGCAAGCGCCTGCGCCTTCAGGGCATGCTCGTGCAGGACCACAACGACCTCCAGCCCGAGTTCGTGCGCGAGGTCGGCGCCTGGGTCCGCTCCGGCGAGCTCAAGTACAAGGAGACGGTTGTCGAGGGCGTGGAGAACGGCGTGGACGCATTCCTCGGCATGCTCCGCGGTGAGAACACCGGCAAGATGATCGTCTCCCTCGCCTGAGGGCCTGTGTGGCGTCCGCCGGGACGCCCGCCAGGCGACTTCCGGTATCCGATAACCTAATTCCACAAACCGTGGTTGTGGGCGCGCACCACGTCACATCTCAGGAGGAACAGGAACTCATGTCCATCCAGAAGATCGACGTCAAGTACACCGCCGTCGCCACCGCAGAGAACGGCCGTGACGGCCGCGTGGCCAGCGACGACGGCAAGCTCGACGTCGTCGTGAACCCGCCGAAGGAGATGGGTGGCAGCGGCGCGGGCACCAACCCCGAGCAGCTCTTCGCCGCCGGTTACAGCGCCTGCTTCCAGGGCGCCCTCGGCGTGGTCGCCCGCAAGGAGAACGCCGACATCTCCGGCTCGACCGTCACCGCCAAGGTCGGCATCGGCCAGAACGAGGCCGGCGGCTTCGGCCTGGAGGTGGCGATCACCGCCTCCATCCCGAACGTGGACGCGGCCACCGCGCAGTCCCTGGTCGAGAAGGCCCACCAGGTGTGCCCCTACTCGAACGCCACGCGCGGCAACATCAAGGTCGAGCTCTCGGTCGCCTGACCCGCTCGCCGTACGTACGACGGAGGGCCGCACCCCGGAATCAATCGGGGTGCGGCCCTCCGTCGTGCCTGCCTACGGGTGTCGCCCCAGCCGCTCAGCCCGCCGCGAGCACCGCCTCGTGCACCACCCGGGCGAGCCGCTCGTTCTCCGGCGCCGAACCGCCGGGGAAGGCGTACCGCCGCCGCGCGTACCCGTAGGCGAGCCCGCTGCGCGGATCGGCGAACGCCTGGGAGCCGCCCGCGCCGCTGTGCCCGATCGAGCCCGCGCCGAGGAACGGGAACAGGACCTCGGACGTGGCCTGGAAGCCGACCGCGAAGATCTTGTGCGCCTGCGACACCAGGTCGTACCCGACCGACTGGATCTGCCCGAACTCGGCGACCGTGTCCGCCGTGAGGAGCGCCTCGCCGCCCTCGACACCGGTGACGGCCGCCGCGTACATCCCGGCGAGGCCGCGCGCGGAGGCCACGCCGCCGACCGAGGCGGGGCCCTTCGCGCGTATCGCACGGGAGTTGGGCAGGGCCTGGAGGTCGGTGGGCCGAGCCGCGTTGCGGTTGAAGGCGATGGAGTTGAGGCTCTGCGGCCCCGTCGGCACCGACGCGAGGAGCGCCTGCTGCTCGGGCGTCGGGTCCATCGGCAGGACCGAGTGGAACCGGCTCTCGTGCTCCTCGGGCAGGCCGAGGAAGAAGTCGAGGCCGTGCGGTGCGCGCACCCGCTCCTCGTACACCTCTTGCAGGGTCCGGCCGGTGGCGCGGAACACCACCTCGCCGGAGAGCGCCCCGATGGCGAGGGCGTGGTAGCCGAAGGCGGTGCCGGGGCGCCAGTACGGGCGCTGCGCGGCCAGCCGCTCGGCGATCGCCCGGTCGTCGGCGAGTTCCTCGGGCGAGAAGCCGGTGTCCGCGCCCACCACGCCCGCCCGGTGTGCGAGCAGTTCGCGCAGGGTCACCGCACCCTTGCCCCCGGCGGCGAACTCCGGCCAGTAGTGGGCGACTTCGCGGTCCAGATCGAGCGTGCCGTCCTGGACGAGCAGGGCGACGACGAGATGGGCCGCACCCTTGGTGGACGAGTACACCCCGTACAGCGTGTCCGCGTCCGTGTCGGGGCCGGCCCACAGGTCGACGACCTTGCGGCCCTTGACGTACGCGGCCAGCTGCCCGGCGTAGCGGGGGCCCTCGGCGGCGAGGACGGCGGTGAACTCGTCGCGCACGGTCTCGTAACCGTCGGCGACAGTGCCCTGCACTCGGATTTCACGGGTCATACGGGATGGCCTCCGGGGGCGCGTCGGAAATGATCTGTGTCCGCTCAACCGCCGCGCCGCCGGAACTCATTCCCGCTGGTCCCCGCCTACCGGCGAACGCTCAGCAAAGCCTGCCCGACCTGCGAGAACATCCCCTTCGGGTGGTCGCGGAAGAGCGGCTCCGTGCCGAAGAGCACCACGTTCGCGCCGCCCGCCGATCCGCTGACGACCGAGGCCTGGCCCGCGGCTTCGGCGGGTCCTCCGGAGCCGTCGTCCAGCGCCCGCCAGTGCCCGGACAGCAGGGGGTTTCCGCTGCCGTACCTCTGCTCCACACGCACCCCGGGGCCGAGGTCGGTGAACCACATCGGCGCGTAGACGAAGCTGTGGTCCGGCGCCCCGCCGGTCACCGCCCCGCCGGTCACCCTGCCGCCGCCCGTGTTGGCCACGCGGACCACGCCGTTGGCGTCGCCGTTGCCCTCGACGGGCTCGGCGGCGAGCAGCTTCGCGTCGGCGTTCAGCGCGGCCCCGACGGCTCCCCGCCCGACGAGCCCGCCGCCCCCGGAGAGGAACCGGTCGAGGCCGGCCCTGGCCGCCGGATTCAGCTTGCCGCGGTCGAGTCCGGCCGACACGAAGAGCACGTCCGCCTTCCTCCAGTCGAAGCCGGAGTTGAGCACGGCGGTCGACACGGGCACCACGTCGAAGTTCATCTCCCGCAGCGCGAACAGCTCGCCCGGCGTGACGGCCGCGGCGACCCGTGTGCGGTGCAGGGCGGCGCCGCCCCGGGCCCTGGCGGCCTCGAAAGCCACGTCGTACTTCCGTGCGGCGGCGGTCGCGGCACGGCGCGCGGACGACGGCAGGACGGCGTTGCCCTCGCGGTCACGGCGGACCGGAATGCCCTGCGATAGCAGGGAGTTGAGGGCTTCGAACTCGCGCGGGTCGTCCAGTCGCAGCCGCAGGTCGCCGTGTGGCGCCACCCGGCCGATCGGCGTCGCCGCGCGTACCGGGCGCGTGTGGACGCCGCGCAGGTCACCGTCCTGGACCACGTCGACGCTCGCGCCCCAGAGGCGCCCGAGGCTCCACCCCGAGATGTCGTACATCGTCGACACCTTGTCGCTGATGTCCCGCCCGTCGGCCAGCATCACATTGGCCAGGCCCCGCTTCGGCTGGTGCATGTCGACGACGTACGAGCCCTTCGGGTACGTCCGTCCGCCGAGCCGGAAGCCGCGCCCCGCCCGCTCCACCCGCACGTCGTTGGCGACCAGATGGTCCACGAGCCGCGCCGCTGCCGCCGCCGAACGCTGACGGCCCCCGCTCGCCGGAATCACGTACGCGCGCGGGAACTTGGTCGTGTACACGTCCTCGGGGCCGATCCCCGGCACCCCCGGAACCGTCTCCTCCGACACCGGCACCTGCTCGGCACCGGCCGCGCCCCGCCGGAAGACCTCGATCTGGTCGGCGATCACCGAGCGGCGGTGGCTGTCGGTGTAGGCGAGGGTGGCGCGCATCGCGGCGCCCGCGATGTCGACGTTGACGGCGGCCCTGCGCCGGAGCTCCGCGACGGGCTGCGTCTCGTACTCCTCGTTGTTCACCTGCATCGGGAACTCGATGGTGTGCGTGGCGACCGCGCCGTGGAAGGGCAGGTACTGCGGAGTGAAGATCGGCGGCCAGTCGTCCCAGCCCTCCTGCTGGTCGCGGAAGGGGATGACGGGCGGCTTCACGCCGTCCTTCTCCTCGGTGTAGCCGAGGCCCTTGATGGCGGCCTCCATGCCGAGGGCGTTGGCGTAGGCATTCTTGAGGAAGAGGTCGTACTCGTAGTTCTCGCCGTGCGGGGGAGTGGTCGGCTCGATCAGTGTGCCGTTGACGTATCCGTGCAGGTCGATCATGACGGCGGGCTGCTTGACGACGGCGATCCGCCGGATCGCGCGGGACTCGGGCTGCGAGGCGGTGATGAAGTCGCGGTTGAGGTCGAAGCCGCCCGCGTTGGCGCGGGTGCCGGCGATGCGGCCGTCGGGGTTGCTGGTGACGTTGAAGTAGAGGCGGTTGTGCGCGAGCAGGTCCCGGCTCTTCTCGTCCTTCGCCCTCGCCAGCCTCTCGATGAGCTTCAGGGCGGCGTCGGTGCCCTCCCACTCGTTGCCGTGGATGTTGTTGTTGATGAAGACGGGCGTCTTGTACGAGGACTTGATCGCCTGGTCGTGGGCGGCGGCCCGCGGCGCGTTCTCGATGCGCTCGCGCATCCGCGCCTGCCGGGCCGTCTCACGCGCGGACTCGGGCGCGGTGACGGTCACGAGGTAGAGCTGGTGACCGCCCGCGGAGCGGCCCGCGATCTCCACGCTGACGCGGTCGCCGATGCGTTGCAGGGCGTTCAGCTTCGGGGCTATGCCGTGGTACGGCGTGAGCCCCAGTTTTATCGATTTGTCGGCCGGGTTCTCCGGGGGCGCGGTGAGCCTCCGCTCGCGCGGGTAGCCGCGGCCGTTGTCGCTGCCGAGCTTGTCGCTGCCGATCTCGTCGGTCCCGGGCCCGTTGCTGCCGGGGCCGGGGGACCGCGTATCGGCGAGGGCGCGTTCGGCGGCTTCCGCCGGGGCGTCGGCGGCCCGTTCGGCGCCGTTCGGCGAGCCCTCACGGACGACCGGACGCGGCGTCGGACCGGCAACCGCGCTGCCCGGGGCGAGCGCGGTGAGGACCAGGGCGCCCGCGGTGACGGCGGTGATGGCGGTGACGGCGGTGGTGAGCGATACGGTGCTCGACGGCCGGGATATACCCATACGTACCTCCGGGGGATCGGTATGCGAGGTCTTACCGGCTCAACTCCCCCGCAACAAGAGGGCCTTGTGCCCCGCCTGTGACAGAGCCGCCGCCACCCCACGCAGACCGCCGCCCACCTGCGGCTAAGGTGTGCCGCATGCGCGATCTGGGTGTGGGCTTCGGCTACTTGGTGAAGGGGCAGCGCTGGGTCGCCCGGCACGGCCGGCAGTACGGATGGGGACTGCTGCCCGGCCTCATCACCCTCGTCCTCTACGCGGCTGCGCTCGTCGCTCTCGCCCTGTGGGGCGCCGATCTCGTCGGCTGGGCCACGCCGTTCGCCGACGACTGGTCCTCGCCCTGGCCCGGCATCTTCCGCGGCTTCCTCACGGCCCTGCTCTTCGCCCTCGCGCTGCTGCTCTCCGTCCTCACCTTCACCGCCGTGACGCTGCTCATCGGTGAGCCGTTCTACGAGTCGCTCTCCGAGCAGGTCGACATCGCCGAGGGCGGCCACGCACCGGAGTCCGGGCTGCCGCTCTGGCGGGACCTGTGGATCTCCGCCAGGGACAGCCTCCGCATCCTGGTGCGGGCGGCGCTCTGGGGCGTGCTGCTCTTCGCGCTCGGCTTCGTCCCGGTCGCGGGCCAGACCGTGGTCCCGGTGATCGGCTTCTGCGTGACCGGGTTCTTCCTGGTGGAGGAGCTCACCGCCGTCGCCCTGCAGCGCCGCGGCGTGGAACTGCGCGAACGGCTCACCCTGCTGCGCTCCCGCAAGCGGCTGGCCTGGGGCTTCGGCGCGCCGCTCGCCGTCGCCTTCATGGTGCCGTTCGTCGCGGTGTTCCTGATGCCGGGCGCGGTCGCGGGGGCGACGCTGATGGCCCGCGACCTGCTCGGCGAGAACGCGTCGGGTGGCGGCGACGGCGGCGACGGCGGCGGCAGTCGTTCAAGGGCCGGCGCCGGTGGCGGTCCGGCCGCCGGTCAGGACGACGACGCGGCCACCCGGAGGATCCCCCGCACCTGAGCGATGATGTCGAGCCGGTTCCGCACGAACTCGGGATCGGTGACGTCACCCGTCGCCGGATCCGTGTTGCCCGCGCCGAACTGCAGCACCGGCGTGTGCACATGGCCGCCGGGCAGCCGGTCGTGCAGCCCGAGCCGGTCCCGCAGCAGCGTCGCGCGGTAGCCGATCTCGTTCGACAGGTAGTCCCCGCCGCCGCCCGCGCGCGCCGTCGACCCCTCGGTGGGCCCGCCGGGCCGGACCACGGGCTCGGTGCCGCCCGCCGGAATCTCGGTCACGGACGTGTTGTCGTACACGGGGAAACGGCCTGTCCGCGCGTCCGCGATCTTCTTGTACGGGAGGGTCGTCGACGTCCACTGAGGCTGCGAGCCGGGGTCGGTCACCGGGATGGTCTCCGTGCGCGACACGTTGTCGTTGTCGGCGAAGCCGCCGCGCCAGGCACCGTTGGTCCGCTCGATGTCGAACCGGCCGACGCGTCCCTGGCTGATGGTGGTGAAGAGGTCGACGCGCGGCAGGTGCGGCCGCAGCGCCCGCTCCACGGCGCCGTCGGCGAAGTCCTGCCAGCGGACCGGGAAGACGACGGCCTCGATGCGCGCGGGCCCGTCGGGGGTCCGGATCGTGGTGCCGTCCAGGGCGAGGGCGGTGGCGCCGGACGGATTGCTGATACGGACGTCACGGTCGAGGGTGAAGGGGTCGAAGCCGGTGACGAGGATGCGTTTGATGTGCTTGTGGCGGGTGGGGGAGGGGCTGCTGTTGTCGCTGTTGCCGCCGTGATAGTCGACGGAGTCCTGGCCGCGGGAGGTCCGCTCCAACTCGCCTATGAGCCGGGCTCGTCGGGTGTCCGTGAGGGAGAAGCGCGCAGGCTGCCACGTCCGCAGCTCCCGCGTCATGCCGAGCCGCGCCCAGTACAGCGGCCGGTCGTCGTCCCGGCTGAGGGCCGCCCCGGAGGACCCGGCGGGCCCGTGCCCCTGCGCCCGGCCGACGGCCCGCCGCCACAGCGACCTGCCCTCGCGGGCGACGAGTCGCCGTGCCTGGCCGTAGGAGTGGGAGGCGCCGAGCGCACGCGCGAGATCCGGGGCCACGGAGTCGAATCCGCTGCGCCGAAGGATCTCCTGCGGGGCGGCGCGGTCGAGCCGCGCCTCCTCGGCGGTGGGGGCGGCACGCCCGGCCGGGGCGGCGGAGGCGGGGGCCGGGGCGGCGAGCCCGGCGAGGAGAGCGGCGACGCCGAGAGCGCCAAGTCGAGAGAGCACGCGAGTCCTTCCGTAACCGGTGGGGTGGCGGAAGTATCGCGGGGCGGGAGGGGTGAGGGCTAGATCGGGTCTGCGGGACGGGAGGAGTGAGGGCTGGATCGTGACCCGAGGCGGTGCGGTGCCGCGCGGTGGCGGGCGCCTACCGCGTCTTCCGCAGCAGTCGGGCGCGGGCCGCCGCCGCGAGCAGCGCGCAGCCGAGCGCGCCGACCACCAGGTCCGTCCAGGCCGGGGCACCGGCCTCGCGCAGCACGGCGGAGACGCCGAAGCCGGTGTCCCAGCCGGCCTCCGTGATCGCGGAGCCGAACCCCTGGATGAGCAGGATGAAGCCGAAGAGGGTCAGCATCCCCACGGACGACTTCTTGCCCTGCCCGTTCTGTCCGGCCTCGCCCTGTCCGGCCTTGTTCTGCCCGGTCCTGATCGCCATGCGTATGTCTCCCCGAATGCGGCGCCTCGCGTACCACGACGGCGCGGCGCCACTCGTTCCGATGCGGTCGCATCAGATCATGCCCGGAGACGGGATACGATGCAACCGCATCGAAAAGATCCGGCCCGCCCGGCGCCCCGACGAAAGGCATCCGCCCGTGCCCAGACAGGTCGACTACGAGGACCGCCGCAGCCGCATCGCCGAAGCGGTCTGCGCCCTGATCGCCCGCTCCGGGATGGAGTCGGTCAGCCTCCGCGACGTCGCGGCGGTGGCGGGGGTGTCGATGGGCGCGGTCCAGCGCTGCTTCCGCACCAAGGAGGAGATGCTGCTCTTCGCGCTGGAGGGCATCTCACAGCGGATCGGCGACCGGGCGAAGGCCCGCATCGAGGCGTCGGGCACCCCGCGATCGGCCGTGACCCTGCTCCACCGCACGCTGTCGGCGCTTGCCCTCGTCGAGCCGGAGGACAGGGCGGAGGCGCAGGTCTGGGGCGCCTTCGTCGCGCACGCGGCGGTGAGCGAGCGACTGGCGGCGGTGCTGCGCGAGACGTACGCGAAGTCGCACGAACTCGTCGCCTGGCTGCTCGGTTACGGCCAGGAGACCGGCGACTTCCGCCCCGGCTTCACCCCGGCCGCCGAGGCCGCCACCTTGCTGGCCCTGACGGAGGGCCTCACGGCCCAGGTGCTGGTGGGCCACCAGACACCGGGCACGGCACGCGAGATCTTGCGGCGGTACGAGGACGGGTTGCGGGCGTAGACGGGGGGATCGGACTGGCCACAGGTGGGCGTGTTCCGGTCGGCGCGGTACGCGGAGTGATCCGGCGAGCGGCAGGGTCGGCCAAGTCGGCGACAGACAGTCCGCGACCCCATCCTGCGTGCGGCGCGCCGTGGGAATTCGGTTGCCGCTACCGCTCGCCTCCCGGCACGCTCGGCCCATGAACACGCTCCGGACTGCCGCCACCCCGCCCCCGCGCCCCTTTGCCGCTCGTCCGGCACGGAGCGGGCAGCAGGCCGGCCGGCAGCGGTCATGGAGGCCGATTCGCGCGTACGCGTGAGCGAGGTCCTGGTCGCGGGGCTTCTCGCCGGGTACGGCATCGCCATGCCGGTCGGCGGAGTCGCGACCCACCTCGTGGCGCTGACCGCCCGCACGTCCCTATGGACCGGAGCCCACGCCGCCCTGGGAGTCGCCACCGCCGACGGCCTGTACGCCCTGCTCGCCGCGGTCGGCGGCGCCTCGCTGACCGGCGTCGTCGAGCCGGTCATGACGCCCTTGAGGTGGGCCTCGGTCCTGGTGCTCGTCGTACTGGCGGCGCGGGGCGCGGCGACGGCGGTCCGCCGGTACCGCGCGCGCGACGCGGCCACCGCGAGGACCGGCACCCCCCTCGGCCCCGCCCGTGCCTACACCGCCCTGCTCGGGCTCACTCTCCTGAACCCCGCCACAATGATCTACTTCGCCGCACTCGTCCTCGGCAGCCCGGCCACCGCCACGCTGACGCACCTGGAGCAGACGGTGTTCGCGCTGGCCGCCTTTGCTGCCTCGGCGAGCTGGCAGCTGCTCCTCGCAGGCGGTGGGGCGCTGCTGGGCCGGGCGCTGACGGGTCACCGGGGCCGTCTGCTCACGGCGCTCACGTCGAGCGCGCTGATCACGGGCCTTGCGGTCCAGCTCCTGCTGAGCACCGGGTGAGCGGCGCGTCGTCGTCGCGCGCGGCCGGACCGACTGCCCGGCCGTGCCCTCCACCGCCGTCGGATGGTGATGACTCCGCCGTCGGATGGCCGAGGACGCGGCTCGCGATACCGGCCGTCACGGGGTTCGTCTCCCGGTAGTACGCGAGTTCGGCGAGGGCGACCGTGAGCGCCCAGCCCCGGCCGCGCGCCCACGTGGCGTCGTCGGCGGCAGGGCCGAGCGCGGTGCGGAAGGCCTCACGTGCTTCGGGGGTGGCCGTCAGGTACCAGGCCGGGGTCAGGTCGACGGCGGGACCGCCCGTGCCCATGCATCCGAAGTCGCTGACGACGGTGAGCCGGCCGCCGGGGCCGACGAGGACGTCGCCCGGCTGCAGATCCGCGTGCACTCAGATGGCGGACCTACACCCTGACGGGGCGTCAAGTGCGGTCTGCCACACGGCTGTTGTGCCCGCTCGTCCACGGCGCCCCGCAATCACGTGAGCGTCGCACGCGTCTCGGCGTCGCATCCCGCCGGCGGATCACTGCGGTGGGCGGCGGGCGCCCCGGCCGCGCCCACCCCTCGTAGAGCGAGCAAGAACTCCGCGACGTCCTTGGAGGGCAGGAGGGGGTCGGCGAGTACGTGATCGGGGTCGGGGTCGGGGTCGGGCGTCACACCGTCCAGCCACCGGAAGACGGGCCAGGCCGGTACATGGCGTCGGACGTCCCCGCGGAGTCCACGCGCTCCACATGGAGCCCGGACCACGCCGGGAACGGGCGCCGACCAGCCGCCGCACGGGCGCCTCGTCGGTGTCGGCCTCGTCCGCGTGCATCTTCCCCCGGTCAACCGAATTGGCGTGCGGCATGGGGGTCCTTCTGTTCGAGCGCCGCCGAGAGCTCGGGGGAGTGCGTGCCGGGCGTCCGGGCGCGGGGCGGCGCAGGCCGCCTCCGCGAGGGGCGGATCGGGGGCCGGGCTCAATCTAGGGCTGCTCGATGAACTCCGCGACAAGGTCGCGGACGTATGCCTCGTCCGTACCGGGTATCGAGAAGACCACCCGGAAGTAGAGCGGCGCGACGATCCGGTCCAGGACCCGCTCCAGGGGCGGGGGTGCCTCGCCACGCTCGCGCGCCGTGTCGAGGACGGGCCCGAAGCGCTCGGTGACCCGGCGCAGGCACTCGCGCAGGCCGTCGTGCCGCTCGTCGACGTCGGGCGCGACCTCGGCGCGGAAGAACGCGATGCCGCCGGGCCGGGAGAGCTCCGTCAGGGTCCAGATCGCCTGGTTCTCCAGGTCGGTGCGCAGATCGCCGAGGAGCGGGGGCGCACCGGCCTCGCCGCGGTGCTCGGCGACGTCGGCAAGGAGCGCGGCGAGACTGCCCCAGCGCCGGTAGAGGGTGCTGGGGTTGACCCCCGCGCGCTGGGCCACCGCGGGCAGCGTCACCTGGTCGGCACCGCGCTCGCCCACCAGCGCGACCGCGGCGCTGTGGACGGCGGCACGGACGCGGCTGCTGCGGCCTCCGGGCCGCCTCGTCGGTACGTCAGTGTTCACCCCTCCACCTTAAAGCAAAGACTTGCGCCTTAGGGGCCGGAGTGGTCTAGAGTCGCACTAACGCACAGATCACCGCTTTAGCGAGATCGCCGCTTCAGCGTCTTCCGAAGGGATCACCATGTCCACCGACGAATCCGCCCTCGCCCTCGGACGCAGCTTCCACCGGGCCCTCGTCTCGGGCGACTGGGACGCCATCCGGGCCCTGCTGCACGACGACGCCACCTGGACCCTTCCCGGCGACAACACCATCTCCGGCACGGCCGACGGCGCCGACGCCGTGGTGGAACGCGCTCGGCGGATCGCTTCGTACGGCCTGAACTTCGAGCTGCTGCACATCCTGGTCAGCAGGGAGAACATGGCACTCTCCCTGCACAACACCGCACGCCGGGAGGACGCCGTCCTCGACGAGTACCTGGCCACGGTCTGCCGACTCCGGGACGGCAGGATCGCGAGCATCGAGACCTACCTCTCCGACGTGCCCGGGATGAACGCCTTCTTCGCCTGAGCGCCCCGGCGTCGAGGCGGTCGGGTCAGGGCCGCCGCAGCTCAAGAGCGACGGCCCCGCGGAGCAGCTCGTGCGCCCGGTCGAGAGGCAGCGTGCCGCTCAGCCACCGCTCGCTCAGCCCCTCGACCAGCGCGCTGAGCCGCTCGGCCGCCGCCTCCGCGTCGACCCCGGGCCCGGCCTGCCCGGTGTCGCAGGACCGCCGCACCAGGTGCGCGAGGTCGTCGACCCACTCCCGGGTCGCGGTGGCCAGCTGCTCCCGCAGCTCCGGGTCGAAGACCGCGGTGGCGCGCAGTTCGCCCCAGGCCGCGCTGTTCTCCCGTACGTGCGGGGTGTCCTGGAGTTCGAGGAGCAGCAGGCCGGTGAGGCGGGCGCGGGGGGCGTCGTCCGGGGAGGCGTCCGGGGCGGGGTCGGTGTAGCGGACCGCCCGACGGCTGATGAACTCCAGCGTGCGGCGGAGCAGCCCTGCGCGGTCCTTGAAGTGGTAGTAGATCAGGGCGGTCGAGACGCCGGCCTCCGCGGACACTTCCTCGACGCGCAGCCCGCGCACGCCACGGCGGGCGATGAGCCGGGCGGCGGCTTCGAGGATCTGGGTGGGCCTGTCCGGCATCGCGTACTCCACTGCTCCGCCGCCTTTGAGGGCTGGCTGTCGACTCTCTCCGGTGCCCGATCATGCCTCAAGCCCTCGCGGGACACCCCTGCCGTAGGCTCGTCCTGACCAAATTTTCAGTCAGGGGGAATCGATCATGTCGTTCGGGCGGATGACCAGGCGTCGGGTCGTACGGGCAGGGATGGGGGCCGGGGCCCTCGCCGCCCTCGGCGGGACGCTGAGCGGCTGCGGCGGCGAGCAGGGACAGAAGCGGGGCGGCCGGGGCCAGGACGGGGACCGGGAACGTGCCGGGCGCGCCGCGCCCACAGCCACCCCCGACGGCCGCCGCCGCATGCCGGAGGAGGCGGCGCCGCACGAGCTGACGTACATGTCCTGGCCGAGCCGCCGCATCTGGAAGTCCGACGTGCACGCCGTGCGGCAGGACATCGCGCGGATCGCCCGGACGATCGCCGAGTTCGAGCCGGTGACCCTGCTGGCGAACGAGCGGGACGTGGCGGCGGCCCGGCGCGCCTGCGGCTCGGGCGTGACGGTCGTGCCGGTGCCGGTGGACGACCTGTGGATGCGGGACACTGGCCCGAGCTTCGTCCTCGGCCCGGACGGCATCGCGGGCGTCGACCTCAACTTCAACGGCTGGGGCGGCAAGCAGGAGCACGGCCGCGACGGGAAGGTGGCGCGGACGGTCCTCGCCGACCGGCGCATCGCCAGGATCGAGGCGCCCCTCGTCGGCGAGGGCGGCGCGATCGAGACCGACGGGGCGGGCACCCTGCTGGCGACCGAGAGCTCGCTGGTCAACGGCAACCGCAACCGAGGCAGGTCCCGCGCCGACATCGAGCGCGCGCTCAAGAGCCTGTTCGGGGTGACCAAGGTCCTCTGGGTGGCCGGTGTCCGGGGCGAGGACATCACGGACTGCCACATCGACGCGCTGGCCCGGTTCACCGAACCCGGCGTGGTCCTCCTGAGCACCCCGGCCCCGACGGCGCCGGAGGATGTCTGGTCCAAGGCGTACGCCCAGGCGCGCGCGGCCCTGGCCGGGGCGACGGACGCCCGCGGCAAGCGCCTCGAGACCGTCTCCCTGCCGGAACCGGTCGACATCGGCCGCCGCGGCGACGGCTTCCTCGCGACCTACGTGAACTACTACGTCGTCAACGGCGGCGTGATCATGCCCCGCTTCGGCGACCGCAAGGCGGACGACGCGGCGGCGTCGACCGTGCGGGACCTCTACCCGGACCGACGGGTCACCCAGCTCCCGGTGGACACCCTCGGCGAGGGCGGCGGCGGCATCCACTGCGCGACCCAACAACTGCCGAAGGCGCACCGCGACGACTGAGGCGAGGCGGTGCCCTTCGCTCGATCCGTTACGTAGGGTCGGGCCCGAGAAGCGCGCGAACGGCGCGTGCGCGTGACGGACAGGGGGAAGAGGCCAGGTGACGGAGACCGAGACTGTGACCGAGGCCGAGGTCGAGACGCCGGTAGCCCAACCCGGCCCGACCGCACCGGGGTTGACCCTCCGCCCATGGCACCCCCGTGACGCCCCCGCCCTCCTCGCGGCCCACCGCGACCCGGTCATGCGCCGCTGGCTCGTGACGGACCTGACGAACGCGACCGAGGCGCGCCGCTGGATCGACGCGCAGGGCGAGGCGTGGGCCGACGGCACCCGCTTCAGCTTCGCTGTGATCGATGCCGATGCCGATGCCGATGCCGATGCCGATGCCGATGCCGGACCGGTAGCCGGGGCCGACCGCCTCCTGGGACACGTGACGCTCAAGGTGCGGCCGGACGGTTCGCGGTCCGGTGCCGCCTCGGAGGTGGGGTACTGGACCGTGCCCGAGGCCCGCGGCAAGGGCGTCGCCCCGCGCGCCCTGGAAGCGGTCTCCCGCTGGGCGTTCGCCACGCGACGCGCGCTGCCGCCCGGCCGCCTCGAACTTCTCCACGCCGCCGCCAACCGCGGTTCCTGCCGCGTCGCCCAGAAGTGCGGCTACGTCATGCACTCCGTACTGCCGCCCTTCCCGCCCGACTGTCCGGGAGAGGGGCACCTCCACGTCCGCGTGGACCGAGCGACCCCCGCGCCGCCTCCCTGAGCGCCCGCAGGAACGGGCTCGTCGCCGGTGCCGGAGTCAGGCCCCGCGCCGTCGCCGCGTACACCGTCCGGCTTGGCAGGCCCTCGTCCCGTACGGGAACCAGCGCGATGTCCGGCCGTACGCCCTCCGCCGCGAGCGCCGGTACGAGGGTGACGCCGAGGCCCGCCGCCACGTAGCCCTGTTTCGCGGTCCACTCCGCGACGACGTGTGCGACGCGGGGCCGGAAGCCGTGGCGGAGTGCCGGGCCGAGGAGGGTTCCCTCGCCGCCGGGGCCGCCCGCTATCCACGGCTCGGCGGCGAGCCGGCTCAGGCGCAGCTCCGGCTCGGCCGCCAGCGCGTGGCCCGCGGGCAGCGCGACGTACAGCGCCTCGTCGAGCAGGTGGTGCAGCTCGTACGCCTCGCCGGGCAGTGCGCCACCCGTCGTCGACACCACCGCCAGGTCGAGCTCGCCCTCCGCGAGGCGGGCGAGGAGATCGGCCGTCAGGCCCTCCTCGCGGGTCAGGGTCACCTGGGGGTGGCGGGTGCGGAAGGCCGCGATCGCCCGGGGCACGAGCCCCGCGTCCGCCGTCGCGAACGCCCCGACCCGCAGCGGTCCGCCCGCTGCCTCCCGCAGTGCCGCCAACTCCCGGCCCATGGAGCCCAGTCGGTTCAGGATCTCGTGCGCGTGCGGGAGCAGCGCCCGCCCCTGCGCGGTCGGACGCACCCCGCGTGGCAGCCTGTCGAAGAGCGGCGCCCCGCCCAGCGCCGACTCGAGAGCGGAGACCTGCCGGGACACGGCGGACTGCGTCCAGCCCAGCTCCCGCGCGGCCACCGTGAACGACCCGTGCCGGGTCACCTCGACGAAGGTCCGCAGCCAGACGGTCGACAGCTCCGGCGGTGAGGATGGCGGGGATGGCGGGGATGGCGGGGATGGCGACAGGGGTGGCGGCGAGTGCGGCGGCGCGTCCGCTCTCCGTGCGGCATGCGGGTTCGGCATGGCTCGCATGCTAGACATTCGCTTGTCGCATCCCGTGTCCGGGCCTAGCGTCGGCGGCATGGAAAAGATCGCATTCCTCGGACTCGGCCGCATGGGCGAACCAATGGCGCGTCAACTGCTCGCCGCAGGACACCCGTTGAAGGTTTGGAACCGCACCCCGGAGAAGGCCGGACCGCTCGTCGCGACGGGTGCCGAGGCCGCCGCGAGCCCCGCCGACGCCGTGCGCGAGGCCGACGTCGTCATCACGATGCTCGCAGGCCCCGACGCCGTGCGCACGGTCGCCGACGCCCTCGTCCCCGCGCTGCGCCCCGGCGCGTACTGGGTGGAGATGTCGACCGTCGGACCCGATGTCGTAAGGGAGTTGGCGGGCCGCGTCCCCGCCGGTGTCACCCTCGTCGACGCCCCCGTCATGGGCAGTACCGACAAGGCCGCCGAGGGGCGGCTCGGCATCCTCGCGGGCGGCGACGCGGCCGGCGTCGAGCACGTACTCGCCCGCTTCGGGCCCGTCACCCGCACCGGCGCCCTCGGCTCCGGCGCCGCGCTCAAGCTCGTCGTGAACACCGCCGTCATCGGCGGTGTGGGCCTGGTCGCCGAGGCCATGAAACTCGCCGACGCGCTCGGCCTCGACGAGGCCACCGCCAAGGACGCCCTCGCCGCGGGGCCGCTCGGCGGCGCCGTCGCCCGCGCCTTCGCGACCGGCGTGCACTTCGGCAGCGATCTCGCCGTCAAGGACATCACCCTCGCCACGGAGTCGGCTCGACTTCCGATGATGGAAGCGGTGTTGGGCCACTTCGAGGCAGCTGCCGCCGACCCCGACGTCGTCCACGAGGACGTCGCCCGCGCCGTCACCCACATCCGCACCCGCCACGCCCGCCCGATGCGGATCACCATCGACAACCCCGCCTCCGCCCCGCAGCCCTTCGGCCCCTACTCGCAGGTCGCCCGCGTCGAACACGCCGACGGCGGCGTGCTGTTGTACGTCTCGGGCCAGTGCGCCGAGGGCGACGGCATGGCCGCCCAGACCCGCGGTGTCTTCGACGCCCTGAAGCGTCTGCTCGAGGCGCACGGCGCGGGACTCGACGACATCATCAACATCCGTACGTTCCTCACCGACATGGACGGCTTCGCCGACTACGCGGCCGTCCGCAAGGAGTTCCTCACCGGGACTCCGCCCACCAGCACCACCGTCGCGGTCTCACGGCTCGTCCCGCCGCGGGCGCTGGTCGAGGTCGAGGTCGTCGCCGCCGTCGCCCCGCCCAGGTAGGACCACCGCCGTTGAGCCACCCGCTCAAGCAGCCTGCTCAAGCCACCCGCTTGCGCGACGTCACCTGTCGATAGGCGAGCTCGGCCAGCCGCGACTGCCCGTTCTTGCTGGGGTGGAACCAGTCCCAGTGGCTCAACTGGTCACCGTCGAAGCGGTAGTCGAAGACCGCCCCGCCGTCGTAACGGCAACGCCGGTCCTTGTCGCACACCTCTTCGAGGACCTTGTTGTACGCGACCACGCGATCCCGCACCGTGTCGCGCCGCTGCGTCGCCCTGGCGTCGAGGTCGTCCGGGTCGGCCAGCATCGAGGCGCAGATGCCCAGCTTCCACACCTGCTTGCCCAGCGGATTGGCCCGCCCCTGGGACCAGAGCCTCTTGAGATCCGGCACGGACGCCACGTACACCTGCGCCTTCGGCAGCTCGCGGCGGAGCGTGCGCATCGCGTCCTCGAAGTCGGCGCGGAACTGCGCGACCGGGGTCATCGAGGCGGCCGAGGGGCGGCAGGCGTCGTTGGCGCCCGTCATCACCGTCACCAGTTCGGGGCGCTCGGCGGCGGCCTGCTCGATCTGGCCGGCGAGATCCGCCATGCGCGCCCCGGTCTTCGCGTGGTTCCAACTGTGCGAGGCGGCCCGCCCCTTCCCGAGCAGCCGCGTCGCCAGGCTGTTGACCTCGCCGTCGGTCCCGGTCGCCCAGGACGCCTCGGGGCAGTCGGCGAGCACCGAGCAGGCGTCGAAGCCGCGGGTGATGGAGTCGCCGACGGCGGCAAGCGAGCGGGGCGAGGTGTCCCAGACGGGCGTAGGCGTGGGGGACGGCTTGCCGTGGGCCGGTGGCCCGCCCGGCGCCGAGGAGTTGTCGCCCTGCGCGTCGCACGCGGTGAGCGCCCCGCCGCACAGAAGGGCCGCCGTCGCCATAGCGACCCCGGCGCGCGAGCGGTGCCTGCGGATCCGCATCCCCTGCTCCCCTCTGTCGTTCAACGTGACGTCATGCGTGCGGCCGGGGTTGCGCCCCGCCGGGTGAAAGGTCGGAGCTTCCTGGCCTTCGGACCGACCGTACGTCACACTCCTTGCGCCGCCGCACGGTAGCCTCGGCCCGTAGCCGCCGGGCCGCCGCTGTCACGGCAGCGACAGGGCGGGTGGCCCACCCGGTGGCGCCCCGCTGCAGTGGTTCCGCTAAATTACATCACGTCACATCTGTCCCCTTTTCCCAGTTTTATCTAGTATTTGGGAAAACTGCTCGGCACGGGCGCGAGGCCGCCGGGGAAGGCGAACCTCGACCCACACTGGAGGTCCCGGTGACGACACGTGGAGTTCTGTACGTGCACTCCGCTCCGCGCGCGCTGTGCCCACACGTCGAGTGGGCCGTCGCGGGCGTGCTCGGCGCGCGCGTGAGCCTCGACTGGATCAGGCAGCCCGCGGCGCCGGGCACCTGGAGATCCGAATTCTCCTGGCAGGGCTCGGTGGGCACCGCGTCCAAGCTCGCCTCCGCCCTGCGCGGCTGGGACCTGCTGCGCTTCGAGGTCACGGCGGAGCCCTGCGCGAGCGCCGAGGGAGAGCGCTACAGCGCCACGCCCGAGCTCGGCATCTACCACGCCGTCACCGGCATCCACGGCGACATCCTGATCCCCGAGGACCGGTTGCGCGCCGCGCTCGCCCGCTCGCAGCGCGGCGAGAGCGACCTGGCGGCCGAGCTGGCCAAGCTTCTGGGCAAGCCCTGGGACGACGAGCTCGAGCCCTTCAGGTACGCGGGCGAGGGCGCGCCCGTGCGGTGGCTGCACCAAGTGGTGTGACGTGACGCGAATGGGCCCCCACCGGATGGTGGGGGCCCATTCGCTTGCGTACGGCAGACACTCAGACAGGTACGACAGACTCAGACGGTCCGGAACGCCAGGACGACGTTGTGGCCGCCGAAGCCGAACGAGTCGTTCAGCGCCGCGATCCTGCCCTCGGGCAGCGGGCGGGCCGTGTCACGGATGACATCGGCGTCCACCTCGGGGTCGAGGTTCTCGATGTTGATCGTCGGCGGGGCGATGCGGTGCTTCAGCGCGAGGACCGTGGCCACGGTCTCCACGCCGCCCGCGCCGCCGAGCAGGTGACCCGTCATCGACTTGGTGCTGGCGATCGCCATGTGGTCGACGTCGTCGCCGAACGCCTTGCGCAGCGCCTTGATCTCCGCGACGTCACCCTGCGGCGTCGAAGTCGCGTGCGCGTTCACGTGCACGACCTCGGCGGGCTTCAGGTCCGTCGTGTCGATCAGGTTCTGCAGCGCCGCGGCGATGCCGTTGCCGGACGGCTCGGGCTGCGTGATGTGGTGGGCGTCGGCCGAGATGCCCTGGCCGACGGCCTCCGCGTAGATCTTCGCGCCGCGGGCCTTGGCGTGCTCCTCGGACTCGAGGACGATCACGCCCGCGCCCTCGCCGAGCACGAAACCGTTGCGGTCCGCGTCGTAGGGACGCGAGGCGCCCTGCGGGTCGTCGTTGTTCTTGGACATCGCCATCATGTTGCCGAACGCGACGATCGGCAGCGGGTGGATCGCCGCCTCGGTGCCGCCCGCGACGACGACGTCGGCGCGGCCGGTGCGGATCATCTCTACGGCGTAACCGATGGCCTCCGCGCCCGAGGCGCAGGCCGACACCGGGGTGTGGACGCCCGCCTGGGCACCCAGCTCGATGCCGACGTTGGCCGCCGGGGAGTTGGGCATCAGCATCGGCACGGTGTGCGGGGAGACGCGGCGTACGCCCTTCTCCTTGAGCACGTCGTACTGGTCGAGCAGGGTGGTCACGCCGCCGATGCCGGAGGCGATGACCGCGCCGAGGCGGTGCGGGTCCACGGAGGAGTCCTCGCCCGCCTTGGCGGTGTAGCCGGCGTCCGCCCAGGCCTCCTTGGCCGCGATCAGCGCGAACTGCGCCGAACGGTCCAGCTTGCGGGCCTGCGGCCGGGGAATGATCTCGCCCGGCTCCACGGCGATCTGACCGGCGATGCGGACGGGCAGCTCGGCTGCCCAGTCCTGCTCCAGCGCGCTGACGCCGGAGCGGCCCGCGAGCAGGCCCTCCCACGTCGACGCGGCGTCGCCACCCAGCGGTGTGGTTGCGCCGATACCGGTGACGACCACGGTGCGATTGGTCGAGTTCACAGGAAATTTCTCCACGATGTTGAGGGGATCAGCGGCGCCACCGCCGGGTGGCGACAGAGCAGACAGAGCTGGGTCAGTTCTGGTGCTCGAGGATGTACTTGGTCGCGTCGCCGACCGTCTTGAGGTTCTTGACGTCGTCGTCCGGGATCTTGACGTCGAAGCGCTCTTCGGCGGCGACGACGACCTCGACCATGGACAGCGAGTCGACGTCCAGGTCGTCGGTGAAGGACTTGTCCAGCTGGACGTCCTCGACCGGGATGCCGGCGATCTCGTTCACGATCTCCGCGAGACCGGCGACGATCTCTTCCTGAGTGGCGGCCATGTTGGCGCTCCTTCTTATGTATCCAGAGGGTGTGGCGCCCGCCGCGGCAGCGGCAGGTTGGTTTTACAGCCGTACGGACCGGGTGATCCGGACGGTATGCCTAGGGGAGGGTAACGACCGTGGCGGCGTACACGAGACCCGCCCCGAAGCCGATGACGAGCGCGGTGTCGCCGCTCTTCGCCTCGCCGGTCGCCAGGAGCCGCTCCATTGCGAGCGGGATCGAGGCGGCCGAGGTGTTGCCGGTGGTGCGCACGTCACGGGCGACCGTGACATGTTCCGGCAGTTTCAGAGTCTTCACCATCGAGTCGATGATCCGCTCGTTGGCCTGGTGCGGAATGAAGACATCCAGGTCGTCCGCGGTGATTCCGGCCGCGTCCAGCGCCTGCTGGGCGACCTTCGCCATCTCGAACACGGCCCAGCGGAAGACCGCCTGGCCTTCCTGCGTGATGGCAGGGTACTTGGCAGGCGCACCGCCGTTGCGGTACACGTCCCAGGACTCGGTCTGCTTGATCGTCTCGGACTTGTCGCCCTCCGAGCCCCAGACCGTCGGGCCGATCCTCGGCTCCTTGGAGGGGCCCACGATCACAGCGCCCGCGCCGTCACCGAACAGGAACGCCGTCGCGCGGTCGTGCAGGTCGGTGAGGTCGCTGAGCCGCTCCACGCCGATGACGAGGACGTACTCGGCGGAGCCCTCGACGACCATGCCCTTGGCCAGCGTCAGGCCGTAGCCGAACCCCGCGCAGCCCGCGGAGATGTCGAACGCGGCGGGCTTGCCCGCGCCGATCTTGTCCGCGATCTCGGTCGCGATGGCCGGGGTCTGCTTGAAGTGCGAGACGGTGGAGACGACCACGGCACCGATCTGCGCGGGCGTGATGCCGGCGTCGGCGATCGCCTTGCCCGCCGCCTCCACGGACATCGCGGCCACGGTCTCCTCGTCGGAGGCCCAGTGGCGGGTCGCGATGCCGGAGCGGGAGCGGATCCATTCGTCGGACGAGTCGATCGTCTCCAGGATCACCTCGTTCGGCACGACGCGCGTGGGACGGTAACCGCCGACACCCATGATCCGCGCGTACGGATGGCCCTGACTGGCCTTGATCTTCGACATGCGCTACGGCTCCTTGTCAGCTCTCGGCTAGGAATGCTCGGCGACGAGCGCACGGGCCGCGTCGAGATCGTCGGGGGTCTTCACCGCGAGCGTCGTGACGCCCGGCAGGGCGCGCTTGGCGAGACCGGTGAGGGTGCCGCCGGGGCACACCTCGATCAGCGCCGTCACGCCCATCTCCTTGAAGGTCTCCATGCACAGGTCCCAGCGGACCGGGTTGGCGACCTGGCCGACCAGGCGGGAGATCACTTCGGTGCCGTCGGCGACCGTCCTGCCGTCGCGGTTGGAGACGTAGGCGAAGCGCGGGTCGGCGACGACGAGGTCCTTGGCGGCCTCCTCCAGCGCGGCCACCGCGGGCGCCATGTGCTCGGTGTGGAACGCGCCCGCGACCTTGAGGGCGATCACCTTGCGGACGCCCTCGGGCTTGTCCTCCGCGAGGGCGGCGAGCTGCTCCAGGGTGCCCGCGGCGACGATCTGGCCCGCGCCGTTCACGTTCGCCGGGGTCAGGCCGAGCTTCTCCAGGTGCGGGACGGTGACCTCGGGGTCGCCGCCGAGCAGCGCGGCCATGCCGGTCTCGGTGACCGCGGCGGCCTCTGCCATGGCGAGGCCGCGCCTACGCACGAGACGCAGCGCGTCGTCGTCACCGAGCACACCGGCGTACGCGGCGGCGGTGATCTCACCGACGCTGTGTCCGGCGACGGCGCCCGGCGTGATGTCACCGAGTGCCGCGGCGGAGAGCAGTCCAGCGGCCACGAGCAGCGGCTGGGCCACCGCGGTGTCGCGGATGGCGTCCGCGTCGGCCTGGGTGCCGTAGTGGGCGAGGTCGAGCCCGATGGCGTCGGACCAGGCGGCGAGGCGGTCGGCGGCGCCGGGGAGGTCGAGCCAGGGGGTCAGGAAGCCGGGCGACTGAGCGCCTTGGCCGGGAGCGACGAGTACGAGCACTCTTACACTCTCTCTTGTGGACGGTGGGGGCCGCCCGTGGGGACAGGGACGAAGAACGGCTGGGGGAATTGTAGGGGGCCGACAAAACCCTACGACTGAGGATCCGCGTCGGCCAGACGCCCCAGGATGAGCGCGATGCGCAGCGTGAAAGCGGAGCGCACATCGGAAGGTGACCAGCCGGTGACGTCAGTCACACGTCGGAGCCGGTAGCGCACGGTATTGGGATGGACGAAGAGCATCCGGGCCGCGCCTTCGAGGCTGCTCGCCTGCTCCAGATAGACGCTGAGCGTCTCCAGGAGCGCGGAGCCCGCCTCCTCCAGCGGTCTGTAGATCTCCTCCACCAACTGGACGCGGGCCGCCGGATCCCCCGCCATGGCGCGCTCCGGCAGCAGATCGTCCGCGAGGACGGGGCGCGGGGCGTCCTGCCAGGCGGCGCACGCCTTGAGGCCGGCGGCCGCGGCCTGTGCCGAGCGGGTCGCGGCGAGCAGGTCGGGGACGATCGGCCCGGCCACCACGGGCCCGGCCGCGTACGGCCCGATCAGCGACTTCGCCACGTGCAGCGGATTGTCGTTGCCGCCCGCGATGACGACCAGGCGGGTGCCGAGCACACCGGTGAGGACCTGGAGCTTCGCGTGCCGGGCGGCGCGGCGGATGGCCTCCACGGTGAGCTCGCTGTCGCCGTCGGGTGCGGTGCCGAGGACCACGCAGACGTGCTCGGGGGAGTTCCATCCGAGGGCGGCGGCGCGTGAGACGGCGCCCTCGTCGGCCTCCCCGGAAAGCACCGCGTTGACGACCAGCGACTCAAGGCGGGCGTCCCAGGCACCGCGTGCCTCGGCGGCCTGGGCGTACACCTGCGCGGTGGCGAAGGCGATCTCACGGGCGTAGACGAGGAGGGCCTCACGCAGCACCGACTCGTCGCCGGGCGCCGCGACCTCGTCGATCGCGGACTCCATCACCTCGATCGTCGTACGCACCATCTCCACCGTCTGGCGCAGGGTGATCGCCCTGGTCAGCTCGCGGGGGGCGGTGCCGAAGACGTCGGTGGAAATGGCCTGGGGCGCGTCCGGGCGCCGGAACCACTCGGTGAACGCGGCGATACCGGCCTGCGCGACCAGGCCGATCCAGGAGCGGTTCTCCGGCGGCATCGCCCGGTACCAGGACAGCGTCTCGTCCATCCGCGCGATGGCCTGCGCCGCCAGGCTCCCGGACGACTTCTCCAGGCGCTTCAGGGTCGCGGCGTGGGCGTGAGCGGTCCGGCGGGCGTCCCGACCGGGCTCCCGGTGGGGCTCCTGGGACTCCTGCGGGGTTTCGTTCGCTGAGGGTTCGGGCACGGGACAAGACTGCCTTATCGGGACGGGGACGTGCGGTGCCGGGGCCCGCACAGGCCCTACCGTGGGGTACGTGATTGATGTACGGCGCTCCGGCGACCGGTACCGCGGCGGGGAGAGCGCGGCCGGTATCGAGTCCTTCCACGCCCTGTCCTTCGGGCCGCACTACGACCCCGACAACCTCCGCTTCGGCGCGATCCTGGCCTGCAACGAAGAGCGTCTGGCGCCCGGCGCGGGCTTCGACGAACACCCGCACAGCCACACCGAGATCGTGACCTGGGTGATCGAGGGGGAGCTGACCCACCGCGACTCGACGGGCCACGAGTCGCTGGTCCGCCCCGGCGACGTACAGCACCTGTCCGCCGCGGGCGGCGTCCGCCACGTCGAACGCAACGACGGCCCGGCCCCTCTGGTCTTCGTCCAGATGTGGCTGGCCCCGCTCACCCCGGGCGGCGACCCCTCCTACGAGGTGGTCCGCGGCATCGCCGACTCGACCCCGTACGCGGTACCGGCCGCGGGCGCCCTGCTGCATGTACGACGCCCGGCGGCGGGCGAGCGCCTGGCACTCCCGGACGCACCGTACGTATACGTACACGTGGCAACCGGCGAACTGACCCTGGCCGACGACCGTTTGGGCCCGGGCGACTCGGCACGGATCACCGAGGAGACGAGCCCGCAAGGCCTGGCATCAGCCGACACGACACTGCTGATCTGGGAGATGACGAGCGCCCTTTGAGGGCGCAGTCAGGGGCGCGGGGAACTGCGCGACCAGCCGAAGGCGGCCCGCACCCGGCAAGCAACCGCCCCGCCACGGCGAGTGGCCGCCTCACCCACCCCCCTCGGAGAGCACCGCATCGGTGAACCCGGGCCACACCTCCACCGCCCACGGCCCGAAGGGCCGGTCCGTGAGCGCCACGCAGGCCATCCCCGCGTCCGGGTCGACCCACAGGAACGTGCCCGCCTGCCCGAAGTGCCCGAACGTCCGCGGCGAGGACGAACTTCCCGTCCAGTGCGGCGCCTTGGAGTCCCGGATCTCGAACCCGAGCCCCCAGTCGTTGGGGTTCTGATGCCCGTACCCCGGCAGTACACCCTTGAGGCCAGGGAACGTCACGGTCATCGCCGCGGCCACGGTCCGCGCGTCGAGCAGCCGCGGAGCCTGCACCTCCGCCGCGAACCGCACCAGGTCGTCGACGGTCGACACCCCGTCCTTGGCGGGCGAGAGGTCACCTTCGAGCGAGGTCGACGTCATCCCCAGCGGCACCAGGACCGCTTGCCGCAGGTACTCGTCGAAGGGAATGTCCGTCGCCTTCGCGATGTGGTCGCCCAGCACCTCGAACCCCGCGTTCGAGTACAGCCGCCGGGTGCCCGGCGCCGACGTCGTGCGGTGTTCGTCGAACGCGAGCCCGCTGGTGTGCGCGAGCAGGTGCCGGACCGTCGACCCCTCGGGCCCGGCGGGCTCGTCGAGCTCCACGGCCCCCTCCTCGTACGCGACGAGGGCCGCGTACGAGGCGAGGAGCTTGGTGACCGACGCGAGGGCGAAACGCCGGTCGGTCGGTCCATGGGTCCCGGCCACCGTGCCGTCCGCGCGGACGACGGCGGCGGCAGCGGTGGGGACCGGCCAGTTCTCGATCAACGCCAGGCTCTGCATGGCTCCGAGCCTAAGCGTTCCTACAGGTTCAGCCGCATCGAGGGGTCGGGCTTGCGGACGAAGCCGAGCGACGCGTAGAGCGGCTCCGCCTCCGGTGACGCGTTGAGGTCCACGCCTGCGACCCCGCGCTCGCGGAACCAGTCGAGCAGCGCCTCCATGGCCGCCCGCGCGTGCCCCTTGCGCCGCTGGTCCGGGTCGGTGGCGACGCTGAAGACGCAGCCGACCCGGCCGTGCGGATTGCCCGCCCGCCCGATCCGGTACTCGACCGTCCCCGCCACCAGCGCCGCGAGTCCGCCGAGCCGCTCCGGACGGTCGACGACGAACGCGGCGAAGTCTCCGTCGCTCTCCGCGAGCCTGCGCCGCAGGGTCGGCAGCGACTCGGCATGCCAACCGGTGTCGGACGGGCCCCCGGAGCGCGCGGTGAAGACCGAGTCGATCATCACCTGCCGCAGCCGTATCAGTTCCTCGGCATCCTCCGGCGTGGCACGGCGTACAAGGCTCATGCCCGGGACCGTAGCGACCAAGAGATGAGACGTCTCCCGCTTTTCACCGAATCCGGTTGCCTGGAGTGCACTCCAAGGTCATAGCGTGAGGGGCATGACGGTGATGGAGACCAGGACCGTGCAGGCCCGCCCCGCCAGCTGCGCCGGGGCGCCCGGCGCACACCCGAGCCCGAACGGGCAGGACCACTACACGATCAGCGAAGTCGCCGCCCACACCGGCCTGAGCGCCTACACGCTGCGGTGGTACGAGCGGATCGGCCTGATGCCGCACATCGACCGCTCCCACACGGGCCAGCGCCGCTACCGCAACCGCGACCTGGACTGGCTCGCCCTGGTCGGCAAGTTGCGTCTGACCGGGATGCCGGTGGCGGACATGGTCCGCTACGCGGAGCTGGTGCGCGCGGGCGAGCACACCTTCGGCGAGCGCCAGGAACTCCTGGAGCGGACCCGCCGCGACGTCCGCGACCGCATAGCCGAGCTGCAGGACACCCTCGCCGTCCTCGACTACAAGATCGAGGTCTACACGGACGCCGCCCGTAAGGCGCCGGAGCGGACCTGAGGTCTGAGAGCCTGTGTCCGACGCCTGGTGCCTGACGACTGACGCGTCTCAGAGCTCCGCGAGCAGCTCGGCCTTCTTCATCGTGAACTCGTCGTCCGTGAGCAGACCGGCCTGGTGCAGTTCCCCCAGGTGCCTGATCCGGTCCGCGATGTCCGCGGGATCGCGGCGCACGGACGGCGGCGCGGAGACGCTCGCGCCGACGCCGGCGGAGTTCAGGGCCGGGCCCGACGCCCGGACCGCGGCGAGCACCGACGCGGCGAACGGCAGCGACTCGTGGACCGGGCCGTAGCCGAGACCGAACACGACAGCCGCCGGATCCTGGTCGGCCTGCCCGGGCTGCGCGACGGGGCTGTCGCGGCGCAGCAGCCGGAGATGGCCCTCGAAGAGCTCCGGGGAGCGCCATTCGATGCCGCTCAGGTCGGTGACGAGGAAGCTCTGGTCCCCGGCCTTCCACTTCGCCGACGACGCGCCCGTCCAGAACCAGCGGAAGGACACCGTCTTGCCGTCGAAGGACGCCTTGCCGTCGTACGCCTTGAACTGCAGAGGAGCCTCGGGAGGGGCCACCAGGTAGCGGTCCGCGGGCTCGCCGTCGTCCGGGGGGAGCTGTGCCCGGAGCTCGTCCGCGTAGTACTCGGCGAGCGTCTCCCGTTCGGCGGGCAGCACGAGGCGGTAGGGGTCGCTGCCGTCCTTGAGCTGGCCCCCCGCCGCCTCCATCAGCGGATCGGCACCCGGCTTCGGCACGGCGTGCAGCACCACCGTCCCGCGTTTGCCGGGGGAGAGCGTCACCGCCGCGATCGCCTCAAGGGGGATGCGCCGTTCACCGAGGGCCTGGAAGAGCTTCGGCGTGCGCATTCCCCGTTCGAAGCGGATGAGCACGGAGTCGGACTGGAACTCCCAGGCGGCATGAAATCCGGCCAGTACGTCACCCATGCGGCTCATCGTAGGCGGCACGAGCGCCTCCGTCCCTCCTGCGGCGGGCCGCTGTTTCATCGATTTCTACGCGCGTCAGACCGCTGCCGCGCCGGAAAAACCCTTCCGGCAGGCGTCGTCCGCGCTCGCGCAGCGCACCGAGTCGTACGAACCGGTGCCGATTGCCGCGAAATTGCGCAGGCTCTCGGTGCCCGGCTCGAAATAGCCGGTGTGCCCCCGCGCACCGGCCGCGGACAGCACCCGCGCCCCGAAGCCCGCGGCCACCGGGTCGGCGCCGTGGCCGAGCCCGCCGAATTCCATGTTCGGCACATCCTGGATCCAGTCGTCGCCGTCCCGGGTGGCCCAGATCCGGGCACCCGTACCCAGCTGCGACGCCGAGTCGGCGTGCATGCCGGGACTGCCCGCCACCGCGATGTCGGTGACCCGGGCGGGCAGCTTCCGCGCGGCCACACCGCACACCACGGAGCCGTAGCTGTGGCAGTACAGCGCGACCGGAGTGCGGCCGGGCAGGCCGCGCACCATGGAGTCGAGGCGCTTGGACCCGTCCTCGGCGCGCATGGCCGTGGCCGCGTCCACCCCGATGCCGACGGGCGCGGTGTAGTCGGCCCAGGCGATCACGGCGGTACGCGTGTGGGGGCTCACCGAGCGCTCCGCGCGGTAGAGCGACTTCGCCATGCCCACCGGCGCCGAGTTCTTGCGGAACGTCCGCTCGAACGTCAGTACGTTGGTGTCGACTCCGGGCACGATGACGGATACGCGGCGCGCCTTGTCGAGGTCTCCGAAGACCTCGGCCATCCGGCCGGAGCCCATCGGATCGAAGGCGATGACCTGGCGTTCCGGGCGCATCATGACCCCGAACCGCTTCATCCTGCGCTCGGCCTCCTGCTGCCCCAGCGGGGAGAGGCGGTTGTCGTGCATGCGCTGCCGCTCGATCTTGCGGGCCTGCCCCAGGGCGATGCGGTTCGCGCGATAGCGCAGGGTGGCGGGCGCGCCGTTCATGTTGCCGACCGCGAGGGGGTAGCGGGCGGCGAGGCGGTCGCGCTGCCGCGCGTCGAGCGAGGCGAAGAAGCGGGCGAGCCGGGCGGCGGACGCGTCGGTGTCGGGCAGCGCCCGCCCGCCGATGCGCCCGTGCTCCCAGGCGGCGCGTGCGGCCACGAGAGGCGAGGCGTCGCCCTTGTTGTGGCGCACGGCGGTCCAGCCCGTGGTCGCCAGCATGACGAACACGACGGCGAGGGCGAGCAGGGCGCGCCAGGCGTTGAGTTGAGGGGAGGAGTCGAAGGAAGTCACTACGGAACACCCTAGGAGAACCGTGATGCCTACCGTGCATCGCGTGAGGCAGATCACGTTTCTTGACGGGTAATTGGGGCAAAGCGGGCGCATATTGAGTCATTAGGTCACACTCCGTAGACGACATTTGTGCATGCTGCGGCAGAAATGATCGTGACTCGGCGTGCGTGCGCCGCGGCTCAACGTGTGGACGCGTCCCGAGCGTTGGACGGTTCCGCCGCCTCGGGCCGGGGCCGGGGCGCGTGCCAGTCCTCCGCGAGGGCGGGCCCCAGGTGGTCGAGGTACTTCTCGGTGAGCTCCCTGATCGATTGCAGGCTGGCGTCCTCTCCGGTGCCCCACAGGCGCCCGGTGACCCGCATGACGCCGCTCAGGGCGGCCACCGCCACCCGGGGGCGCGGATCGCTGTCCAGGTCGAGCCCCTCGCGCTCGGCGATGACGCGGGCGACCTCCTCCTCCATCTCGATGGAGCGTCGCAGGTGTACGGCGAGCAGGGAGGGCGTCGACTCGATCATCCGGTAGGTGCGCATGTGGAGTTCGACCGGGACGACCTCCTCGATGGACTGGCCCATCGCCTCCCAGGCGCCGAGGACGGCGCCGCGCAGGGCCGTCAGCGGGGCCTCGTGGGCCGGTCGGTCGCGCACCGCCCGGACGAACCGCGCCTCCACCATCTCCTGGACCGCGAAGGCGGCCTCCTGCTTGTTGGCGAAGTACCGGAAGAACGTGCGCTGGGAGACGTCGACGGCCTCGGCGATCTCGTCGACGGTCGTCTCCTCGTACCCCTGGGTCGTGAAGAGTTCGAGTGCCACGCGCAGCAGGGCGTTCCGGGTGCGCTGCTTCTTGCGCTCGCGCAGTCCCGGTCTCGGGGGTCCGGCGGACGCGTCCGGGGCCTCAAGGTGTGCCGCCGGGGTGTCCGTCACTCGCTGCGTGGTCTTCACGCCATGGCCCTCTTCCCTGCCGTTTTCCCAGTTCACCTTACCGGTGAGCCACTTGACAGTGACCGACTAGTGAAATTGTTTGTCAACTGTCAGCCGCTGTCACTAACCTCGAACGCATGACTAGTCAGACCACCGTCGACAAGGCGGACGAGGCACCGGAGCCCGGGCCCGCTCCGGCCCCTGCCGAGGGACTCCGCGGCCACCCCTGGCTGACGCTCTTCGCCGTCGCGATCGGCGTGATGATGGTCGCCCTTGACGGCACCATCGTGGCGATAGCCAACCCGGCCATCCAGAAGGACCTCGGCGCCACCTTCGCCGAGGTGCAGTGGATCACCAACGGGTACTTCCTGGCGCTGGCCGTCGCGCTGATCACCGCGGGCAAGCTCGGTGACCGCTTCGGGCACCGGCAGACCTTCCTCATAGGCGTGGTCGGCTTCGCCGCCGCCTCGGGCGCCATCGGCCTCTCGGACACCATCCCCCTGGTGGTCGCCTTCCGCGTGCTCCAGGGCCTGTTCGGTGCCCTCCTCATGCCCGCCGCGCTCGGCCTGCTGCGCGCCACGTTCCCGGCCGAGAAGCTCAACATGGCCATCGGCATCTGGGGCATGGTGATCGGCGCCTCCACGGCAGGCGGTCCGATCCTCGGCGGCCTCCTCGTCCAGCACGTCAGCTGGCAGTCCGTCTTCTTCATCAACGTGCCGGTCGGTGTCATCGCCGTTGTGCTCGGCCTGGTCATCCTCAAGGACCACCGCGCCGAGAACGCGCCGAAGTCCTTCGACGTCCTCGGCATCGCGCTGCTCTCGGCGGCCATGTTCTGTTTGGTCTGGGCCCTCATCAAGGCCCCGGAGTGGGGCTGGGGCTCCGGCATGACCTGGACGTTCATCGGCGCCTCCGTACTGAGCTTCGTGCTCTTCGCGGCGTGGGAGACGAAGGTCAAGGAACCACTCATTCCGCTGGCCCTGTTCCGCTCCGTGCCGCTCTCCGCGGGCGTGGTCCTGATGGTGCTCATGGCCATCGCCTTCATGGGTGGCCTCTTCTTCGTCACCTTCTACCTGCAGAACGTGCACGGGATGAGCCCCGTGGACAGCGGTCTGCACCTGCTGCCGCTCACCGGCATGATGATCGTCGGCTCGCCGCTGGCGGGCGCCATGATCACCAAGGTGGGGCCGCGCATTCCGCTGGCGGGCGGCATGCTGTGCACCGCCGTCGCCATGTACGGCATGTCCACGCTGGAGGCGGGCACGGGCAGCGGCCTCATGTCGCTCTGGTTCGCGCTCCTCGGCCTCGGCCTCGCGCCGGTGATGGTCGGCGCCACCGAGGTCATCGTGGGCAACGCGCCGATGGAGCTCTCCGGCGTCGCCGGCGGTCTCCAGCAGGCCGCGATGCAGATCGGCGGCAGCCTCGGCACGGCCGTGCTCGGCGCCGTCATGGCGTCGAAGGTCGACAGCGACCTGCCCGGCAACTGGACCGCGGCCAAGCTCCCGCCGCTCAGCGAGGCCCAGCTCGACAAGGCCGCGGAGGCCGTCCAGGTCGGCGTGGCGCCCGTCCCGCCGAAGGCCCCGGCACCGGTCGCCGACCAGATCACCTCGGTCGCGCACGAGACCTTCATGTCGGGCATGGGCCTGGCCTGCCTGGTCGCCACCGGAGTCGCCGCGGTCGCCGTCTTCGTCGCGTTCCTGACGAAGCGGGGCGTCAACGCCGAGGCGGGCGCGGGCGTGGGCCACATCTGACACGTCCGGCACGCGGCACGTCCGGCACGCGGTACGTCCGGCACGCGACAGGAGTGAGCTGTCAGGGAAAGCCCCTCAGGGACAATCTGGGGGGCTTTCGCCTATCAGGGTGACGCACCTTCGCACCCCTTCCGACGGCCCGGCCCGCGGGTCCACAGTTCGGAGAGAAGATCCGCGGTGCGCAGCGAGGACCTGCGCAACCGCGCCACATCACACGGGGGTTGAAGAGATGCGTACGACCATGCCCACGACCGTCCTGGCAGCCGCACTGGCCGCGGTCATCCTCACGCCCGCACACGCCGGGGCCGCCGCACCGCCCACGCTCGGCGGCTGCGGGCCGGGCGAGCTCTGCCTGTGGGAGCGGGCGGAGTTCCACGGCACTCGTCAGGTGTACGAGCTGGCGGGGATCGACATCGAGAGCTGCGTCGCGCTGCCGGAGGGGGGCAGCGCGCAGGCTCTCGCCAACCGCACGGGACGGCCGGTCACCGCGTACCAATCGGCGGAGTGCGCCGAGACCGGTGAGTTCAACACCTATCCGGGCAGCGGCACCTGGGCGCCCCGAACCCCGTATCGCGTACGGGCGTTCAAGGTCTGGGAGAGGTGAACCGGGGTACTCGTGACGGCACACCACGCGCAAGAGCCCCGGCTCACGCGGCCGTACGTGGTCGCGGAGCCGGCCGGATCGCGCGGGGTCGGGAATTGATGCCGAAGGGCGACGGGCCACCGGCCCGCCGCCCTCCGGAATCGCTCGAGCTACGCGTCGCCGCCGGCCGCACCCGGGTCGGCAGCCGTGACGTCGAGGAGCTGGTAGCGGTCGATCGCCTGCTTCAGGACGGAGCGGTCGACCTTGCCCTCACGCGCCAGCTCGGTCAGCACGCCGACCACGATCGACTGCGCGTCGATGTGGAAGAAGCGACGGGCCGCGCCGCGCGTGTCGGCGAAACCGAAGCCGTCCGCGCCCAGCGACTGGTACGTGCCGGGCACCCAGCGGGAGATCTGGTCGGGGACGCTCCGCATCCAGTCGGAGACGGCCACGAACGGGCCCTCGGCGCCGGACAGCTTCCGCGTGACGTACGGGACGCGCTGCTCCTCCTCGGGGTGCAGGAGGTTGTGGCGCTCCACCTCGACCGCCTCGCGGCGCAGCTCGTTCCAGGAGGTCGCCGACCAGACGTCCGCCTTGACGTTCCACTCCGCGGCGAGGATCTGCTGCGCCTCGACCGCCCACGGCACCGCGACGCCGGAGGCGAGGATCTGGGCCGGGATGGCGCCCTGCGTACCGGGCTTGACGCGGTGGATGCCCTTGAGGATGCCCTCGACGTCGGCGTCGGCGGGCTCGGCCGGGTGCTGGATCGGCTCGTTGTAGACGGTGAGGTAGTAGAAGACGTCCTCACTGTCGGGGCCGTACATCCGGCGCAGACCGTCCCTGACGATGTGTGCGATCTCGTACCCGTACGCCGGGTCGTAGGCGACACAGGCCGGGTTCGTCGACGCGAGCAGCTGCGAGTGGCCGTCCGCGTGCTGCAGGCCCTCGCCGGTCAGCGTCGTGCGGCCGGCGGTCGCGCCGAGGACGAAGCCGCGGGCGAGCTGGTCGGCCATCTGCCAGAACTGGTCGCCGGTGCGCTGGAAACCGAACATCGAGTAGAAGACGTAGACCGGGATCAGCGGCTCGCCGTGGGTGGCGTAGGCCGAACCGGCGGCGATGAGGGACGCCGTGCAGCCCGCCTCGGAGATGCCGTCGTGCAGCATCTGGCCCGTCGGCGACTCCTTGTAGGCGAGGAGGAGTTCGCGGTCCACGGACTCGTACTGCTGGCCGAGCGGGTTGTAGATCTTCGCGCTCGGGAAGAACGCGTCCATGCCGAAGGTGCGGTACTCGTCGGGGGCGATCAGCACGAAGCGCTTGCCGATCTCCTTGTCCCGCATGAGGTCCTTCAGGATGCGGACGAACGCCATGGTGGTGGCGATCGACTGCTGCCCCGAACCCTTCTTCGCGGCCGCGTACGCCTTGTCCTCGGGCAGCGGCAGCGGCTTGGCGCGCACCACACGGGTCGGGACATAGCCGCCCAGGCTCCTGCGGCGGTCGTGCATGTACTGGATCTCTTCGGAGTCGCGGCCCGGGTGGTAGTACGGCGGGGCGCCCTCCTCGAGCTGCTTGTCCGTGATCGGGATGTGCAGCCGGTCGCGGAAGCCCTTGAGGTCGTCGACCGTCAGCTTCTTCATCTGGTGCGTGGCGTTGCGGCCCTCGAAGTTCGGGCCGAGCGTCCAGCCCTTGACCGTCTGGGCGAGGATCACCGTCGGCTGGCCCTTGTGGGCCTTGGCCGCCGAGAACGCCGCGAAGATCTTCTTGTGGTCGTGACCGCCGCGGCCCAGGTGCAAAATCTGGTCGTCGGTCATGTTCTCGACCATGGCGCGCAGCCGCTGGTCCTCGCCGAAGAAGTGGTCGCGGATGTAGGCGCCGGTCTCGGTGGCGTACGTCTGGAACTGGCCGTCGGGCGTCGTGTTCAGCTTGTTGACCAGGATGCCGTCGCGGTCCTGGGCGAGCAGCGGGTCCCAGCTGCGGTCCCAGACCAGCTTGATGACGTTCCATCCGGCGCCGCGGAACTGCGACTCCAGCTCCTGGATGATCTTGCCGTTGCCGCGCACCGGGCCGTCCAGGCGCTGCAGGTTGCAGTTGACGACGAAGGTGAGGTTGTCCAGGCCCTCGCGGGCGGCGATGGAGAGCTGGCCGAGCGACTCGGGCTCGTCCATCTCGCCGTCGCCGAGGAACGCCCAGACGTGCGACTTGGAGGTGTCGGCGATGGACCGCGCCTCCATGTAGCGGTTCATCCGCGCCTGGAAGATCGCGCCGAGCGGGCCGAGGCCCATGGAGACCGTCGGGAACTCCCAGAAGTCCGGCATCAGGCGCGGGTGGGGGTAGGACGAGAGCCCGTTGGGTGCCTTGGACTTCTCCTGCCGGAACGCGTCGAGCTGCGGCTCGGAGAGCCGGTCGAGGAGGAAGGCGCGGGCGTAGATGCCGGGGGAGGCGTGCCCCTGGAAGAAGATCTGGTCGCCGCCGTCGCCCTCGTCCTTGCCGCGGAAGAAGTGGTTGAAGCCCACGTCGTAGAGCGAGGCGGAGGAGGCGAAGGTGGCGATGTGGCCGCCGACGCCGATCCCGGGGCGCTGGGCGCGGGAGACCATCACCGCGGCGTTCCAGCGGGTGGCGTTCAGGACCTTGCGTTCGATCTCCTCGTTGCCGGGGAAGAACGGCTCGTCCTTGGTGGCGATGGTGTTGACGTAGTCCGTACTGCGCATCTCGGGCACGGCGACGCGCTTCTCGCGCGCGCGTTCGATCAGTCGGAGCATCAGGTAACGGGCCCGCTCGCGTCCGCGTTCATCGACCGCGGCGTCAAGGGAGTCGAGCCACTCCTGGGTCTCTTCGGGATCGAAGTCCGGGACCTGACTCGGCAGGCCGCCAATGATGATCGGGTTGCGATCGGATCCGGAAGCCACGCTGTTCCTTCGCTGTCGGGGCTCTCGCCTGGGTTTGCCTGGCCGTGCACCGCTCCCCATCGTGTACCGCGTGCACACGTTCGTCATGTCTACCGAGAGGTAACCGAGACGTTCATCCGCCGTCCCTGGGGTAGGCTCGGCCCAAATCGCAACGATACGCCCATCCTGTCTAACCGCTTCGCAGAGCCGTTCGGCCTCGCACGGATGTGGCGACAGTTGCGGCGACACGGTCGGGAACGTCACCGTTTCGGCGGTCTCGGCGGCCGGGTACTTGCGCGATCGGTCCCGCCCGTGTGGACTACGGCCAACGCCCCGCGCACGCGCGTGGCTGACAGGCATTCCCAAAAACATGATCAGGAGGCAATCCGTGAGCGCGACCGCGGACCACGCGGAGACGAACCTTGCCGTAAGGCTTGGTTTCCAGCCCGACCAGGTGGTCCAGGAGATCGGCTACGACGACGACGTCGACCAGGAGCTCCGCGAGGCCATCGAGGAGGCCACTGGCACAGAGCTCGTCGACGAGGACTACGACGACGTGGCTGACGCCGTGGTGCTCTGGTTCCGTGATGACGACGGTGACCTGACTGATGCGTTGGTGGATGCCATCGCGTACATGGAGGAGGGCGGCCAGATCCTGCTGCTGACTCCGAAGACCGGTCGTGACGGTTACGTCGAGCCGAGCGAGATCGGCGAGGCGGCCACCACCGCGGGCCTGTCCCAGACCAAGAGCATCAACGCCGGCAAGGACTGGAGCGGCACCCGCCTGGTCACGCCCAAGGCGGCCGCCAAGAAGCGCTAGGCCTCCGCGGCCACAAGAGAAGCGCCGGGCCCGCACGGCCCCAGCGGCAAGAGCCGGAGAACCACCGTGAGGCCCCCGCCGACACATCCGTCGGCGGGGGCCTCACGCACGCGTACGGCGTAGATCGCCGGACGTAGGGTGGACATCACCCGAACAGCCCCGCCCGAAGGGGCCCCGTCGAAGGGATGTGTACTCATGGCGCTCGCTGGAATCGCGACCGGCACCAAGGCCCCGGAATTCGAGCTGAAGGACAACCACGGCCGGACCGTGCGGCTCTCCGACTTCCGCGGCGAGAAGAACGTGGTGCTGCTGTTCTATCCGTTCGCGTTCACCGGCGTGTGCACCGGCGAGCTCTGCGCGCTCCGCGACGAGCTGCCGAAGTTCGTCAACGATGACACCCAGCTGCTCGCCGTCTCCAACGACTCCATCCACACGCTGCGCGTCTTCGCCGAGCAGGAGGGCCTGGAGTACCCGCTGGTCTCCGACTTCTGGCCGCACGGCGAGGTCAGCCGCGCGTACGGCGTCTTCGACGAGGAGAAGGGCTGCGCGGTGCGCGGCACCTTCATCATCGACAAGGAGGGCGTGGTGCGCTGGAGCGTCGTCAACGGCCTGCCGGACGCCCGCGACCTGAACGAGTACGTCGAGGCGCTCGAAACGCTCTGACGCGCGCCCGATTCACCTCGCGGGCGGGAACCGGTCACTAGGATCCACACGTTGATCCGATGGCAACGCAACGCTTGGGGCTCCCCGCCCCTGGACACCAATTGGGAGGACTCGTGGGAGTCAGCCTCAGCAAGGGCGGCAACGTATCGCTGAGCAAGGAGGCGCCGGGCCTGACCGCAGTCCTGGTCGGCCTCGGATGGGACGTCCGCACCACCACAGGTACGGACTTCGACCTCGACGCCAGCGCGATCCTGACGAACGCGGAGGGCAAGGTCAGCAATGACAGCAACTTCGTGTTCTTCAACAACCTGAAGAGCCCCGACGGCTCCGTCGAGCACACCGGTGACAACACCACCGGTGAGGGCGAGGGCGACGACGAGGCGATCAAGGTCGACCTGGCCGCGGTCCCCGCCGACGTGGAGAAGATCGTCTTCCCGGTCTCCATCTACGACGCCGAGAACCGCCAGCAGTCGTTCGGCCAGGTCCGCAACGCGTTCATCCGCGTCGTGAACCAGGCGGGCGGCGCCGAGATCGCCCGGTACGACCTCTCCGAGGACGCCTCGACGGAGACCGCCATGGTCTTCGGCGAGCTGTACCGCCACGGCGCCGAGTGGAAGTTCCGCGCGGTCGGCCAGGGCTACGCCTCGGGCCTGCGCGGCATCGCGCAGGACTTCGGCGTCAACGTCTGAGCCGAGCCGCACCCCGCGCTCCGTCGTCCGGCGCCGCACCCACACGAGTGCGGCGCCGGACGCGCTCAGCGCCCCACGTCCCCACCACGCCTCATGTCCCCACCACCACGGGGACCCGCGCCTCCGCCACCGCGGAAGCGTCAGCTCTCGTCACCTCGGGGAGGATCATCACCATGGGCGTCACACTCGCCAAGGGAGGCAACGTCTCCCTCTCCAAGGCCGCACCCAATCTCACCCAGGTCCTCGTAGGCCTCGGCTGGGACGCGCGCTCCACCACCGGCGCCCCCTTCGACCTCGACGCCAGCGCACTGCTGTGCAACGCGGGCCGGGTCCTCGGCGACGAGTGGTTCATCTTCTACAACAACCTCAAGAGCCCCGACGGCTCCGTCGAGCACACCGGTGACAACCTCACGGGTGAGGGCGACGGCGACGACGAGTCGGTCCTGATCGACCTCTCCAAGGTGCCCGCCGGCTGCGACAAGATCGTCTTTCCCGTCTCGATCCACGAGGCGGACAACCGGGGCCAGACGTTCGGCCAGGTCAGCAACGCGTTCATCCGCGTCGTGAACCAGGCGGACGGCCAGGAACTCGCCCGCTACGACCTCAGCGAGGACGCCTCGTCGGAGACCGCGATGATCTTCGGCGAGGTCTACAGGTACGGCGGCGAGTGGAAGTTCCGTGCGGTCGGACAGGGGTATGCGTCAGGCCTGCGCGGCATCGCTCTAGACTTCGGGGTCAACGTTTCGTAAAGCCGGGGACCGGCGCGGGGGAGACCGCTAATCGGGAGCCCGTACATACACGATTGGGTAGCCAGTGCTTCTGAAAACCTTCGGCTGGTCGTTCGCGGTCACCGCGCTCGGCCTGGTGGCCGCGGTGCTCTACGGGGGGTGGACAGGCTTCGGCATCGTGGCGATCCTGTCCATCCTCGAGATCTCGGTGTCCTTCGACAACGCGGTGGTCAACGCCGGAATCCTGAAGAAGATGAATGCCTTCTGGCAGAAGATCTTCCTCACCGTCGGCGTGCTGATCGCCGTCTTCGGCATGCGGCTCGTCTTCCCCGTCGTGATCGTCGCCATCAGCGCCAAGATCGGTCCGATCGAGGCCGTCCGCCTCGCCTTCAACGAGAAGGACCACTACCAGCAGCTGGTGACCGACGCCCACCCGTCGATCGCCGCCTTCGGTGGCATGTTCCTGCTGATGATCTTCCTCGACTTCATCTTCGAGGACCGGGACATCAAGTGGCTGGGCTGGCTCGAGCGCCCGCTCGCCAAGCTCGGCAAGGTCGACATGCTGTCGGTCTGCATCGCGCTCATCGTGCTCCTGGTCTCCGCGATGACCTTCGCCACCCACGCCCACCAGCACGGCGGCAATCACGTGGACAAGGCGCAGACGGTCCTCATCGCCGGTATCGCCGGTCTGATCACCTACCTCGTGGTCGGCGGACTCTCCGGCTACTTCGAGAACAAGCTGGAGGAGAGCGAGGAGCGCGAGCACGAGGAGGAGGAAGAGGCCAAGCGGTCCGGGAAAAAGGTTCCCGCCGTCGTCATGGCCGGCAAGGCCGCGTTCTTCATGTTCCTCTACCTCGAGGTCCTTGACGCGTCGTTCTCCTTCGACGGCGTGATCGGCGCCTTCGCGATCACGAACGACATCGTCCTGATGGCGCTCGGCCTCGGCATCGGCGCCATGTACGTCCGGTCCCTCACCGTCTACCTGGTGCGCCAGGGCACTCTCGACGACTACGTCTACCTGGAGCACGGCGCGCACTACGCGATCGGCGCCCTCGCCGTGATCCTCCTGGTCACCATCCAGTACGAGATCCACGAGGTCATCACCGGCTCCGTCGGCGTCATCCTCATCGCCTGGTCCTTCGTCTCCTCGATCCTCCGCAACAAGCGCCTCGCGGCGGCCGAGGGGCAGGGTTCGGGTGAGAAGACCGAGGTCTCGTCCGGGGTCTGAGGCTGACTGATTCCCTCGCCGAGCTGTCCGATTCCGGTCCCCGGAGTGTGACGGCGGCCGGGGTGAGGAACGCTCTGTGCGGGGCGGCCGTCGAGGAGTAGTCCTCATGGCCGCCCCGTCGGTATTCGCGGCCGGCACCACCGGCCGCCGTAGCCGGGACCACCGGTGTGCGTACGCGGTACAAGAGCAGCACTTGGGGGCGGAATGTCCTTCTGGGACGGTCTGTGGCGTGGGCGTTCGATGGACTTCGAATCGGGCAGCGCCGCCACCAACTCCATCGAACTGACCAAACGGCACCCGACGGTCTCGCTCTCCAAGCAGGGCGCGGCCACGGGCAATCTGCGCGTCAACCTCTCCTGGCAGATGCGCACGTCCGACATCATCGGCAAGCCGGCCCGCAGCGGCGGCCTGCTGCGGCACCCGCTGAAGCTGTTCCAGCCCGACGTGGTGCAGGCGCACACGCAGGGCGTGGTCAACGTCGACCTGGACATCGGCTGCCTGTACGAGCTGACGGACGGCACCAAGGGGGTCGTCCAGCCGCTCGGCAGCTTCTTCGGGAGCCTCAACGCCCCGCCGTTCGTGAAGCTCAGCGGCGACGACCGGTTCGGCTCGCCGTCCGGGGAGACGATCTACATCAACCTGGACCACCGCGAGTCCATCAAGCGGCTCCTGGTCTTCGCCTACATCTACGACCAGACACCGGCCTTTGACCGTACGCACGCGAAGGTCACGCTCTACCCCAGCAACGGGCCGCGGATCGAGATCGACCTGGACGAGCGCCAGCCGCAGGCCCGCTCCTGCGCGGTGTTCACCGTCGAGAACGTCAAGGACGAGCTGATCGTGCGCCGAGAGGTGAAGTTCGTCTACGGATTCCAGGCCGAGCTCGACCGGCTCTACGGCTGGGGCCTGCAGTGGGGCCGCGGCTACAAGTCCAAGGTGGGCTGAGCACCCCGCCCCGAACGCCCTGCCCCGCCTCAGCGCCCCGCTCTCAGCGGGGCAGGAACTGCGGTCCCTGCGGGGGCAGCCGGAAGTTCGGGTCCGGCATCGGGGTCACCGGCTGCGGATAGCCGTACGACGGCTGGGCGACAGGCGCCGGCTGCGCGATGGGCGTGGGTTGGGTGGGCGCCGCCGGAGGGTAGCCGTAGGCGGGCTGGGGGGCCGGGTACCGGGGCGGCGCGGGCGGGTAGCCGTACGCGGGCTGCGGGGCCGGCTGCGGGGCGTGCTGGGCCGCGGAGGGCCGGGCCGCGGGCTGCTGCGGCACCGGCTGCTGGGGCGGCAGCGGGAAGGAGGCCGACGGCGAGGGCTCCGGAGCGGCGGAATCCGAGTCGTCGACGGAGATGCCGAAGTCGGAGGCGAGCCCCTCGAGGCCGTTGGAGTAGCCCTCGCCGAGCGCGCGGAACTTCCACCCCTCGCCGCGGCGGTAGAGCTCACCGCAGATCAGCGCGGTCTCCTCGCCGGTCTGCGGAGTGATGTCGAAGTAGGCGAGCGGCTCGCTCTCGGCGACGGCCGCGTCGTACAGCAGGATCCGCAGCGCGGGGACGTGTTCGAACGGGACGCCCTCCGCCGACGCGGCGAGCAGCACCCGGTCCACCGCCGGGTCCATGCCCGCCAGATCCGTCTGAATGGTGTCGGTGAGCCCCTCGGCGACCCGCTTCTTGCCGAGCCGCCAGACCTTGCCCGCGGGATGGCGCGGCTGGTTGTAGAAGACGAAGTCCTCGTCCGAGCGGACCCGGCCGTCGCCGCCGAGCAGCAGCGCCGACGCGTCGACGTCGGGGACGCCCTGCCCGGGGGTCCAGCGGAGCACGGCGCGGACGGCCGAGGCTTCGAGAGGGACGTTCGACCCCTTCAACATGGCGTGCGTCATGCGGTCATCCTGCCTTCCCCCGCACGGGTCGGACAACGCGGGGGGCCCAGCGTCCCGACCGTGTCATCAGGCTCCTGACCTGCGGGTGGTACGAGCGTGCGACGGTTGTGTGGTGAGCGTGTGCGACATGGCCGGGTTACCGGAAGTTCATGCCCGGAGGGAACCCCCGGCACCCCTCCCTACGTACTATTACCGGCCACATCCAAACGGTCCACGTCGACGACACAGGCGAGCGCAAGGAGACACATGCGTCATTTCGGGCACCTCGCCCCTGAGGTGCGGCAGCGCCTCTTCCACCGGGAGCCGTGTGCCTTCACCGCGGACTCCCCGCCGCAGCTGCTCGCCTCCGCCCTGGGTGCCACGCTCTACAGCCCGGCCACCCGCCCCCGCCTCGCGGACGACGTCCTGAAGCAGGCCGGGCGCGGCGTGACCTCCATGGTGCTCTGCCTGGAGGACTCCATCGACGACGCCGAGGTCGCCGACGCCGAGGAGAACCTGGTCAGGCACTTCGCCGACCTCGCCAGGCGGGACGTGGAGCCGCCCCTGCTCTTCATCCGGGTGCGCGCCGCCGAGCAGATACCCGACCTGGTCCGCAGGCTCGGCGCGAGCGTGCGGCTGCTCTCCGGATTCGTACTGCCCAAATTCACCGAGGAACGGGGCGTTCCGTTCCTTGAGGCGCTGGTGGCCGCCGAGGCGCAGCTGCCCGACGGCCCCTCAGGACCGGGCCGCCCGCTCTTCGCCATGCCCGTCCTGGAGTCGCCTGAGCTGCTGCACCTGGAGAGCCGCGCCGACACCATCGCGGGCATCGCCCGCACCGTCGACAAGTACCGCGAGCGGGTCCTCGCGCTGCGCCTCGGCGTCACCGACTTCTGCTCGGCGTACGGGCTGCGCAGGCCACCGGACATGACCGCCTACGACGTGCAGATCGTCGCCTCCGTCATCGCCGACGTGGTGAACGTCCTCGGCAGGGCCGACGGCACCGGCTTCACCGTGACCGGACCCGTCTGGGAGTACTTCCGCGTCCAGGAGCGGATGTTCAAACCGCAGCTGCGCCGCAGCCCCTTCCTGCAGGTCCGGGCCGACGAGCTGCGCCAGGCCCTCATCGAGCACGACATGGACGGGCTGCTCCGCGAGATCGAGCTCGACCGCGCCAACGGCCTGCTCGGCAAGACCTGCATCCACCCCTCCCACGTCCTGCCCGTGCACGCCCTCTCCGTGGTCAGCCACGAGGAGTTCAGCGACGCCGAGGACATCCTGCGCCCGGAGCGCGGCGGCGGCGGGGTCCTGCGCTCCTCGTACACGAACAAGATGAACGAGGTGAAGCCGCACCGCGCCTGGGCCGAGCGGACCCTGCGGCGCGCCGAGGTCTTCGGCGTCGCCAAGGCGGACATCGGCTTCGTGGAGCTGCTCACCGCCGGGCTGCCCGGCTGATGGCACAGGCTCTGAACCTCAAGAACGAACGCAAGGAGCATGACGTACGTGACTGAAGACGCGACACCGGAAATATCGGGGACGTCCGTATGGCCGGGGAGCTGGGTCGCCGAGCGGCTCGGTGTCGGGCTCGACGGCGACGAGGCGCTGCGCGGCATGCTCGGCCTCGCGCTGCGCCGCAACCCCAAGCGGGCGCACCTCCTGGTGTCGAACGTCCTCGGCAAGCACGTGCCGCAGCGCCCCTCGGTCGTGTACGCGGCCGGGCACGACCTCGGCGTACGGGTGCGGGACCTGCTCGGCGACGACGAGGCCCGGCGCGCCGTCGTCCTCGGCTACGCGGAGACCGCGACGGGCCTCGGTCACGCGGTCGCCGACGGCGTCGCCCTCGCCCCCTACCTGCACTCCACCCGACGCCCCGTCCAGGGTGTCGAGCGCGCGGGCGGCTTCGAGGAGTCCCACTCGCACGCCACCTCGCACCTGCTGCTGCCCGAGGACCCGCGGCTGCTCGCGGGGGACGGCCCGCTGGTCCTCGTCGACGACGAGTTCTCCACCGGCAACACCGTCCTGAACACCGTCCGCGCCCTGCACGAGCGCTTCCCGCGCGAGCGGTACGTGATCGTGGCGCTGGTCGACATGCGCTCACCGGAGGACCGCGGGCGCCTCACCGACTTCGCCCGCGAGATCGGCGCCCGCGTCGACCTCGTCGCGACGGCGTCCGGGACGGTGCGGCTGCCCGACGGCGTCCTCGCGAAGGGGCAGGCGCTGGTCGCCGAGCACGAGGCGAGCGCCGCCCGCGAGGCGGCGGGGACGGCCGCCGTCCCGAGTCCACGCGGCGAGCGCGGCGGCTCCGTCACGCACGTCACCCGCGTCGACCTCGGCTGGCCCGCCGGTGTGCCCGACGGCGGGCGGCACGGCTTCACGCCCGCGCACAGGACCGCCCTGGAGGCGGCGCTGCCCGGCATGGCGGCCGAGATCGCGAAGGCGCTGCCGGACGGCGTGCGCCGGGTGCTCGTCCTCGGCTTCGAGGAGCTGATGTACGCGCCGCTCGCACTCGGCGTGGAGCTGGAGCGCGGGACCGGCGCCGAGGTGCGGTTCTCCACCACGACCCGCTCACCCGTGCTCGCCGTCGACGACCCCGGCTACGCGATCCGCACCCGCCTCGCCTTCCCCGCCCACGACGAACCCGCCGACGGCCCAGGGACGCGGTACGCCTACAACGTCGCGGGCGGCGGATTCGACGCGGTCGTCGCCGTCGTGGACTCGGTCGCGGACACTCCGCAACTGCACGCCGTCGACGGCCTGTTGGCGCAGCTCTTCACGCACACCGGACACGTCCTGCTGGCCGTCATCCCCTCGTACGTCCCCGCGGACGTCCCTCCGTACGTCCCCGAAAGGCCCTCCATGCTCCCCGAGCCCCTCCGCGGCCCCGCCTTCTCCTCGTACGCGCCCGAAGACGTCGGCTGGCTGCTCCAGGACCTCTCGGACGTGACGCTCGAAGCGCCCACGGAGGAGCGGGAGGAGGCGATACAGAGCGGTGGCGCGCACTACGCCGAGTCGCTGCCCGTCGAGTACCAGCCGAGCGAGCGCTACCAGGAGCTGTTCCGCGCCGCGCTCGACACGTCGGCCGCCCGCATCGCGCAGGCCGTCGGCACCGTCACCGAGACCGTCCTCGCCGAGCGGTCACCGCGCCCGGTCCTCGTCTCCCTGGCCCGCGCGGGCACCCCTGTCGGCGTCCTGATGCGCCGCTGGGCCACCCACCGGCACGGCCTCGACCTGCCGCACTACGCCGTGTCGATCGTGCGCGGCCGGGGCATCGACGCCAACGCACTGCGCTGGCTCGCCGCCCACCACGACCCCGCCGACGTCGTCTTCGTCGACGGCTGGACAGGCAAGGGTGCCATCACCCGCGAACTGGCCGAAGCGGTAAGGGAGTTCGAGGCGGGCGGCGGCCCCGCGGGCTTCAGCCCGGAGATCGCCGTACTCGCCGACCCCGGCTCCTGCGTGCACACCTACGGCACCCGCGAGGACTTCCTCATCCCCTCCGCCTGCCTCAACTCCACGGTCTCCGGCCTCATTTCGCGCACCGTGCTCCGCGCCGACCTGGTCGGCCCCGACGACTTCCACGGCGCGAAGTTCTACCGCGAGCTCGCCGGCACCGACGTGTCCCGCGACTTCGTCGACGCGGTCGCGGCCCGCTTCGACGAGGTCGCCGACGCGGTGGACACGCAGGTCAAGGAGGTGCTCGCCGCCGACAGGGCGCCGACCTGGGAGGGCTGGGCCGCCGTCGAGCGGATCAGCGAGGAGTACGGCATCCACGACGTGAACCTCGTCAAGCCGGGTGTCGGCGAGACGACCCGCGTCCTGCTGCGCCGCGTCCCCTGGAAGATCCTGGCCCGCGCGGGCGCGGGAGCCGACCTCGACCACGTACGCCTGCTCGCCGAGCAGCGGGGCGTGCCCGTCGAGGAGGTCGGCGAACTCCCGTACACCTGCGTGGGGTTGATCCACCCCAAGTACACGCGCGGTGCGACCGGCGCCGACGGCAAGGCGGTGGCTTCCCAGTGACCCGGCTCGTCGCCAGCGACCTCGACCGCACCCTCATCTACTCCGCCGCCGCCCTCGGCCTGACCATGCCGGACGCCGAGGCGCCGCGCCTGCTCTGTGTCGAGGTGTACGAGGGCAAGCCCCTGTCGTACGTCACCGAGACCGCCGCCGGACTCCTCGGCGAACTGACCCGCACCGCTCTGTTCGTACCCACCACGACCCGCACCCGCGAACAGTACGGACGCATCCATCTCCCGGGCCCCGCACCGCGGTTCGCGATCTGCGCCAACGGCGGGCACCTGCTCGTCGACGGCGCCTCCGATCCCGACTGGCAGCGGGTGGTCGCGGACCGCCTCGCCGCCGAGTGCGCCACGCTCGACGAGGTCCGCGCCCACCTGGTGCGCAGCGCCGACCCGGCCTGGCTGCTCAAGGAGCGTGTCGCCGAGGACCTCTTCGCCTACCTCGTCGTCGAGCGCGCGCTGCTGCCCGACGCGTGGGTCAAGGAGCTCGGTTCCTGGGCCGAGGCGCGCGGCTGGACCGTCTCGCTGCAGGGCCGCAAGCTCTACGCCGTGCCGAAGCCGCTCACCAAGAGCGCGGCGGTACGGGAGGTCGCGCGGCGGGCCGGCGCCGAAAAGATCCTCGCCGCGGGCGACTCACTCCTCGACGCGGACCTGCTCCTCGCGGCCGACCGCTCCTGGCGACCGGGCCACGGCGAGCTGGCCGACACGGGGTTCGCGGCGCCGGGGCTCACGGTGCTTCCTCATCGCGGGGTCGCGGCCGGGGAGGAGATCGCCCGGGCGTTCCTGGGGGCGGCTAGCCTGAGCTCATGCCTCGATACGAATACCGTTGCCGCTCCTGTGGCGACACCTTCGAACTGACCCGCCCGATGGCGCAGTCCGCCGACCCCGCCGCCTGCCCTGCCGGCCACGAGGACACGGTCAAGCTCCTGTCCACGGTAGCCGTGGGGGGCTCGGCGCCTGCGCCTCGCGGGGGCGGCGGTGGGGGCGGTGGTTGCTGCGGTGGTGGTTGTTGCGGCTGAGGTGAGAGTCGACACCCCACCCACACCTCACCACTCCCCGGAACCCAGCGCCCCTTCTCCCCCCTAACGCACCACCGTCCCCGCCCCCGCCCCCAACAGGGCAAGTTCCGACCGTGTGGGCGCACCCTCCCAGTCACCGTGGGAGGCCACTGCGAACGCCCCCGTGGTGACGGCGCGGGCAAGGCGCTCCGGCACCTCCGCGCCGTCGAGCAGGGCCGACAGGTACCCGGCGACGAACGCGTCACCCGCACCCACCGGGTCGACCGCCCGCACCTCACGCGCGGGGGAGTGCAGGGCCCCGTCGGCGGTGTGGACGGTGGCGCCGTCCGCGCCGAGCTTGACCACGACCTCACGAACGCCGCGCGCGAGGAGGGACTTCGCCGGGCTCTCCAAGGCTCCCGGGGCGCCCGCGGGGGCCGACTCCGGCAGGCAGAGGGACAGTTCGTCATCGGAGGCGATGAGGACGTCGACGTACGGGACCCACGCGCGCAGTTCGGCCGCCGCCTCCTCCCGACTCCACAGCCGCGCGCGGAAGTTGACGTCCAGGCAGACCCGGCTGCCGTGCTCGCGGGCGAGGCGCAGGGCGCGCCGGCAGGCCTCGGCCGCCGAAGGGCCGAGCGCCGGGGTGATGCCGGTCAGATGCAGGACGTGCGGCGGCGCCGCGGCGGCGAACGCGGCCTCGACCGCGTCCGGGCTCAGCCGCGAACCCGCCGAGCCCGCGCGGTAGTAGTGCACGCGGGTCACCTCGGGCAGGCGCGGCTCGAAGAGGATCAGGCCGGTCGGGGCGTGCGGGTCACGCGTGGCGTGGGAGACGTCGACGCCCTCCGCGCGGAGCGTACGCAGGACCAGCTCGCCCGCCTCGTCGTCGCCGACCGCACCCGCCCAGCGGACCGCGTGGCCGAGCCGGGCGAGACCGATGGCGACGTTGCTCTCGGCGCCCGCGACGGACAGGTCCATCGAGCCGCCCAGCTTCAGCGGACCGGTGCCGCGCAGGGCGACCATGGTCTCGCCGAGGGTCAGGACCCTGCCGTCCGCACTCATCCGCGTACCGCCCCCGTCGCCCCCGCCGCCTCCGCGACCCGTACGAACTCCGCCGCCCTGGTACGCAGCGCACCCAGGTCGCCGCCGTCCGCCGCGTCGCCGATCAGCGGTGAGCCGACGCCCACGGCGATCGCGCCGAGTGCCAGATACGCCTCGGCGGCCGCGGCGTCCACGCCGCCGACCGGCACGAAGGGTGTCCCGGGAAAGGGCGCGCGCAACGCCTTGAGGTACGCGGGACCGCCCATCGCCGACGCGGGGAAGATCTTCAGCGCCGTCACCCCCGCCGCCTCGGCCGCGATGACCTCGGTCGGCGTGAGGACACCGCCGAGCACCGGAAGGCCCAGCCGCGCGGCCTCGTCGACGCCCGCGCCGAGCCCCGGCGTGACGATGAGGTTGGCGCCCGCGTCGGCCGCCCGCCGCGCGTCGTCGGCGGTGCGGACGGTGCCTGCGCCGAGCCAGGCGTCCGCACCAAGCTCGGCCCGCGCCCGGCTGAGCACGGCCAGGGCGTCGGCGCCGCTGAGGGAGACCTCGACCAGCGGAACACCGGACTCCACGAGCGTCATGACCGTACGGAAAGAGGCATCCGGATCGCTGCCGCGCACGATGGCGACGAGGCGCCGTGCCCGGAGAGCCGTGGGAAAGTCGCACATCGCCCCAGATTCGCACAGCTGATGCAGCCGCCCGGGTCCGGGGCTCGGGCGGAGGAAGGAGATCGAGGGAAGGAGAGCGGGCGAGGGAAGGAGAGAGGGGCCGGTGGCGCCGCGGCCTCCCTCAGGCGCCCTGCCCCCGCTCCTCCCGTATCAGAGCGACCACGCGCGACACGGTCGTGCGGACCGCCTCGGTCTCGGTCAGGAAGTGCCAGTAGTCGGGGTGGCGGCCCTCCAGGGAGGCGACCGCGCGGTCCAGGCGGGCCACGGAGTCGTCCAGCGGGCGGGCGTGGCGCGGCTCGGGGGTCTGGCGGCCCGCCATCGCGAGGCGCTGCGCGTCGCGGATCGCGAAACGCGTGCGCTCGATCTCCTGCTGCGGATCCTTCGCCACCGCGTTCAGCCGCTGGAGCCGGTCGCCGGCCGCCGAGACCGCCTCGTCCGTCGAGTTCAGCAGCGCCCGGACCGTGGAGAGCCGCGAGGTGGCATCGGCCCAGCGCTGCTCGTCGCGGGCCCGCTGCGCCTCCTTCAGCTTGGTCTCGGCCTGGCGTACGTTCTCCGCGGCCTGGTCGGGGACGTGCTGGAGGTCCTGCCAGCAGGCGGCGGAGAACCGGCGCCGCAGCTCGCTGAGGACCGGCTCGACCTGGCCGCTGCGGGTGGTGAGTGCCTGCGCGCGGGTGCGCAGCGACACCAGGCGCCGGTCGATCTCGGCGGCGCGCTCGGGCAGCCGCTCGGCCTCGGCGCGCACGGCCTCGGCATCGCGCAGCACCCGGTCGGCGCGCTGCAACGTCTCCGGTACGCCGTGCCGGCCCGCGCCCTGGTTCAGCTTGGTCAGCTCCGGGCCGAGGGCGGCCAGGCGGGCGGCGAGGTCGTCGGCCTTGAGCCCCGCCGCGCGCACGGAGTCCAGGGCGTTGCTCGCGGCGAGCAGGGTCTGGCGGGCCCGCTCCACCGCGGGGGCGAGCCGGACCAGCTGCGTCTCCGCCTTGTCGAGCAGCGGCCCGAGCCCCTGCCGGAACCGCTCCAGCTCCTGCTTGACCCTGCCGAGTTCGTCCTTGGCCTGGGTCAGCTCGGTCCTCGCGCGGGCCGCGACCGAGGAGTCCAGGTCGTCCCGGTCCAGGTCGTGGGCGTCCACCGCGCTGATGTACTGGCGGCTCACCTCGTCGATGCGCCGCCCGAGCGCCTCGAAGTCGGAGACGGCGCGCTGCCCGGCCGGCGAGGAGTCGACGGCGACGATCGTCTCGATGGAGATGCGCAGATCGCGCTGGGCGGTGTCCAGTTCGTAGAAGGCGGCGGCAGCGGCGTCCTTCGCGGCCTGCGCCTCGGCGCGCAGGCTCTCGCCGCGGCCCCCGAACCACCGGCGCGTGCCGCCGCCCGCGAAGGCGGCGGGGACGGCAACGGCGAGCAGGGGCAGGGTGAGGGTGACGGTGGTGACGAGGGCGAGAAGCTCCCACAGCGGCCCGCCGCGACGCACGCTCCCGCGGACCCGACGGCCGGAGCCGCGCGCCGCCTGGGCCCGACCCGCCACCCCGTCCGTCACCGCCGCACCCGTCTCCACCTCTGCCCCCGTCGCCACAGCCGTGCTCCCGACCCCTGTCCCGCCCGGCGTGTACGGCTGCGCTCTGCCCGGTGTGTACGGCTGCGAAGGTGTCGCCGTCACTATCCCTCTCCCGTACTGTCATCCGCCCTGCCCGGTGTCACATTCTCCCACCGGTTAAGAACGAATACACGGGCCGGTCGGTTCGCGCTCCGCGGCCCGGCACGACCCGGCCGACCTCCGGATACGGGATGAGGGTGACCCCGGACCGGGTTTGCGGGGCACGGCCTGCGGCAGGGTAGGCTGTCCACTCGTCCCGGGCGCGTAGCTCAGGGGTAGAGCGCCTCCCTTACAAGGAGGATGTCGGCGGTTCGAAACCGTCCGCGCCCACCGGGTAGCAAGTAGCAGGTGAGAGCCTGTTTTCAGACCCCCTAGCCATGATCGGCTAGGGGGTCTCTTTGTGGCCAGAGTCCACTAAGAGTCCGCATCCCCTGTCGATCACCAGATGCCCATCACTCGTCCGGGGACTGGACGGGCTTGGTCTCATGCGTAGAGCCGCCTCGACGAGGGCTGGTGCGTCTCCCCACGCGCGCTAGACACGTGCTCGTCATATCCCGCAGGCTACGGCCCCCGTCGCAGGACTCGGCGGGGGCCGTACGAACAAACTAGACCGCCCCACCCCGTACTCGGGGTGGGGCGGCGTGCTTCTGGCCGAGTCAGAGCCACGGATGGCCGGTAGCGGCGGACACGTGAACACCTCGAACCGAGCACCCTTCTCGCGGCGACCCTCCATGGGGTCTCGCCGCGAGTCAGCCCACCCGGGGTCTAGGGGTGGCAGGCATATGCCAAACGCATGTACCAGACCCGACGGACTTCGACCTGGCGATGCGGCGCTACAGGTGTCATCCGAACGAGCCACCCGGGACATGAGCAGCACCGGGGACTGCGGGTCTTTGTCGTCGCTGATCGCGATCAGGCGCGTGCCGTCCGGGATGCGCGGGTGAGGGTGCCCGGAGGCGGTCCCGGCGTCCGCGAGGATCACGCAGTCCTTGACGATCGGGTCCAGGTCGGTGCGGTCGGCCTTGCGCCAGTCCAGGCCGGGTGCGGTGTGGTGCTCATAGGGGGTGGTGGTGCGGCCGTTGGTGAGCGTGCCCATGGGGCGCCTCCTGTTGAGTGGTTCGTTCGGCCCCTGGAGTTCGGCCAGGGGCGGGCCACCCTCCACACGCGTGGAGGGAGTCAAGGGGGAGGGAGCGATCAGTCCGTCCGGGGAGCGCGAGGCGACGGCAGGCCTCGGGCTTCTGCACGTGCCGCCTTCAGAGCGTCGCTCTCCTCCTGGATCGGGCACTGGCATAGGCAGTCCAGGAGGGGTCCGACGACGAGATGGGTGCCCTCCACGGCGACGTTGGTCGTCAACTGGCAGTCGTGGGACCCCTCAAGGCCTGTGAGGAACGCGAGGAGGCACGGCGGGCACGGGACCGGTCGAGGGCGCCGGAAGGGCAGGCGGGCGTGTGAGCAATGGCCGTGTCGTCGAGCTCGGCGGTTGGGCTCCCGGTGAGCGGCTTACAGGGCTCGCCGTCGCGCACTGTGTGTCCGCAGACACTGCACCTGGGCGGGCTGGCCACCGGGCCCCTCATGCCCCGCTCCTCTGTGCCGAGTTGGCGTCGTCGCCCGAGGCGGCGCGGGCGACGGCCCTGGCGGCGCGGAGTGCGCGCCGGATCCTCCCGCCCTCCTCGCAGTCCGTCAGTGTCTGGCAGGGGGTGCATCCGTCGAGGTGTGCGAGGAGACGCTGATACGTCTCCTGCTCGCGGCGCTCCTCGGCTGTCGGTTCCGTCAGCACGGCTCTGCCCCCTCGTCGGCGCTGCGGCCGATGCGGCTGAGGGCTTCCACGGCGAGTGGCTCGCACAGATCCCCCTCGTAGCGGGGCGGCAATACCCAGTGAGTGCCGGGCGGCTTCGTGCGGGTCAGCTGCGGCACGCCGAGGTAGGTGTCAGTCCCCAGCCACGGCGCCACGTCCTGGTGCAGCCAAGTCCCTTTGCGGCGCGGCCTGGTCAGGGCGTAGTAGGTGCCGCCCATAGTCCGACCGTCATAGATCACGGGACCGTCGAGGTGCTGCGCGAGCCGCGCCGCAACCTCGTGGGGGTCGGTGCTGCGCACCGCTGCGTGCACGAGGCGCTCGGGGAGGCGGACGGTATCGAACTGGCTGCCGAGCGGAAGCAGCGCGACGCCGGTTTCCGCCCACTCCCTCTGTGCCTGCTCGGGCGCCTGCTGAGAGCGCGCGAGCCACTCCGCGATCGCAAAGTCCGTCTGCTGGGTGCTCACTGTCTACCCCTGCCGTCATTGTCCGATCAGCTCTGTGACCAGGGTGATGACGTGCGAGGCCCCTAACTGTCACTCTTCAGTGACAGCTGTCACAGGCCGAGCCAGGCAGACAGGTGCCCCAGGGCATCTGGGGTTCGGCGCTGCTGGTGCACGAGGCCTTCGATCGTCGCCCGTGCCCCAGGGTGGTATCGGGTCTGCTGCGGGGCCAGCTTGCGGGCCTCGGCGATCGAAGCGAGTGCCGCGTCAGGGCGGCCGATCTCCATCTCACAGCGGCCTCGGTCGATCAGAACGTGCGCACGGCGGGAGGTCGGCCATGAGTTGGGCACGCGCAGCTTCTTCGCCTTCTCCACAGCCTTCCCGTAGCGACCCATCTCAGTGAGCGCGGACAGCTCGTGCGCGGCCCAGTTCGTCGGTCCGAAGGACAGCCAGTGCACGTGCTCGACATCGCCAGCACGGTTGGCGATCTGCTTGGCCTCCCACAGGTGGGTCTTCACTGCAGCCTCGTCACGAGCGCGCGCCGCGATGACGGTGGCGCCGAGGTGCAATTGCCCAGCTACAGCCAGCGACTCGGGCGTCTCCCCGATCGAATTGAGCAGGCGGTGGCCAGCGTCCACGAGGCGAAGCCCGATGGTGTGCTCACCCTCGCGGTGGTAGACGAGCCCCCGCATGTACTGCCGCACCGCAGCGAGCACCGGGTCAGAGGCGCGCTCTGCGGCCCAGTCCATGCGGTCCAGAGCGATGGTGGAGAGGTCGTAGAAGCCGAGCTTGACCGTCACGTCGTGGGCAGTGCGGTAGGTGGAGCCGAGGGCGGCCCACAGTTCCGTGGACGGGTTGCGGTAGGCCGCGGTCGTCAGTTCGGCGATCAGTCCAGGCAACTGCTGCGCGGCCTTGTTGAGGTGCGTCGCCCGAACCAGTTCGCACAGAGTGTCCGCCGCAGCCACAAGTTGGGGGGGCTCGCGCGTCGCGACGTCGGGATCGGCGCCGAGGTCGTACAGGTCGAGTGATTCGCGGATGGGGCGGATCAGCTCGGCGAGGCGATCCTGCTGGAGTTCGGTCATGTACGGCTGTCCTGTCAGGGCGGTGACGTCGACGCGCAAGGCCCGAGCACACGCAGCAGTGAAGGCCGGACTCGCCGCCTTGTAGCCACCTTCGACTTGGTGGAGCAGGCTGTACGAGTAGCCGATCTCCAGCGCTAGGCCGCTCTGGGTGTATCCAGCCAACTTGCGGTACTTCGCGATCCGGGCCCCGGGGTGGTCGTCTCTGGGCATACTGGAACTCCGTTCCTGGCTCACCACTTGGAACGGTACTCGCGCTCGATGGCGCAGGTCCGGCTTCTGCCCCCGATCCACCTGGGTCGGGGGCAGTTGCGTGTGCTCGGCCGCGCGGGGTGGGATGAGGACATGACGACCTCACGGACCCTGTACCTGTTCGGTTCGGCAGCGCCGCCCATCTTCGATGTGGCCAAGGTGATCGAGACCGCGCAGGCCGACGGCTGGGACGTCTGCCTCGGCTTGACCCCGACTGCGGCCCGCTGGATCGGCGAGAGCCTCGACGGCCTGGCCGCGCTCACCGGGCACCCGGTCCGCAGCGAGTACAAGCTCCCCGGGGAGCCTGACGTCTGGCCGAAGGCCGATGTAATCCTCTTCGCGCCAGCCACGTTTAACAGCCTCAACTCTTGGGCTCTAGGGCTCACTCACAACTTCGTGGTCGGCGTCGTCGCAGAGGGCATCGGCAAGGGCATCCCCAGCGTGACGATGCCGTGTGTAAACGCGGCCTACGTCCGGCATCGCCGGTTCGAGAAGAGCGTGGCGGAACTTCGAGAGCAGGGCGTCACGGTCCTCTACGGCGAGGGTGGGTTCGCGCCCAATCCCCCCGGGTCAGGGAGCCCGAAGGCATACCCCTGGGACATCGCCCTCGCTGCCGCGGGGCAACTGGCCGACAGGGCATGACGAAGGGCCCCCTTCCCGCTCGAAGGCGGGAAGGGGGTCGTGTCAGTACTGGCGGCGCTGCGGATCGAGGGCGGCCTGCGGCGCGGGCTCGTCGCGGTCAGGCGGTGGGGCCCCGTCTCGGCGGCACACGAGCGCATCGGGATCGCCGGACGGCGCCTGGAGGCTGTACCCATCCGGGCACGATGGCCCGGCAGGACCACGCTCGCCTGCGGGGCCACGCTCGCCAGCAGGACCCTGCTCACCCTGCGGGCCCGCGGGCCCTGGCTCGCCCTGAGGCCAGCGCCGTCCGCGCCCGGGGCGCCGGCCTCACCATCGGCTCCGCGCTCACCGCCCGCGCCATCGGCGCCTTTGCGCGGGCGGACGCCCTCGACCCTCGGCGGTGGAAGTACCGCGGGCGCCATGCGGCCCCGTATGCGGCGCTGTGGTTGTTGGTGCGGGTGACGCGGGCGGCCGGCCCGTTCGCCGCGCTGCCTGAGCGGGAGGAGCGGCGCATCGAGGTCGTCGCCGCGGGCTCGGCCGGGCGGGTAGAGCGGGCCCTCGACATCGCCGCGCAGCGCCGCACACTCGAGCAGCGGCATGGTTGCGGTGGTGCACCGGTAGCCCGCCCGGCGCAGGAACTCCAGGAGATCAGCGTCGTCGTGCGCAGGGCCGAGCATCTGCCCCTCGCTCCGTCACCCGCCGGCCACCAGAACCGGCGGGTGGGTGCACGACTGTCGGCGTGCTGATGGATCCAGGGTGCTACGGCACGGAGGTAGGCGGGGGTATGGGCGAGCCCGGCACTCGGGGCCGCCGTGGCACGCAACTGAGATCGAGGATCGACGGATCACCCTGTGCCCTGGGCGCCTACCCGCCCGACCTGGCACCCCACAGCAGGACGCCAAGCCGGTAAACCCTCCCTTGCAAGGAGGATGTCGGCGGTTCGAAACCGTCCGCGCCCACCGGGTCTTACCAGCAATGGAGCCCCGTACCGTGATCGGTACGGGGCCCTTTTGTGCTCACTGCCCCTGAAGGCCGGCACGGTGTCTCACGGTGCGGGGTGCCGTGAGGTCAGTCGTTGACGCAGGGGTTGCCGAACGTCGGGTTGAGCAGGCCGATGACGTCGATGCTGTTGCCGCAGACGTTGACCGGGATGTGGATCGGGACCTGGGCGATGTTGCCGGAGATCACGCCGGGGGAGTTCTGTGCGGCGCCGCTGCTGCCGGCGTCGGCGGCGGCGATTCCGCCTGCGCCGAGCGCCGCGGTGCAGGCGGCGGTAGCGGCGAGGCCGATCTTGACCATGGGCTTCATTGAGACTCCTTGCGGAAATAGGTACTGGCCGGATGACCCGGCAAGATCGCTAACGCGGAAGTCGTCCACAAGGTCACGTGCATGCGCTCGGTCAGGTGGTGCAAGGTGGTACCGGTCAAGATGCCGACGGGCCGCGCCGTGCCGTCGTGCGACCGTGCCCGCCGTGGACTCACCTGAATGCTTGGCCCCGCTCGCGCCTCCCAAGTGGGGCCAGGAGACTCGGCAGTGCCGTTCGAACGGCACTAGCAGCACACACGCTGCCCATCGAGGTGACGCTCGGAATTCTTCACTCTCCCGCGCCGCCTCCCGCCGGCACCCACGGAGGACAAACTTCATGCCGATCACCAAGCCTCTCCGGCGAGCCACGGCGCGCGCCACCGCTGTCGCCACACTCACAACGGGCCTGCTCGTCATAGGCGTTGCCGGTGCCCACGCCGACGAAGCTCCGGGGGCGCCTGCCGCCCCCGCCGCCGTGGCGCCCGCCGTGCCCGCGACGTCTGCCGACCCCGCACCTCCGGCACCTCTCTCTCCCGCATCCCCCGCCCCCGCAGGCAACAACAACAACCTGCTCGGTGGTCTGCTCACTCAGGTGCAAGGCCTCCTCGGCGGCCTCCTGGGCGGCGGCTGACGGCGGGCAAGCGAACAAGTCCCGTACCGCCGACGCGGTACGGGACTTGTTCGTCCTCATGGGACGACCTGCATGGGGACGACCTGCATATTGACCTGCATATTGTCCGGAGTCATCGCCGCCCCTGGCGGCTTCCGGCATTCGGCCACCGGCGCGCCGGTCTCAGCGGCCGGATCCGGGGTGCGTCCTGCGGTAGCGGCGGTCCCAGCGTTCCTGGCGTTCCTTGCGGAGGCGGTAGTCGCGGTACGTCGCGGGGTATCCGCCTCCTCCACCACCACCCGCGCCGCCTCCACCGCCGCCACTAGCACCGGCGCCACCGCCGCCCGTGGAGCTGCCCTTCTTGGTGGCCGAGCCGCCCTCGTAGGAGCGCGCCAGGTAGAAGGCGAGCGCGGCCGCGACCAGCCACAGCACGGGCTGGCTGAAGCCCAGGCCGACGAGGGCCAGGATCGCGACGACTATCAGGACGTTCATGGCTGCACCTCCGTGGCTCGAAGGGGGCTCTCGCGCGGTCGGTAGGGAGTCAACGCCCGCTGTCTGCGGCTGTCAATGGCTCGCGGGGAGCGAGTCGTCCGGCTCGTCGTGTACGTGCTTGAGGCTGGCCCTCGCGGCGACGGCGTCCGGGCCCGCGACCTGCTCCCAGTAGTCGTGACAGGTCACGAAAACCGCCAACTCGCGCTCTCTTGCCCGCAATTGCTCGACCTCCGCCTGCTCCTCCTGGGTCCAGCCCGGCGAGGCGGGGCGTTCCACCTTGCGCCAGCCGCCGGTGTCGCTGAAGCCGTCGAGGGGCTCCACCGACCAGGGCAGGCGTTTGAGCAGCGCCAGGAGCACGGAGCGGACCTGGTGCAGTTCCTCCTGGCCGGCGAGGAGGTCGCTCGGGAAGTCATGGGCTGGAGTGGCAGGCACGGCGTAATGGTACTCCTGTTCGAATTACGTGTGCGAGCGAAACGGGCGGAGACGGGACGCCGGGATGCGGGGATGCGGGGGTTGCTGCGCGCGGGCCGCCGCAGGGCCCGCGCCGGTGGCAAGCTGGAGGCATGTGCCGAAGCATCAAGACGCTCCGCCCGCCCGCCATCCCCGAGGACGCCACCGAGGACGAGATTCGGGCCGCCGCGCTGCAGTACGTGCGCAAGGTGTCGGGGTTCCGCGCCCCGGCCGCGCACAACCGCGAGGTCTTCGACCGTGCCGTCGACGCCGTGGCCGAGGCGACGGCAGAGCTGCTCGCCGGACTGGAAGTACGCGGAACGCGGGTGTCCTAGCGGACGGCTGGGCGGAGGGCCCTGGGGTCAGGCCTACGACCGCCGGGGTGGCGACTGGTGGCGCGGCGTACCGCTGGTCGGTTGGTCGCCCGTCGTCTTCTTGCCGGGGCGGCATGCTCCTTGGGCAGTCCGCCAGGACCGGCTTGTCGTCGGGCCGGTCGTCGTCGGTTCAGCCCACTGTCAGCCGGGGCTTCATCCCGCCGCCGCATCGGCCGCCGCGGGCCTGCGGACCAGGAACGCCGCGCCCGCGCCCGCCGCGAACAGGGCGAGCAGGGAGACGCCCGTGGCCAGCCAGGTCGCGCCCAGCCACTGGGCGCCGAAGTAGCCGAGGGCGACGCTGTAGCCGGCCCAGGCCACGCCGGCCAGCGCGGACCACGGGAGGAACTCGCGCAGCTTGCGGTGGGCCGCGCCCGCGCCGAGGGAGACGATCGAGCGTCCGGCGGGTGCGAAGCGCGCGATGACGACGAGGACGCCGCCGCCGCGGGCGAGCGCCGTGCCGAGTCGTTCTTGCGCGGTGGTCAGGCGCCGGGAACGGGCGATGGCACGGTCGAGGCGTTCGCCGCCGCGCCAGGCGAGGCGGAAGGCCGCCATGTCGCCGAGGACGGAGGCGGTGGCCGCGCAGAGCATGAGCACCATGATGTCGGGCACGGGATGCGGGACGGGCCCGGCACCGGTTCCCGCAGCCGCCGCGGCCGTCGCCGACATGATCACGATGACGCCGCTCGGCAGCACGGGCACGAAGACGTCGAACAGGACGGACAGGGCCACGACCGCGTAAATCCACGGACTGCCGGTCAACGCCCCCACACTCTCAAGCACCGCAACTCCCCGTTACTCCCCGATCGGCAGCGCGTTGCCGTTGTGGCGCGGAGGACGGCAGGGGCGGCCTGATGACAGCTGTACAGCGTACGCCGCGTGAGCGGCGGGAGATCCACTGGGGCCCTGGATGTTCGCTACGTCACGTTCACCCGGCTGCCTCCTTCGATGCGGCGTACGGCACCGAAGTCCCGTACGAACGAGTCAGTACCCAGGCCGAGGGCCGAAGACACGAGGGGCGAGGGACGGAGCGGGCGATGGTGACAGGAGTGGTGGCCGGTGCCGTGGCGGCGGCGGTGCTGCTCGCCGCGGGCGGCGCAGGCAGTGCGAGTGGCGCGGGCGGTGTGACGCGCGCGAGCGGCGACGGTACGGGCGGCGGCACGGGAGTCGTCCAGGTCCGGGCCGAGGCGCGGTTCGCACCGCCGTCGGCGTTCATCCCCTCGCCCGCGGTGACGTACGACATGGAGCTGGTCCCCGCGGCGTCCTGGATCGAGGTCGAGCAGCGCGGCATCGGACAGCGCAACGCCGGACAGCGCAACGCCGGACAGCGCAACGCCGGACAGCGCGGCGTCGGTCGGCGTGGCGTCGAGGGCCGGACGACCGTCACGCTGAAGGTCAGAGGGATGAAGCCGGGGCACACGTACGGCGTGCACGTGCACCAGAAGCCGTGCGGCGCCGAACCGGAGGCGGCCGGCGGCCACTACCAGCACCGCGTCGACCCGGTGCAACCCTCGAAGGACCCCGCCTACGTCAACCCGGACAACGAGGTGTGGCTGGACTTCACCGCCGGAGCGGACGGCTCCGGGTCGGCGGGCGCGCGGCACGACTGGGGGTTCCGGCCGCACGAGGCCGCGTCCGTGGTCCTGCACGACGTGCCGGGCGGCGCTGGCGCCAGGGTCGCGTGCTTCACGGTGCCGTTCGCGACGCTGCCGGAAATCCAGCGGCCCGGCACCTGAAAGACGCCGCTGCCGGAACGGCCGACGGCGCCCCCTCCCTCGTACGCACGAAGAACGCATACGTACTACGAAGAAGGGGGCGCCGCCTCACGCAGCGCGACCGCCGCTCAGGCCACGGCCGGCGTGTGCTTCGAGTCCGAGTTCGAGGCCTCGTCGTTCGCCGCGCCCGCACCGCGCGAGGCGAAGAAGCGGTCGAGGCCGAACGCGCCGGGCCCGGTGAAGACGAGGAGCAGCATGGCCCAGCAGAAGATCGCCGCGGCCTCACCGCCGTTCTCCATGGGCCAGAGGGCCTCCGGCTGGTGGACCTTGAAGTAGGCGTAGGCCATCGAGCCGGACGAGATGAACGCGGCGGCGCGGGTGCCGAGGCCCAGCAGGACCAGGGCGCCGCCGACGAGCTGGATGGCGGCGGCGTACCAGCCGGGCCAGGTGCCGACGTCGATCGTGCCGCCGCCGGCCGCTCCGCCGAGGACGCCGAAGAGCGACGCCGCTCCGTGGCAGGCGAAGAGCAGGCCGATCACTATGCGGAACAGGCCCAGGGCGTAGGGCTGGGCGCTGTTGAGACGTCCAGTCATGGTGGGGGACTCCTTCGGTTGGGGACGTTAACCGAGCGGAGGCCCAAGATTAGGTCAACCTAATTAGTGCTTGCAAGTTCAACATTCGGTCATCCGGAGATTCCGCTTCTGCTCGGCGCGGGCTCCGGCGACGGGGCGTCGGCTCCGGCGGCGACGCGCAGCGCGGCCCGCGCCACCGCGTCCGCGTCCGACAGCGTGACCGAGTCGACGCCGGGTCTGGCACCGGCCGCGGTCACCCAGTGGACCCCTTCGGTGGGTACTCCGAAGGCGAACCTCCTGACCTGCGCACGGCCTTGACGATCAATCAGGTGGTAGGGGCGCGGGGTCACATCCACGCCTCCGGTTTCGTAGCCGTCGACCACATGAGGTCGGCACCGGCCGTCCGTCAGGAGCCGTCCGAGCAGTGCGTCGGTGGTGCGGCGCACATCCGGCTCGGGCAGTCGCGCCTCGATCAGTGTGGTCGTCCGCACGGTCGAGTCCGGCACATCGGGGGAGTGCGCGAGGAACGCCCCGTCGTCCGGCCGCACGGCGAGGCGCGGGCCGAGCACCTCAAGGACCCCCGCCTCGATCAGCGCCACCATCTCCTCGACGCGGCGGCGCGGCGGGCCGATGGAGAGGAGGGCGTTGAGCGGCGTGTACCAGCGGTCGAGGTGATCACGGCGCGAGGCACCGGAAAGGCCGCCGTGGTCGACGATCTGACGGAGTTCGTTGCGCAGGTCGCGCAGCACGTCGAGGGCGGCCTTCAGCGGGCCCGCGACATTGCCGAGCGCGGCCTGCGCGGCGTCCTCGCGCAGCCGGTCGAGGAGCCAGGCGCGGTGCTCGCGCGGGGAGGCGAACGGGCGGGCCGGGTGCGGCCGGGAGAGCCGGTCCCAGGACCATCGGTCGGCGTCCCCGATCCCGAACTCCGCCAGAACGGCGGCCTCTTGAGGGCTCCGACGAGCCGTGGCGAGAAACCGCTCACGGAAGTCGCCCGTGGCCTGGAAGTCGCCTGTGTCCCGGCGGTCGTCCACGTCTGGGCGGTCACCCGTGTCCCGGTGGTCACCCGTGTCTCGGCGGTCACCGGCGCCCCGAGGGTCACCGGTGTTCCGGGCGTCCGGCGCGGCGCAGGCCCGTTCCGCGAGCAGCGCCGCGTAATAGACCGTCTCCACCTCCTTCGCGATCAGCGGCCATATCTCGGCTAGGAAGTCGGGGGCCTCGCCGTTGTCCGCGCGCTTGCGGAAGCGGGCCACGACGTCGCCGGTGAGTACGGCGGGCTCGTGACGCCCGTACGGGCCCTTCGCGTTGTCGCCGCGCGCCTGGTACGGGACGCCGCGCCGCGATCCCGCGTACAGGCGCGGCTCCCGGCCCGAGGGCTCATAGCGCAGGGTGCCGTCGGACGTGCGGACGTACCGGCCGCCGCGGCCGTCCGTCAGCAACGCCATGTGGTCGAAGAAGTTGAGGCCGAGACCGCGCAGCAGCACGCGTTCGCCGGGCTCGATGACGGACAGGTCCAGGTCGGCCGGGTTGGCGGGCGGGAAGTGGCGCAGGCCGTGCCGGTCCGCGTGGTCGGAGAGGCGCCGCTGCGCGGGGTCGACGGCCGTCGGCAGATGCCCCTGTGCGAGGACGACCGCGGAGAGCCCGGACAGTTCGAGGCCGTTGTCCAGTACGAGGGACTGCAACCCGTCGGCCGTCTCGTCGAGGCGCACCGCGCGGGCGGCGTGGACCCGGACGTGGACCGAGGCCGGTGCGTCGCGCACCGTTTCCGCGAAGACCCACTCCAGATAGCGGCCGTAGCAGGCGCGGGTCGGGTAGTCGTCGGGCCCGAGCCCCGGTACGTGCCCCGCGGCGGCCCATTCGTACAGGCTCGGCCCCGGACGTATCGGCCCCGAACAGTCGACGCTCGCGTCCGTGAAGAGCGTCACCTGCGAGGCGACGGTGTTCATCAGGAGCGCGTCGGGCTGCGCCGTCCGCCAGACACGGCCCGCGCCCGGCGGGGCGGGATCGACGACATGAACCGTCAGGCGGCTCCCGGCCGGGAGGAGCTCGTCCGCCGACGCGCAGAGCCGTTCGAGCACGCTGGTGCCTCGGGGCCCCGCGCCGACCAGCGCGAGAGCGGACGAGCCCGGAGCGAACGAGCGCGGTGAGGGCGCGGGTGAGGGTGCGGTTGCGGGTGAGGGTGCGGGTGAGGGTGCGGACAAAAGTGTGGCTCCCGGGGCATAGAGGGCGCTGAGCTGGGGAAGTGCGCCTCATCATGCCGCCGGAGACCCCGCTGACGAACCCCGCCCGGAGGATGCGCTTCCGGGTGTGGGCTGTGTCACGTGGGGGTGGGGTGGCTGGGGCTCACGAAAGTTCCCTCTCCTCGGCCGTCTCCAGGCGTACGGCGCCCTCGCCACCCCGCACCGCCCGTGCCTGGTCGAGCCGCAGCCGGGCCGAGCGCCCGCGCAGCGTCAGGGTCATGAGCTGGTTGCCGAACCACGGCCCGCCCGTCCTGCGCCAGTCGATGCCCGCCTGCGTCACCCGTGCGTGCCGGGCGATCCGTCGCCCGAGGGCGCGCCCCACCCGGCTCCAGCCGAAGCGGAAGCCGAGCTTGATCGACGCCGGGATGGAGTTGTGGACGGGCGAGCAGGTCAACTGGAGGACGCGGGCCTCGGGGCCGCCGCCCGCGGGCCAGCTCGGCTCGGCGACGTAGGCGTGGTGGACGTCGCCGGAGAGCACGCACACCGTCGCGGGGGCCCGCGGGCCCGAACCCGCCTCCGTTATCAGGTCGGTCAGCGCCTCGAAGGAGGCGGGGAAGGCCGCCCAGTGCTCCAGGTCCGTGCGTCTGCGCACGTTCTCGCCGAAACGGGCCCAGCGGGCGCCACGCTCACCGCGGCACAATGCGGCGTTCCATCCCTCGGCGTCATGGATGAGGTGGGGGAGGAGCCAGGGCAGGGAGGTGCCGATGAGGAGATGGTCGTACCCACCCGGGTCCTGAAGTGCCTGCTCGCGCAGCCAGCGGGCCTCGTCGGCGTCGAGCATGGCGCGCTCGCCCTCGTCCAGGACGCGGGCCGCCCGGGTGTCGACCATCAGGAGGCGCACGCGCCCGAAGTCGCGCCGGTAGCTCCAGCGGACGGCGGTCGGGTCCGCGTCGGCCGTGGAGGCGAAGGCGCGCAGCGCGTCCGTGCCGTCCGGGGCCGCGCACACCGACGCGTAGATCTTGTCGTCCGCCAGCTTCTCGGGCGGCAGATTGCCGAGGTGCTGATGGACCCAGTACGACATCAGGCCGCTCAGGACCCGCTCGCGCCACCAAGGCGTCGCCCGCATCTCGGCGAGCCAGGCCGCGCTGGTGTTCCAGTCGTCTATGACGTCGTGGTCGTCGAAGATCATGCAGCTGGGCACGGTCGACAGGAGCCAGCGGACCTCGGGGTCGAGCCAGGATTCGTAGTACAGGTGGGTGTACTCCTCGTAGTCCGCGACCTGACGGCCCGGGGGCTCGGCGATGTCCCGGCGGGCGGCGAGCCAGCGCTGGGTCGCCTTCGAGGTCTGGTCCGCGTACACCTGGTCGCCCAGGAGCACCAGGACGTCCGGGCGCTCGGCGTCCGGCGTGGCCGCGATGCGGGCGGCGAGGGTGTCAAGGGCGTCCGGGCCCACGGGGTCGGCCTCGCCGGAGGGCGGCGCGGCCCAGCGGCAGGAGCCGAAGGTGACGCGCAGCCCGTCGTCGCCGGTCTCCGACGGTGTGGGGGTGGTGCTCGGCGTGCGGGTGGTGCTCGGTGTGCGGAAGGTGCCCGACGTGCGGATGGTGCTCGGCGTGCCGATGGCGCTCGGCGTGCGGATGGTGCTCGCGGGGAAGGGCGAGTCGGGCAGCGGCCAGACGGCGGCCCGCGCGCCCTCGCCGAGCCACACCTCGTACGCCGTCGTCGTGCCCGGGGTCAGCCCGGTGACCGGGACGAGCGCGTAGTGGTGGCCCGCGATCTGGAAGGTGCGCGCCGAACCGCGCGCGCCGTCCGCGCACCGCACCTCGGCGGTGCAGGGCCGGTCGGCCTCGACCCAGACGGTCGCCGCCGACCCGTCGACGTACCTCAGCAGTGGACCAAGGCGCAGCCGTGCCACAGATGATCACTCTCCTCCGTCGCCCCCGTACGGTACGGAACGACGGAGGACGACGCCGTGGTTCCAGGATTTCCCGCCGGGCGTCCCGGCGCCCGCCGGAAATCCTGGATCAGCAGCCGTTGAGGATCGAGGACAGGGCGCTCTTTTCCTCGGAGTTCACGTTGAGCTTGTAGTAGTGCTTCACATCCACCCACATCCGGGCGTAGTAGCAGTGGTACGAGGCGGTGGGCGGGAGCCACTTGGCGGGGTCCTTGTCGCCCTTGGCCTGGTTGACGTTGTCGGTGACGGCGATCAGCTGGGGCCGGGTCAGGTCGTTGGCGAAGCCCTGGCGCTGCGCGGTGGTCCAGCTGTTCGCGCCGGACTTCCAGGCCTCGGAGAGCGGTACGACGTGGTCGATGTCGAGGTCGGACGCGACGGTCCAGGTGGCGCCGTCGTACGCGGACTTCCAGGTGCCGGAGGTGGCGGCGCAGCTGGAGTCCTGCTGGACGTTGGTGCCGTCGCGCTTGAGGACGACCTCGCGGGTGTTGCAGGCGCCGGACTGGGTGATCCAGTGCGGGAACTTGTCACGGCTGTAGCCGTCGGAGGAGCCCTCGGCCTTGACAGTGAGGTCGGCGAGGTAGGTGCGGGCCGTGGCGGCGCTGACCGGCGCCGGGGGAGCGGCCTGGGCGGGGGTGCCGGTGAGGAGGGCCGTGGCGGAGGCCAGGGCGACGGCCGCGGCGGCGAAGGCGGGGCGGATGTGTCGACGCGCGTAGACAGCTGACATGCGAACTCCCTAGGAGTGGGGGGTGGTTGGCCGGTGGGGCGGCCATGGTTGCGTGGCGGGGTTGCCGGTGGATGTGCAACTGGTGACAGGGTCGCGTCAAACAGGTGCGGAGTTCAATAGTTCTGGCGCCGTGTCATGTACGGGGTGGGGTGAGGGAGTTGCGGCCATGTGGCCCACGTCACGCGCCCAGGGGTGGCGGACGGGCCACAAGGCCCTGGTCACGGGCGGGTGCGCGTCGCGTACGATGGGCGGCGCAGAAGGGGAGTAGCTCTTCGCCGGACCGTCGACATACTGCTCAGCTCGTCTGAGCCGGCGCCCGGAGGCAGGCCCTGTGGGGCAGGCCAGCGAGACCTTCGGCAAAGCAGTGCCTGGCGTACGCACCCGCGTACGGCCGGATGTGACGCGCACACCCGTGTGCGTCCATGTGCGCTGCCGTGCCGAGGTGTCGTACGCGAAGCGGTGGAACACTCTCGGTGGGGCAGCCCCGACCGATTGAGGAACCTTGATCAGCTTCAGCGTGATGGCGCTCGTCTTCGGCGTCGTCTTCCTTGCCGAGTTGCCCGACAAGACGGCGCTGGCCGGGCTCGTCCTCGGCACGCGCTACCGCGCCTCGTACGTATTCGTCGGAGTGGCGGCCGCCTTCGCCGTCCATGTGGTGCTCGCCGTCGCGGCCGGCAGCGTCCTCACCCTGCTGCCCCATCAGCTGGTCCAGGCGGTGACCGGCGTCCTCTTCCTGGGCGGCGCCGCGATGCTGCTGTTCAAGGGCGGCGACGACGAGGAAGAGGTCAAGCAGCCCGCCGACCAGAGCTTCTGGAAGGTCTCAGGGGCGGGCTTCATGCTCATCCTGGTCGCCGAGTTCGGTGACCTGACGCAGATCATGACCGCCAACATGGCGGCCCGCTACGACGACCCGATCTCCGTCGGCCTCGGCGCGGTACTCGCACTGTGGGCGGTCGCGGGCCTCGGCATCGTCGGCGGAAAGGCGCTGATGAAGCGGGTGCCGCTGGCGCTCATCACGAAGATCGCGGCGATGCTGATGCTGGGGCTCGGGGTGTGGAGCCTGTATGAGGCGATTGCTTGATGCCGGTGAGGTCCGGCGCGCCCGATTCGGGGTTGAAAATCTGCCTCTCCGCGCCAGGACCGTCGCCCGTGACGCGAGTCCGTTTTGGGGCGCTTGGGTGGTCTGACCTGCGGCGTTGGCTTTTGCGGCCCACGTTTTGTACCGTGCAGGAACAAAGTGGCTCCGCCCGTACTCCCTGACCGGCGGGCGGGGCCGCCTTGATCTTCCGCTGCCTCTGCGCTCTGGAGCCCCCGATGACGGCCACGACCGCCGACCCTGTCGCACCCGTTCTGACCGCCCGGGCCGTTCTCCTCGACATGGACGGCACCCTCGTCAACTCCGACGCCGTCGTCGAGCGCTGCTGGCGGCGCTGGGCCGAGCGGCACGGTCTTGACTTCGACGAGGTCATCAAGGTCGTCCACGGCCGCCAGGGCTACGCGTCCATGGCGCTGCTGCTGCCGGACAGGCCCATGGCCGAGAACCACGCGGAGAACCGCGAGATGCTGGCCGCGGAGACCTCCGACATGGAGGGTGTCGTGCCGGTGCCGGGCGCGCCCGCGTTCATGACGTCGCTGGCGGACCAGCGCCTGCCGCACGCGCTCGTGACCTCCGCCGACATACCCCTGTCCACCGGACGGATGGCCGCCGCCGGTCTTGCCCTGCCTGCCGTACGGGTGACCGCGGAGAGCGTGGGCGCCAGCAAGCCGGACCCCGAGGGGTTCCTCAAGGGTGCGGCGGCGCTCGGGTTCGAGCCTGCGGACTGCGTGGTCTTCGAGGACTCCGAGGCCGGCATACGCGCGGGCCGGGCGGCCGGTATGCGGGTCGTGGGCGTCGGTCCCCGGGCCGCCGCGTTCGACCCCACCGTGCACGTCGAGGACCTGACCGGCGTGCGGGTGGCCGACGCGGGCGACGGGGCGATCACCCTGACGTTCGGCTGATCGCCGCGGGTCTCTGCAACTCGCGTACGCGCTGCTCTCAGGGGTCCGTCGTCTCCGACTCCAGGCTGCGGCGCGTCTGAGGACCGTACTCGCCGCGGGTGTCGTCCGTGAGGCCGCGGGCCCACTGGTAGCGGGAGACGGCGTCGGTGACCTGGGACGTGTAGGAGCCGTCGAGCTCACCGACGTACAGATACAACTGCGCGAGCCGGGCCTGCAACTCCGCGACCTGACGCCCCCTGTCACCCTCCCGCAGGGTCACGTCGGTGGCCTCGGGTGGCGGCGACGGTGACGGCGACGTACCGACCGACTCCGTCGCACGCGCCGCTGACGGCGGCGATGACGACCGCGGCGCCGAACGCCTGGACCTCTCCGGCGACGGTGGCGGTGGCGGCGGCGCGTGCCGTGACGTCCGCGGGGCGGAGAGCGTGCGCGAGGCGGCCTCGGACGACTTCGCCGAGGGTGGTGCGGGCTTCGTCGGATCCGCGTACGCCGACACCGGATCGCCCGGCAGGGTCCGGTCCCGGGTCGGCCTGTCCGTGGCCGAGGCGAGGAGGCCGACCGCGAAGACGGCGGCGGCGACCACGGCCGCCGCTCCGCCCGCCCCGGCGAGCAGCACCACGCGGTGCTTGCGGGTGGGCCGACGGCGAGTCCTGCCGGACGGCGCCTCGGATTCGGGCGGATCGCCTGGAGCGGTACCTGGGCCTGTGCTTGTGCCGGTACCGGTATCTGTACGAGTACCCGGAGCCGGACCGGTACCTGCACCCGTACCCGTACCCGCACCCGTCCCGGTCAGGGACGGCGGGCGTGACACGGAGGCGGTGTCCCCCGGACCTTCGGCAGGGGCTGACGTGTCGGGGTCCGGCAGCGTCACGTAGGGACGTATCCGCAGCGGGTCGAAATCCTCGGCGGCGGCCGTCTCGGCGGACCGGGTGCGGACGCGCGTACGTATGCGCGTCCGGTGCGCCGCGTCGCTCGCAGCGGCTGCCTCGCCCGCCCCGGTCGTGCCACTCGCCCCGGTCGTGCCACTCGCCCCGGTCGTGCCGCTCGCGTCGTCCGCCCCGTCCCGTCGTCCGGCCACCGGCCGCCCCTCCCCTCCCCGAGAGCTACAGCGCGATTATGCAGACCCCTGGTTCAACAGGCCATAACTGGAGACACGGACCAGGATGGATAAGTGGGATGGATTGGACAGACCCCTTGGAGGTGTCCATGACGGAGGACGTGAGCGCCCGCCCCCTGGGAGCGAGCCCCGCCCCCGGCCCGGCCGGCAAGGGGCACGCGCCCCGCGGCGTACTGGTCTCCATCGGCGCGCTGCTCCTGGGCATGCTGCTCGCGGCCCTCGACCAGACCATCGTCTCCACGGCGCTGCCGACCATCGTCAGTGAACTCGGCGGCATGGACCATCTGTCCTGGGTCGTCACCGCGTACATGCTGGCGGCCACGGCCGCGACGCCGCTGTGGGGCAAGCTCGGAGACCAGTACGGCCGCAAGAAGCTGTTCCAGACCGCGATCGTGCTCTTCCTCGTCGGCTCGGCGCTGTGCGGCATGGCGCAGAACATGCCGCAGCTCATCGGGTTCCGCGCGTTGCAGGGACTCGGCGGCGGTGGCCTCATGGTGCTGTCCATGGCGATCGTCGGGGACATCGTGTCGCCGCGCGAACGCGGCAAGTACCAGGGTCTTTTCGGCGCGGTCTTCGGCGCGACGAGTGTCCTCGGGCCGCTGCTCGGCGGCCTCTTCACCGAACATCTCAGCTGGCGCTGGGTGTTCTACATCAATCTGCCCATCGGCGTGATCGCCCTGCTGGTCATCGCGACGACGCTGCACATTCCGGTGCGCGCGACCCGGCACACCATCGACTACCTCGGCACGTTCCTCATCGCGTCCGTCGCCACCTGCCTGGTCCTGGTCGCCTCCCTCGGCGGCACCACGTGGGCCTGGGGCTCCCCGCGGATCATCGGGCTCGCGGTGCTCGGTGTGGTGCTCGGCGCGGCCTTCGTGGTGGTGGAACGCAAGGCCGTGGAGCCGGTGCTTCCGCTGAAACTGTTCCGGATCCGCACCTTCACCCTCTCCGCGGTCATCAGCTTCATCGTGGGCTTCGCGATGTTCGGGGCGATGACCTACCTGCCGACGTTCCTGCAGGTCGTGCAGGGGGTCACGCCGACCATGTCGGGTGTGCACATGCTGCCCATGGTGGTCGGCATGCTGCTGTCCACCACGACGTCGGGGCAGATCGTCAGCCGCACCGGGCGCTGGAAGGTCTTCCCGGTGGCGGGCACGGCGATCACCGCGGTCGGCCTGCTCCTCCTGCACCGACTGGACGAGCACAGCGGTACCGGCGAGATGAGCGCGTACTTCTTCGTCTTCGGTCTGGGCCTCGGCCTGGTCATGCAGGTGCTCGTCCTCATCGTGCAGAACGCGGTGAGTTACGAGGACCTGGGCGTCGCGACATCGGGCGCGACCTTCTTCCGTTCGATCGGCGCCTCCTTCGGCGTGGCGATCTTCGGCACGATCTTCACCAACCGGCTCGGCGACAAGCTCACCGACGCGCTCGCCGGGCGGCAACTGCCGCCGGGCATGGGCGTGAACACGCTCAAGGCGGACCCGCGCGGCATCGCACGCCTCCCCGCCGACCTCCGCCCCAGCGCTCTGCACGCGTACGCGTCGTCGATCACGGACGTCTTCCTGTACGCGGTGCCGGTGGCCCTGGTCGCCTTCGTCCTGGCGTGGTTCCTGCGCGAGGACAAGCTGCGCGGCTCGGTCACAGCGCCGGATCCGACGCAGACGCTGGCCAGCAACCCCGTGGAACGCTCGTCGTACGACGAGTGCGCGCGCGCACTTTCGGTGCTGGGGACGCGTGAGGGGCGGCGCGCGATCTACGAGACGATCACCGAGCGGGCGGGCTACGACCTGCTGCCCGCCGCGAGCTGGCTGCTCCTGCGCATCGCCCGGCACGGCTCCGTCGAACCCGGCGCGCTCGCCGAACGCACCACGGTGCCGCTGACCGTCGTCACGGCGGCCGCCCGCCAGGTCGAGGAGCGGCGCCTCGCCGAGCGGCGCGGGCCGGAGATGGTCCTGACCGAGCGGGGCCACGAGGTCGCGGGCAGGCTCGCCAAGGCCCGGGAGGAGTCCCTGGCGGAGCTGCTGGGCGACTGGTGGGGCCCCGACCGCCCGACGGACCTGGTCCAGCTGGTCGGGGAACTCAGCGCCGAGCTGTGCGGGTCGGAGTCGGAACGGCCGCATGATGGCGCGACGGCGGTACGCGCGGCCTGACAACGGGACCGGAGCTGCCACCTGCGACCTGCCACCTGTGCCCCGTCACCTCTCACCTCTCACCTCCGAGGCGGCCACTCTCGCACCCTCATCACCCCTCCCGGAGCTCCTTGCCGTACCAGTGCTCGGCGTACTGCCGGTCGGCGTAGGGCTCGATCTCGGTCCACCCGTGCCGGGCGTACAGCGCGCGAGCCTCCACCAGATCGGTACGGGTGTCGAGCACGATGCGCCCGGCCCCGAGCCGACGGGCCGCGTCCTCGGCCGCCGCGAGGAGCCGGGGCGCCCCGCCCTTGCCACGCATGTCCTCACGCACGAAGACGCGCTTGAGCTCGGCGGTCACCGCGTCGAGCATGCGCACCCCCGCCGTCCCGACGGGCTCGCCCCCGAACCGCGCCACCAGCAACACCCCGCCGGGCGGCGCGAGTTCGCCCCCACTCTCGGCCGCGACCTCACGCTCCAGCTCCTCGGGATCGGTGGCGCGCCCCTCATGCAGCAGATACCAGCGATCACTGACCTCCGTGTAATACGCCCGCCAGAGCGCGAGGGCGACGGGCGAGTCGTGAGGCTCGGGGGTGACGGTCCAGGTAGCGGCGACGGTGGGGGCAGGGGTGGTGGAGTCGGGCATGGCGACATTCTGAGCCTGTCGGGAGTGTGCGGGGCAAGCGGATTAGCCGTCGCGACAGGCCTGTTGAGGGGCACCTCAGGGCGGTCGCGCCGGTCATGCCGGACGTACGGTCCGGTTGTCGCCGTGTACGGACTGCGTCAGCACTCCGTACACGGCATGGCGCTCGCCGGTACAGCACAGACCTCCGGCCGGCGCCTGGCGGCGGACGTCGCGGTCGGCCGGCTTCACCCGCTCTTCGGCGCCGCCTGCTGCACGACCTCGAAGGACCACACCGTGGAGCCGCTCGCCGCCGGCTTCGGGCGGTCGGCTCCGGGCTCGCCGCCGCCCTGGTGGGCCGACTTCATCGGGCCCTCCATCCAGGCCTGGAAGGCGGCCTCGTCGCGCCAGCGGGTGTAGACGAGGTACTGGTCGGTGCCCTCGATGGGGCGGAGGAGTTCGAACCACTCGAAGCCGTCCGAGCCTTCCACCGCGCCCGCGCGGGACGCGAAGCGCTTCTCCAGGATCTCGCGCTGCTCGTCGGGGACGGTAAGGGCGTTGATCTTCACGATGCTCATGCGGTCATCCTGCCGTACGGGGGCGTCGGAGCCGCGTGAGCCCCGGGGCCGGGGGTGGCCTCGGGGCTCACGTAGGTGTTGTCCTGAGAGGGGCGCACGCCCGTGCCCTTCTTACAGGCGCAGCAGGCGTTCCGCCGTTTCGCGGTAGTCGCGCAGGGCCAGGCGGAGTTGTTCCGTGTCGCCGGTGGGGCCCGAAGCAGTGGGGCCCGTCCCGGTGGCGGTGCCTGTCCCGGTGGCGGCGCCCGTCCCGGTGGTGGTGCCCGGCTCGGTGGGGCCGGTGCCCTCGGCGGCCCGGGGCTCGCCGGGGGCGGCCTCCGCCGGGAGCGCTTCCCAGCTCGTGCGCAGGGTGCGGCGGCGCTCGGTGAGGGTGCGGGTCAGGTCGGCGATCGCTTCCTCCAGGACGCTGTCGGCGTTCTCGACGGCCGCGCGGGGGCTGTCGACGAAGCTGTTGACGGCGTTCTGGAGGCGCAGCGTCAGCTTGTCGCGTGCGTCGGGCGGGTAGAGAGCGGACGCCTCAGCCATGCTGAACTCCCTTGTGAGTCATGCCGGTCGAACGCTTGTGGGTGCCGTGCCGGTCGGTGTGGGCGACCTCGGAGTCGGACGGCTGCTCGGCGACCAGGGCGTCGAAGAGCGCCCGGGCCTCGATCATGGCCGCGCGCATCTCCTCGGTGCCGGCCGCGGCGTCGGCCTCGGTGCCGGAGAGGGTGCCGCCCAGCGTGCCGGTCCTGCCCTCCTCGGGGCCCGTCGTGCCGAGGGCCGCCCGGTGCACCTTGCGGTAACCGTGGACGTGGTGGGCGTGGTGCACGGAGAGCGCGTCGATCTGGTCCTCGTAGTGGCCCGCGTCCGGGAAGCCGCGGGCTCCGGCCAGCTCGGCGATGAGCCGGTCGGCCTCGGCCACCGCCTCGCGCGGGGAGTCGACGAAGCGCTCCTGGGCTACGGTCCAGCGGGCCGCGTACTGCTCACGCGCGGCGGGCTCCAGCGGGCGCGTACGCAACGTACCGTGCCGCTTCACACGCTCCGCGAGGTCGCGCTCGGCGGCCTTGGTGTCGCCGTCGTGCCGGGCGACCGCGCGGTCGTACTCGGGCCCGAAGCGGCGCTGGAGACCGCGCCTGCCGCCCGCGCCCCGCCTGCGGTTCAGCATGGCGACGGCGCCGACGGCGAGGACGGCGACGACGACCACGATCAGAGCGATGATCAGGACTGTGGACATGAGTGGGTGCCTTCTCGCTCGGGGATCGGCCTCGGGCGCGAGACCCGGTGGGCCTCGGCACCCGTACCCCGGAACGAGTTGCCCGGAAACGGCCCACCAAACGGTGGGTCCAGGACTCGAAGTCGACTCCGGGTGGCTCGCGCCCAGTCATGGGGCCATTGTTCCAAGAGGTCGTGCGCCCCGCCCAGGGTGCCACTTAGGATGCGGCAGCGCGCCGTACACCAACCGCGCCCGCGCGCAGGCGAGTTGAAGGAGCGTACCCACGTGCTTGAGCTGACGATGGCCGCGGTGTCGGGGACGGGTACGGGTGCCGACGCGGGTGCCACCGCGGGCATGCTCATGGCCGAGGCGCCGAGCGAGCCGGGCGCCGTGCTGCGCGTGGGGCGCGACCGGAACGTGTGCCGCCTGGTCACGCCCGACGACTGGCTTTTCATTTCCCGTACGCATCTTGAGTTCCGCTGCGGCCCTGACGGGGTCTGGTCCGTCAGCTGGTTGCGCGGCTCCCACCCCGACCCGGCCTCCGAGGTGCGGCTGGTGTCCGGGGGAGCGGTGCGGCCCCTCGCGTACGGAGGCGTCGCACCGCTCGCCCCGGGCGGCTCCGGCGAGGTCGTCATCCAGGACCGGTCGGGGCCTCGGAGCGTGAACGTCGGGTATTACGTGGAGAGTTGAGTGGGCCGGGGGCGGCGCGGGCCTGGACCGGAGGGCCGGGGCGGGGTTCGCTCAGGGCAGTACGCGGGCCAGCGCGAAACCGTCGTACCCCTTGACTCCCACCGTCTGCACGGCCGTGCCGCTCAACTTGGGGTGCTCCGCGATCAGTTCCAGTGCGGCCCGGGTGCCGCGCACGCCCGGGTCGGTGCTTGAGGCGTCGGCCACGGCGCCGCTCCGTACGACGTTGTCGAGGACGATGAGGCTGCCGGGGCGGGTGAGCTTCAGCGACCACTCCAGGTAGTGCTGGTTGTTGGCCTTGTCGGCGTCGATGAACACGAGGTCGAAGGGCTCGGGGTTCGTCGCGTGCTCGGCACCGAGCGCCGTGAGCGAGTCGAGTGCGGGGCCGACGCGCACCTCGGTGATCTTGTCGAGCCCGGCGCGGGCGAGGTTGGCGCGGGCCACGCCGGCGTGCTCCGGGCTGTATTCGAGGGTGATGAGGCGGCCGTCGGCGGGCAGGGCCCTGGCCAGCCAGATGGTGCTGTAGCCGCCGAGGGTGCCGATCTCCAGGATGCGGCGGGCGCCCTGGAGTTGGGCCAGGAGGTGGAGCAGCTTGCCCTGGTTGGGGGCGACGTTGATCCGTGGCAGGCCGGCCGCGTCGCTGTCGCGCAGGGCGGCGGCCAGGGCGTCGTCGGCCGGGGCGAGGAGGTCGGTGAAGTAGGCGTCGACGGAGTTCCACTGCTGCTGGTTCATGCGGCTCGTCGTTCCCTTCGGCTGTCTAGTTAGTTTCGCTAAGGAGCGTAGCCGGGGGAGCGGGAGTTGTCAGTGGGGGCTCGCGTGTTGAGCGCTCTTGTGTCGAGGGCTCGCGTGTTGGGGGGAGAGAGGTCGGTGGGGCGGGCCCCGGCGATTGCGGACGGGCTCGGCGCGGCCGGCGAGTCAGCGAGCCCCCCGCAGCGCCCTCGCCTCCTCCTCCGTCTCCACCGCCGGAGGCGACCCCGGCAGGGGCCTGCGGGCCGATTCCGTCAGGTACCAGACGGCGATTCCGCCCACTACGGCCGCCGCCATCATGTAGTACGCGGGCATCATCTTGTTGCCCGTCGCGCCGATCAGCGCCGTCACGATCAGCGGGGTCGTGCCGCCGAAGACCGAGACGGAGATGTTGAAGCCGATGGAGAGGGAGCCGTAGCGGATCTTCGTCGGGAAGAGGGCGGGGAGGGTCGACGGCATCGAGGCCGTGAAGCAGACCAGGAGCAGGCCCAGCGCGCCGAGGCCCAGTGCGATCGCCCACAGCGAGCCCTCGCGGATCAGGAGCATGGCGGGGACGGAGAGCAGGAGGAAGCCCGCGCAGCCCGCGGCGATCACGGGCCGGCGGCCCACCCGGTCGGTGAGCGCGCCCATGAACGGCTGGACGCACATCATCAGCGCCATGACGGCCAGGATGACCAGGAGCCCGTGCGTCTCGTCGTACTTCAGCTCGCTGGTCAGGTAGCTCGGCATGTACGACAGCAGCATGTAGTCCGTGACGTTGAAGACCAGGACCAGGCCCATGCAGAGGAGGAGCGCCTTCCACTGGCCCGTGACCATGTCGCGCAGGCGCACCTTCGCGCGGCTCTGCTCGTCCTTGTGGGCCTTCTCCAGCTCGGCCGCGAACGCCGGGGTCTCCTCCAGCTTCATCCGCAGGTAGAGACCGATCAGGCCCATCGGGCCCGCGATCAGGAACGGGACGCGCCAGCCCCAGGAGAGCAGGTCGTCCGTGGAGAGGAGGGCCGTCATCAAGGTGACCAGGCCCGCGCCGCCGATGTACCCGGCGAGCGTGCCGAACTCCAGCCAGCTGCCGAGGAACCCGCGCTTCTTGTCGGGGGCGTACTCGGCGATGAAGGTGGAGGCGCCCGCGTACTCGCCGCCGGTGGAGAAGCCCTGCACCAGGCGGGCGAGGAGGAGCAGGACGGGAGCCCAGACGCCGATGGCCGCGTACGACGGGATCAGGCCGATCGCGAACGTGCCCGCCGCCATCATGATCATGGTGAGCGCGAGGACCTTCTGGCGGCCGATGCGGTCGCCGAGCGGGCCGAAGACCATGCCGCCGAGCGGCCGGATCAGGAAGGCCGCGGCGAAGGCGCCGAAGGTCGAGAGCAGCTGGGCCGTCGGGTTGCCCGAGGGGAAGAAGACCTTGCCGAGCGTCACGGCGATGTAGCTGTAGACGCCGAAGTCGAACCACTCCATCGCGTTGCCGAGGGCGGCCGCCTTCACCGCCCGCTTGACCATCGCGGGGTCGGTGACGGTGACGTCCGGGCCTGTCGAGGGCAGACGTCCCGCCGAAGGGCCGGTCCGGTGTCCTCCCGAGGGCTCGGGCTTGCGTAGTGCGACGGGGGTGGCGCTCACCAAGGGTTCGCTCGCCTGCTCTCGGTCGACGACAAGGGCAAGGCCGCCCGCGGTAGCCGGGCGGCCCGAAAAGCGACCATAGGTGCAAGAGGCATCATTACGTACGGTGTCCGATTGGCCGCACAGCGCGCGAAAACCGCTTCTGTCCAGGTCAAACGGTGTTTCCGCAGGCAGTGCGGATAAGGCGCGTTTGTGATCTATGTCGCTGCTCCGGCGCGGAACCGCACGACGGGGGCGCAGGCGGCATCCTGGGGTTCAGGGACCGGTGGCCACCGGTTCAGGCCTCCGCGGTCGCGGGTTCACGGAATCGGCGGTCGCGGACAGGTGGAAAGGTGGTTGCGTGCGTCTCACATCAGGGCGCGGCACTCACGGGCCTGGCGGAAGTCCCGGCCGTAACTCCCGGGCCGGGACGCCGGCCCCTCACAGACGGGACCGCAGACATGACGGACGGGACGGGAGGGCCGACGAGGCGTGGCGAACGTTGAGCACAGGGGATCGGGCAGTGCCTTGGGAACAGGGCGGACAGGTGGACCCGAGGAGCGGATCGGAGCGGTCCGCGTCGGCCTCTGGCTGATCGCCGCCGTCCTGGCCGCCCGGCAGGTGGCCGACGTGCTGCGCACCCCCAAGGGCGAACGGTTCACCGACCTGGAGACGTGGATCGGGCCCGCGGGCGTCCTGCACGTCAACGGCTCCTTCTACGACGCGGACAAGTTCACGGGACCACCCTTCGCGGGCCTCGTCCTGAAACCGCTCGCACGCGCGGGTGAACAGGCTCTCGGCTGGGCCTGGACCTTCGGCACGCTCGGTCTCGTCGTCGTGCTCGGCCTGGTCGCGGCCCGCGCCCTGCCGCAGCCCGTCTCCCGGCGCACCTCCCTGCTCGCCGCCCCCGTCGCCATCAGCCTGCTCATCCTGTCGCTCCCGGTGCGCAACACCCTGCACCTCGGCCAGACCAGCATTCTTCCGGTGCTGCTCGTCCTGCTCGGCCTCTTCACCGTCCGCGGCCAGCGCGCGAGCGGCCTCCTGGTCGGCGTCGGCGCGGCCCTGCAGCCGACCATGCTGCTCTTCGCCGCGCTGCTCTGGTTCACCGGCCGCAAGAAGGCCGCCGCGTCCACCGGCGCGGCCTTCGCCGCCTGCACCGCGCTGACCTGGGCCGCGATGCCGCACGATTCGTCGACGTACTGGATACACCACCTCGCGGGCGCCGGGCTCGGCGCCAATCCGGACGCCAACGCCAACCAGTCGCTGCACGGCATGCTGCTCCGCTTCGGTCTGCGGGGCCCCCTGGAGACCGGGCTCTTCGTGACCCTGAGCCTGGCGCTCGTTTACGTCGGCCTGCGCCGCGCCGTGCGCTACGCCAAGGACGGGCAGCTGCTCCTGGCCGTCGCGATCACCGGCTGCGTCGTGGTCGCGGTGTCGCCGACCACCTGGCAGCACCAGCTCCTGTGGGTGCTCTTCGCGGTGGTCGGCCGGGCCGGCAAGCGCCAGTCCGACCGCTACATGTGGCCGGTCGCCGTCGTCCTCGTATCGACGCTTCCTGCCACGATGATGCTGCCCAACATGCCGGTCACCGAGCCGATCCGGGACAACGTCGTGCTCCTGGCGGCGCTCGCGGCGGCCGCCGTCGTGCCGTTCCTCTCCCGGGCCCACCCGCAATATCAGAAGCCCATCCCCACCGACTACGCCGCGCCCGTCCCGGCCCGCTGGAGCCGGGTGCCGCTGGTCCCGTTCTGGCGGCGGGTCGTCACCCGGCCGAACCTCCTGCTCGAACTGCTGCTCATCCGCGTCTGCTACTCCGCGTACCAGCAGGTCAGGCTCGCGGCGACGGGCGGCACGATCTCCGGGGGGCGGGCCACCGCCGAGCGGCACGGCGAGCAGGTCCACTCGATCGAGCAGTTCCTGCACATCGACCTGGAGCGCTGGTTCAACCATCTGACGGCGCGGACCGGCTGGATGGAGGACTTCTTCAACTTCTACTACACGTCGTTCCACTTCGTGGTGCCGCTGACCGTCCTCGGCGTTCTGTACGTCCGCAGGCCCGCCGACTACCGCTGGGCGCGCTCCGCGCTCGGCTTCGCGACGGTCCTCGCCCTCATCGGCTTCTGGGCCTACCCGCTCGCCCCGCCGCGCCTGATGCCGGGCCTCGGCTTCATCGACACGGTGCACGGCGTGCAGGACTTCACGCAGCCGGACTACGGCACGCTGACGAAGCTCACCAACCAGTACGCGGCGATGCCCTCGCTGCACTTCGGCTGGTCCCTCTGGTGCGGCCTGGTCATCGCGGTCATCGCGCCCAGGTGGTGGATGAAGGCGCTCGGCCTGATCCACCCCTTCTTCACCGTCTCGGCGATCGTCGGCACCGGCAACCACTGGGTGCTCGACGCGGTGGGCGGCGCGACCGTCGTGGGCGTCGGCTTCGGCCTGACCTATCTGCTGTCCGGGCCGCGGGTGAAAGGGCCCCGGGTGAAGGGGCCCCGGGTGACCGGGCCCCAGGCGACCGGGCCCGTGGCGCGGCAGCAGCTGATCAGCGGCAGTCCGCGGGACGACGCGGCGAAGGACGGTAGCCCGAGCTGATCTCGTAGGTGCCGGGCGCCGGCACCGAGAGGCGGGTGAACTCGCCCTGCCGTCGCAGGCAGGCACCCTCCGCCCGGAGCCACGGCGAGTACACCAGGCGCAGGGTCACCGAGCCCCGCCTGGGTACGCGCACCACCACGTTCGACCCGGTGGAGCGCACCACGGCGGCGGGCTTGGAGACCAGCGGCACCGGGTTCCTCACCCGGAAGATCCGCCAGTGCGCGTCGTTCCACACCGGCTCCAGCCACTTCGGCGCGCTCGTCACGAGCGCCGCCTCGTCCTCGGCGTAGCCGTCCGGCTTGCCCGAAGGCAGCACCACGTACCCGACGGCCCACTTGTCGAGCCACTTGCGGTAGCTGGCCGCCGAGAACGACCCGTCGTAGAAGAGCCGGCCGCGTTCGATGTCCAGCTGGCGGTTCCAGCCGCGCGCCATGTTCACGTACGGGGCGAGGGCGGTGGCCTCGCGGTGGTTGCGGGTCGGCACGACCTCGACGCGGGTGCGGTTGGCCTCCAGGCGCTCGAGCTCCCGCACCACGCCGTGGGTGTCGACCGCCCACTTCGGCACCTTCGTGGAGACCGCGAGGTCGTCGATCGTCTTCTGCGTCACCCAGGCGCAGGACAGCACGAGCGCCACCGTCAGCGCGATCCTGCGCGCCCGGCGCAGCCCGGGCACGAGCAGGGCGGCGAGCAGCAGCGCGGGGCCGACCAGCTCGGCGAGCCGTTCGACGTTGGTGCCGATGGGGGACGCGATGAGGTACGTGAGGACGGTCCCGGCCGCGTAGACGCCGGCGCCCCACCGCACCACCCGCCACTCGCGCGGCCCCGCAAGGATGAGGGCCAGGCTGAAGATCACGGGCGGGAAGATCCGGTCGAAGGGCATCAGGTGCTCGCCGGTGAAGGGGAAGAGCACCGTGGTCGCCGCCACGACCAGGAACGGCGGCAGGACCAGCGCCGCCGACCGCGCCCAGTCGCGTACGAAGAAGTAGCCCGCGCCCGCGACGACGAGGAAGAGCCCCGCGACCGGGGAGCCCATGGTGGCGAGCGCCGAGCACACCACCGCGATGCCCACGCGCCGCTGCCGCACCAGGGCCAGGCAGGCCGCGAGGGCGAAGGCGAGACCGAGGGCGAACGTCGTGCGCCCGGAGGCCACGTTGCACCAGATCGCGAGCGAGGCGAGCACCGCGGGCCACAGGGGCCTTCGGACACCGCTGCGGTCGATCAGCGCGGCGACCAGCCAGGCGCCCGCGACACCGGACAGCACCGTCACGGTCCGCACCCCGAGCGCGGCCATCAGGTAGGGCGAGATCAGGCTGTAGTTGGCGGTGTGCATGCCGCCGTACCAGAAGAGGTTGTACGCGGCCGTGCCGTGCTCGGAGGCGAACCGCGCCCAGGCCTCCTGCGCCGCGAGGTCGCCGCCGCCCGTCGCGAGGAACACCGCCCAGACGGCGTACAGCGGAAGGGTGGGGAGGGTGGCGAGGAGCGGCACGCGGTGGCGTCGGCAGAAGGTCCGGAGCGGAGTATTCCGGCCGGTGGACGCGGCGCCGGGCGGGCTGAGCGATACGTCGGCAGAGACCACGGCCACCGTTTCCGTTCGAGTCCTGGGGAGGCAAGGTTCACTTCTCAGGACGCTTACCGCAACGGAAACGTTGGTTCAGTAAACACGATTGACCTGATAGGTCGCTTTGCTGAGCGGTACTGACTCGCGGGCTCTCCGGGGGAGGCAGGGGCGGGGCGTGCGGGAAAGGGCCCGCCCCTGCCTCCGTGGAGCCGGGTCGGCCGGGTCAGCCGGTGCTGACCTGGAGCTCCTTGACGCCGTTGAGCCAGGCGGAGCGGAGCCTGCGCGGGTCGCCGGTCAGGTGCAGGCCGGGCATGGCGTCGGCGATCGCGTTGAAGATGAGGTTGATCTCCAGGACCGCGAGGGACTTGCCGAGGCAGAAGTGCGGGCCGCCGCCGCCGAAGCCGAGGTGGGGGTTGGGGTCACGGGTGATGTCGAACTTCTCCGGTGACGCGAACACGTCGGGGTCGTGGTTGGCCGAGGAGTAGAAGAGGCCGACCCGGTCGCCCTTCTTGATCTCCGCGCCGCCGAGTCCGGTGTCCTGGGTGGCGGTGCGCTGGAAGGAGACCACCGGCGTCGCCCAGCGCACGATCTCCTCCGCCGTCGTCGCGGGGCGCTCGCGCTTGTAGAGCTCCCACTGGTCCGGATGGGTGAGGAAGGCGTGCATGCCGTGAGTGATGGCGTTACGGGTCGTCTCGTTGCCGGCCACCGCGAGCAGGATCACGAAGAAGCCGAACTCGTCGCCGGAGAGGTTGCCCTCGTCCTCGGCCGCCACCAGTTGGCTGACGATGTCCTTGGCCGGGCACTCCTTGCGGGCCGCGGCGAGGTTCATCGCGTACGCGACGATCTCCATCGCCGCCTCGGCGCCGATCTCCTCGGTGATGGCGTACTCCGGGTCGTCGTACCCCGCCATCTTGTTGGACCAGTCGAAGATCCTGGTGCGGTCCGCCTGGGGTACGCCGATCAGTTCGGCGATGGCCTGGAGCGGGAGCTCGACGGCGACGTTGGTCACGAAGTCGAAGGAGCCGTCGGGGCCCGCGTTCGCGAGGGCCGCCTCGACGATGGAGCCGGCGCGGGCGCGCAACGCGTCCTCCAGCGAGCGGATGGCGCGCGGCGTGAAGCCGCGCTGCACGATCTGGCGGACCCGGGTGTGCTCGGGCGGGTCCATGTTGAGCATGATCAGTTTCTGGACCTCGATCTGGTCGCGGCTGATCGTCTCGTTGAAGCGGATGACGGCGGTGTTGAGGTTGGAGGAGAAGAGCTCCGGGTGCGTGGAGACGTACTTGACGTCATCGTGCCGCGTGACGGCCCAGTAGCCCGCGTCGTCGAAGCCGGATATCCGGGGTGGCTGGGCGATCCAGCGCACCGGTTCCGTCTGCCGCAGCTGTGCGAACTCCGGCAGGGGCACGCGGTCTTGGAGCAGGTCCGGGTCGGTGAAGTCGAACCCGTCGGGCAGCGCTGGACAGGGCATCGGCAACTCCCGTGCGTGGGCATGGTTCTGACGGTCCATCAGGGCAGCTCGCTCGCAAGGTAGTAACGGGTTCTACAAGAGGCAAGGGTCAGGGCGGGTCCGGTTGGCCGCGGGTCCCGCGCAAGATGCGTGCAAGACCCTTGCGGCGCCAGGGTTCCGCTCAGCAGACTGCTGTACGGAACTAGAACGCGTACTAGTTCTACTCGCGAGCCGCCGGGACGGCTCGCGGGACGTGGAGGGAGAGGACGAGCCCATGGCCGCGGAACCCGTCATCGTCGAAGCAGTACGCACGCCCATCGGCAAGCGCGGTGGCGCGCTGGCCAATCTCCACCCCGCCTACCTGCTCGGTGAGACCTACCGCGAACTCCTCGGCCGCACCGGCATCCACGCCGACTGCGTCGAGCAGATCGTGGGCGGCACGGTGACGCACGCCGGTGAGCAGTCCATGAACCCGGCACGCACGGCCTGGCTGACGATGGGGCTGCCGTACGAGACCGCGGCGACCACCGTGGACTGCCAGTGCGGTTCCTCGCAGCAGGCGAGCCACATGGTCGCCAACATGGTGGCGGCCGGTGTCATCGACGTCGGGATCAGCTGCGGCGTCGAGGCGATGTCGCGGGTGCCGCTCGGCTCCGGGTCCAAGCACGGCCCCGGCAAGCCCTTCCCCGACGAGTGGAACGTCGATCTGCCCAACCAGTTCGAGGCCGCCGAGCGCATCGCCCGCAACCGCGGCCTCACCCGCGAGAACGTGGACTCGCTCGGCCTCATCTCGCAGGAGCGGGCGGCCGTCGCCTGGGCCGAGGAGCGCTTCAAACGCGAGACGTTCGCCGTGCAGGTGCCGACCACGGAGGAGGAGCAGGGCGCGGGGCACGGCATGTGGCGGCTCGTCGACCGCGACGAGGGGCTGCGCGACACGACCATGGAGGCGCTCGGCGGCCTCAAGCCGGTCATGCCGACCGCGGTGCACACCGCGGGCAACTCCTCGCAGATATCCGACGGCGCGGCGGCGCTGATGTGGGCCTCCAAACGGATGGCGCGGGCGCTGAAGCTGAAGCCGAGGGCGCGGATCGTCGCCCAGGCGCTGGTCGGCGCCGACCCGCACTTCCACCTGGACGGGCCCATCGACGCGACGCGGGCGGTGCTCGGCAAGGCGGGGATGTCCCTGAAGGACATCGACATCGTGGAGATCAACGAGGCGTTCGCGTCGGTGGTGCTGAGCTGGGCGCAGGTCTTCGGGCAGGACCTGGAGAAGGTGAACGTGAACGGGGGCGCGATCGCGCTCGGGCATCCCGTGGGGGCGACGGGGGCGCGGCTGATCGCGACGGCGCTGCACGAACTGGAGCGCAGGGACAAGGAGTTCGCGTTGGTGACGATGTGTGCGGGGGGTGCGGTGGCTGGCGCCACGATTTTGCAGCGGCTGTAGTACGTGGCTCGGTCTGTCGCCGGCTGCGCCGAGCTCGTCCTCAAGCGCCGGACGGGCTGGGTGTGGCCGGGGTTCGGGCCTTCGCCGGCTGCGCCGAGCTTGTCCTCAAGCGCCGGACGGGCTGGTAGTTGCGCCGGGCTTGTCGTCCCCCGCCGGACGGGCTAGTAGTTGCGCCGGGCCCGTCCTCCCCCGCCGGACGGGCTGGTCCCCCGCCGGACGGGCTGGAAGTTGCGCCGTGCTCGCCCCCCGGCCGGACAGGCTGGAAGCGGTCAGGTGTCCGTAGGTACACCTCTCGGCGGGGGGATTCTCGGATGTCGTGCGGGCGGTGGTCTCCGTAGCGTCTTGCTTATGACCAACTCGACTCGCTCGCAAGCCCGTTCCGTACGTCGGGGCGCCGCCGCCCTCGCCGCCCTGATGCTCGCTGGACTCGTCGCCGCGCCCGCCGTGCAGGCGAGTGGCGACGCGGCCGGTACGCGGCATACCGGCCGGGGTGATCTCCTCAAGGTCGAGCCGGTGGCCGACCTGAGCCGTGCTGACGTCGTCCGTTTCCTGGAAGGGGAGAAGGTCGACGCGGGGATGGTGCGGTACGGAGTGGCGGCGTACCGCCTCACCTATCGCACGGTCGACGTGCAGGGCCGGCCCACCACGGCCACCGGGCTCTTCGCGCTGCCCAAGAGCTCCGCGGGCCGGGCCCTCGGCCTCGTCTCCGATGCTCACGGGACCATGGTCCACCGCGACTACGCGCCTTCCGTGGCCGACGACCTGGGGCCCGCCAGCCCGTACGTGCAGGCCGCCGCGGGCAAGGCCGTCGCCGCGCCGGACTACCTCGGGCTCGGCAAGGGGCCGGGGCTCCACCCGTACATGGACACACGCTCGGCCGTGACCGCGTCCGAGGACATGCTGCGGGCCTCGCGCACCGCGGCGGGGCGGAAGGGGAGGACGCTCTCCGGCGATCTGTACATCACCGGCTTCTCGCAGGGCGGGCAGGTGGCGATGGCGCTGGCCAAGGAGCTGAAGGGCAAGCACTCCGGATTCAGGACGCGTGCCGTCGCCCCGGTCAGCGGCCCCTACGACCTCTCCGGCGAGGAGATGCCCGCCCTCTACGACGGCCGGGTCAACGGCACGAGCGGCGTCTTCTACCTCTCGTACTTCCTGGTGGCCCAGAACCGTCTGCACCCGGTCTACAAGAACCCCGCCGAGGCGTTCCGTGCCCCCTACGCTCCCCTGGTCGAGAAGCTCTTCGACGGCCGCCACCATGAGGAGGACGTCATCGGGGTGCTGCCCGGCTCCGTGCGGGAACTGCTCACGCCCGCCTTCTACGAGCGCCTGAAGCACCCGACGGGCGGCCTGGAGGAGGTGCTGAAGGCGAACGACGGCTCCTGCGACTGGAAGCCGGACGCCCCCGTGCGGCTCTACGCCTCGCACGGCGACACCGACGTGCCCATCGGGAACGCCCGCAGCTGCGCCGCGGACCTCGCCGCGCACGGCGTGCGGGCCCCCGTCATGGACCAGGGCGGCGTGCCGCACATGGAGTCGGTCGCGAAGGCGGCGCCGAAGATCGCGCGGTGGTTCGCACAGGTGCGGTGAGTAGTGAGTGGAGAGCGGTGCGCGTCGCCTGTGGGTGTGCGTACTGCGCGTGGACGTACTGCCGTGGACGTGGGAGAGGCGGCAACCCTGCCCAGGGTTGCCGCCTCTCCCACGTGCTGCGGTGCCGTCAGGGCGCCGCGGCTCAGTACCAGCCGTTGGCCTGCCAGTGGTTCCAGGCGCCGACCGGGCTGCCGTAGCGCTCGTTCATGTACTTCAGACCCCACTCGATCTGGGTCTCGGGGTTGGTCTTCCAATCGGCGCCCGCCGAGGCCATCTTCGAGCCGGGCAGGGCCTGGACCAGGCCGTAGGCGCCGGACGAGGAGTTGGTCGCGCTCGGGTTCCAGCCGCTCTCGTGCGTGACGATCTTGTCGAACGCGGCGAACTGCGCGGGGTCCGCGATCTTCTTCTTGGCGATCGCCTTGGCGGACGCGGGAGCGGCGGCCGGGGCGGCGGCCTTCGTGGTGGTCGGGGTGGCTGCCTGAGCCGGGGCCGCGGCGAAGACCATGCCGGAAGCGGCGGCGGCGACGAGGCCGCCGGTGATGGCCTTCTTGGGGGAAGCGATGCGGCGGATGAGCGAGGCGGACACAGAGGACCTTCCGGTGGGGGACGGGAGGTCGCAGCGCACGTCGTGCCACACGGAGGTGTGGGGGGGGGGCATGCGGCGGCGCCGAGATCCCGTGGGGTCGTCGGCGCCGTGCGACTCATCCACGGAAACAGCTGCTCCCCGGCCGACGCAATGCCCGTATTTACTAGTGGAAGTCGCATCCGCGCCAAACGTCCGTCCTGTGACGTGCCTCTCATTGCGCAGGTCAGGCCGCCTTTTGATGAGAGCGCGTCAATGTGCGGAGCTACGCCCTCACTTCGTAGAGGACGAAAGACCTGTGGGCCGGCTCACGCCGACGGGACCCCCGAGGTGACGGAGCGCGACAGGCCGCTACGGCTTCGGGGCCTCGAATGTGACGGGCGCCTCGAAAGCCGCCCTGCGCGTCGCCCGGCGCAGCGCCTTCAGGACGGCGGGGCCGAGCGCCAGGCTCAGCAGCACCGTGACGACGGCCCGCGGCAGGTCCCAGCCGAGCGAGGTGGCCAGGCAGTACGCGACGAAGCGGCCGAGGTTGTCGGGGAGCGGGTCGCCCGGCACGAAGGAGACTCCGGTGGCCAGGCCGCCGAGGTAGGGCCAGCCCTGGAGGTTCATCACCGTGCCGTACAGCACGGAGGCCACCGCCCCGTACGCCGCGAGCAGCCACAGTTCGCGCCGCCCGCGCAGGGTGTCGGGCCCCGGCAGCAGCCCCGCGCCCATGCAGACCCAGCCCATCGACAGCATCTGGAACGGCATCCACGGCCCGACACCGCCCGTCAGGAGCGCCGACGCGAACATCGACACCGCCCCGAGCACGAACCCGAAACCCGGCCCGAGCACCCGTCCGCTCAGCACCATCAGGAAGAACATCGGCTCGATGCCCGCCGTCCCCGCGCCGAGCGGGCGCAGCGCGGCACCGGCCGCGGCGAGGACCCCCAGCATCGCGATCGCCTTCGCGTCGAGGCCGACGTCTGCGATGGTCGCCACCACCACGGCGAGCAGCAGCGGGAGCAGCGCCGCGAACAGCCAGGGCGCGTCCTGCGCGTGGATGCTGAGCCCGGACCCGCCGCCCGCGAGCAGCGGCCACCCGAAGGCGACCACGCCGACGGCGCTGACCAGTGCGAGCGCGGCGATCGAACGGCGGCCGAGACGGATCGGCCGGGCCTGGACCTGCGCCCCGGGAGCCCGGCCCCGGACCTTCGGCGCGGCCCTCACGACGGTCCCTCCCCGTCCGCGTCGAGGGCGTGGCGCACCTGGGCCACCGTCAGCCACTCCTGCGGTGCCAGGATCTTCGTGACCTGGGGCGCGAAGGACGGCGACGACACGACGATCTGCTCGGTCGGGCCGTCCGCGACGACCTCGCCGTCCGCGAGGATCACCACACGGTGGGCGATCTCGGCGGCCAGTTCCACGTCGTGGGTGGCGAGGACGAGCGCGTGTCCCTCGGCGGCGAGCCCCCGCAGGACCGTGACCAGGCGGGACTTGGCCGCGTAGTCGAGGCCGCGGGTCGGCTCGTCGAGGAGGAGCAGGGGCGGCCGGGCGGTCAGGACGACGGCCAGGGCGAGCGTGAGCCGCTGGCCCTCGGAGAGGTCCCTCGGGTGGGTGTCGTCCGTGATGCCGGGCAGCAACTCGCCGACCAGGGCGCGGCAGGTCCCGGCCGCCGCGTCCGCGTCCCGGTCGGCGGCAGCGCACTCGGCGGCCACGGTGTCCGCGTACAGCAGGTCGCGCGGTTCCTGCGGGACCAGGCCGACGTGCCGGATCAGCTGTCGCGGGGGCGTGCGGTGGGGGACCACGCCGCCGACGCGGACCGTGCCGGAAGTGGGTTCGAGCAGGCCGACGAGGGTGGACAGGAGGGTGGACTTGCCGGCGCCGTTACGGCCCATCAGGGCGACGGTCTCGCCGGGCACGACGGTGAGGCCGACGCGGCGCAGCGCCTCGACGCGGCCACGGCGCACGGCGAGCCGGTCGACGGACGCGGCGGCGGTGGCGGTGGTGGTGGCGGTGGTGGTCGCGGTGGCCTCTTCGGGCGGGCGTTTCTGCGCGCCTTCCTTCGTACGTCCCTGTGTGCGTCCCTGCGCACGTTCCTTCGTACGTTCCTTGCGCAGCCGGGGCCGGCGGCCGGGCGTGCGCCCCGGGGCCGGTCGGCCCTCCTGCCTCTCTCCGGGCGGCGGCCCGGCCTCGGCGAGCCGTTCGCGCAGCGCGCCCGCCCGGCGCCGCGCGCCCCGCACGGTCAGCGGCAGCGGCGACCAGCCTGCGAGGCGGCCGAGCGCGACCACCGGGGGGAAGACGGGGGAGCGGGCCATCAGCGAGGCCGGGTCGCCGAGCACGGGCGGCTCGCCCCGCGCGGCGAGCAGCAGCACCTGGTCCGCGTACTGCACGACCCGCTCCAGGCGATGCTCGGCCATCAGGACCGTGGTGCCCAGGTCGTGGACGAGCCGCTGCAGCACGGCGAGGACCTCTTCGGCGGCGGCCGGGTCGAGCGCGGAGGTCGGCTCGTCGAGGACGAGGACCCGGGGGTGCGGGGTGAGGACGGAGCCGATGGCGACGCGCTGCTGCTGGCCGCCGGAGAGGGTGGCGATGGGACGGTCGCGCAGGTCGGCGAGGCCGAGGAGGTCAAGGGTCTCCTCGACCCGCCTGCGCATCACGTCGGGGGCGAGCCCGAGGGACTCCATGCCGTACGCCAGTTCGTCCTCGACCGTGTCCGTCACGAAGTGCGAGAGGGGGTCCTGGCCGACCGTGCCGACGACGTCGGCGAGTTCGCGCGGCTTGTGCGTGCGGGTGTCGCGGCCCGCCACGCTCACCCGGCCGCGCAGGGTGCCGCCGGTGAAGTGCGGCACGAGCCCGCTCACCGTGCCGAGCAGTGTCGACTTGCCGACTCCGCTCGGCCCGACGAGCAGCACGAGCTCGCCCTCGGGCACGGTGAGGTCGACCCCGCGGACGGTGGGCGCGCTCGCCCCGTCGTAGGTCACCGAGACGTCCTCGAAGCGGATCATGAGGGCTCCTCGGGGGTGGGGGGTCGGGCGTCGGTGTGGAGGGCGGGCGGTGTTCGCCAGGCCGCGGGCGAGGGGTTCGCGGTCGGCGCGTGCTCCGGCGGGGCGTGCTCCCGCGGGCCGACGGGGCCCGCTCTCGCCGCCCCGGCCTCCGTCCCGGTCGGCGCCGACATCGACACCGGCACCGGCGCCACCACCGCCGGCACCAGTCCGACCAGTACCGCCGCCGCGGGCCACAGCGGCAGGGTCGGTGCGACGAGCGGGACGACTCCGGGGTGCAGGGCCGCCGGGTCGTGCGACGTGGCCCAGAGCATCACGGCCGCGACCGCCACCCCGGACCCGGCGACCAGCCAGGCGCGCGCGCCCCACGGATCGGGGCGGTAGCGGGTGCGCACCGAGCGGCGGCCACCGAGGCGCAGGCCCGCGAGCGCGGCGAGCAGTCCGGCAAACAGGACGGTCAGGCCGTAGGCGGTGCCCTCCGCGGTGAGCAGTCCGTACGTTCCCACGCAGACGCCCATCAGGCCGCCGAGCGTCAGCGCGGCCGTGACCCTGCGCACCCCGGCGGGGACCGGGACCGTGCGCCCGAAGCCCCGCGCGTCCATCGCCGCGGCCAGCGCGACCGACCGTTCGAGGGCGCCCTCCAGGACCGGAAGCCCGACCTGGAGCAGCCCGCGCATTCCGCGGTCGGGGCGCCCGCGGAGCCGTCGGGCGGCCCGGAGCCGCTGCACGTCGGTGACGAGGTTCGGCGCGAAGGTCATCGCCACGACGACGGCGACCCCCACCTCGTACAGCGCGCCCGGCAGTGACTTGAGCAGCCGCGCGGGGCTGGCCAGCGCGTTGGCGGCGCCGACACAGATCAGCAGACCGGCCAGGCGGATGCCGTCGTAGAGCGCGAAGGCCAGGCCCTCGGCCGTGACCCGGCCGCCGACGCGCACGCCCTTGGCCCAGTCGGGCAGCGGCACCTCCGGCAGCGTGACGACGGTGTGCGTGCCGGGGATCGGCGAGCCGAGCACGACCGCGAAGAGCAGCCGGATCGCGATGACGACGAGCCCCAGCTTCACGAACGCGCCGTACGACTTCGCCCACGGCGCCGACGTCCGGCGCGCCGCCACCACATAGCCCGCGACGCCGATCAGCAGCCCGATCAGGAGCGGATTGGTGGTGCGGGACGCGGCGGTGCCGAGGCCGATGGCCCACACCCACCAGGCGCCCGGGTGCAGGGCGTTGCTCCGGTGCGCCTCGGGGGCGAGGCGGCGCCGCAGGGGGCCGGGCGCGCCGCTGCCGTGGTCCGTCATCGTGCTGTCCGTCGTCCGGCCGCGTCAGCCGCGGCGGCGGCGGGCCTGCCAGACCGCGGCACCGCCGAGCAGCGCGACGGCGGCGGCCCCGGTGATCAGGCCGAGGGAGGGACCGCCGTCGTCCCCGTCCCCGCCCGGGGCCGCGGTCGTTTCCTGCCGGTCGTTGCCGTCTGCGGCGACCTGCTCGCCGCAGCCCGACTTCGGGTAGCCGTCGATGGCGCAGAGCAGTGCCTTGCTGTCGTAGCGCAGCGGTTCGGCGACCGAGGCGAGGGCCTCCGCGCTGGTGGCGTCGTCGGCGACGCTGGCGCAGGCGGTACGCGGCTTCGGCGGGCGCTCACCGCCGGGCGCGTCGCCCGCCGTGCCGAAGTCGACGACCAGCGCGACCCGCTTGTGCCCGTCCTCGGCCGGGGTGTCCGCGCAGATGTCCTCGAAGTCCGCGGCGCCGCGCGGCTTCGCCGCTTCCTTGGAGTCCTCGGAGACCGCGAAGCGGAAGCCCTGTACGTCACCGTCGTCGGGGCGCGCGGTGCCCGGGCCCTGGCTCGCGTACGTCCACTGCCCGCCGTCCCGCTCCCAGAACGACCAGTAGCGGTAGCCGGCGGCCTGGGCGGGCGCGGCCACGAGGACGCCGACGACGGCGGCGAGGAGCACCCCGAGCAGCAGCCGCCCACGGCCTGCCGTCACGGCTGCTTCTTCTTGCGGTTGCCGCTGTACAGGAAGCCGATGCCGATGCCGGCGACCATGCCGACGCCGACGATCCACCAGACGCTGACACCGCCGTCGTCGTCCTTCTTCTCGTCCTTGTCCGACGCCGAGGCGTGGTCGGAGGCGGACTGCGGGGGCGGGCCCTGGGCGTTCAGCTGCTTGACGAGGTCGGCGCCGCCGAAGTCGCGTGGGTCCAGGCCCGCGGCGTTCGCGGCGAAGATCAGCTTCGCGTAGGCGGCGGGGCCCGACTGCTTCGCCCACTTCGCGGAGTTCTCCGTGAGCCACACCGCGGACTTCTTGGCCTGCTCCTGCTGTCCGGCGGCGGCGAGGGCGACCACGGCGTCGGCGGTGCCGCCGACGTCCGGCATGTCGCCGACGCCCGGCATCGACGACATCAGGTGGTCCTCGTTCTTGCCGAGGGTGTCGAGGAGGTAGCCGGTGCCGTTGCTCGCGGCCTGCGCCGTCGTGTCCGGCTTCGCGCACTTGGGGGCACCGGACGCGGCCTTCTTCGCGGGCGCCACGACGAGGCCACGGCCGAGGCTGCCGAGCACACCGGCCGCGGTGGCGCCGGCGTTCGGCGAGAGCTTGCCGGACTTGGCGTCGGCGAGGCCGAAGGCGCCGCCGTCCTTGCCGCAGTCCATGGCGAGCTTCGGCAGCGCGTCGTAGGGGGACTTCCCGCCCTGGGACTTGGCGGACGCGGGGTTCTCACCGGCGGCGACGAGCGCGCCGACGACGATCCCCGTGGAGTTCGCGTCGGAGGGGAAGCCGGGGTTGTAGCCCCAGCCGCCGTCCTTGTTCTGCACCGACTTCAGCCACTGGACGCTCTTCTTCACCGCCTTGTCCTGGCCGCCGAGCGCGGTGAGGGCCTGCACGGCGGCGGCGGTGGAGTTGCTGTCGACCGTGGTCTTGGAGTTGCACGGCGTGCTCGCGTCCGCGCGGTACGCCGCGAAGCCGCCGCTCGCGCACTGCTGCCCGGTCAGCCAGTCGACGGCCTTCGCGGCCGGCTCGATGTCCTGGGTGTGCTGGGCGAGCAGGGCGTACGACTGGCGGAAGACGCCGTCGAACTTGGGGTCCTGCTTGCCGTAGAGGCCCGAGGGGAGCGCGGTCGAGGGCGACGGGGAGCTGCTCTCCGCGAAGGCGGCCGGTGCCGCGGCCGAGCCGAACACGGCGACGGCGGCCAGGACCGCCGCACTGCGACGAACGTTCATGATGGGGCGGATGCCTCTCCCTGCGGGGAGCGGGGCGGCACGGTCCGTGCGGGCAGCACGGCTTCCGGCGGCTCCGGCTCCGTATACCTCGACGGTGCCGCTCACCGGAGGGTCCGGTGAAGCGAGCCGGTCACGTTCCGCGCCGGGCATTCCGGCTCACCGACGCTGCGGTCGGATTACGGCTGCGGGTCAGCGCCGGATTCGCACCGGACTTTCCCCTGCTCGGACGTGAGGACGACGCACTCACTCTACCGGCCGGTCCGCGGGCCCCTCGGGTCACACCGCCACGAACGCGAGCGGATCGCTCCCTGCCACCGCCTCCGCGCGCCCCAGCTTCACCAGGCGGCGTACGTGGGCCTCCGCTTCGGAGACCGCGATGTTGCGCGAGCCGTAGGGGATCTCGGCCCAGGGCCTGTTCCACTCCATGCGGGTGGCGATCTGCCAGGGGGTGAGGGGCTCGGCGAGCAGGGTGAGCAGGCTCGTCAGGCGCTCCTCGTGGTGCGCGAGGAGTTCGCGTACGCGGCCGGGGGCGTCGGTGAAGGCGTGCTGGTGGGCGGGGAGGACCTCGGCGGGGGCGAGGCGGCCGACCCGCTCCAGGGAGTCGAGGTAGTCGCCGAGGGGGTCGGTCACCGTGTCGTCGTCGGGGTCCTCGTACAGGCCGATGTGCGGGGTGATGCCGGGCAGCAGATGGTCCCCGGAGAAGAGCCGGCCGTGGCCGCGCAGGCCCGTCGGGTGGTCCTCCTCCAGGTGCAGGCAGACGTGGCCCGGCGTGTGGCCTGGGGTCCAGATCGCGCGCACCCGGCGGCCCGGCAGGGCGAGCAGCTCGCCCGGGGTGATGCCGAGGTCGGGCAGGGCGGGGGCGAGGCCGGGCAGTGCGCGGGGGCGGCCCTCGTCGCGGGCCCGCACCAGGGGGGCGACGTGGCCGGCCGGGGCGCCCGCGGCGGTGAGCTTCGCGGCCATGTAGGCGTACCAGCGCTCGGGCGGGTTGGCACGGGTGCGGCGCACCACGGAGGCGTCCGCCTCGTGCATCGCGATCCACGCGCCCGACGCCTCGCGGACCGCTTTGGACAGGCCGTGGTGGTCGGGGTGGTGGTGGGTGATGACGACGCCGTGCACGTCCTGGACCGCGGTGCCGCAGGCGACGAGCCCGGCGGCGAGGGTCTCCCAGGACGCCGGGTCGTCCCAGCCGGTGTCGACGAGGACGGGGCCCGCGTCGGTGTCCAGGAGGTGGACGAGGGTGAAGCCGAGGGGGTTGTCGGGGATCGGGACCTTGATGCTCCAGACGCCGCCGCCGTGCTCGATCACCGGTGGGCCGCTCGCCCGCGTGCCGCCGCTCACCCGCGTCATGGGCGCCTCGTCTCTGTCGCTGATGCCCGCCACTATAACTAGAACTAGTTCCAATAGTCGCCCAAGTTCACCTCCTCGCCGCCGGGTTGATGCTCCCGCGAGCCTCCCGGAGTCTTCCGGAGCCTCCTGGGCTTCTGGCGCTTCTGGCGCTTTCGGACGTGGACTCCTCCAACTAGAACTGGTATCAGTTCTGAAACATCAGTTCTGAAACGGTGTCAGGAAACGCCCCGCAGGGACCCGCAGGAGGCAGTCAGCCATGACCGAGCTCGTGGAACACGGACAGCTGTTCATCGGCGGGGAGTTGGTGGACCCGCTCGGCAAGGGCGTCATCGACGTCGTCTCCCCGCACACCGAAGAGGTCTTCGCCCGCGTGCCGCACGCGGCCCCCGCCGACGTGGACCGCGCCGTCGCCGGTGCCCGCAAGGCCTTCGAGCACGGCCCGTGGCCGCGGATGACGCCGGACGAGCGCATCGAGGTCATATCGAGGATCAAGGACGGCTTCGCGATACGCCACGAGGAGATCGCCCGCGTCATCAGCTCCGAGAACGGCACGCCCTACACGTCAAGCGTGATGGTGCAGGCCCTCTCCGCGATGATGGCGTGGGACGCGGCGATCACCGTCGCCCGCGACTTCCCCTACGAGGAGGAGCGGGACGGCGTCCTCGGCAAGCTGCTCGTGCGGCGCGAACCGGTCGGCGTCGTCGCGGCCGTCGTGCCGTGGAACGTCCCGCAGTTCACCGCCGCCGCCAAACTCGCCCCCGCCCTGCTCGCCGGCTGCCCGGTCGTCCTCAAGACCTCGCCGGAAGCGCCCCTCGACTCCTACATCCTCGCGGAGATCGCCGCCGAGGCGGGGCTGCCGGAAGGCGTGCTCTCGATCATCTGCGCCGACCGCGAGGTGAGCGAGTACCTCGTCGGGCACCCGGACGTCGACAAGGTCTCCTTCACCGGGTCCGTCGCCGCGGGCAAGCGCGTCATGGAGGTCGCCGCCCGCAACCTGACCCGCGTGACACTGGAGCTCGGCGGCAAGTCGGCCGCCGTCGTCCTCCCCGACGCCGACGCGGCGACCGCGGTCGCGGGCATCGCGCCGTTCGCCTGGATGATCAACGGCCAGGCGTGCGTGGCCCAGACCCGCATCCTCGTGCCGCGCACCCGCTACGACGAGTTCGCCGAGGCCTTCGCCGCCGCCGCCTGTGCGCTCAAGGTCGGCGACCCCCTCGACCCCGCCACCGAACTCGGCCCGCTCGTCGCCCGGCGGCAGCAGCAGCGCTCCCTCGACTACATCCGCATCGGTCAGGAGGAGGGCGCGAAGATCCTCGCGGGCGGCGGCCGTCCGGCCGGTATGGACCGGGGCTGGTACGTCGAGCCGACGCTCTTCGGTGACGTCGACAACTCGATGCGGATCGCCCGCGAGGAGATCTTCGGCCCCGTCATCTGCCTGCTGCCGTACGGCGAGGAGAGCGAGGCGGTGAAGATCGCCAACGACTCCGACTACGGGCTCAGCGGCAGTGTCTGGACCGGCGACGTCGAGCGGGGCATCGGCATCGCGCGGCAGGTGCGCACCGGAACGTACTCCGTGAACACCTTCAGCCTCGACATGCTCGGCCCCTTCGGCGGCTACAAGAACTCCGGCCTCGGGCGCGAGTTCGGACCCGAGGGGTACGGCGAGTTCTTCGAGCACAAGATGATCCACCTCCCGGCCGGCTACGAGGGGGCGGGTGCCTGATGGGGGACCGCTGGCACGTCGAGGTCGACCGGTCGGTCTGCATCGGCTCGGGCATGTGCGTACTCACCGCCCCCGGCGGCTTCGAGCTGGACACCGCACGCCAGTCGCACCCCACCGCCGCCGAGACCGACGCCAACGAGAAGGTCCTTGAGGCCGCGGAGGGCTGCCCGGTGGAGGCGATCACGATCGCGCTGGCCGACGGCGGGGAGATCGTGTTCCCGCCGGAGGAGTAGCACCGCGGCGTCGACGGGGTCACGCCCGCGCCAAGTTCACCTCGGTGGCGGCGCGGGCGTCGCCATATGTCCGGACCGTAGCTAGTCTGGACCGTCGAACATGAGCGAACGTGACTTTACGCATGCGTTCCGCACGGCCGATCGATGACACTCGTGACTGTTCCGCCCCTCGGAGCCCTGGAAATCTCAGTGCCACACCGAGCGGAGAGGGGACGCCATGGACAAGCGGTACGAGGTCTACTGTCTGGCCGACAGGCACTTCTACGAGACCCCGGACCGACTGACGTCCACGGCCACCAAGGGCTCCACCGAGTTCCCCGCGGCCCGCCGCCCCGTTCCCGAGGGCTGGCGCTCGGGCCGCGCGGGCGACTGGCTCTCCTTCGTCCCGCTGGACGAGGGCGGAGACCCGCTCCCCGCCCCCCAGCAGGGCTGGAAGATCCACGTCTCCGCCACCCTGGAGAACGCGGACCACGTCATATCGGCCGTGTGGGACCACTGCGTGCCCCGCCGGATCCCCTTCAAGTTCGTGCCGGGCAAACACCTGCTGCACCTGCGCAACAGCAAGTACGCGGGCCGCGACCACAGCGGCAAGGCCGTCACCGTCTACCCGGCCGACGAAGCCCAACTGCACGACATCCTGAACCGGTTGGGCGACCGGCTCGACGGGACCGAAGGCCCGTACATCCTCACGGACCTGCGCTGGCGCGAGGGGCCGCTGTACGTCAGGTACGGCGCGTTCACCCGCCGCATGTGCGACAACGGCAGGGGCACGCTGGTGCCCGCCATCGAGGACGGCGAGGGGCGGCTGGTCCCCGACCCGCGCGACCCCGCCTTCAAGGTCCCCGCGTGGGTGACGCTGCCCGCCTTCCTCGAACCGGCGCTCAAGGCCCGCAACACCTCCACCGTCGCCGACCTGCCGTACCGCATCGAGAAGGCCCTGCACTTCTCCAACGGCGGCGGAGTCTACGCGGGCACCGACACCCGCGACGGCAGCAAGGTCGTCCTCAAGGAGGGCCGCCCGCACGCCGGCCTCGCCGCCGACGGCGCCGACGCCGTGGCCCGCCTCGAACGCGAGAAGGACGCCCTGGAGAAGCTCTCCGGACTCGGCGTCGCCCCCGAGGTGCGCGACTGGTTCCTCCTCGACGGCCACCGCTTCCTCGTCATGGACTTCCTCGAAGGGTCCACCCTCAACTCGTTCTTCGCCCACCGGCACCCGCTGTGCGTCAGCGAACCGGACCCCGCCGACATATCCGCGTACACGGCCTGGGCGCTGCGCATGTACCACGCCGTCGAGGAAGCCGTCACCGCCGTGCACGGACGCGGCGTCGTCTTCAACGACCTGCACCTCTTCAACATCATGGTCGCGCCCGACGAACAGTCCGTCTTCCTCCTCGACTTCGAGGCGGCGGGCACCGTGGGCGACGCGGGGCGCCAGATCGTCGCCCACCCCGGCTTCGTCGCACCACCGGACCGCACCGGCACCGACGTCGACCGCTACGCCCTCGCCTGCCTGCGGCTCGCACTCTTCCTGCCCATCACCTCGCTGCTCTCCATCGACCGCGGCAAGGCGGCCCACTTCGCCGAGGTGATAGCGGCCGAATTCCCCGACATACCGGAGGAGTTCCTCGCCGAGGCCGTCGCCGAGATCCAGCGCGACGGGCAGCACGCCGCCGACGGCAACGAGCCGGCGCCGGTCCGCGCCGCGGGAGACCTCAAGGCCCCGGAGGGGGGCGCCCTGGAGGGGGGCCGGACCGGCGCCACCCGCCACGCGGCACGAGCCGCCGCACCACTGGTCGACCCGGCCGACTGGCCGTACAGCCGGGACTCGATGGTCAAGGCCGTCCTCGCCTCCGCGACGCCGGACCGCGACGACCGGCTCTTCCCCGGCGACATCGCGCAGTTCACCGAGGGCGGCGGGCTCAACGTCGCGCACGGTGCGGCCGGTGTGCTGCTCGCCCTCGCCGAGAGCGGCGCCGAACGCTACGAGGAGGGCGAGCGCTGGCTCCTGAAGCACACCGCGCCCACCCCGGCGGGCACCCCGCTCGGATACCACGACGGCCTCGCCGGCATCGCCCACGTACTCGACCGCCTCGGCCACCGCACCCGCGCCCTCGACCTCATGGAACTCGTACTGCGGGAGAACTGGCAGCGGCTCCCCTCCGACCTGTACGGCGGCCTCGCCGGACTCGGCCTCGCCCTCGACGCCCTCGCGCACAGCACCGGCGAGAGTGCCCTGGCCCGCCACGCGGAGCGGGCGGCGGAGGTCCTCGCCGAGCGCCTCACCGCGGAGTCCGCGGAGCAGGCCCCGAAGACCGGGCGGCGCCGGGCCGGACTGCTGCGCGGCGCGAGCGGACCCGCACTGCTCTTCCTGCGCCTGTACGAGCGCGGCGGCGACCGAGCCCTCCTCGACCTGGCGGCCCGCGCCCTGCGCACGGACCTCGCCCAGTGCGTGACCCAGCCGCGGGACGGCGGTCTCGCCGTCAACGAGGGCTGGCGCACCATGCCCTACCTCGGTGAGGGCAGCGTCGGCATCGGCATGGTCCTCGACGACTACCTCGCGCACCGCGCCGACCCCGACTTCGAGACGGCACGGCCCGCCATCCTCGCCTCCGCGCGCTCCCGCTTCTGCGTACAGCCGGGCCTCTTCCAGGGCCGGGCCGGACTGCTGCTGCACGTCAGCCGCAGCACGACGCCGGGCATCACGCCCAAGGACGTCACCGCGCAGATCGAGGAACTCGGCTGGTTCGCCATGTCGTACGCGGGCCAGCTCGCCTTTCCCGGCGACCAGATGCTGCGCCTGTCCATGGACCTCCACACCGGTACGGCCGGCTGCCTTCTGGCACTCGCCGGCGCGCTCGGCGACGGCGGCGGGGCACAGCTGCCCTTCCTGCCGCCGCTGCGGCGCCCACAGACGCGGTTCCGCGACTCCGCGGGATCGTGACAACACCCAACAGGGATGGCAACACCCCCAAGAGAGAGGGAATTCTCATGGCGCTTCTCGACCTGCAGAGCATGGAGTCCGACGAGCTGACCGGTGGCGGCGGTGGCGGTGGCGGAAGCCAGGCCAGCCTGCTGCTCTGCTGGAGCACCGCAAGTGTTCTGCTCTGTCTCTGATGTCTGACCGCATCTGAGTGGTAAGGCACTGAGGGCCTGGCCGGCACCCGCGAGGGGGTCGTCCGGGCCCTCAGTGCCACCACCGCCGGGCAGGCGTGACTTTGCGGACCCGGCCCAGGGCCGCGAGGCCCGGGCCCCGACGAGGCGACGGAGACCCGCACCGCATGGCGACGACGACCCCCCGCCCACGACAACCGGACGCCGACACGCGCCTGTTGGCCTCGGCGACCCGCTACAGCACGGCCCGCTGCGCGATCCTCGCCCTGTGCGCCGTCGCGGGCTCGGCCGCGACCCTGGGCCTGCCGTTCGCGATCGGCCACGCCCTCGACGCGGTCCTGACCGGCCACCTGAGCGGCCGTGACGACCCCGACGCCACCCGCTGGGTCCTCCTGTGCGCGGCCCTGGTCGGCGCGAGCGCCCTCCTCGACGCCGTCGAAGGCGCCCTCACCGGCACCACCAACGCCCGCACCACCGCCTGGCTGCGCGGGCGCGTCGTACGCCACGTGCTCGCCGTCGGACCCCGCACCACCGCGCGCTTCGCCCCCGGCGATCTGGTGGCCCGCCTCATCGACAACGCGGCGCACGCGGGCGTCGCGCCCGCCACCCTTGCCGCCGTCCTCGCCGCCCTGGTCACCCCCGTCGGCGCGGTGATCGCCCTCGCCCTCGTCGACGGCCTGCTCGCCGTCGTCTTCGTCGTCGGAGCACCCGTCCTCTTCCTGCTGCTCCGGGCGTTCGTACGGGTCTCCTCCGACTGCGTGGCCCGCTACCAGCAGGTCCAGGGGGACATCGCGGGACGGCTCGGCGAGGCCATCGGCGGGGCGCGGACCATCGCGGCGGCGCACACCGAGGACAAGGAGGCGGCGCGCGTCCTGCGGCCGCTGCCCGACCTCAGCCGCCACGGCCACCGGATGTGGCGGGTCCAGGGCCGCTCCCAGGCGCAGGCCGTCGCCGTCGCCCCGCTCCTGCAGATCGCGGTCGCCGCGGTGGCGGGCCACCTGGTGCTCCACCACCGCATCAGCGTCGGCGACCTCCTCGCCGCCTCCCGGTACGCGGTGCTCGCCACCGGCGTCGGCATGCTCGTCGGACAGCTCGGCGCCCTGGTCCGCGCGAGGGCCGCCGCCCGCCGCCTGAGCGAGGTCCTCGCCGAGCCCGGGACCGCCTACGGGCAGGAGCGACTGCCCGCCGGGGGAGGCCTCCTCGAACTGCGCGGCGTCAGGGCGACACGCGGCGGGCGCGCCGTGCTCGACGGCGTCGACCTGACCGTGCCCGCGGGCGGCACGGTCGCCGTCGTGGGCCGCTCCGGCGCGGGCAAATCACTGCTCGCCGCCCTCGCGGGGCGCCTCGCCGACCCCGACGAGGGAGTCGTACGCCTCGACGGCGTCCCGCTGCACTCACTCGGCCGCGAGGAGCTGCGCCGCGAGATCGGGTACGCCTTCGAGCGGCCCGCGCTGCTCGGCGAGACCCTGCGGGACACGATCGGCTTCGGCGCCCCGCGCCCGGCACCCGACCGCATCCGCGACGCCGCCCGCGCCGCCCGCGCCGACACCTTCGTCACCCGGCTCCCCGACGGCTACGACACCCGCTGCGCCGACGCGCCCCTCTCCGGCGGCGAGGCCCAACGCCTCGGCCTGGCACGGGCGTTCGCGCGCGGCGGGCGGCTCCTGATCCTCGACGACGCGATGTCGAGCCTGGACACGGTGACCGAGCACCACATCGCCGAGGCCCTGCTCCGCCACACCCCGCACCGCAGCCGCCTGATCATCGCCCACCGCGCGGCGACGGCGGCCCGCGCGGACGCGGTGGCCTGGCTGCACGAGGGCCGGATCCGGGCGGTGGGCACCCATGCGGAACTGTGGGAACGCCCGGAGTACCGGGAGGTGTTCGGCGCGTGAGGCAGACCTCCGGGCGAGGCCCGTACCGTCCCTCCGGGCGGGGCCCGTACCGTCGCGGTCTCCGGTTCCTGTGGCGCAGGTGGCCGGTGGTGCTGCGGCTCGCCGTCTGGTCCGTCCTCGAAACCGGCCAGACCTTCCTCACCGGGTACGCCCTCGCGCACGCCCTGGACGACGGCTTCCTCGACGGGCACGAGGCGGTCGGCCTCGGCTGGCTGGGCGCCGCCGCGCTCGGCGTGGTGATCGCCGCGTACGGCACCGGGCAGGTCTACCGGGCGGTCGCCGACCTGGTGGAGCCCCTGCGGGACACACTGGTGCGGCAGGTCGTCGGCCGTGGCCTGCGGGAGGCGGACGGCGCCGCCGTGTCCCGGCTCACCCAGCAGGTGGAGATCGCCAGGGACACCTTCGCGGGCCTGGTGATGGTCTCCCGCTCGTTCGTCTTCACGGCGGCAGGCGCGTTGGTCGGCCTCTTCTCGCTCGACCCACTCCTCCTCGTGGTGGTGCTGCCGCCGCTCCTCGCCGGGATCGCCCTGTTCGTGGCGACGCTGCGCCCGCTGGCCCGGCGGCAGGAGGAGTTCCTGGTCGCGGACGAGCAGCTCGCGGGCCAACTGGGCGTCGTCTGCCCGGGGCTGCGGGACGTCGCGGCGGCCGGCGCCGAACAGGACATGGCCGAGGACCTGGACCGGGGCGTCGCCCGCGAGTACGCGACGGCCGGCGCGCTGGCCCGCTGGGGCATCCTGCGCACGGCGTCCCTCGCCGTCGGCGGCCAGCTCCCGCTCGTCCTGCTCCTCGCCGCGGCCCCCTGGCTCCTGGACCGCGGAGTGACGCCGGGCGCCCTGGTCGGCGCCCTCGCCTACGTCACCCAGGCGCTGCTCCCCGCCCTGCACAACCTGGTCAACGGCCTGGGCGCGAGCGGCTCCCGCCTGGCGATCGTGCTGCGCCGCCTGACGTGGGACGCGCCGGAAGCGACCGGGGGGCCGGGGGAGGAGACCGGGAGCGGCACCGGGCTCTCCCCTGCCGAACCCGCCTCCGCTCCTGCCCCCGTACCCGCTCCTGCCCCCGTACCCGCACCTGCCCCCGTACCCGCACCTGCTCCCGCCCCCGCCCCCACGCCCACCCCCGCCCTCCACCTCTCCTCCCTCACCTTCGCCTACGGCCCGCACGCCGAACCCGTCCTGCGCGATCTGGGGCTCACCCTCGCCCCGGGCGAGCACCTCGCCGTCGTCGGACCCAGCGGTATCGGGAAGTCGACACTGGCCGGAATTGTCGCCGGGCTCCTCGTGCCGGACGCGGGAGACGTCCGTGTCGACGGGCGCCCGGTGCGCGGCGCGGGCGCCGTGGCGCGGAGTGTGCTCATCCCTCAAGAGGCGTATGTCTTCACCGGCACGCTCCGCGACAACCTGTGCTACCTGCGGGCGGACCAGGTCCCTGAGGCGGAGATGCTCACCGCCGTGGAAGCCGTCGGCCTGGCCCCGCTCGCCGAGCGGCTCGGGGGCCTCGACGCCGAACTCGTACCCGCTGAACTATCGGCAGGTGAGCGGCAGTTGATAGCGCTGACCCGCGCCTACCTGTCGGCCGCCCCGCTGGCGGTCCTCGACGAGGCGACCTGTCATCTCGACCCGGTCGCGGAGTCGCGCGCCGAGCGGGCCTTCGCGGCCCGCCCGGGCGGCACTCTGGTGGTGATAGCCCACCGCATCAGCTCGGCCCGCCGTGCCGACCGCGTCCTGGTGATGGACGGAGCGCACGCCCTGTGCGGGCGGCACGACGAGCTGATGGAGCGTTCGCCTCTCTACCGGGACCTCAATGGCGCCGGCGACTGGAGGGGGCGGAGCGCCACCTCACACCCACCCCTCGCCCTGCGAGATCCGTATGGCGTCGATCCTGTTCCGCGCCCCGGTCTTGCGGGTGATCGCGGCCATGTAGTTGCGCACCGTTCCGTTGGACAGATGGAGGCTGCTGGCGATCTCGGCGACCGACGCGCCCCCGGCGGCGAGTGACAGAACGCTCAACTCCCTACGGGTGAGCGGCATCTGAGCCGCCTTGAGAAAGCCGAAACCCAGTGATTCGTCGACGAACCGCTGGCCGGCCGCCACCTGTCTGATCCCGGCGAGCAGCCGTTCCGGCGGGCTCGCCTTGTTCACATAGCCCAGTGCGTCCGCCTCCGCCGCCCGCCGCAACTGGCCGGGGCGGTTGGCGGTGGCGAGCACCAGTACTCGGCACCCCCTCCCCAGTGCCGAGGGCCCGGTCAGTTCGCCGAGCGGGATGATCGCGCAGGCCGCCTCGTCGTCGAGGTCGACCACGCACAAGTCCGGCCTCACACTGCGTTGACGGCCGCGCGCTTGTGACCACGGCGCGTGGAACACCTCCAGATCCGGCTCACGGGCGAGTTGTTCCGCCAGAGCCATTCGCAGTAGACAGGCGTCGTGCACGAGAAGGACCCGGATCACGCTCTGCCCCTCCAGCTCCCCGCTCCGGTTGCTTCGTTCAAGCACGCAGGATCATTCATAGCGGTGAGTACCCCCTTCGTGACGCAGAGAACTGGCCAAGGGGGAGTTAGGGGGCGCATTTGCCATACGACTGTGCGCCCCCTGTGCGGCAGACGGCGGGACGATGCGATGCCGTCCGGGGGGTTCGGCGTACTACGTCCTCGGCTCCGCCGCACGGCGTCCGGGCTCCGCCGTCAGGTCGATGAGCCTGCACACCGTCTCGATGTCGATTTTCACCTGGGCGATCGAGGCGCGGCCGGAGAGCCAGGTGATCAGCGCGGAGTGCCAGGTGTGCTCGATGACCCGGACGGCGGAGAGCTGCTGCGCGGTCGGTGTCCGCTCCAGGCCCATCGCGTCCAGGATGATCGCCGTCGTCAGCCGCGAGACCGTGTCGACCTCGGGGCTCACCGAGCGGTCCGCGAAGGTCAGGGCCCGCACCATCGCGTCCGCCAGATGCGGTTCGCGCTGCAGCGCGCGAAAGGCCCGCATCAGCGTCTCGGCGACCCGCTCTGCGGGTGACTCACCGGCCGGCGGGCGCTTCCTGATGGTCGTGTGCATGTGTTGCAGCTGGTCCTGCATGGTGGCGACCAGCAGATGGACCTTGGAGGGGAAGTAGCGGTAGAGGGTGCCGAGGGCGACGCCCGCCGCCTCGGCGACCTCGCGCATCTGCACCGCGTCGAAGCCGCCCCTGCTGGCCAGTTGGGCGCTCGCGTGCAGGATGCGGCGGCGGCGCGCCTCCTGGCGTTCGGTGAGGGGCGGCGCCGCCGGGTTCGCCGCCTTGGCTTCCGCTGTCATGTCGATGCCCCTTTGGAAAACGCCTCCCGAGATCGCACAGCATGGCAGGGAGCCCGTCGTGGCGCGAATCACCTGATCCGGGCCTTACACCTCGCCTACCTGCCGGTAGATTCAAGGCTCGTCCAGCGATCATTCGGCATTCATTCGGCGATCATTCGGCGATCAAGTCTGAAACTTGTTCTAGATTACCGTCCCGGCGTAACCTCGCGGAGAACCGCAGGAAGAAGGGGGCCGAGAGTGACCGCTGAGGCCATGGAGGCAGGCCCCCGCAAGGGCCCCGGCCGCGACGGCGAGCGCCCGCTGCGCATCGCCCTCCTCACGTACAAGGGGAACCCGTTCTGCGGGGGACAGGGCGTCTACGTACGCCATCTCTCGCGCGAACTGGCCAAGCTCGGCCACAGCGTCGAGGTCATCGGCGCGCAGCCCTACCCCGTCCTCGACGAGGGCGAGGAGCTGACGGGCCTCAAGCTCACCGAGCTGCCGAGCCTGGACCTCTACCGCTCGCCCGACCCCTTCCGCACCCCCAGGCGCGACGAGTACCGCGACTGGGTCGACGCCCTCGAAGTGGCGACGATGTGGACCGGCGGCTTCCCCGAGCCCGTCACCTTCAGCCTGCGCGCCCGGCGCCATCTGCGCGCCCGCCGCGGCGAGTTCGACGTCGTGCACGACAACCAGACCCTCGGCTACGGCCTCCTCGGCGACCTCGGCGCGCCCCTAATCACCACGATCCACCACCCCATCACCGTCGACCGCCGACTGGAGCTGGACGCCGCGCCCGACTTCAGGCGCCGCATGTCAGTCCGCCGCTGGTACGCGTTCACCCGCATGCAGAAGCGGGTCGCCCGCCGCCTGCCGTCCGTCCTCACCGTCTCCGGCAGCTCGCGCCAGGAGATCGTCGACCACCTCGGCGTACGGGACGACCGCATCAGCGTCGTCCACATCGGCGCCGACACCGACCTCTTCTCGCCCGACCCGTCGGTCCCCGAGGTGCCGGGCCGGATCGTGACGACGTCCAGCGCCGATGTCCCGCTCAAGGGCCTGGTCTTCCTCATCGAGGCGCTCGCCAAGACGCGCACCGAACACCCCGCCGCCCACCTCGTCGTCGTCGGCAAACGCGCCGAGGACGGACCCGTCGCCCAGGCCATCGAGCGGCACGGCCTCGCGGGCGCCGTCGAGTTCGTCAAGGGCATCACCGACGCCGAGCTCGTCGACCTGGTCCGCTCGGCGCAGGTCGCCTGCGTCCCTTCGCTGTACGAGGGGTTCTCGCTCCCCGCGGCCGAGGCGATGGCGACCGGCACACCGCTCCTCGCCACCACCGGCGGCGCGATCCCGGAGGTCGCGGGGCCCGACGGCGAGACCTGCCTCGCGGTGCCGCCGGGCGACGCGGGGGCGCTGGCCATCGGCCTGAACCGGCTCCTCGGCGACGCCGGGCTGCGGGCCAGGCTCGGCGCGGCGGGCCGCGCGCGCGTCCTCGCCAAGTTCACCTGGGCCCGCGCCGCCCAGGGCACCGCCGAGCTCTACCGCGCGGCGATCGACTGCTCCGCCGGACAGGGCGCCGCCCGCGCGGTCGCCCGCGGCCACGCCGTCCCGGCGACCGCGACCGCAGCCACGGCCACGGCCACCCCCGAAGTTGCAGGACCTCACCCCGAAAGCAGGGCCACGTGCTGACCGTCGACTTCACCCGCTTCCCGCTCGCCGCCGGCGATCGCGTGCTCGACCTGGGCTGCGGCGCGGGCCGGCACGCCTTCGAGTGCTACCGGCGCGGCGCCCAGGTGGTGGCCCTCGACCGGAACGCCGAGGAAATCAGCGAGGTCGCCAAGTGGTTCGCCGCGATGAAGGAGGCGGGCGAGGCCCCGGTGGGCGCGACCGCCACGGCCATGGAGGGTGACGCCCTCAACCTCCCCTTCCCCGAAGCCTCCTTCGACGTCGTGATCATCTCCGAGGTCATGGAGCACATCCCCGACGACAAGGGCGTCCTCGCGGAGATGGTGCGCGTCCTCAAGCCCGGCGGCCGCATCGCCGTCACCGTCCCGCGCTACGGCCCCGAGAAGGTCTGCTGGGCCCTCTCCGACGCCTACCACGAGGTCGAGGGCGGCCACATCCGCATCTACAAGGCGGACGAGCTGCTCGGACGGATGAGGGAAGCCGGACTCAAGCCGTACGGCACGCACCACGCGCACGCCCTGCACTCGCCGTACTGGTGGCTCAAGTGCGCGTTCGGCGTCGACAACGACAAGGCGCTGCCCGTCCGCGCGTACCACAAGCTCCTGGTCTGGGACATCATGAAGAAGCCCCTCGCGACGCGCGTGGCCGAGCAGCTGCTCAACCCCGTGGTCGGCAAGAGCTTCGTCGCCTACGCCACCAAGCCGCACCTGCCGAAGGCCTCGGCCGACGCCGCGGCGGACGCCAAGTGACGAGCCCCGAGCGGACCGAACACCTCATCCTGCCCGGCGTCCTGACGGCCGATCAGGCCGCCGCGACGGTGCGCGGCATCCTCGCCGTGCAGCGCGAGGACGGCGCCATCCCGTGGTTCCGCGGCCACCACCTCGACCCGTGGGACCACACCGAGGCCGCGATGGCGCTCGACGCGGCGGGCGAGCACGCGGCCGCCGAGCGCGCCTACGACTGGCTCGCGCGCCACCAGAACCCGGACGGCTCCTGGTACGCGGCGTACGCGGACGGCGACCCGGACCACGTCACCGACCGCGGCCGTGAGACCAACTTCTGCGCCTACCTCGCCGTCGGCGTCTGGCACCACTACCTCTCGACCGGCGACGAGGGGTTCCTTGACCGCATGTGGCCCGCCGTCGTCGGCGCCGTCGAGTTCGTCCTCGCGCTGCAGCAGCCCGGCGGGCAGATCGGCTGGAAGCGGGAGGCCGACGGCACGCCCGTCACCGACGCGCTCCTGACCGGCTCCTCCTCCATCCACCAGGCGCTGCGCTGCGCCCTCGCCATCGCCGAGCAGCGCGACGAGGCCCAGCCCGACTGGGAGTTGGCGGCCGGCGCCCTCGCGCACGCGATCCGCCGCCACCCCGAGCGCTTCCTCGACAAGGACCGCTACTCGATGGACTGGTACTACCCGGTCCTCGGCGGCGCGCTGACCGGCGAAGAGGCCAAGTCCCGGCTCGCCGAGGGCTGGGACCGCTTCGTGGTGCCCGGCCTCGGGGTGCGCTGCGTGGTGCCCAACCCGTGGGTCACCGGCGGCGAGAGCGCCGAACTCGCCCTCGCTCTGTGGATGACGGGCGAGTCGGACCGCGCCCTGGAGATCCTCCAGTCCATCCAGCACCTGCGCGACGCCGAGTCGGGCCTGTACTGGACGGGCTACGTCTTCGACGACAAGGCGCTGTGGCCCGAGGAACTCACCACCTGGACGGCGGGCTCACTGCTTCTCGCCGTGGCGGCGCTCGGCGGCGACGAGGCGACCTGCGCCGTGTTCTCCGGCGACCGGCTGCCGCGGGGCCTCGACCCGGACTGCTGCGCCGCGGTTCAGTAGCGGCGCAGGCGTCCGGCGAGGGCGTGGCCGACCAGGAGGTAGACGACGGCCGCCAGGCCGTAGCCCGCGACGACCCTGGCCCAGTCCTCGTCGAAGGTGAACAGGTCGTGGGACCAGCCGGCCAGCCAGCGGGCCGCGTCGTGGATGAACTGGACGAGGTCGTTGGCCCGGTTCGCGTCCAGCAGGTACATCAGGATCCACAGGCCGAGTATCGCGGCCATGATGTCGGCGACGAGTGCTATGACCCGTCCCGCGGTGCTGCCGTTGGAGTGCCGTGTGGGAGACATGGAGGCCGGGTACCGGGGAAGCCGCCGTTCGAAACCCGTTCGGGTCCACCCCGGTGGCGGGGCACGGCGGGCCGGGTGAGGGTGCGAGCAGGTCCGCGCGCCCCCGCGCGCCGCTCAGCCCACGCCTGGAGGCCCCGCCGTGCCCAGCACCGTAACCGTCCACCGTGCCGGAGTTTCCCTCACGCTCTGCTGCACCCTGCTGGCCGGTGCGACGGCCTGCGGCGGCAGCGGCGAGGACACCGCCACCGCGTCCGCGCCGTCCACCAGCAGCAGCGCCGAGAAGCAGAAGTTCGCCAAGACCCGCTTCGTGGCCAACGCGGGCCTCGCCGCGGGCGCGACCTACCAGTGGATCGTCAAGCCCTACCGCGCGGGCAAGTTCAAGAAGGGCGCGAACGGCCGGAAGTTCGCCCTGGTCAAGGCGGGCCTCGCCGGAGCGTTCACGTACAACAGGCTGAAGGCCGCGTCGAAGAACGCGAAGGGCGACCCGACCCTCGCCAAGGCGGTGGCCCCGCTGACGTCCGGCATCGACGCCCTGAAGGACCTCCCCTCCAAGCTCCGCAAGGGCGAGGGCACGGACTCGGTGGTGAACTCCTTCGACGACATCATCAAGGACGTCAAGGGCGCGGGCAGCAGCGCGGGCGCGGACGTCAAGGACAAGGTGCCGTCGGCGGGCGAACTCAGCAAGGGCTGACGCGTTCCTAGGAGTTCAGCTCGGCCAGGACCCGCAGGGTGTGCGGGTCCGGCGCGAGTACGAGCAGGTCCGTGACCGGCCCCTCGCGCCACAGCTCAAGCCGTTCCGCGATGCGGGCGCGCGGGCCGACCAGGGAGATCTCGTCGGCGAAGGCGTCGGGCACGGCGCGGACCGCCTCCTGTCTGCGCCCCGCGAGGAAGAGCTTCTGGATGTGCCGGGCCTCGGCCTCATACCCCATGCGGGCCATCAGGTCGGCGTGGAAGTTGCGGGCGGAGTGACCCATTCCGCCGATGTAGAAGCCGAGCATGGCCTTGACGGGGAGCAGTCCTTCGGCGACGTCGTCACAGACCTTGGCGCGCGCCATGGGTGCGATCAGGAACCCTTCGGGGACGTCGGCGAGCGACGCCTCGTACACATCCGCCCGCAGCGGCGACCAGTACAGCGGAAGCCAGCCGTCCGCGATCCGTGTCGTCTGCGCGATGTTCTTGGGCCCCTCGGCGCCGAGCAGGACCGGCAGGTCGGCGCGGAGGGGGTGGGTGATCGGCTTGAGGGCCTTGCCGATTCCGGTGCCGTCCTCGCCGGTGTACGGGTGGGAGTGGAACCGTCCCGCCAGCTCCACCGGCCCCTCGCGCCGCAGGACCTGACGGATCACCTCGACGTACTCGCGCGTCGCGGTCAGCGGCGACCTCGGGAAGGGCCTGCCGTACCACCCCTCGACCACCTGCGGCCCGGACAGCCCGAGTCCGAGCATCAGCCGCCCGCCGGAGAGGTGGTCGAGGGTGAGGGCGTGCATGGCGGTGGTGACGGGGGAGCGGGCCGCCATCTGCGCGACGGCCGTGCCCAGTTTGATACGCGAGGTCTGCGATGCGATCCAGGTCAGCGGGGTGAAGGCGTCGGAGCCCCAGGCCTCGGCGGTCCACACGGAGTCGTAGCCGAGCCGCTCGGCCTCCTGGGCGAGGGCGACGTGCCCGGGGTCGGGGCCGCGCCCCCAGTAGCCGAGTGCGAGCCCGAGCCGCATAGGCCTGCCTCCCCAGTGAACTGACGGTGCGTCAGGTGTGGTGCGTAGGGGAGGGACTGTACGACAACGGCCCCCCGCCCGGAAGGGCGAGGGGCCGTGCGAGGCCAAACAGGATCAGCCGCGCTGGCCGAGGCGGAAAGCGCCGAAGCGCTCCTTACCGACCTAGTCGGTACCTACCTCAACAAGGTCCGGGCGCACCTGGAGTGATGAGGTGCGTACCCTGCTCGTGTTCCGCATAGGTCAATGAGATGTCCACGATTAAGCAAGGGGACACATTCACTTCACGGTCAGAATTTGCACCTTCGACGCGGCGGTGATGTGACACTTCGAGCCCACGTAGGAATAATGCCCTCAATGATGTTGCGGGCGTGATGGCCACTTCTGTGGCATGCGCATCAGCTACGCCTCCGAAAAGCCGTGATTTCAGTGCGATGGGCCTGCTGCAGGAGTTCTCAACTACGTCCGGTTAAAGTGCCGGGCAGCGGTCAAGGCCTCCCGATTCCCAGCGAACGTTGTCCGTGTAGGCCCAACCCACTATATGTGTGCCCGCAATGCGGACGCGGAACCACTGATTGCCCTGTCGGTTGAAGACGTAGCACCAGAGGTATAGGGTCTTACCCTTGGGTACAAAAGATATAACGTCACACTGGGACGAGAAGCCGGAGCGGAGCTTAAAATTCTTCACGGCGGACAATTTGCCGTCAGAAACATTCGGTCCGATTTGCAGTCCGCAGGGAAGCGGCTGTGCGCTGGCGGTGGATGCACTGATGCCGACCAGGGACGTTGCCAGTAGGCCGACGATCGCTAGCGCCGCGCGAAGTCTCTTCATTTTAAATGGATGCCTTTCAACGCAAATTGATGTATGCGCTTGGTTCAAAAATTAACTCTGGAAAAAGATATTATAAGTTCGCGCTGGCGTCAACGGCGCTCTTTCAGCCACGCCAACATCGCTGGCTCTTTCGGTGTGGCCGCTGAGCAGTGTCCGCAGCGTGCCAGGTCCCCGCACAGTTGAAGAAGGCGCTTGACATCCCAACCCGCCAACGCGGGAATTCCGGCAGTTTACTCACTGGCGAGGGCGTCGGCTGCTGTATTCCGGTGGGTCCGACGCCAGAACCGGGGGCGTGACCGGGCCGTTCTGTCGCACGTCGAGCCGCTCGGCGATCCGCTGGAGCGGCCCGATCAGTGAGATCTTGGCGGCAGACGCGCCCGTCACGGCCCTCACGGTCTCCTCACGTCGCACCGCGCGGGCCATCTCCTGGTCCGGCGCGCTATACGTATCCCATGCGGGCCATAAGGTGGTCGTGGAGTTAGCTTATGACGCGTCCGGGACCGAAGCTTGCGCCGCTGAATCTGACCGATGCCGAGCGGTCGGTGTTGGAGGGCTGGGTGCGGCGGCGTAAGTCCGCGCAGGACATGGCGATGCGGGCTCGTGTGGTCCTGGCCTGCGACGACGTTGGGGAGGACGGCTTTCCCGTGTCGACGCTTGCGGTGTGGCGCGGGTTGGGGTGTCCCGGGACACCGTGTCGAAATGGCGTCGGCGGTTCCTGTCGGAGCGTCTCGATGGGCTGTCGGACGAGCCGCGTCCTGGCCAGCCGCGCACGGTGATGGACGAGCAGGTCGCGGATCTGATCGCCCGGACGCTGGAGTCGAAGCCGCGGGATGCCACTCACTGGTCGACGCGGTCGATGGCGAAGAAGACGGGACTGTCGCAGTCGACCGTTTCACGGGTCTGGCGGGCTTTCGGCTTGCAGCCGCACCGCTCGGAGACGTTCAAGCTCTCCGCGGACCCGTTCTTCGTCGACAAGGTCCACGACGTGGTGGGGCTGTATCTCGACCCGCCGGAGCGGGCCCTGGTCCTGTGTGTGGACGAGAAGTCGCAGATTCAGGCGCTGGACCGGTCCCAGCCGGTGCTGCCGATGATGCCCGGGGTCCCGGAGCGGGCCACCACGACTACATCCGTGCCGGCACCACCACGTTGTTCGCGGCGTTCGACGCGGCCAGCGGCAAGGTGACCGGGTCGCTCCACCGACGCCACCGGGCTGAAGAGTTCAAGAATTTCCTGGCCAAACTCGACAGGGAGCTCCCGCGAGAACTCGATGTCCACCTGGTCTGCGACAACTACGCGACCCACAAGACCGCGGCGGTCAAAAAGTGGCTGCTGGCCCATCCCAGGTTCCACATGCACTTCACGCCCACGAGTTCGTCCTGGCTGAACCTGGTCGAGCGGTGGTTCGCGGAGCTGACGAACAAGCGGATACGGCGCGGGTCCACAAATCAGTCCAGGCGCTGGAGAAGGACATCCGCACCTGGATCGACTCATGGAACGAAGACCCCAAACCGTTCGTCTGGACGAAGATCGCCGACCAGATCCTCGAGTCGCTGGCCTCATACTGCCGACGAATCTCTGACTCAGGACACTAGAAGCCGATCGTTGCTTTGTCGAGCGGTAGGCCCTGGGCCATGTCGTCGCACTCGGCGGCGCGCGCTAGCAGCGCGACGATGAAGCACTCTCGGAGCCTGGTGAGCGACGCCTCGTGGAGGTTCGTCCGCGTCGGCGACCAAGTGCAGCGGCGGCCAACCACCGACGATCTGGGTCGTCTGAACGATGTTCTTGGGGTCTTCGTCGACGAGAAGGAAGGAGAGGTGGGGGCGGAAGGGATGGGTGATTGGCTCGAGTGGCGTGCCCAGACGATCCCGTCCCCCCCCGTCTACGGCACCGGATGGTACTGCCTGTCAAGCGCCACCGGGGCATTGGGCCGGAGCACCTTCCGTGCGACTTCCACGTACTCCCGCATCGCGGTCAGCGGCGACCTTCGGAACGGCTGTCCATACCACCCTTCACTACGGAGGCGCGGACCGTCCAAACCTGAGCATCATCCGCCCGGCGGAGAGTGGTCGAAGGTGAGCGCGTGCATGGCGGTGGTGACGGGGGACGCGCCACCATGTGCGCGACGGCCGTGCCGAGGCGGATCCGCTAGGTCTGCGCGGCGATCCAGGTCAGCGGTGTGAAGGCGTTGGGGCTCCAGGCCTGGGCTGGGGCCGCACCCCCCAGTAGCGGAGTGTGAGCCCGAGCCGCATACGCCCTCCCCAGTCCCCAGCGGTTCCTGACGGTACGTAAGTCACATGTCGAGGGGGACTGTGCGACAACAGCCCCTCGCCCGGAAGGGCGAAGGGCTGCGAGGTGTGTCCGTGCGGGTCAGCCGCGCTGGATCCCCGTGGTGTCCTGGAGCACGCCGCGACGGCCGTCCTGCGTCTGGGCAATAAGGCCGGGGCCGCGCTGCTCGACGGCCAGGTACCAGGTGCCGGGCGCCAGTTCGGCGATCGGCGTGGGCGAGCCGTCCTCCGCGTACAGCGGACGCGGCACCGGCACGGCGAACCAGAACGGCGAGAAGTCACCGGCGGGCTGCGCCTGCGCGGGCGGCGGCGTCTGCCCGGCCTGCGGCTGCGGCTGCTGCCCGCCGAAGGACTGGCCCTGCGGCTGACCCGGCTGGCCGCCGTAGGGCGCGCCCGGCTGCGGCTGACCCGCGCCCGGGTAGCCGTAGCCACCCTGCGGCTGACCGCCGTAGGGCTGCGGGGCCATCGGCTTGGGGCCGCCCATGAGGGGGGCCTTGAGGGCCGGGACGAGCAGGGTCGCGACCGCGGCGCCGGCGAGCACGAGCGCGCCGATCAGGCCGAGGATGAGGCCGACGCCGACGTCGGGGGAGTCGGGGCCGCCGCCGGTGCCGCCGAACCTGGAGTTCAGGAGCTTGATGAACTCGTCGTAGGACTGGCCGGTGTCGAAGATCGCACCGAGCGAGCTCCAGGCGGCGGCGATGGTGAAGGCGATGCCGAGCTGTCCCAGGTCGAGGCCGGCGACCTTGCGCGGCTGCGGCATCGCCCGGTTCAGGACGATGAGCACCGCACCGATGATGCCCAGCAGGTACACGCTCAGCAGCAGGTTGCCGTTGTCCCAGGCGTTGGGTGCATCGTCGCCATCGCCGTCAAAGGTGCCGAGGAACGAAGCGATGAAGAGCAACACCGCTGCTCCGATCACCACGCCGTCGCCTCGAGTGAGGGAGCGGAAATTCACTTCAGGTCCTTCGTCAGTCGTCTCGTCAGTGGAGGCGTCGCTGTCGCCGTAGTCGCGTTCGTGTCGCGGTGCGCGAAGCGCGGGGGTGGCCCCTCATCGTAGGGAGGACAATATCGTCCGGACGGGCGGGGTGTCTGCTCGGGTTAAAGACGTCCACGCTTCATGGCGAAGACGTTCACCTCCGCTTCCGCCCCTACTTACGCAGGAACCCCGCGATTCCCTCCGAAATCCCCTGCGCCGCCTTCTGGCGCCACGCGTCACTGGTCAGCAGGGCCGCGTCCTTCGCGTCCCGCATGTTGCCGCACTCGATGAAGACCTTGGGGACCGTGGAGAGATTGAGGCCGCCGAGGTCCTTGCGAACGTCGAGGCCGGTGCCGCCTCCGACATAGTTGGAGGGGGCGCTGCCCGTCGCGCTGACGAACTTGCCCGCGATGCGTTCGCCCAACTCCTTGGAGGGGGCGACGATCGCGGTGGTGTCGGCGGCGCCGGACTTCACCTGTGCGGGCATGATCACGTGGAAGCCGCGGTTGCCCGCCGCGGAGCCGTCCGCGTGGATGGAGACCACCGCGTCGGCGTGCGCCTTGTTGCCGATCCGGGCGCGTTCGTCGACGCAGGGGCCCCAGGGGCGGTCGCCGTCCTGGGTGAACTTGACCGTGGCGCCCTGCCTTTCGAGCAGCGTGCGCAGGTGGCGGGCGACCTCCAGGGTGAACTTGGCCTCGGTGTAACCACCGTTGGTGGACGTCCCCGTCGTGTCGCACTCCTTGCGGTTCGTGCCGATGTCGACGAGGCGGTTGATGTCCGCCGTGTGCTGGAAGTTGCCCGGGTTGTGGCCGGGGTCGACCACGACGACCTTGCCCTTGAGGGGGCCGTTGGGGGCGGGGGCGTGCGGGGACGGCTTCGTAGTCGAATCGTTGCCGTCGGCGTCCCTGCCCTTGCCGTCCTTGTTCTTCTCGTCGCCCTTGTCGCCCTTGTTCCCCTTGCCGTCCTTGTTGGGCTTACCCGTTCCCGAAGGGGAAGACGGCGCGGATCCGGACGACGCGTCCTGGCCCGCGGACCCGGTCGACGAGGCCGGCAGTGATCTCGCGGGCTCGTTACCGTCGGGCCCGCTCGTCGCCTGGTAGACGAGCCAGCCCGCCAGGCAGGCCGGCGCCAGCGCGGCGACGGTCACCGTCAGCGGACGGCCGAAGCGGCGCCTGGGCGGTTGGGAGGGATCGAATTCCGGACCTACGTACGACACGAGGGCGAGCCTATCCGCGCGGCCCGTTCCCCGCTCGCGTTGGAGCGCCTCGGGCAGCCTCAGGGGTGACCTCGGGGGTGAGCCATCGCCGCCCGCGAGGTCAGATTCCCGTGCCCGTCCGCCGCAGCACACGCAACGAGTCCGTCACCGAGACCTCGGTGAACGCGCCGGACTCCAGGGCCCTGAGGTAGACGCGGTACGGCGCCTGCCCGGTCATGATGTCGACCGGGTCGGGGAAGACGTCGTGGATGACGAGCAGGCCGCCCTCGGCGACGTGCGGCGCCCACCCCTCGTAGTCGGCCGTGGCGTGCTCGTCCGTGTGGCCGCCGTCGATGAAGACCAGGCCGAGCGGACCGCCCCAGGCCTTCGCCACCTGCGGCGAACGGCCCACGATCGCGATCACGTGGTCCTCCAGGCCCGCCCTGTGCAGCGTGCGCCGGAAGGTGGGCAGCGTGTCCATCCGGCCGACCTCGGGATCCACCGTCTCCGGGTCGTGGTACTCCCAGCCGGGCTGCTGCTCCTCGCTGCCCCTGTGGTGGTCCACGGTGATCGCGCTCACCCCGGCCCGCCGCGCCGCGTCGGCCAGCAGGATGGTGGAGCGCCCGCAGTACGTGCCGACCTCCAGGAGCGGCAGGCCGAGCGCGGCGGCCTGCGCGGCGGCGGCGTACAGCGCGAGCCCCTCGCCGCGCGGCATGAAGCCCTTGGCGGCCTCGAAGGCGGCGAGGACCTCCGGCTTGGGCTCGGGCGCGGGCTCGGGCGCGGGCTCGGCGGCCATGGCCACGGGCTTCCTCCAGGTGGTGGGTGGGTGCCGTTGGTGCGTACGGGCGCCATGATGCACGGCGCCCCCGCCACCCGGATGACGGGGGTGCGCGGGGGCGGATGCGGCGGTACGGGCCGGGAGTACGTTCCGGGGGTACGGGCCGGCCGGGCGGCTCAGGCCGGTACGTCGCTCTCGTCGGCCGCCGCCGACAGCGCCAGGTCGACCCGGACCGGCCGGTCGTCCCCGTGGTACGCCGCCGCCGAGGCGTGCGGCGCGTGGCCGGCCGCGGTGGCCGCGAGGACGTAGGAACCGCCGGCCGGGACGTCGAGGGCGTAGCGGCCCTCCTCGTCGGTGAGGGCGGCGCCCGCCTGCTTGCCACGGGGGTCGATCAGCGTGACCTTGGCCCGCACGACCGGGGCGCCGTCCGCGCCGTGCACCCGGCCGTGGAAGCCCGCGAGCACCTTGGCCGCACGTTCGAGGTTGGCGTCCTCCTCGCTGCTCGCGCGCAGCTGCGTGGTGACGGAGCGGCGGGCGGAGGGCAGCAGGAGGGCGAAGAGCAGGCCGACGAGGACCGCGCCCCCGGCGATCATGAACGAGACGCGGAAGCCGTGCATGGTCGGTACGGCGACGCCCCCGACGTGGTCCGCGGTGTTGGCGAGGACCATGCCGATCACGGCGCTGGACACCGAGGTGCCGATCGAGCGCATCAGGGTGTTCAGGCCGTTGGCCGCGCCCGTCTCGGACGGGTCGACGGAGCCGATGATGAGCGCGGGCAGCGAGGAGTAGGCGAGGCCGATGCCCGCGCCGAGGACCACCGCGATGACGATGGTCTGCCAGGCGGCGCTCATCAGGCCGAGCCCAGCGACGTAGCCGATCGCGATGATCAGCATGCCGAGGATGAGGGTCACCTTCGGGCCGTACTTCGCCGACAGGCGGGCGTAGACGGGCGCGGTGAACATCATCGTCAGGCCGAGCGGCATCACGCACAGACCCGCGACGACCATGGACTGGCCGAGGCCGTAGCCGGTGGCGGTGGGCAGCTGGAGCAGCTGGGGCAGGACCAGCGAGACGGCGTAGAAGGCGACGCCGACCATGATCGAGGCGAGGTTGGTGAAGAGCACCGAGCGGCGGGCGGTGGTGCGCAGGTCCACCAGCGGGGCCTTGACGCGCAGCTCCATCACGCCCCACAGGACGAGGACGACGGCCGCGGCGGCGAACAGGCCGAGCGTGGTGGTCGAGCCCCAGCCCCAGTCGCTGCCCTTGGTGATCGGCAGCAGGAAGAGGACGAGACCGGTGGAGAGGCCGAGCGCTCCGAGCACGTCGAAGGTGCCCTCGGCGCGGGCCGGGCTCTCCGGTACGAAGACGAGGGTCAGCAGGATCGAGAGGACGCCGAGGCCCGCCGCTCCGAAGAACAGCGCGTGCCAGTCGGCGTTCTGCGCGACCAGCGAGGCGACCGGCAGCGCGAGGCCGCCGCCGACGCCGATGGAGGAGCTCATCAGGGCCATCGCCGAGCCGAGCTTCTCGCGGGGCAGCTCGTCGCGCATCAGGCCGATGCCGAGCGGGATGGCGCCCATGGCGAAGCCCTGGAGCGCGCGGCCGACGATCATCACGATCAGATCGTCGGTGAAACCGCAGATGAGCGAGCCGACCACCATCACGGCGAGGCTGGAGAGCAGCATCTTCCGCTTGCCGTAGAGATCGCCGAGGCGGCCCATGATCGGCGTGGAGACGGCGCCCGCGAGCAGGGTCGACGTCATGACCCAGGTGGCGTTCGACGGCGAGGTGTGCAGCAGCTCCGGCAGGTCCTTGATGACCGGCACGAGCAGGGTCTGCATCACCGCGACGACGATGCCGGAGAAGGCGAGTACGGGGACGACTCCGCGTATGCCGCGTGGATGGGCCGTCGACATCGACATTGCTGGGGGCCTCCGGGGCGGAAGAGGACGTGGCTTGGCTGTACGTGGATGCGTACGTGTAGCTCGAACCTGTTTCCCCGGGCGACTATTCCGACGGATGTCGTACGAGAGGAACTCTTGACCTGTTGTTAACCCGTTCATCAATCGGGGCCTCCGCGGCCGGTCGAGCGTCGGCGAGGCATCGGCGAGGCGCCCGGAAACACCCGCCCGCGTCTGACCTTCCGTCAGATTGAAACGTGTTCTACTCTTTCGCCGTCCCGGCAGCGGCTACCGGCGAGGATGCGCATGGGGATCGGAATCACGCGGGAACAAAGGGAGTTGGCGTCGGCGGTGCGCGGCTGGATCACACGTGCCGTACCGCCCGAGGAGATACGCCGACTGCTCGACGCCCCACCTCGGTCACCGGCCGTTGGTGGCCGCCCCGCCCACTGGGACGGGCTCGCCGCGCAGGGGCTGCTCGGCGTCCACCTGCCCAAGGAGTGCGGCGGCGGGGGCGGGAGCCTCGTCGACCTCGCCGTGATCATCGAGGAGGCGGCGCGGGCGGCGCTGCCCGGACCACTCGCGGCCAGCTCCCTCGCCTCGCTGGTACTGCACCGCGCGGGCGCCCCGGCTTTGGCCGCGGAGCTCGCGGGCGGCGCCCGGATCGGAGCCGTCGCCCTGGACACGGGCACGCTCACCGCCGTCTTCGGGCCCGACGGATACGTCCTGGATGGCACGGCGCCGCCCGTACTCTCCGCAGGCGAGGCGGACCTGCTGATCCTCGCCGCCGCGTCGGCGTCGGGCCCCGTCTGGCTGGCCGTCGACGCCGCCGCACTGACCGTACGTACGCACGACAGCGCCGACCCGACGCGCCCCACCGCCGAAGTGAGCGCCCGCGCCGCGCACGTCCCCGCGGACCGGGTGCTCGCGGTGGACTCCACGGCCGTCCGCGACCTGGCCGCCGCCGTGCTGGCCGCCGACGCGTGCGGCACCGCGGCGTGGACGCTGCACACCGCGGCCGAACACGCCAAGGTGCGGGAGCAGTTCGGGCGCCCCATCGGACAGTTCCAGGGCGTCAAGCACCTCTGCGCCGACATGCTGGTCCGCGTCGAGCAGGCCCGCGCCCTGGCCTGGGACGCGGCCCGCGCGGCGGACGCCCCCGAGACGCCCGTCGACGTACGCGGCCTGACCGCCGCCCTCGCCGCGGCCACCGCCCTCGACGCCGCGTACTCCTGCGCCAAGGACTGCGTGCAGATCCTCGGCGGCATCGGCTTCACCTGGGAGCACGACGCCCACGTGTATCTGCGCAGGGCCGTCGTGGCCCGGCAGCTGCTCGGCGCGGGCGACGCGCACCGGCTGCGCGCCGTGCGGCTCGCGGAGAACGGCGCCCGGCGCGAACTGCGCCTGGAGCTGCCGCGGGAGTCACGGGCGCGGGCCGAGGCGTACCGGGAGCGGGCCCGCGCGGCGATCGCCCCGGCCCGCGGCCTCGACCCCGCCGCGGCCCGCAAGGAACTCGCCCCCACCGGCTACGCGGCCCCGCACCTCCCAGAGCCCTACGGCCTCGGCGCGGACCCCGTCCAACAGCTCGTCGTCCAGGAGGAGTTGCGGGCCGCCGGGGTCGGGCTCAGCGATCTCGGCATCGCGACCTGGGTGGTGCCCTCCCTCATCGCGTACGGCACAGAGGCGCAGCGCGCCCGCTTCCTCGCGCCCACCCTGCGCGGCGAGTTGCTCTGGTGCCAGCTCTTCAGTGAGCCCGGCGCGGGCTCCGACCTCGCGTCCCTGCGCACGCGGGCCGAGCGCGTCGCGGGCGGTTGGCGCGTGAACGGCCAGAAGGTGTGGACCAGCGCGGCCCAGTGGGCGGACCACGGCATCCTCCTCGCCCGTACGAACCCGTCGGCGCCCAAGCACAAGGGGCTGACGTACTTCCTCGTCGATATGAAGGCCGCCGCGGCCGGGGGCGGCGGGATGGACATCCGCCCACTCAAGGAGATCACCGGCGACTCCCTCTTCAACGAGGTGTACTTCGACGACGTGTTCCTCCCCGAGGACGCCGTCGTCGGACAGGTCGACGACGGCTGGCGCGTCGCCCGCAACACCCTCGGCAACGAACGCGTCCACATGGCCGACCAGATGACCTTCGACACCGGCCTCGAAGCGCTCATCGCTCGCGCCGGCGAACTCGACGGCGCCTACCGGGCCCGCATCGGGGCGCTCGCCGCCGAGGCGCACGCAGTCGCCTGCATCGGTCTGCGGACCACGACGCAGCAGGTGGCGGGCGCGGAGCCGGGACCGGGCGCCTCCGTACGCAAACTCGTCCAGACCCCCCACCAGCAGAAGGTCGCCGATCTTGCCCTCGAACTCCTCGGCCCGGCGGGCGCGGTCCGCGAGGGCCCGGGGGAGCGGGCCCTGCACGGCTTCCTGATGTCGCGCTGCCTGACCATCGCGGGCGGCACCACCCAGGTCCAGCTCAACGTCGTCGCCGAGCGGATCCTCGGCCTGCCCCGGGACTGAGATCGCGGCCCACGGAAAGGACCCTCATGAAGGCGTACGTCGTCGGCGTCGGGATGACCAGGTTCGAGAAGCCGGAAACGCGCGACTGGCAGTACTGGGACATGGCGAAGGAGGCGGGCACCAAGGCCCTCGACGACGCCGGAGTCCCGTACGACCAGGTCGAGCAGGTCCCCGTCGGCTACTGCTTCCAGCCCTCGACGGCAGGCCAGCGCGCCGTCTACGAACTCGGCCTGACCGGCGTCCCCGTCTACAACGTCAACAACAACTGCGCCACCGGATCGACCGCGCTGATGATGGCCCGGCAGTTCGTCGAGGGCGGCCTGAACGACTGCGTGCTCGCGCTCGGCTTCGAGAAGATGGCACGCGGCGCGCTGGGGGGAGGCTCCGACGGCGGGGACTTCAGGACGTCCCCCGTCGCCCGCCACTACGGGATCATGGCCGCCCGGCACGGCTTCGAGATGACCCCGCCCACCGCCCAGATCTTCGGCGACGCGGCCCGCGAGCACATGGAGAAGTACGGCACCACCGAGGCGCAGCTCGCCGCGGTCGGCGCCAAGAACCACCGGCACTCCACGAACAACCCGTACGCGCAGTTCCAGGACGCGTACACCGTCGACGAGATCCTCGCCGCCAGAACCATCCACCGCCCGCTCACCAAGCTCCAGTGCTCCCCGACGTCGGATGGCGCGGCGGCGGCGGTCGTGGTCTCGGAGCGCTTCGTCGAACGGCACGGCCTCGCGGAGCGCGCGGTGGAGATCGCCGCCCAGGCCATGACCACCGACACCGGCGAATCCTTCGCCTCGGGCTCGTGCATCGACGTCGTCGGACAGCCGATGTCACGCGAGGCGGCCCAGCAGGTGTACGAGAGGTCGGGGCTCGGCATCGAGGACGTGGACGTCGTCGAGCTGCACGACTGCTTCTCCGTCAACGAACTCCTCACCTACGAGGCGCTCGGCATGTGCGCGCCGGGCGAGTCGGGCGAGCTCGTCGAGAGCGGCGCGACGACGTACGGCGGGCGCTGGGTGGTCAACCCCTCCGGCGGCCTCATCTCCAAGGGCCACCCGCTGGGCGCGACCGGCATCGCGCAGGTCGCCGAGGTGACCTGGCAGCTGCGCGGCGAGGCGACGGCGCGGCAGGTCGAGGGAGCGCGGGTGGGGCTCGCGCACAACATCGGCCTGGGCGGGGCGGCGGTGGTGACGATGCTCAGGCGGACCTAGGCCTGTTGGTCCTGGGCCTGTTGGTCCTGGGCCTGTTGGTCCTGGGCCTGTTGGTCCTGGGCCTGTTGGACCTAGGACTGTCGGACCAGGGCGGAAGGAGGCGAATTTCCGATGCGCCGCTCAAGTTTCGCTTGAGAGGATGGTTGTCATGGTCCAGACGTCCTCCACCGCTTACCCGGCCGACCCCGATTCCGGCTCCGCCCCCGCATCCGCCCCCTCCGGCGCCGCCCCGCCCCGGAGGTCCGTCCCGGTGTGGGCGGTGCTGCTCACCGCCTGCGCGGGCCAGTTCCTGGTCGTCCTCGACGTCTCCGTGGTGAACACCGCGCTGCCGTCGATGCGGTCCGACCTGGGCATGAGCGCCATCGGCCTGCAATGGGTCGTCAACGCGTACTCCATAGCCTTCGCGGGCTTCATGCTGCTCGGCGGGCGGGCCGGGGACCTCTTCGGCCGCAAGCGGATGTTCCTCGTCGGGCTCGGCCTGTTCACCGCCGCCTCGCTCGGCGGCGGCCTGGCCCAGGCCGAGTGGCAGCTCCTCGTGGCGCGGGCCGTGCAGGGTCTCGGCGCCGCGGTCCTCGCGCCGTCGACGCTGACGATCCTCACGTCGGCGGTGCCCGAGGGTGCCGCGCGGGCCCGGGCCATCGGCGTCTGGTCGGCGGTCGGCGCGGGCGGCGGTGCGGCCGGCGGCCTCGTCGGCGGGGTCCTGACCGACCTGCTCTCCTGGCGCTGGGTTCTCCTGATCAACGTGCCGGTCGGCGCCCTGGTGATCGTCGCGGGGCTGGCCTGGCTCACCGAGAGCAGGTCCGACCGGACGCGCCGCCTGGACGTGCCGGGCGCGGTCCTGGTCACCGGCGGCCTCGCCACCCTCGCGTACGGCATCGTGCAGACCGAGGAGAAGGGCTGGACGGCCGCCGCCACGCTGGTGCCGCTGGCGGCGGGGCTCGGGCTGCTCGCCGCGTTCCTCGTGGTGGAGGCGCGCACGAAGGTGCCGCTGATGCCGCTGAAGCTGTTCAAGGTGCGGACGGTGTCGGCCGCCAACGCCGCGATGTTCGTGTGCGGCGGCGGCATGTTCGCCATGTGGATGTTCATGACGCTCTACACCCAGAACGTCCTCGGCTACTCCCCGTTGAAGGCGGGCCTCGCCCTCATGCCGTCCTCGTTCACCGTCGTCGCCGGCTCGATGCTCGCGCCGCGCCTGATGCCGCTGATCGGCGCGAAGAACGTCTCCGCGATCGGCATCGTGGTGGCCGCCGCGGGCTTCGGCTGGCAGTCGACGATGACGGTCGACGGCGCGTACGTGACCTCGATCCTGCTGCCCGGCATCGTGATGATGTTCGGCGCGGGCCTCGCCACCACCCCGCTCGCCTCGCTCGCCACGTCGGGCGCCGGGCCGGGCGACGCGGGCCTCGTCTCCGGCCTGGTCAACACCTCCCGCACGATGGGCGGCGCACTCGGCCTCGCGGTGCTCTCCACGGTGGCGGCAGCCCAGACACACGGTGCGTCATCGCCACAGGCCCTCACCGACGGATACGCGATGGCGTTCCGCACGAGCGGCTTCATCCTGCTGGCGGGCGTGGTGGTGCTGCTCGGGTGGATGCCGAGGTCGCGCCCGGCGACTCGGACGCCCTCGGGGAGCTGAGAGCCTGTCTTTGAACCCCCGCCTGCGTCCCGGCGCCCGGCACGCACGCTCGGCGCACGGATTTCCAGGACAGGTGGCTCCGCCACATGACCTGGAACTCCGCACACCGATCGCACGCACCGAACACCGCTGCGCCCGCGCTTCGCGCGGACGACGGGGGTTCAAAGACAGGCTCTGAGGGCTCGGAGCCCGGTGGGCGGTTGAAGACGTACTCGGCGGCCCGGCGGCGGCGTGCGCCCAGCCACTGCTCTCACAGCCACCCCCGGTGGCGCGCCTCCCGCACCGCCTCCATCCGGTTCCGTGTCCCGGTCTTCCCGATCGCCGCCGACAGGTAGTTCCGCACGGTCGACTCCGACAGATGCAGCGTGCCCGCGATGTCGGCGACCGTCGCGCCGTCCACGGAGGCCTTCAGGACGTCCGCCTCGCGGCCGGTCAACGGGCTGGGCCCGGCGCTGAGCGCGGCCGCGGCGAGCGCCGGATCGATGACCGTCTCGCCCCGCAGCGCCCGGCGGATCGACTCGGCGAGCTCCTCCACCGGCCCGTCCTTGACCAGGAAGCCGACCGCACCGGCCTCCATGGCGCGGCGCAGGTAGCCGGGCCTGGCGAAGGTCGTGAGGATGAGGACCCGGCAGTCGGGGCACTCCTCGCGCAGATCGGCCGCGGCGTCCAGGCCGCTGCGGCCCGGCAGTTCGATGTCGAGCAGTGCCACGTCCGGGCGGGCGACGAGCGCCGCGTCGACGATCTCGTCACCCGCGCCCACCTGCGCGACGACTTCGATGTCCTCCTCCATGCCGAGCAGCAGGGCGAGCGCGCCCCGCATCATTCCCTGGTCCTCGGCGAGGAGGACTCTCGTACATCTCAGGGGCCGGTGGTCCTGGGGCATCTCGTCCATGGGGTCAGGCTACGGCCAGCGCCCCAGCTCAGGGCAGCAAAAGCCCCGGCCGGCACACGGGGAACGTGCCGACCGGGGCCGTGTGGATCGTCAGTCCTCTTCGGGCGGGAAGACGAACCCCCGCGTCGGACCTTGCTGCCGCTTCTCCGGGGGCTCGGGGCTGGTCTCGCGGAACTTCGCCACGACGGACGCCAGCGCGTCAGCGGTCGTGTCCTTGCGAGTCGCCGGATCGGCACTGTCGTACACACGCCACGCCCCCGCCGGGTCCTCCGGATCTTCCGGCGCGACCACGCCGGGGATACCAAGACGCCTCAACATGGCGTCCACCTGCCGGGCCTGCTCCGCGTCCATGCCCTCACCTCTCAGCCGTACGTGCGGGCAGCCTAGCTACCGCCGCCCCCACTCCCGCCCGAGCAGTGCGAAGCGCACTTGCCGGGGTTGATCGGCCCGCACCCGCCCGGCTTGGGCGTGTGGGAACAGTTCGCGCCCACGGGCACCAGGGCCCGACTTGGGGCCGTCCACAACTCCGGATCGACGTTGTACCCGGCCTGTTCGATGATCGCGACCGTGCGCGTCAGCGCGTGAGGGTCGTACCGCTCAGGGTCGGGTCGCTCCGGCCAGTGGTGCACGAACCGGCCCAGCCGCTCACACAGCTTGGCGTAAAGGTTCGTGTGAAGGATCAGCGCATGCCAACCCTCGTCTACCACCTGTGACGGGGTGATCTTGACGTCAGGGAACTGCACTGCGGCTACTACGAACTTGAGTGCGTCCGTGACGATCCGGGCGGCCACCTCTTCGGCCATGTCGGGGTTGCTGTCCAGGACAGTTGCCTTGACTCCCTCGAACCCTTCAGGGGTCAGCAGGGTCCCCACAGGGATCGGTCCGGGGCCTGGGGGACCGGGCATGGGCTGTGGTTCGGTCGGTACGCTCATGGCGTCACTTCGCTTTCGTAGACGGGGTGATGGCCCGTCCCCGGCTGTTCGTACTGTCCAGGTCCGCCAGCCGGGGCGGGGTCTGTGCCCGTCCGGCCGCTCCGCTTCACGGGGCGTGCGACCGAACGGGGGCTTGTACCTGCCTCTCCTGCGGGCTTCCCGTGGGGTTGCGGTGCATGAAGCAACCGGGAACGCACGGCGCTGAGGGGCGTCTCTGGAGCCTCGCGGGGGTGCTCACGTCCGGGGCCTTACCTGCCGGAAACAGAAGTTGTGCCAGTACACGACTTCCGAGGCTCCGCCCCCTTGGCGCTCGATCCGGCGCGCGGGATCAAGAGGCTTGATCAGCTTGCCGCACTTCTCACAGTCGGGTCTGTCCTCAGTGAACGTGACGTACCCAACTTCCCCTCTGATGAGGCCAGTTGCGGGCGCATCGGTCTTCGCTGCCATTGGCGCTATCCCCTCGCGTGGTCCGTTCTCCACCACGCTAGGAACACGGAACCTTCAACTCCTAGCCGATTGCTCCTGATTGCGCGCGGACTACACGAGCGAGTCGCGGGCCCGGAGGATCAGCGCTCGGGCCCTGTCGCCATAGGCCGCCATGTCGGCGAGAGTGGCGAATGTGTCGGCGTACACCTTGACCTCGCTGGGCTGGGTCAGCGTGAGGTACCCGGAGACCAACTCGACGTTGACTTGGGCGTTGTCGTAGATCCAGAAGTTCTCGACCGGCAGTTGGGGGCGTCGCTGAGCCATCGGGACCACGCCGAGACTGACGTTCGGTAGGCCGCACACTGTGAGCAAGTGCTCCAGCTGCTCCTCCTGATCGTCTCCAGTGCTGAGGGTGTTGCGGAGCACGGGCTCCTCGATCAGGAACGCGAACAGTCTTTGCCCCTCGTGCAACACGCGCTGACGCTCCATGCGGGCGGCTACAGCGTCGGCCACATCGTCCGTTGCCACTCGTTGCCGCTGGATCGTCCGAAGCACGTCCTCCGTGTACTGGTAGGTCTGGAGCAATCCGGGAAGAGCCCAGGAGCAGTACGAGCGGAAGCGGCGCGTTCGCTGATACAGCGGAAGGCGTTCCTCCTGCGACGGTTTCAGCCCGGCACGCTCCAACCGGCGCCACGTCAACCACATGCCCTCAACGGCACGCAGCGAGGCAATCAGGTCCTCTGCCTGGCCCTCAGCTCCGCATGCCCGGCACCAGGCCCGAATGTCGTCCTCGCTGGGCTGAGCCTTCGCCGTCGAGATCCGCGACACCTTGGACGGGTGCCAGCCGCACAGCGCGGCGAGATCCTTGCCTTCAAGCCCGGCGTCCCTGAACAACTCGCGTAGACGGTCGGCCAGGACTTGCCGTGCTTGCCGGACGTTAGATGATGCTGGTTGCACTAGACCGGCCGGTACTCCTCGTGCGGAGTAGCCCGCCCCCACACTGCGTCAAAGGCATCGGTGCACCAGGCAGCCAAAGCGGTGTCCTTGACGTACTCCCGCTCCATCAGAGCGCCATCCCCGCTGAAGTGATGGAAGAGGACCAACTCACCGTCGAATACCCAGAAGTCCACAGCGGGGATCGCGAGATCCTTCGCCCGTCGGCGGGGCAGCCAGCGAACTTGCTCACCGGCAACCACGTTGGTCACGGCATAGTCGTACTCCCAGCGCAGGTACTCAGTCAGCGGCTCGGAGACCACACGGGCCCGGCGCACGACCACGCCCCGCGAGACGGCTGCATGTACGGCGTCGTGCCAGCCCTCCCACCAGTCAGAGCGGTTATCCGCTGTGAACTTGCGGTGCCCCTCCCGCCACGCAAGGAAATCCGGGTCTGTACTCGCGTAGTGGTCGCGGACCTCAAGGTGAATGGCGGAACGTCGGGCTTGGGACAGTGGCTCACGTGCCGGTGGCTTCATCGGCGGCGTCTCCGTCCGGGCGAGGGATGTACTGGATCATGACCTTGGGCAGACGGATGATCGTCTCGTGATCCGGAATGTCCGTCCCATGACCGGGGATTGAGCCGACCTCCTGACATCCCTTCACTTCCTCCTCAGTGGCCCGGTACGACTGGATCAGCAGGTCTCCGCTGTCCTCGTCCAGCCAAATGGTTGGCGAGTCGTCCTTACCGGTGTTCGGGATGATCCCGAGGAAACGCAAGCGCATGACCTCTCCCTGTGTCGATCCGATTGCGGCCGATTGCTTGACCATCACCCCTCTAGGAGCTGTCCTGGCGATCACCCGTAGGGTGCCTCGGTGGTACTTTGCCCGGAAGTCGTGGGAGGGGTGGGTAGGTCGGTGGATAGGGAGTTG